>NZ_JAGPXY010000106.1 GCF_018070325.1 Micromonospora sp. H61
GTGGTGGTGTCGAGGGTGGCGGTTGTGCCAACCGGGACTGTGAGCTGGTTGGGGCCGTGGCCGATGGGGAGGCCGCCGAGGACCGGTACGCCCAGGTCGCCCAGGCGTTCGGTGAGTACGTCGACGATTGTGGTGTCCCAGCCGTCGCCGCAGTCGGTGAACTGCCCGACAGCCACCCCGGCCAGTCTGTCCAGCGCGCCGGCCCGGCGCAGGTGGGTGAGCATCCGGTCGACCTTGTACGGGGGTTCCTGCACGTCCTCGATCAACAGCACCGCACCGGTCAGGTCGGGCAGGTCGGGCGTGCCGATCGACGCGGCGATCATGCACAGGTTGCCGCCGAGCAGGGTGCCGGTGGCGCGACCCGGGACGCGTACGCCGAAGGTCTCCTCGGTGGGGACCGCGGTGATCGACACCGGTTCGGTGGTCATCAGCGCCGCGTGCAGGGATTCGGCGGAGCGCAGCGGCGTCCGCTCGTCGCGCCAGGCTGCCCCGGGGCCGTGCACTCCGGCCAGGCGGGCGCCCCGCCACAGCGCGAACTGCAACGCGGTGATGTCCGAGAAGCCGGCCACCACCTTCGGGTCGCGGCGGACGGCGGCCATGTCGATGGCGTCCACGATCCGTTGGGCGCCGTAGCCGCCGCGAGTGCAGATCACCCCTCGCACGTCCGGGTCGGCGAAGGCCGCGTTCAGGTCGGCGGCGCGCAGGTCGTCGGTGCCCGCGAGGTAGCCGTGGCGGGCGTACGCGTTCGGCGCCGGCACCGGGCGCAGGCCCCAGCCGGTGAGCAGTTCCATGCCCCGGGCCACCCGCTCCGGCGAGGTCGGCCCGGACGGCGACACCAGCAGCACCGTGTCACCCGGGCGCAGCACGGGCGGGCGTACGGCTGGGGTGTCCTCGCTGATCACAACCGCAGAGCCTAATCACCCCGCCGTGGTCGGGACCCGTGCACGGGCGGCGGGAGGAAGCGCGGCCCGTGCCGGGGCGTGGTGCCGTGGGGCGTACCGGCTAGCCTCGACGGGTGGCAACCGCGCTGGTGATCGAGAACGACCCGACGGACGACGCGCGCCGGCTGGGTGAGTGGCTGACCGAGGCTGGGCTGGAGCTGTGGGTGGTGCGCCCGCACGCCGGCGACGAACTCCCCGCCGACCTGGAGGGGTACGCGGCGCTGGTGGTGCTCGGCGGCGACCAACAGGCGTACCCGTTGCCGGACGGCTCGCCCGGCGCGCACTGGTTTCCCGCCGTGGAGGGCCTGCTGCGCAAGGCGGTCCGGTACCGGGTGCCGACCCTGGCGGTCTGCCTGGGCGCGCAGCTGCTCGCCACCGCGCACGCCGGGTTGGTGGAGCGCAGCCCGTCCGGGCCGGAGATCGGCCCCGGCGTGGTCGGCCGGCGCGACGCCGCCGAGAACGACCCGTTGTTCCGGTACGTGCCGCTGATCCCGGACGTGCTCCAGTGGCACTCCGACGAGATCACCGAGCTGCCTCGGGGCGCGACCCTGCTGGCCGCGTCCACCCGCTACCCGCATCAGGCGTTCCGCCTCGGTGACCGGGCGTGGGGGTTGCAGTTCCACATCGAGTGCGACGCCGCGATGATCGCCGACTGGGCCACCGACTCGACCCAACTCGCCGAGCTGGGCTACGACCCGGAGCTGGTGGTCGCGGCCTGCGCCTCGGTGCTGCCCGACGTCGAGGAGGTCTGGCAGCCGTTCGCCGCCCGGTTCGCCGCGTTGGCCCTCGGCGAGTTGGACGACAGCACGATGCGGCGCGGCCTGCCGCTGCTCGGGCACTGATGAGCCGGCCGACCAGGGCACCGGGCCGGCTCGCCCGGTACGGCTTCGGCACCGCCGAAGGCGACGGCGGCGCGCGCGCCGCGGACCTGCTCGGCCCGGAGGGGCTGCGGCTGTGGCAGCCGGCCGAGCAGGAGCCGGTCGACGAGGCCGCCGCGGAGTTGCTCGCCGCGCTGTCCCGGGCCGCCGACCCGGACCTGGCGCTGCGCCAACTGCACCGCATCGTGGAGGCCGAGGGTCGCACCACCGACGGCGGTGCCGCATCGCCGCTGCTCGCGGACCTGCACAACGACCCCGGGCTACGGCGGCGGCTGATCGCGGTGCTCGGCGCGTCGGCGGCGCTCGGCGACCACCTGGTGGCCCACCCCGAGCACTACCAGGCGCTGCGGACCGCCCCGGACGGGCTCGCCCCGACCGCCGAGGGGCGGCTGGAACCGGCCGACGGCGGCAACGCGGTGGCGGCGCTGCGGACCGCGTACCGCCTGGCGTTGCTGCGGATCGCGGCGGCCGACCTGACCGGCGGTCGCGGCCTGGAACAGACGATGGCGGCGCTCTCCGCGCTGGCCGACGCGACGCTCTCCGCGGCGTACGAGATCGCTGTCGCGGAGCTGGCGGAGGGGACCGAGCGGCCCCGGCTCGCGGTCGTGGCGATGGGCAAGTGCGGCGGCGGCGAGCTGAACTACGTCTCCGACGTGGACGTCATCTTCGTCGCCGCCGAGGATGCCGACCTGTCCGCCGCGACCCTGGTGGCGACCCGGTTGATCTACATCTGTGGGCTGGTCGCCTGGCCGGTGGACGCCGCGCTGCGCCCCGAGGGCAGCCGCGGCCCGCTGGTGCGGACCCTCGCCAGCCACCTGGCCTACTACCGGCGGTGGGCGCGCACCTGGGAGTTCCAGGCGCTGCTCAAGGCCCGCCCGGCCGCCGGGGACCTGCCGCTGGCCCAGGAGTGGATCGACCAGCTCGCGCCGCTGGTCTGGCGGGCGGCCGAGCGGCCCGAGGCGGTCGAGGACGTCCGCGCCATGCGCCGCCGGATCATCGACCACATCCCGCCGAAGGAGCTGGAGCGCGAGATCAAGCGCGGTCCGGGCGGGCTGCGCGACATCGAGTTCGCCGTCCAGTTGCTGCAACTCGTGCACGGTCGCGGCGACGAGTCGCTGCGCCCGCCCGGCACCATCCCGGCGTTGCGCGCGCTCGTCGCCGGCGGTTACGTCGGTCGGGCCGACGGCGAGGCCCTGCTGCGCGGCTACCGCTTCCTGCGCAGCGTCGAGCACCGGCTGCAACTCCAGGGCCTGCGTCGTACGCATACGGTGCCCGCCGAGCCGGGCGCGCTGCGCTGGCTCGCCGCCGCGCTGGGTTTCACGGCCGCGCCGGGGCGCAGCGCCGTGGAGAGCTTCCGGGCCGAGTGGGTCACCCACGCCACCGAGGTACGCAGACTGCACGCCAAACTGCTCTACCGGCCGTTGCTGGAGTCGGTGGCCCGGGTGCCGGCGGACGGGTTGCGGCTCACCCCGGAGGCGGCCAGGAACCGCCTGGAGATCCTCGGCTTCGCCGACCCGGCCGGCGCGCTGCGCCACCTGCAGGCGCTCACCGGCGGGGTGAGCCGCACGGCGGCCATCCAGCGCACCCTGCTGCCGGTGCTGCTCAGCGAGTTCGCCGACGCGCCGGAGCCCGACCGGGGGCTGCTCAACTACCGCAAGGTCTCCGACAAGCTGGGCAGCACCCCCTGGTATCTGCGGCTGCTGCGCGACGGCGGCCCGGTCGCCCGTCGGCTGGCCCGGGTCCTCGCGCTGTCCCGGTACGTCGCCGACCTGCTCGCCCGCGACCCGGAGGCGCTGCGCCTGCTGGCCGAGGAGAACGAGCTGACGCCACGCGCGCCCGAGGTGCTGCGGGAGGGGTTCCTGGCGGCGGCGGCCCGACACACCGACCCGGTCGAGGCGACAAGCGCGGTGCGCGCGCTGCGACGTCGCGAGCTGGTCCGGGTGGCCTGCGCCGACGTGCTCTGCCGGGCCGGCGCGCTCGCGCCCAGCCCCACCAGGCCCGACGGCGCGAACCGGCCCGCCCGCGGGCTGTCCGACATCACCGAGGTCGGTACGGCGCTCGCCGACGTCACCGACGCCACCCTGGCCGCCGCGCTGCGGGCCGCCCAGGCCAGCCAGCCGGCACCGGCAGGGCTACGGTTCGCGGTGATCGGCATGGGCCGACTCGGCGGGTACGAGTCGAACTACCTCTCCGACGCCGACGTGCTCTTCGTCTACGACCCGCCGCCGGGCACCAGCGAGAGCGCCGCCAGCGCCGCCGCGCACGCCGTCGCCGAGGAACTGCGCCGGCTGCTCGGCGTACCCGCCCCCGACCCGCCGCTGGGCGTCGACGCCGACCTGCGACCGGAGGGCCGCCAGGGTCCGCTGGTACGCAGCCTCGCCGCGTACGCGCAGTACTACGCCCGCTGGTCGCGGGTGTGGGAGGCGCAGGCACTGCTGCGCGCCCGGTTCGTCTGCGGCGACGCCGACCTGGGCGCCGAGTTCGAGGCGATGATCGAGCCGGTGCGCTACCCGGCCGACGGGCTGACCCGCGAGCAGGTCGTCGAGATCCGGCGAATCAAGGCCCGGGTGGAGACCGAACGGCTGCCCCGTGGCGCCGACCCGGCCACCCACACCAAGCTGGGGCGCGGTGGGCTCGCCGACGTGGAGTGGGCGGTGCAACTCGTCCAGCTCCGGCACGCCGGCGCGAACCCGGCGCTGCGCGGCACGCGTACCCTCGACGCCCTCGCGGCGGCCGAGCGGGCCGGCCTGATCGACCCGGCGGACGCCGCGGAGATGGCCGCCGGTTGGGCCCTGGCCGCGCAGGTCCGCAACGCGTTGATGCTGGTCCGGGGCCGGGCCGGCGACCAACTGCCCCGGCACGGGGTGGAGTTGGCCGGGGTGGCCCGGCTGCTCGGCCGAGACGACCCGGGGGAGTTCCTCGACGAGTACCTGCGCACCGGCCGCCGCTCCCGCGCCGCCGCCGAACGGGTCCTCGATGCCTGACGCGTCGCCGCCCCCAACCGGGCGGAGCGTCGCGGGCTGGACGGCGGCGACCGCTGTGGCGGTGCTGCTCGCCGTCGCGTTCCTCCTCGCGCCGCCGATGGGCACCGACCTCGCCGCCCAGGTGGCCCGTGCCGGGTTCACCGAGCGGTACGGGGCCGCGCCGGTCGACTTCGGCTGGTACGGCGGCGTCAACCAGTACGGCTACAGCCTCTTCACGGCCAGGTTGGGCGCGCTGATCGGGGTGCGTCCGCTGGGGGCGGTCGCCGCCGTGGTCGGCGCGGCCGCGCTGGGTTGGCTGTTCACCCGCAACCGGGCCCGCCGACCGCTGCTGGCCGGCGTCCTCGGCGCTGTGGTGCTGGTCGGCAACCTGGCGAGTGGTCGGATCACCTTCGCGGTCGGGCTGGCGTTCGGGCTGCTGGCGCTCTGCGCGGTCAGCGTGGAACGCCCGCCGCGTTGGCTCCGGTTGACGCTCGCCGCCGTCTGCGCCGCCCTGGCGACGGCGGCCAGCCCGGTCGCCGGCCTGTTCACCGGGCTGGCCGGCGCGGCGCTGCTGCTGGGCGCCCTGCGCACCGGTGACGGGCCGGGCCGCCCGCTGCCCGGAGGCTGGCGAGCCGAGCGACCACTGGCCGAGGGGTTCGTCCTGGCCGTGGCACCCGCCGTCACGCTCGCCCCGATGGCGTTCGTCTTCGGCAACGGCGGAACCCAGCCGTACTCGGCCGAGTCGATGCGCATCAACGTCGCGCTCGCGGTGCTGGTGGCGGTCGTGCTGCCGCGTCGCCGCCGGGTGCTGCGCGTCGGCGCGGCGCTCACCGTGCTGCTCCTGATCGGGGCGTACTACGTGCCCAGCCCGATCGGTTCCAACGCGCTACGGCTGCCGATGCTGTTCGCCCTGCCCGTGCTGGCCGGGTACGCCGCGTTGCCGGGGCCGTGGCTGGCCGGGCTGCTCGCCGCGACCGTCTGGTGGCAGTCCCCGGTGATGACGAGCGACGTGACCCGGGCCGGCGCACCGGAGAGCGCCGAAGGCTTCTACCAACCGCTCGTCGCCGAACTCGACCGGCGGCAGCCGGCCGGACGGGTCGAGGTGGTGCCGCTGCGCGACCACTGGGAGTCCGCGTACCTGCCGCCGACAGTGCCACTGGCCCGAGGTTGGGAACGCCAGGTCGACAGCGACCGCAACGCGCTGTTCTACGACGGCAACCTGAACGCGCAGACGTACGAGCAGTGGTTACGGCACGAGGCGGTGAGCTACGTGGTGCTCGCCCCGGACGCACCCGCCGACCGGTGGGGCCGCGACGAGGCCGCGCTGATCCGCGCCGGCCTGCCGTACCTGCGGGAGGTCTGGCGTGACCCGACCTGGCGGATGTACGCAGTGGTCGATCCGACCCCGCTGGTCGGTGCGCCGGGTCAACTGGTCGCCGCCGACCGCGGCGCGGTTCGCCTGACCGCCACGCCCGGGGACGTGCCGGTCCGGGTGCGCTGGTCGCGCTGGCTCACGGTGAGCGGCCCGGACGGCTGTCTGCGACCGGGCGCGGACGGGTGGACCGAGGTGCGGGTCCGCGCCGCCGGCGACTACTCGATCTTCAGTGGGCTGGCACCGGCGCGCCACTGCTGACCGTGCCTGCCGTCGGCCTTCCACCGACGGGCTGGCAGCATGTCCGGCGTGCCTTCCCACCTCGCGCGCCGGACCGGCCTGGCCGGCTCAATGCTGCTCGCGCTCTCCGCTTTCCTCGGCGGCGCGTTTCCCAGCGGCCCCCTGCGCAGCACCCCGGTCAGCATCTGGCAGGGGCCCAACGGCCCACTGATCCTCGCCGCCTGGCTGGTCGGCACCGGCCTGATGGCGTACGCCTGGTGGGCGCTGCGCGACGGGGGACCCTCGACGCGGTGGGCCCTGGTCACCGTCGGGCTCTGGCTGCTGCCGTTGCTGATCGCACCGCCCTTCGGCAGCCGGGACGTGTACGCGTACGCCTGCCAGGGCGCCAGCTTCGTCGGCGGCATCAGCCCGTACGAGCAGGGCGTCTCCGCGCTGCCCTGCCCCTGGCTGGACACGGTCTCGGTCATCTGGCGCGACACCCCGGCGCCGTACGGGCCGCTGTTCGTGCTCATCGCGGGCGCCGTGGTGAAGGCCACCGGTTCGCTGACCGCCAGCATCGTGCTGTTCCGTGCGCTGTCGCTGGTCGGCGTGGTCCTCACCGCGTGGGCCCTGCCGGCGCTGGCGCGTCGGGCCGGTGTGCCGGCGAAGCGGGCGGTGTGGCTGGCGTTGGGTTCCCCGCTGGTCGCCGCGCACCTGATCGGTGGCCCCCACAACGACGTGCTGATGCTCGCCGCGTTGGTCGGTGGGCTGGCCGTGGTGGCGGCGCACCCGGGTCGGCGCGGAATGCTGCTGGTCGGCGGCCTGCTCCTCGGAGTCGCGGTGGCGATCAAGGTGACCGCCGTGGTGGTGGTGCCGTTCGCCGCACTGGCGGCCACCGCCGGGCCGTACCGGATCCGCACGCTGATCCGCGACGGCGGCTGGGTCGTCGGCGGCGCGGTCGCCAGCGTGGTCGGCGTGACAGTCGCCGGTGGGCTGGACTTCGGTTGGATCGGCGGGCTGTCCCAGGGTGGCGCCGCCATCGCCTGGACGTCCCCGCCGACCGCGGTGGGGCAGACGGTCGGGTACGTCGCGGCGCTGTTCGGCGGCCACATCGACGCGCTGCCGGTCACCCGCGGGATCGCCGTGGTCCTCCTGGCCGTCCTGCTCGTCTGGCTCTGGTGGCGGGCCCGCACCCGCGACCCGCTGTACCACGCCGGCCTCGCGCTCGCCCTCACCGTCGCGCTCGCCCCCGTCGTACACCCCTGGTACTGGACCTGGCCGCTGTTCGTGCTGGCGGCCACCGCCCAGCGCACCAGATGGTTCACAGTCGTCGCCCTGGTCGCGTCGTTCCTGGTGCTGCCCGACGGCACCGGGTTGCCCAGGTACACCAAGACGGTCGGTGCGCCGCTGATGACGCTGTTGGTGATCGTGCTGGTCATCCGGTTGGTACGGTCGGCTCGGGCGGCCCGTCAGCCGGTCGCCGCCGATTGAGGGAAGGTGCGCCGGTGACCGCTCCCGGCCCGCCTGTTCCGCCGCCGCCTGTGTCGTTGGCGTCATTGGGTGCCCGGTACGCGGGCCTGGCCGGCGCGGTCCTGCTCGCCGTGGCCGGATACCTCGGCGGGGCACTGCCCGACGCCCCGCTGGGCGTGACACCCGCGTCGATCTGGCGAACCCCGAACGGCCCGGCGACGCTGAGCTGCTGGCTGATCGGCACCGTGCTGCTGGTCGGGGCGTGGTGGTCACTGCGCGAGGGCGCGCCGTCGACCCGTTGGGCGTACGTCACTGCCGGGCTGTGGGCGCTACCGCTGCTGCTCGCGCCGCCGCTGGGCAGCCGGGACGTCTACTCGTACGCCTGCCAGGGCTGGACGTACGCGCACGGCGTCGACCCGTACACGGTGGGGGTGGCGGCGGCGGGTTGCCCCTGGCTGGATACGGTGGCGCCGATCTGGCGGGACACCCCGGCACCGTACGGGCCGGTGTTCGTCCTGCTCGCGGCCCTCGCCGTCGGCCTCGGCGGCGGGCTCACCGGGACCATCGTGGCGCTGCGCGTGATCGCCGTTGCGGGGCTGCTGCTGGCAGCGCTCTGCCTGCCCGCTCTGGCGCGGGCGGCCGGGGTGCCGGCCCGGCGGGCGGTCTGGTTGGCGTTGGCCGGTCCGCTGGTCGGTGTACACCTGGTGGCCGGCGCGCACAACGACGCCGTGATGCTGGGCCTGCTGCTGGGTGGACTGCTGGTCGTGGTCCGTCGACCAGGTCGGCCGGCGGCGCTGCTGCTGGCCGGAGCGCTGCTCGGGCTGGCGGTCACTGTGAAGGCCAGCGCCGTGGTGGTGGTGCCGTTCGCCGTGCTGGCCGGGATGCCCGACCGGTACACCGTCCGGGCGTTGCTGCGCCACGCTGGTTGGTTGGCCGGAGGGCTGCTCGCCGCGCTGCTGGTCACCTCGGCGGTGTCCGGCCTCGGCTTCGGCTGGGTGGGCGGGCTGACCCACAGCGGCGACTCGGAGCAGTGGACGTCACCATCCACCGCCGTGGGCTTCGTGGTGGACTACACCGGCGCGCTGGTCGGCCGGGACCCGCAGGCGGTGCCTGTTGTCCGGGCGGTCGCGCTGCTGCTGCTCGTCGGGGTGCTGCTGGTGCTCTGGTGGCGGGCCTGGCAGACCCTGCGCGGGCTGAACGAGGAGGCTGGGTGTCCTCGGGTGGCGCGGTCCCGGGTGGCGCTGCACGGCGCGGCGTTGGCGCTGGTCGCCACCGTCGTCCTGTCCCCGGTCTTCCACCCCTGGTACGCGACCTGGCCGCTGGCGCTGCTGGCGCTCACCGCCGCCCGCACGACCTGGTTCGTGCTGCCCACCGCAGCGGCAGCCTTCCTCGCCCTGCCCGACGGCACCAACCTGGCCCGCGTCACCAAGGCGCCCGGTGCCCTGGCGATGACCGCCCTGCTCCTGACCGTGCTCGTCCGCACCACCCGCACCGCCCGCCGTCGTTGATCATGAGGTTGAGCCGGCCCGGCCGGTGTTCCAGCGACTGCTCAGCAGTCGTCGTGCGTCTGACTGCTCAGCAGTCGTAGTACATGGCGAACTCGTGCGGGGTCGGGCGCAGACGCACCGGGTCGACCTCGTTGGCGCGCTTCCAGTCGACCCAGGTGGAGATCAGGTCGGGGGTGAAGACGCCGCCGTCGAGCAGGTAGTCGTGGTCGGCCTCGAGCGAGTCGAGCACTGCCGACAGCGAGCCCGGCACCTGCTTGACGTCGCCCCACTCCTCCGGCGGGAGGTCGTAGAGGTCCTTGTCGATCGGCGTCGGCGGCTCGATCTTGCTCTTGATGCCGTCGAGGCCGGCCATCATCATGGCCGAGAAGGCCAGGTAGACGTTGGCCGACGGGTCCGGGACGCGGAACTCGACGCGCTTGGCCTTCGGGTTCGCGCCGGTCACCGGGATGCGGGTGCAGGCGGACCGGTTGCGCTGCGAGTAGACCAGGTTGACCGGCGCCTCGAAGCCCGGCACCAGACGGCGGTACGAGTTGATCGTCGGGTTGGTGAAGGCCAGCAGCGACGGCGCGTGGTGCAGCAGACCGCCGATGTACCAGCGGGCCATGTCGGACAGGCCGGCGTAGCCGGTCTCGTCGTAGAACAGCGGCTCACCGTTGAGCCAGAGGCTCTGGTGGGTGTGCATGCCGGAGCCGTTGTCGCCGAAGAGCGGCTTGGGCATGAACGTCGCGGTCTTGCCGTTGGCCCAGGCCTCGTTCTTCACGATGTACTTGAAGAGCTGGAGCTGGTCACCGGCGTGCAGCAGGGTGGAGAACCGGTAGTTGATCTCGGACTGGCCGGCGGTGCCCACCTCGTGGTGCGAGCGCTCCACGTTGAAGCCGGTGTCGACCAGGCGGCGCACGATCGAGTCACGCAGGTCGGCGTAGTGGTCGACCGGCGGGACGGGGAAGTAGCCGCCCTTGTACGCGGTCTTGTAGCCGCGGTTGCCGCCCGGCTCTTCGCGGCCGGTGTTCCAGGCGCCCTCGATCGAGTCGATGTAGTAGAACGACTGGTGCGCCGAGGTCTCGTGGCGGATCGAGTCGAAGATGTAGAACTCCGCCTCGGCGCCGAAGTACGCGGTGTCGGCGATGCCGCTGGCCGCGAGGTACGCCTCGGCCTTCTTCGCGACGTTGCGCGGGTCGCGGCTGTAGGCCTCGCGGGTGAACGGGTCGTGGATGAAGAAGTTGAGCGCGAGCGTCTTCTGTGCGCGGAACGGGTCGATGAACGCGGTGGCGACATCCGGGAGCAGGAGCATGTCCGACTCGTGGATCGCCTGGAAACCGCGGATCGACGAACCGTCGAACGCGAGGCCGTCGGTGAAGAGGTCGTCGTTGACGGACTCGACCGGCAGATTGAAGTGCTGCATCACGCCGGGCAGGTCACAGAAACGAACGTCGACGAACTTCACGTCCTCGTTCTTGAGGTATCGCAGCAGTTCCTCGGGATTGGCGAACACACATCCTCCTGGCACGTCCACGGGGTGGCTAGGCTTCTGGCGACGCTAGGGCCGGGGGGTTGCCCGGCCGTGTCTCCGTTGTTTCTGCCGTGTTACGTCCCTCGCGGAGCGTCAGCGACGCCCCGGTCCGCGCCTCCGGCCCGCCAGGAACGCCGTACCGACTGTGCCAGTGTAATGACATCTGATGCCTTTGGCCTGAATCGGCACACAGCGGCGACGGCACCCGGCAAGCCCTCATCCCGGCGCGGATACCCTTGACCGCTGTGACCAATCCGCACCTCCCGGCAGCGCCGGCCACCGACCCCACCTTCACCGCGCCGAGCCTCGGTCGGCGGTTCGGTGCGCTGATCATCGACTGGGTGCTCTGCCTGCTGGTGTCCAACTTCTTCGCCGACCCGGTACGCGACGGCTGGGCGCCGGTGCTGGTGCTCGTCCTGGAGTACGGCATCTTCCTCGGCCTGTTCGCCCAGACTCCGGGCATGTACATCACCAAGATCCGCTGTGTGAGCTGGCGCGACGGTGGCCGGATCGGCGTGCTCCGGGGGCTGATCCGTGGCCTGCTGCTGGCCCTCGTCGTCCCCGCACTGATCATGGACGAGCACCGGCGCGGCCTGCACGACCGAATCGCCGGCTCGGTCATCGTCGACGCCCCCCGAGGCTGACGCCGACCCCTCCCTAGGCCGGTCCGGGGCCGCACGAACCGCAAGATCGCACTCGATCCACGATCTGGTGGCATCCGCCGCGCGCGAGGCCACTACATCCAGGCTCGAGCACGATCATGGCGAGGGTGGCCAGAGGCGGGCGGCGCGTCGGGACGGGTGCACATGAGGGTGTACGTAAAGGAGCCGGACCCAGGTGGGGTCCGGCTCCTTTACGCGTACACCTGAGGTCAGCGGCCCCGCGACTGGCGGAAGGCGCCTGGCGGCCGCATGTTCTTCGGGATCGCGCCCTTGGGCATCTGTGGCCGGGCGGTGAGCGCCTTGAGTCGCTTGTCCAGCGAGTTGACGTCCTTGCCGGAGAGGGCGCGGGGCAGGCGCAGCAGCGTCGTCCGCAGCTTGCGGATCGGCAGCTCGCCCTCCTCCTGCCCGATCACGTAGTCGTGCAGGGGAGCGGAGCCGATCACCTTGGACAGCCGCCGCTTCTCCTGGCCGAGCAGACCGCGCACCCGCTGCGGGTTGCCCTCGGCCAGCAGGATCACGCCCGGGCGGCCGATCACCAGGTGGACCATGTCCATCTGGGTGGTCGAGCTGACCGCCGGGGTCACCCGCCAGTCGCCACGCATGTTCTCCATGATCTGCGCCGCCGCGCCGGGCTGCCCCTCGGCGGCGTTCATCATCGCCTTGTTGGACCGCAGGTTGAGCACGATCAGCACCGCGAGCAGGACGAACAGGATGCCGATCGGCAGCCAGATCCAGCTCCAGAGGATGACCGCGACCACGGTGAGGGCGAGCGGGATGAGCACCGCGGCGGCGACCAGCGGCGCGAACCACCGGTCCTGCTTGGCGGTGAACTGGAACACCATCCCGATCTGCTTCAGCCGCTGGCCGAACGAGACCTTCTCCTGGGGCTTTGCCATGCCGCAGAGTCTAGTGGTCGCCGCCGACCCGGTTGATCCGCGTCCGGGTGCCGGGGCAGCTGAGTACCTTACGTCGCCGTACGCGCCCCGAGCGGCCGGGTAAGGAGGCTGTGGGCGGGGAAGATGAGGCGCCGTGCCCATGCCCGGGTGGGGCCTTCGCGCGAAGAGTCGTCAGCAGAAGACGACGACACCACGAAGGAGCCCGACATGTTCGGCAACGACGCAGATTTCCTGCTCACCCTGCACCGTACCCACGCCGCCGAGCTGCGCGCCGACGCGGCCGCGGACCGGCTCGCCCGGTCGCTGTCCCGTCCGGTCAGCCGCGGGTGGTTGGGCCGGCGCAGGCAGGCTGGTCGCACCGGCGACGCCCGCCGGTGACCGCGCCCAGCGCGGCCGCCACGCCCGCCGCACCCAGCGCGGCCGCCACGTCCACGGCACCCGTCGGGCTGGCCGCTCGACCCGATCCGACCCCGCCGCCCGGCCACCGGCCGATCGGCGGGGCCGGCGGGGCGGGGCGCCATGGCATGCTCGAACACGTGACCGTACGCGCCGCCAGCTCAGTCCTCGTCGGGCGCCACCGCGAGACCGCGGCACTACGGGACGCGCTGGGCCGGGCGCGGGCCGGGGAGCCGACCACAGTGCTCGTCGGCGGCGAGGCGGGCGTGGGTAAGACCCGGCTGCTGGAGGAGTTCGCGGGCTGGGCCACCGACGGCGCGGCGCGGGTGCTCGTCGGCCAGTGCCTGGAGTTGGGCGAGGCGGGTCTGCCGTTCGCGCCGTTCGCCGCCGCGTTGCGGGCGGTGCTCCGCGCCGACGGCCCCGAGGTCTTCGCCGGCTACGAGGCGGAGTTCGCCCCGCTCCTGCCGGAGCTGGGCCGCGCCTCCGCGGCGCTGACCACCCCGCGTGCCGTCCCGCTCAGCGACGCCCCGCGCGGCTACCTGTTCGACCTGGTCGCCGAGCTGTTCCAGCGGCTGGCCGATGCTCGCCCGCTGGTCCTGATCATCGAAGACCTGCACTGGGCCGACCGTTCCACCCGCGACCTCATCGGTTTCCTCGTCCGCGCGGCGAGGCCGGGCCGGCTGCTGCTGGTCTGCACCTACCGCACCGACGAGTTGCAGCGAGGGCACCCGCTGCGTCCGTTCCTCGCCGAGCTGGATCGGGCCCGGGGTGTGGAGCGGGTCGAGCTGGCTCGCCTGGACCGCGACGGCACCGCCGCGATCCTCGCCGACCGGCTCGGCGCCGAGCCGCTCGCCCGCGCCGTCGACGATGTTCACGACCGCACCCAGGGCAACCCCTTCTTCATCGAGGAGTTGGCCGTCGCCGGTGACCCGATCGGCTGCGCGGCGCTCCCCGAGACGCTGCGTGACCTGCTGCTGGCCCGGGTGGACCGGCTGCCCGAGCCGGCGCAGCGGGTGTTGCGGATCGCGGCCGCCGGCGGCACCCGTTTCGCCCACGACCTGCTCGCCGAGGTCGCCGGGCTGCCCGAAACCGAGCTGGAGGACGCGTTACGCGCCGCCGTCGCCGCCCAGCTGGTGGTGGCCGACCGGGACGGTGACTACGAGTTCCGACACGCGCTGGTCCGCGAGGCCGTACACGACGAGTTGTTGCCCGGTGAGCACGCCCGGCTGCACGCCCGCTTCGCCGCCGCCATCGAGGCCCAGCCACATCTGGTCGCCGCGGGCCGGGCCCCGGCCGAGATCGCCCACCACTGGCACGCCGCGCACGACCACCCGCGCGCCCTCGTCGCCGCACGAGCCGCCGCGTGCGCCGCCGCCGACCGGTACGCGTACGCCGAGCAACGCCGACTGCTGGAGCGGGCGCTGGAGTTGTGGGAACTGGTGCCGGACGCCGCCGACCTGCTCGGCATGGACCACCTCGCGTTGCTGGAGCAGACCCTGGACGCCGCGGTGACCGCAGGCGACTTCAGCCGGGCCATCACCCTGACCCGGGCCGGGCTGGCCGAGGTGGACGCCGACGCCGCGCCGCTGCGCGCCGCCCGCCTGCTGGACCAGCGCGGTCGACTGATGGCCCTGCTCGGCAAGAGCGACGGCAGCCGCGAGCTGGATGAGGCGTACCGGCTGGCGGCCGGTGGCCCGCCCGGCGCGGAGCGGGTCCGGCTGCTCGCCGACATCGCCACCCACCTGGTCAAGATCGACCCGCGGAAGGCGGCCCGGGTGGCAGCCGAGGCCGCCACCGACGCCGAGGCGCTCGGAGAACACGTGGCCCTGCTGTCGACGCGGATCGCGTTGCTCTGCCACGGCGAGCGGGACCTGACCGGCGGGCTGGCCGAGCTGGGCGAGGCGGCCGCCGCTGCCCGTGCGGCTGGGGACGCGCCGACCCTGGTGCTCGCCATGGTGTTCGAGTCGGACATGCTCTGCGAGTTGGGCCGCTACGCCGAGTCCGCGCAGGCCGCCGAGGCCGGTGTGGCCGAGGCGAGACGGGTGGGGATCAGCCGCTCCACCGGGGCGTACCTGCTCTCCAACCGGGCCGAGGCGCTCATCGCGTTGGGTCGGTGGGACGAGGCCGAGGCGGTCTGCGCGGAGGCCGCCCGCATCGACCTGTCCGGTGTCACCGGTCTGCACTGGCTCCAGTTGGGCGCCGGGCTGCGGCTGGCCCGCGCCCACCCGGGCGCCGACGAGCTGGTCGACCGGGGCGGCGATCGGCCGGCTCCGGGGAACCCCACGGGCGGACGACCGGGCGACCCGGCCGGCGGCTGGCGCGCTGGGCCGCGTGGGGGTTCCTGGCCGGGCTGATGCTCTGGGTCGATC
>NZ_JAGPXY010000107.1 GCF_018070325.1 Micromonospora sp. H61
CCCCCCCCCCCCCCGCCGCCGTACCGCTGGTGTCAGTGCCGGTCGACCGGCGGAATGACAGTGGTGGTCTCACCGTCGTCGCTGGTGCGCTGCCCGGGCACCGCGCGATCGGTGCCGCCGGTGACCACCTGGGTGGCGTCGGAGTCGGCCGGGAAGTGCACGACCTGGGTGGCCTCCGGGTCGGTGGGCCGGGTCACCACCTGGGTGGCGTCGGCGTCGGCCGGCCGGGTCACCACCTGGGTGGCCTCCGCGCCGCTGGTGGTGGCCGACCGGCGGGCGGCCTCGGCCTCGGCGTCGCGGCGACCGGCCCGGTACGCCTGGGCGTGCTCGGCGATCAGCTGCGACTCCTGCTCGGCGCGGGTCAGCCACGACTCCCAACGACTCTGCATCGGACGGATCAGACCGCCGCCGACACCGACGACGAGGATGCCACCGATAGTGGCCAGCACGGCGATCAGCACGGGAGTGGTGACCGCGGTGGCCACGCCGATCTGGTTCAGCGCCGCGATGACGCCGAGGCCGAGGATGAACACCGAGGCGATGGTGGCCAGCACCCGGCCGTACGACAGGCCGCCGAGCGCGCCGCTGATGATGTCCTTGACCGCGTTGGCGATGGCGGCGGCGACCACGACGATGACGATCGCGACGAAGGCGCGGGGCAGCCACGCGATCACCGCGCCGAGCAGGTCGGAGATCGGGTTCGGGCCCCAGATGCCGAAGGCGAGCTGAAGGGTGAACAGCAGCACCGCGTAGTAGACGAGCTTCGCGACGATGTCACTGGCGTCGTACCGGGAGCGGCTCAACGCGCGGCGGATGCCGCCGCGTTCGACGGCGCGGTCGAAGCCCACCCGTTCGAGGACCTTCTCCACGATCTTCAGTACGGCCTTGGCGATCAGCCATCCGGCCACCAGGATCGCCAGGAAGGCGACGGCCTTGGGCAGGAAGAGCATCACCGAGCGGAGAGCGTCGCCCACCGCGTCGCTGACGTTGTCACTCATCTGGTCATTCCTTAAGTGGGGCAGCCGGAACGGTCAGCACCGGACCTACCCGCGACCCGACGCGCGGAAACACAAGTGATCACCTGGTCTGCCGGCCCTCTAGCGCGCGGACGAGTCTTGGCAATATTCTCCGAAGTACGTGCGGCCACTGGAGCTATTTTTCATCCCCCCGCCGTCGGCCGCAGGAGGAGATGCAATGCACGTCGACCATTCCGAAGTGGATCGCCGGACGCTGCTGCGGGCCGGTCTCGGCGCCGCCACGGTCGCCGTCGTCGGGAGCGAACTCGCCTTCCCGGGCGCGGCGCAGGCCGCGCCGGGCACCGACCTGGACTGGATCATCAGCTGTGACGAGTGGGCCGCCCGCCCGCCGAAGGACCCGCTGTCGGTGAGCGCCATCGCCACCAACAAGATCATCGTGCATCACATGGCGTTCCCGAACGTCACCGACTACTCCCGCGAGCAGGCGGTCAAGCTGGCCCACGACTGCCAGGACCTGCACATGGACGGCAACGGCTGGTCCGACACCGGCCAGCACTTCACTGTCAGCCGTGGCGGGTACGTGCTGGAGGGCCGCCGGGGCAGCCTGGAGCGCCTCGAAGCCGGCGACCGGCAGATGATCTCGGCGCACTGCCCGGGTGAGAACGGCCGGGCCATCGGCATCGAGAACGAGGGCACCTACGTCACCGAGACGCCACCCAAGGCGTTGACCGACTCGCTGGTCAAGCTCTGCGTCGCGATTTGCCGGCAGTACGGGCTGCAGGCGCACGACATCTTCGGCCACTGGGACTTCCGCACCACCGAGTGCCCGGGCGCTGCCTTCTACCGGCAGTTCCCGGAGCTGCGGCGGCGGGTGCACGCCGCCCTGGGCACCAAGCTCGGTGACGTGCCAGCGCGCCGCTGGCCGGACCTGTGGCGTTTCGTCAACTCCCCCTCCGTCCGGGTGGTGCAGCACCTGCTCGCCTACCGGGGCTACCCGGTGACCGTCAGCGGCACGTTCGACGCCGCGACCGTCGCGGCGGTGCAGGACTGGCAGGCCCGCAACGGCATCGCTGTGGACGTGGACGCCACACTCACCACGCCGACCTGGGAGACCCTGGCGCCGGAGCTGGACCAGCACGCCGCCGGAGCGCCGGTCACGGCCGTGCAGGAAATCCTCGCCACCAAGGGGTACGCGGTCACCGTCACCGGGGCGTACGACCACGCCACCCGGAGGGCGGTGCAGGACCTTCAGGCGCTGCACGGGCTGCCCCGCAACGGCAAGCTCAGCACGAGCACGTGGTGCACTGTCGTCGGCGGGTCGGTCCGCGAATCGTTCCGGCACCGCTGAGCGCGTGGTGGCGGTGCGGGGCGCACCCGCACCGCCACCAGCCGGCTCACCGGTTTGATCCGTCGCCCCGGCGGAAAGAGTCCCGAGCATGACCTGGGCCCGTCGAGCCGTACCCGCTGTTGCCGCCGCCCTCGCGGCCCTCGCCGCGCGGGACCTGATCCAGCGCGACCACGCGCTGCTGCGCAACTTTCCGGTCCTCGGCCGGGCCCGCTACCTGTTGGAGACGATCGGGCCGGAGCTACGGCAGTACATCGTGGCCGGCAACAACGAGGAGCGGCCGTTCACCCGCGACCAGCGCCGCTGGGTGTACGCGTCGGCCAAGCAGGAGAACAACTACTTCGGTTTCGGCACCGACAACGACATCGAGTACACCCCCGGGTATCCGATCATCAAGCACCGCACCTTCGGTCGTGCCGTGCCGCCGTCGTCACCGACCGCCGGGCACGACGTGCGGTTGCCCAGCGCGAAGGTGCTCGGCGCGGCACGGGGTCGCGCCCGCGCGTTCCGACCGGAGTCGGTCGTCAACATCTCCGGGATGAGCTTCGGCT
The DNA here is from genome assembly GCF_018070325.1 of Micromonospora sp. H61. Taxonomy (GTDB): domain Bacteria; phylum Actinomycetota; class Actinomycetes; order Mycobacteriales; family Micromonosporaceae; genus Micromonospora; species Micromonospora salmantinae. The sequence continues at coordinate 2,874 of NZ_JAGPXY010000107.1, forward strand.
CGCTCTCCGGCAACGCCGTCACCGCGCTCAACAAGGGGGCGGCGCTCGCCGGCTGCCTGCAGAACACCGGCGAGGGTGGCCTGTCGCCGTACCACCGCAACGGCGGTGAGCTGGTCTTCCAACTCGGCACCGCCTACTTCGGCTGCCGCGACGAGCACGGCCGGTTCAGCCTCGACCGGTTGAAGGACCTGGTCGCCGGCGCACCGGTGCGAGCGCTGGAGATCAAGCTGAGCCAGGGCGCCAAGCCGAGCCTCGGTGGGCTGCTGCCCGGGGCGAAGGTGTCCGCCGAGATCGCCGCCACCCGGGGCATCCCGGCCGGTCAGGACTGCGTCAGCCCGTCCCGGCACGCCGAGTTCTCCGACTGCGACAGCCTGCTCGACTGGGTGGAGTTGCTGGCCGCCGAGACGGGTCTGCCGGTCGGCATCAAGTCGGCGATCGGTGACCTGGGCTTCTGGCAGGAGTTGGCCACCCTGATGCGGGACACCGGCCGGGGTGTGGACTTCGTGACGATCGACGGCGGCGAGGGCGGCACCGGGGCCGCACCACTGATTTTCACCGACTCCGTGTCGCTCCCGTTCCAGCAGGGCTTCTCCCGGGTGTACAAGATCTTCGCCGAGCACGACCTGCACGAACAGGTGGTCTTCGTCGGCGGCGGCAAGCTCGGCCTGCCAGACAACGCGATCGTGGCGTTCGCGCTCGGCTGTGACCTGATCAACGTCGGTCGGGAGGCGATGCTGGCGATCGGCTGCATCCAGGCGCAGAAGTGCCACACCGACACCTGTCCCACCGGCGTCGCCACCCAGAACGCGTGGCTCGCCCGGGGCCTGGACCCGACGTTGAAGTCGGTCCGGGCGGCCAACTACCTGCGGACGCTGCGCCGGGACCTGACGAAGGTCGCCGAGGCCTGCGGCGTCGAACACCCCGGCCTGATCGGCACCGAAGCCGTGGAGATCCTGGACGGCCGCACCGGCTCCACGCCACTGCACCAGGTGTACGGCTACCGACCCGAATGGGGACTGCCCTCGCCCGCCGACCAGGCGGAGATCATCCGCTTGATGGTCCCGGAGGCACCCCAGGGCGGCAGCGCCCCGCCCTCCGCCACCGCCGTCGGCTGAAATAACGCCCGAACCTGGCCGGCCTGGGCTCGGGCCTGACCTCAGCTCGGGCCTGGGCGCTGACCCGCTGCTCTCCGACCGGGCCTGGGCTCTGACCCGCTGGTCTCCGACCGGGCCTGGGCTCTGACCCGCTGGTCTCCGACCGGGGAGCCACATTCGCCGTTGAGCGATATACCTCTGAGTCATATTTATGACTCAGAGGTATAGCCGGTTTCCGCGACATGCCCTCCAGCCCTCGCCGATGCGGCAACAACCCCGGCTCAGCGACCGACCGGCCCGCGCGATCCGGCATTGCTCGGCGGTGCGGTGCTGGACGCGTGGCCTGCCGCGACACCCCGCGGACATCCTGACGATCGCCGCCAGCGCCTCGGGTGGGGCGGCCGAGGACGCCATGCGACGGAATAACGCGTGGAGCCGCTGCCGAGGGCACCCGTATGGTGGCGCGGTGCTGATCAGACGCGAGACACCTGCCGACGTCGACGCCATTCGGGCGGTGCACTCCGCAGCCTTCGCCAAGGCCGACGGCGGTGAGGGCGTACCGGTCGAAGCGACCCTTGTCGACGCGCTGCGCGCCGACGAGGGCTGGCTGCCCCCGTACTCCCTGGTGGCGACCGATTCGGACGGCCAGGTGGTGGGGCACGTGGTGGCCACCCGCGGCCGGGTGGGCGGTGCGCCGATGGCGTTGGGCCTGGGGCCGCTGGGCGTGTTGCCCGACTGGCAGCGGCGCGGGGTCGGCAGCGCGTTGATGCACGCGGTGCTCGGCGCGGCCGACGCGCGGGACGAACCGCTGGTGGTGCTGCTCGGGCATCCCGACTACTACCCGCGCTTCGGGTTCCGGCCGGCCGTCGAGCTGGGTGTTATCCCGCCGCAGCCGTGGGGGCCGCAGTACTTCATGGCGCGGCCGTCGCACGCGTGGCGCGAGTCGATCCGGGGCGAGTTCCGCTACGCCGGCCCGTTCGACGACCTGTGAACCGACCCGCTGTCCGTCGGCGGCGCGCCACCGACCTGGACGGCTGCGTCGCGGCGCTCGCCGAGGTTCACCGGGTCGACGGGTACCCGCTGAACTGGCCCGCCGACCCGCACCGCTGGCTGCGCGAGCCGCACCCGGCGCGAGCCTGGGTCGCCGTCGACGCCGACGCGGCCGTCGTCGGACACGTCGCGGTGCATCGGATCCCCGATCAGGTGGACGGGCCGCCCGGCCGGCCGACGGCCGAGGTGGCTCGTCTCTTCGTGGTGCCGAGAGCCCGTGGATTGGCGCTGGGCAGCACGCTGCTGGACCGGGCCCGCCGGTGGGCGGACAAACGCGCAACGGACCTGGTGCTGGAGTTGGCCGCCGGTGGCACCGCGGCCGCCGCGCTGTACGAGCGCACAGGATGGCGGTGTGTCGGCACCAGCACGGCACCCTGGACCGCTCCCGACGGCAGCCCGGTGTCGCTGCGCCACTACACGCTGCGTCACCGCGCGCCGGGCTCCGACGTCGCACCGGCCAGCACCGCGAGGCGACGGGCGAGCCGGCCTGCGGCCTCGCGCAGCTCGGGAGGCTCCAACACCTCCATCTCGTGATCCAGCCGGGCGAGGTGCGCGGCGAGCCAGTCCAGGTTGTCGCCGCCGACGACCAGCACGGACCATCCGTCGCGGTCGTCCTCGACCCGCCCCACCTGTGGCGGGACCACCTCCCGCAACCGCTCCGGTTGGGCGTGCACCCGTACCCGGGCGAGGTAGCGGTACGGCGCACCGGTCACGGCCCGCTGCACGAAGGCGACCGGATCCGGGTGCTCGCGCGCCGGGAAACGCCAGGTCGTCGCGACCGCCGCCCGCATCCGGTCCAGCCGGAACGTCCGCCAGTCGGCGCGGTCTGCGTCCCAGGCCATCAGATACCAGCGGCGGCCGGTCGTGACCATCCGGATCGGCTCGACCGTCCGTTCCCGCTCAGCAGCGTCCCGGCCGGGATAGTGGAATCGAACACGTACCCCGTCCCGACAGGCGCGGGCGAGTGTCACCAGCAGCTCGGCGTCGATCTCGGCGACCGGGCCGATGAGGGTGTCGGTGGAGCCGTGCACCGCCCGTACCTCGGCGCGCAGCCGCGACGGCATCACCTGGTCGAGCTTCGCGAGGGCCCGCAGCGCCGCCTCGCTCGCCCCGGCGACGGTGCCCCCGGAGGCGAGCCGCAGAGACACCGCTGTGGCGATCGCCTCCTCGTCGTCGAGGAGCAACGGCGGCAGCCGGGTGCCCGCACCGAGTTGGTAGCCGCCGCCGACGCCCGACACCGCGTGCACCGGGTAGCCGAGCGTCCGCAGACGCTGCACGTCGCGGCGCACGCACCGGCCGGTGACCCCCAACTCGGTGGCGAGTTCGGTGGCCGTCCAGGACAGGCGTCGTTGCAGCAGCGCCAGCAGGCGCAGCACCCGCTCGGTCGTCGCCTCGACGGTCACCCGTCGATCGTTTCACGGATAGCGGAACAACCCTGTCCGCTATCAGCGAGAGGCTGGGATCATGACCGACCAGAAGAGGAAGCAGGGATCCGCAGTGACCCGCGACGTCCAAATCACGTTCGACTGCGCCGACCCGGCCAGGTTGGCCACGTTCTGGGCCGAGGCGCTCGGCTACCAGGTGCAGGCCCCACCCGGAGACTTCGAGTCCTGGGACCAGGCACTGGAGGCGATGGGTGTGCCGCCGGAGAACCGCAACGACGCGTCGGCGGTGGTCGACCCCGAAGGCTCGCGACCACGGCTGTTCTTCCAGCGGGTGCCGGAGCACAAGCAGGTGAAGAACCGCGTCCACCTCGACGTACGCGCGGCCCCCGGGCTGGAGGGTGACGAGCGGATGGCGGCCCTGGAGGCCGAAGCCGAACGGCTCGTCTCGCACGGCGCCAGGCGGCTCAGTCGGCACGAGCCCACTCCCCCGTTGGGCGCCGGTCATCTCATCATGGCCGACCCCGAGGGCAACGAGTTCTGCCTCGACTGACCGGGCGTTCGCCCAGCTCACTGCCGCACTCGCCGGGCGTCATGCGAACATGTGTACGTGTCGCCCGGCGCCAGCATCCTGCACGCCGACCTGGACGCGTTCTACGCGTCGGTCGAGCAGCGCGACGACCCGCGCCTGCGCGGGCGGCCGGTGATCGTCGGTGGCGGCGTGGTGCTCGCGGCCAGCTACGAGGCGAAGGCGCGCGGCGTCCGCAGCGCGATGGGCGGCCACCAGGCGCGAAGGCTCTGCCCGGACGCGATCGTCGTGCCGCCGCGAATGTCGGCGTACACGGCGGCGAGCCGCGCGGTCTTCGAGATCTTCCGGCAGACCACACCGCTGGTCGAGGGACTCTCCATCGACGAGGCGTTCCTCGACGTGGGTGGGCTGCGGCGGCTGGTCGGGCCACCTGCCGAGATCGCCGAACGACTGCGCCGGGAGGTCCGCGACCGGGTCCATCTGCCGATCACGGTGGGGGTGGCCCGCACGAAGTTCCTGGCCAAGGTCGCCAGCGGGGTGGCGAAACCGGACGGCCTGCTGGTGGTCGCGCCGGACGCCGAGCTGGCGTTCCTGCACCCGCTGCCGGTGGAGCGGCTCTGGGGCGTCGGCCCGGTCACGGCCGCCAAGCTGCGGGAACGCCGGATCCGTACCGTCGGGGAGGTGGCCCGCCTCGGTGAGGCGGCGCTGGTGTCGCTGCTCGGTGCGGGGGCCGGGCGGCACCTGCACGCGCTGGCGCACAATCGCGACCCCCGGGCGGTGCAGGTGGGGCGGCGGCGCGGTTCGATGGGCGCGCAGCACGCGCTGAGTCGTACCCCGCATGCCTCGACGGAGCTGGACGCCATCCTCGCCGGCCTGGTCGACCGGGTCAGCCGGCGGATGCGGACGGCCGGGCGGGCCGGCCGCACCGTGATGTTGCGGCTGCGCTTCGGCGACTACACGCGGGCGACCCGCTCGCACACGGTGGGCAAGGCGACGGCGGACACGACGCTGCTGCTCGCCGCCGCGCGTGCGCTGCTCCGCGCGGCGCTGCCCGAGATCGATCGCCGTGGCGTCACACTGATCGGTGTCTCCGTGGGCAATCTCGACGACAACCCGGTCCAACCTGAGCTGCCGTTCCAGCCGGATCCCGGGTCCGATTTGGACGCTGCGGTCGACGCGGTCCGCGACCGGTTCGGATCAGCGGCGCTCACGCGGGCGGTGTTGCTCGGCCGGGAGCCTGGCGTGGAGATGCCGCTTCTGCCGGACTGACCGATAAGCGTGCGGCGTCCGCGGTCGAGCTGCGATCAGAGACACATCACAGCAGGTCGGCGGTTTAGCCGGCGGCTGACGGGTGACCCTTGTGGGGTACAGCCTGACGAGGGGGGCCCACCATGTCCGACGACACCAGCAACCGACCGAGTCGCACCGCCGAGCGCCCGCACGACGTGACCGACCCGCTGCTGTGGCAGTTGGCGATCGACGTGCTGAGCGCACACGAGCCGGACGACGAGGGCCAGTGCCGCAATCTCCAGTGCGCCGGACAGTCCTGGCCGTGCGCGGCACGGACCGGCGCCGAGCACTCACTGCGACTGGCGCGCAGCACTCCCGCCTCGGTCGAGCTGACCATCGACGGGACCGACAGCGACGACGCCGACACGGATGGGCGTCGCGACCCGGCGGTACCGGCCCCCCGCTGGGGTTGGAACGCCGGCCCGTTGGCGTCGCACCGAGGGTCGAAGACCGCCTCCGCGGCGTGACGGGCCACCAGACCCTGAACTGATCCGCACCACGCAGGCGAACGCTCGGCCGGTTGTCCGGCCGAGCGTTCAGCTGTCGTGGCGGAGCCAGGCCCGGTCCGCCTACAGGGTGCGCGCCAGCCGGTCGGCGAGCGTCCGGGTGAAACGGGCCGGGTCGGTCAGCTCACCGCCCTCGGCGAGCACCGCCAGGCCGTAGAGCAGCTCGGCGGTCTCGGTCAGGGCGGCGCTGTCGCTGCCCTGCTCGTGGGCCTTGCGCAGCCCCGAAACCAGCGGGTGACCGGGGTTGATCTCCAGGATCCGCTTGGTCGCGGGGATCTCGTGCCCCATCGCCCGGTACATCTTCTCCAGGGTTGGAGTGAGGTCGTGGGCGTCGCCGACGACGCAGGCCGGTGAGGTCGTCAGCCGCGACGACAGGCGGACCTCCCGGACGCTGTCCGTGAGCGTGGTCCCCAGCCAGTCGAGCAGCCCGGCGAACTCCTGTCGCTGCTGCTCGCGCTCGGCCTCGGCCTGCTGCTTCTCCTCGTCGGTGTCCAGGTCGATCTCGCCCTTGGCGATCGAGCGCAGTGGCCGACCGTCGTACGTGCCGACCCGCTCGACCCACACCTCGTCGACCTGGTCGGTGAGCAGCAGCACCTCGTGCCCCTTGGCCCGGAACGCCTCCAGGTGCGGGGAGTTCTCGATGGCGGCCCGGGACTCGCCGGTGGCGTACCAGATGTCGCTCTGGCCGTCCTTCATCCGCGACACGTAGCCGGCCAGGTCGGTGGGCTCGGCCGGGTCGTTGGTGGAGGCCACCGACAGGACGTCCAGCAGGGTGTCCCGGTTGTCGGTGTCGTCGATCAGCCCTTCCTTGACCACCGCGCCGAACTCGGTCCAGAAGGTGCGGTAGCGCTCGGCGTGGTTGGCCTTGAGGTCCTTGACAGTGGCGAGGACCTTCTTGACCAGGCGGCGGCGGACGATCTGGATCTGCCGGTCCTGCTGGAGGATCTCCCGGGAGATGTTCAGCGACAGGTCGTGCGCGTCGACCACGCCCTTGACGAAGCGCAGGTAGGTCGGGACCAGCGCCTCGCAGTCGTCCATGATGAAGACGCGCTTGACGTAGAGCTGGACGCCTCGGCGGCCCTGCGGGGAGAACAGGTCCAGTGGGGCGTGGCTGGGCAGGAAGAGCAGCGCCTCGTACTCGAAGGTGCCCTCGCCCTTCATGTGTACGACCTCGAGCGGGTCGGCCCAGTCGTGGCTGACGTGCTTGTAGAACTCGTTGTACTCGGCGGCGTCGACCTCGTCGCGGGGCCGCGCCCAGAGCGCCTTCATCGAGTTGAGGGTCTGCACCTCGCGGGTGGTGGGCTCACCGTCGGCGCCGGGGCGTTCGACGCTCATCCGGATCGGCCAGGCGATGAAGTCGGAGTAGCGCTTGACGATCTCGCGGACGGTCCACTCGGCGGTGTAGTCGTGCAGGTTGTCCTCGGTGTCGGCCGGCTTGAGGTGCAGCGTCACAGTGGTGCCCTGCGGCGCCTCGTCGACCGCCTCGATCGAGTAGGTGCCCTCGCCGGTGGACTCCCAGCGGGTGCCGCCGGTCTCCCCGGCCTTGCGGGTCAGCAGGGTGACCCGGTCGGCGACCATGAACGCGGCGTAGAAGCCGACGCCGAACTGGCCGATGAGGTCCTGCTTGGCGTGGGCGTCGGCGGACTCGCGTAGTTGGCGCAGCAGCTCGGCGGTGCCCGACTTGGCGATCGTGCCGATCAGCTGGACGACCTCGTCGCGGGTCATTCCGATGCCGTTGTCGCGCACGGTGAGGGTGCGGGCGTTGCGGTCGATCTCCAGGGCGACGTGCAGGTCGTCGGTGTCGGCGACGAGGTCCTTGTCGACGAGGGTGGCCAGCCGGAGCTTGTCCAGTGCGTCGGACGCGTTCGAGATGAGTTCCCGCAGGAAGACGTCCTTGTTCGAATAGATCGAGTGGACCACCAACTGGAGGAGCTGACGCGCCTCGGCCTGGAATTCCAACGTTTCGGCCTGGTTGCTCACACCGTCTCCCATCTCGGCTCGTACGAAGGTTCGCGGAAAGGATACGAGTCGTCACCGGTCGGGGTGTGGGCGCGTCCGGGTCGTATTCCCGATCCGGTCGTCCACCCCCGTGACGTAGCTGACTTTGCTTAACAGAAGTCAGGTCGGATAGCGTGACGGCCATGAAGATCGCTGGAAGCACCGCCCTCGTCACCGGCGCCAACCGTGGCCTCGGCCGGCACCTCGCCGCCGAACTCCTCGCCCGGGGCGCCACCGTCTACGCCGGCGCCCGCAACCCCGACAGCGTCGACCTCCCCGGCGTGACACCGGTCCGCCTCGACATCACCGATCCCGCCTCGGTGGCCGCCGCCGCCGAGCTGGCCGGCGGCGTGAACCTGCTGATCAACAACGCGGGCATCGACACCCGGACCGACCTTCTCGACGGCGACCTGGCCCTCGTCCGGCTGGAGTTGGAGACCCACTACATCGGCACCCTCTCGACGATCCGGGCGTTCGCGCCGGTCATCACCGGCAACGGCGGCGGAACGATCCTCAACGTGCTCTCCGTCCTGTCCTGGTTCGGCTCCCCGACCCACGCGGCCTACAGCGCCGCCAAGTCCGCCGAGTGGGCGATGACCAACGTGCTGCGCGTCCAACTGGCCGACCGGGGCGTCCGGGTCGCCGGCCTGCACGTCGGATACCTGGACACCGACATGGCCGCGGACATCACCGGCCCGAAGTCCGACCCGGCGGCGATCGCCCGCATCGGTGTCGACGGCGTCGAGGCCGACGCGTACGAGATCCTCGCCGACGACCTCAGCCGACAGGTGCAGGCCGGACTGGCCGGCGGCGTCGCCGCGCTCTACCCACAGCTCCCCTGACCCACGACGCGACGGGCCGCCACCGGAGAGAACCGGTGGCGGCCCTTTGTCGGGTACGCGGTCAGCTCGCCTGCAACGTCACGTCGTCGATCACGAAGGTGGTCTGCAACGACGAGTCCTCGGTGCCGGTGAACCGCAGCGTCACCGTCTGCCCGGCGAACGCGGCCACGTTGAGGCTGCGCTGCACGTAACCGGTCGCGGCGTTGAGATTCGAGTACGTCGCGAGGGTGGTCGAGCCCGCCTGCACGGTGAGCCGGTCGTACGCCGTGGAGCTGGTGGTCTCGGCGGTGTCGATGTGCAGCCAGAACGACAGCGTGTACGTGGCGCAGCCGGCCGGCACTGTCACCGACTGCGACAGGCTCTCGCTGCGGGTGCTGCCGAACCCGTTGAGCCACGCCTTGTACGACCCGGTCCGGGCCGGCTGGCCGCTGGCGTTGGTGATCACGCCGGAGGACGCGGTCCACGGCGTGCTGCCGCTCTCGAAGCCACCGTTTGCGACCACCTGGCCGCCGGTGCAGGTCGGGGTGCCGCCGCCCACGGCGAGCTGCCACAGCGCGTACGCGACACCGTCGGCCGCCCGGTTGAGCACTGTGGCGCTGACGTTGGCGGTGGTGTCGCAGGACCGGTGGTAGCAGGGGTCGTACGCGGAGTTGGCGGTGCCGCCCCACTTGGCCGCCTGGGCGCTGGTCTTGCGGGCGCTGGCGCCGGCGGCGTAGCCCGAGGTGGGGATGCCGGCCTGCTGGAAGTAGTAGTCGTCGGAGCGACCCTGGCCCTCGACGTTCTCCTCCGGTTGCAGGCCCAACGAGTCCCAGTACGCCTTCAGCGGCGCCGCCGTGGTCGAGCTGACCCGGTTGATGAAGTAGCCGCCGTTGGTCGAGCCGACCATGTCGAAGTTGTAGTAACCCTTGATGTAGCCGCGCTGGGTGGCGCTGAGCGAGTTGACGTAGAACCGGGAGCCGTTGAGCCCCTGCTCCTCGTCGGTCCACCAGGCGAACCGCACCCGTTTGGTCATTGTCGGGCTCTGCGCGGCCAGGACCAGCGCGTTCTCCAGCAGGGTCGACGAGCCGGTGGCGTTGTCGTTGATGCCCGGACCGGCCGCGACGCCGTCCAGGTGCGCGCCGAACATGACCACCTGGTCGGCCGGTCCGCCGGGCCACTCGGCGATGAGGTTGTTCGAGGGGTACCGGCAGCTGGAGCAGTACTGCTCGCTGACTGTGTAGCCGGCCGACTGGAGCCTGGTCTTGACGTAGTTGAGCGAGGCGGTGTAGCCGGCCGAGCCGGCCCGTCGGTTGCCACCGTTGCTGGTGGCGATGGCGTTGAACTGGGTCAGGTGCGCCTGGACATTGGTGATGGAGATGTCCGGCGCGGCCAACGCGGCGGCGGACGCGGCGATCGGCCGGGTCACCGTCGTGGCGGTCGGAGGTGACGCGGTCGCCGGTTGGGCGGCCAGCGGCACCGTCATCCCGGCGAACACGGCGAGCGCGATTCCCGCGCTCAGCGTTCTGCCTCTCATGGGGGCTCCTCGGGGTTGGAGAGATACCCGAGACACTTACAGATATCTATTTCCTGAGCATCGGTCGTTCGTCCCGAACCGCCGCCGGTTCGACGGTGGGTACCGGCGTCGGCACAGGTGAGTAGAGGTGTCAGGATGGGTAGGTAACGCGGCAGGGGTCGACGGGCCCGGAACGGGGGGCTTGCGATGGGGTCGGATCGAGCGTGACACGACCCAGCACCGACCTGTTCCTCGGCGGCGACACCGGGCGGTTGATGGCACAGCTGGACTGGGCCGACACCCCGCTGGGCCCGGTCGACGGATGGCCGCAGAGCCTGCGCGCCGCCGTCCGGATGGTGCTCTCCTCCCGGTATCCCATGCTGCTGCTCTGGGGCGAGAGCTACTCGCAGCTCTACAACGACGCGTACTCGGCGCTGATCGGCGACAAGCACCCCGCCGCGCTCGGCGACGACGTACGGGTGACGCTGGCCGAGGGCTGGCGGGTGCTCGCCCCGCTGATCGAGGAGGCCATGGCGACCGGGGTGGCCAGCTGGGTCCCCGCGCTGCAACTGCTGCTGGAGCGGGCCGGCTACCGCGAGGAGGCGTACTTCACCGTCTCGCACGCCCCGGCCCGCGACGACGACGGCCGCACCGTCGGCGTACTGACCGTATGCAGCGAGGTCACCCAGCAGGTGGTCGGCGAACGCCGGCTGCGCCTCCTGCGCGACCTGTCCGTGCTCGGCGACGGCCGCACCGTCGACGTGGACGCCACCGGTGCTCGGCTGATCGACGTGATCGACGGCCACCCTCTGGACGTGCCGTTCGCCGCCATCTACCTGCGCGACGGCACGGCGCTGCGCCGGGTCGCCTGCACCGGCGGTGACCAGGGGCACGCCGGGGCCCTGCCGGACGCCGTCGAGCTGGCCGACCCGGGCCCGCCCGCGTACGCCTGGGGGTTGGCGGACGCCGCCGAGGGCCGGGCGACCCAGGTGACCGACGTCGCCGACCGGCTGCCGCTGCCCGCCGGCCCGTGGAACGACCCGGTCCGCACCGCGCTGGCGCTGCCGCTGCCCTCCGCCGACGAGGACCAGCCGCTCGGCGTCCTGCTCGCCGGGGTCAGCCCCAGCCGAGGGCTCGACGAGGCGTACCGCTCCTTCCACCAGCTGCTCGCCCAGCAGATCTCCGTGGCGTTGCGCAACGCCCAGGAGTACGAGGAGGAGCGGCGCCGGGTCGAGGCGATGGCGGAACTGGACCGGGTCAAGACCGACTTCTTCGCCAACGTCAGCCACGAGTTCCGTACCCCGTTGACCCTCATCCTCGGCCCGCTGACGGACGCCCTCACCGACGCCACCGCGCCGTTGGCGGCGGTCCAGCGGGAGCGGGTGGAGACCGGCTGGCGTAACGCCACCCGACTGTTGACGCTGGTCAACAGCCTGCTCACCTTCTCCAGCCTGGAGGCCGGGCGGGCGCGCAGCGACGCCCGGGTGGTGGATCTGGCCGCGCTGACCGCCGAGCTGGCCGGGGTGTTCCGGGCCGCCGTCGAGCGGGCCGGGCTGACCCTCGAGGTGAGCTGCCCACCGCTGCCCCGGCCGGTCGCGGTCGACCCGGTCAACTGGGAACGCATCGTCACTAACCTGCTCTCCAACGCGCTGAAGTACACGTTCATCGGCCGCATCCGGGTCACCCTCGACGCCGACGACGAGGAGGTGCGCCTCATCGTCGCGGACACTGGCATCGGCATCGCGGAACGCGACCTGCCGAAACTCTTCGAACGCTTCCACCGGGTGCGGGGCACCCGCTCGCGCAGTCACGAGGGCACCGGCATCGGCCTGGCCCTGGTGCACGAGTTGGCCCGGCTGGAGGGCGGCGACGTGCGCGTGACCAGCCAGG
>NZ_JAGPXY010000108.1 GCF_018070325.1 Micromonospora sp. H61
CCCCCCCCCCCCCCCCCCCCCCCCCCCCCCCCCCCCCCCCCCCCCCCCCCCCCCCCCCCCCCCCCCCCCCCCCCCCCCCCCCCCCCCCCCCCCCCCCCCCCCCCCCCCCCCCCCCCCCCCCCCCCCCTTTTTTAGTGTGTATAAGAGACAGGGCGTACTCCTGGTTCGCCGCCGTCACCCCGCGGCGCCGGCTGCGCCCGGTCCGACCCCGCCGCCGGGCCCGCCCGCCGGCGCCCCGGGGCCCGGCTGATCCATCTGGTGGCCGGCTCAGCCGGCCACGCCCGGCCCCGGTGCTCCCCGCAGGGGCACCGGACCTCACCACCACCACATCCCGGTCGCACCATCGCAGAAGGGGGATCGTCATGAACGATCTCTTCACCTGGGCAGCCCTGGGGACCATCGCCGGCGCGAGCGCCGCCACCCTGCTGGCCACCAACGTCATCGGCGGGCTGATCGGCCCGAGCGGCGACAAGCTCCGCAAGTGGATCGCCATCGCCATCGCGCTGCTGCTGTCCTACCTGACAGCGGCGTTCGCCGACGACGCCGGCGCCGAGAAGTGGATCATCGCGTTCTTCAACGCGCTGGTCATCTTCTCCGCCGCGCTCGGCGTCAACCAGTTCCCGCCCGGCAACCGACAGGCGACGCCGACCCAGGTCGCGAGCGGTCGTGAGCCCCGAGTCTTCCGTTCCTGGGTCTGAGGGGTGTCGTCATGGTCTTCGGAATTCTCAGCGCAGCCATCCAGGTCGGCTTCGCCGCCCTGCTCGGCTTCCTCGCCGGTGGCTCGATCGGGCTGCTGATCGGCGCCGTCGTGGGCCTGGTGGTCGGCGCGGTCTTCGGCTGGTCGGTGGCCTCGGCCGGGGTGTACGGCTCGGACGCCCGCGGCATCTTCCTCTTCGTCGTCGACCACACCTGGAGTCTGCTCAACACTGTCGTCGGCGCCATCTACCTGACCGTGCACCTGATCTTCGGGCACTCACTGGACCGGCCCACGTCACTGAACAGCGGTCGGGTCAGCGTGGTGGAGGGGGTCTCGCCCCGCTACGCCACCACCATCGGCACCGTCTGCGCCGGCTCCAGCTCCGGCATCCAACGGCACGAGGACGTGCACATCTTCCAGGGTCGCCTGCTCGGGCCGCTCTACATTCCCCTCGTCCTGGCCAACTACGTCCTGTTCACCATCGCGCCGGTGTGGCTGCTCTACCACGACCACACCAACGCGCCGATCAACCGCTTCACCCGGTACTTCGAGATCGGCGTCTACCCGCACGTGTGGAACGAGGCCATCGCGTACCGGATCCAGGGGACGCCGCCGCGATGACCACCCACGGGCGCGGACCGATCGAGACCGCCACCGCCGAGTTGGTCGCCTGGGTGACCAGCGCGGCGGGGGAACCGGTCCCGATCGGCCCGCCCCGCGCGTGCGACGACGCCGACGGGCTCACCCTCTGGCCGATGGAGCTGCGCCCGGCCCGGCAGACCCGCTCCAGCGGCGCGGTCCGCGAACCGTACCGGTTCACTGTCCGCCACCTGCTCTGCGTCACCGGTCCGGCCGGGTTGCCCCGGCTGGACCGGGTGCTCACCGCCGCGACCAGCGACGGCAGTTACCCGGTCGTGCTGGAGGCCGGTGATCCACCACTGTGGACGGCGTTCGGTACGGCGCCCCGACCGGCGCTGCTGATCGACGTGGCGGCGCAGGTGGACCACCCGACTCCGGCCGCGCCGCCGGTGCTGCAACCGCTGCGGTTGCGGCAACTCGACGTGCGCAGCCTCGGGGGTCGGGTGGTCGGCCCCCAGGAGCAGCCACTGGCCGCGATGCGGGTCGAACTGCCCGCCACCGGGTCCGCCACCCGCACCGACACCGAGGGCCGGTTCCTGATCGTCGGCGTCCCGCACGACCCCGAGCACCCGAGCCCGATCCGGCTGCGGCTGACCGGACGCGGGCTCGTCCTCACCGCCGACGTCGACCCGGCCGAGGACGACATCGTCATCGTCTGCGCGCCACCGACCCACTGACACCCACAGGCACAGGAGGACCGATGCCCAGTTACTTCTCCCCCGGCATCTATGTCGAGGAGGTCCCCAGCGGCGCCCGACCGATCGGGCCGGCGAGCACCAGCATCGCCGCGTTCGTCGGCGTCGCCCCGGACCGCTCCGCGCACCTGGGCAAGGCGGTGCCGGTCAACAACTGGACGGAGTTCCTGCGGCTCTTCGCCGGTGGGGAGCGGGTGGAGAGCACCCCGCTGGCCCGGGCGGTCTTCGGCTTCCTGGACAACGGGGGCGCCCGCTGCTGGGTGGTCAACGTCGGCGAGGGCGGCGCGATCACCGGCACCGGGCAGCGGCGTGGCGGTCTGCAGCTGCTGGAGGCCGTCGACGAGATCTCCATCATCGCCGCGCCCGGCTTCCACGACGTGGTGTCCCACGAGGCGCTGCTCAGCATGGCCGAGCGCACCCGCACCATGGTGGCGATCTGCGACCCGGCACCGGACATCGACGACATCTCCGCGTTGACCCGGGTGGCCACGCCGTCCTCCGGCAAGCCCCCCAAGCCCGCCGAGGGTACGGCCGGCGGCGGCGCGGCCCAGCCGGGTGGCTCCGGCGGCCACGAGGGGGCCGCCTACCGGCCGCGACAGTCCGAGTTCGGCGCGTTCTACTACCCCTGGCTACGGGTGCGCGACCCGATCAGCGGCGAGTTGGAACTCACCCCGCCGAGCGGACACCTGGCCGGCATCTGGGCCCGCACCGACGCCCTGCGCGGGGTGCACAAGGCACCGGCCAACGAACCGGTGCGCGGCGCCGTCGACCTGGGCTACCTGGTCACCCGACCGGAACACGACGTGCTCAACCCCAAGGGTGTCAACGTGATCCGTTACTTCGCCGGCGAGGGCATCCGCGTCTGGGGCGCCCGTACGCTCGCCGCCGAGGCCAGCGAGTGGCGCTACCTCAACGTCCGACGCCTCAGCATCGCCATCGAGCAGGCCATCGCCAACGGCACCCGATGGATGGTGTTCGAGCCCAACGACTTCACCCTGTGGCGCTCGATCCGGCGCGACATCGGGGCTTTCCTCACCCGGGTCTGGCGCGACGGCGCGCTGCTGGGGCGCAGCCCCGAGGAGGCGTTCTTCGTCAAGTGCGACGAGGAGACCAACCCGCCGGACGTCCGCGACGCGGGCATGGTGATCGCCCACATCGGCATTGCGGTCGTCAAGCCCGCCGAATTCGTGGTGTTCAAGCTGAGCCAGTGGGCCGGCGGCACCGAGACCGAGACGATCGGAGGCTGACATGCCCACCACCGCCACCCCGCAACCCGGGGCCCCGGTCGACCCGTACCGGGCGTACAACTTCCGACTGCTCATCAACGGCGTCACCAACGGCCACTTCACCGAGATGACCGGGTTGGAGGTGAACATCCCCGGGCAGCCGTACCGGGAGCACGGCCTGGGCCGGATGCGGATGGTGCCCGGTCAGGCCGAGTACGAGCCGGTGACCCTGCACTTCGGCCTCACCGCCTCCCGCGAGCTGTGGGACTGGGTGAACGCCACCGCCCAGGGCACCCTCAACCGGCGCAACGTCTCAGTGGTGCTGCTCGACTCGGTCGGGACGGCCGAGGTGCTGCGCTGGAACCTGATCGACGCCTGGCCGACCCGGTGGCGCGGGGCACACCTCAACACCCTCAGCCACGAGATCGCCATCGCCTCGCTGACCCTGCGCTACGAGGGCCTGGAGCTGGAGACCGGCGGTGCCACCGCGCCGACGCCCGCGTAGCTGGCTGGCCGGCCGGCTGCGCTCGGCGGCCGGGGCGGTGCAGCGCCTCGCCGGACGGGTCGAGCCCGCCGGCCACCTTCCGCCGCCGCAGACGCCCGTGGTGGCCGCACGCCGTTTCGGGGAGCCTCCGCGGCACTGGCTGGACCTGGTCGCCGCCCACGCGCCCGGTCTGCTGCACGACCTGGACCTCGACCCGTCCCCGGCCGGCACCACCGACGCCAGGGTCCGGGACGGCGGGCAGGACGAATCGACCGGTCTGGTCGACGCCGACGGCGCGGGCCCGGTCGCGAACGCCAGGTCCGACGGGTCCGGCAGGCTCGGCGGCCAGGCCGACGTGGGCGGTCCCGGTGCGAGCGGCGACAAGCGACCGACCAGGTTGCGCGCCGAGCGCCGAACCGGCAGGTCGGGCCGCCCGTCGCGAGCCGGGGACAGGCCCGACGGTACGGGGACCGGTGCTGCCCACCTATCCGCCGACCTGACGCCTTCGTCCAGCTCGGACCTGACAACCCCGCCGGCCGGCTCCACCTGGCCGGACGGTCCGACCCCGCCGGCCGGTTCGAAGTGGCCGGCGGAACCGACCGCGGCGGCGCCTCCGGTGCGGCGGTCGGGCCGGGTCGACACCACAGCCCTCGACACCACGACCCTCGATACCACGACCCCCGACACCACGGCCCTCGACGCGAGCGGGCTGCCCCGGGCGGATGGACCCCGACAGCCGGTCCCCTCCATGGTCTTCGGTCCGCACAGTTCGCCGAGCGGCCGCCCGCACCGGGCGGAGGCCGAAGCCACCCGAACCACCGCCGGCCGACTCCCGGCTGGTCGCGACGGGTTCCGGGGCGACTCGGACGGTCAGCCCTCGCCCAGGGAGGACCAGAGCGGACACCCGCGTGGTGGTGCACCGAGCGCGGCCCGGACGTCGCGAGTGGACGCGGTGGCCGCGCACCGCCTTCTGAACGGGCCGAACCGGGGCGGGACCGACGCATCCCGGACCGGCTACCCGGCGACGAGCGCCGGGAACCCGGCGGCCTCCACGCGCGGCGACCTGGATCGCCTCGCTGACGGTGGGCCCTGGCTGGCCCTGCCCGGCGAACCGGCACCACCCGGGCCACCGGCCGCGCTACGCGACACCGGCGTGGGATCGGCCGGCGGCGGACGAGCGACAGGGGTCGACGGGCCGCCCGGCGCGGTGACGCGGAGTGTCGACCCGTGGCCGGCGCTGCCCGACGACACCACGCTGTGGTCGGTCGCCGGCACGGCGGTGGACACCGCCCAGCTGACCCGGCTGGACCGGGAACAGGCGGGTGACTGATGGAACGCGTCGCCTTCCTCATCGACTCCTCCGGTGAACGGGTGGACTGCCTGCTCAACCCGGAGACAGTGCAGGTGACCCGGCTCGCCGGCGTACGCCAACGGGGTGCCGGCGGCGGGCAGCTCACCGGGGCCGGTCTGGCCGACGACCCGCTGGTCTTCACCGGGGGTGGCCGCACCGAGCTGGTGCTGGACCTGCTCTTCGACGTCGACTTCGTGGAGGCGCAACTGCGTCCGGCCGACGTCCGGGTGCTCACCCGTCCGCTCTGGATGTTGGCGGAGAACTCCACGGCCGAGCATGGTTGGCTGCGACCGCCGTTGGTCCGGTTGGTCTGGGGCAAGACCTGGAACGTGCCCGGCGTGATCATCGCGGTGGCGGAACGGTTCGACGCGTTCACCGGCACCGGGTCGCCGCGCCGGTCCTGGCTGCGGCTGAAGCTGGTCCGCGCCGCCGAGACGGCCGATCAGGCCGAGGCCGGCTTCGCCGAGGAGTTGGCCGCCGCGAGCACCCCGACCGCCGCGCCGGGCAGCGCGGTGATCGCCGCCGGTGACGGCGCTGCCGAGCCGGGTCGCTCCGGTGTGCGTTTCGACCTGCTGGCCAACGACGCACTGGGCTCGCCGCTGCGCTGGCGGCTGCTGGCCGAACACAACCGGATCACCGATCCCCTCGCCGTGCCGGCCGGCACCACCCTCGCCGTCCCACCACCCGGCGCGCCGAGCGGTGGACCGGTTGTGAGTGCGGTGACCGGCGCCGCGCGGGCGCTGGCCGGCGCGGCGGGTGCTGGCGCGTCGTTCGTCGGGGCCTCGATCGCCACCGCGCCCGCCGCCTGGGGCCCGTCGGGCCCCACGGCCACCAGCACCAACCCCGGGGGTACGCCATGACCAGCGTCGCGCCCCGGGCGCTGATCGTCCTGCTGGACGGCACCGAGCTGGTCGGCGCGGCCCGTCAGCGGGTCCGCTCACTGCGGGTGGCGGCCCGGCTCGACCAGCCCACCCAGGCCGAGCTGGTGCTCGCCACCACCGCCGGGACCGGCGCGTTCGACCCGGCGGTACGCCCCGGCACGACGCTCGACGTACGGCTCGCCGACCACGCGGACGCCCTGTTCACCGGTGAGGTCACCTGCGTCGAGGTGGAGTACGCCGCCGACGGGGCGGCGGTGCTGCGGCTGCGGGCGTACGACCCGCTGCACCGGCTGCGCAAGCGGCAGGGGTTGCGGGTCTTCACCTCGGTCACCGCCGTCGAGCTGGCCCGGGAGCTGTGCGGCGCGGTGGGGCTGGCGGTGACCGCCGAGGTCGACGGCCCTCGGTTGGAGCGGCTGCTCCAGCACCGGCACAGCGATCTGGAGCTGCTGCGCGAGGTGACCGGCCGGGCCGGGCTGCACCTGGCCGCTGACGGTGACGGCGTCCGGCTGGTCACTCTCGCCGGCTACGGGGAGCCGGTCGCGTTGACGCTCGGCGCGGGGGTGCACACGCTGCGGCTGTCCACGAACACCGATCAGGCCAGCGGTGCCAGTGCGGCACTGGGCTGGCACCCGCAGCGGGCCGAGGTGATCAGCCAGCAGGTCGACGAGGCGCGCTGCGGTCGACCAGCCGACGACCGCCCGGACCCGACTGATGTGGGTGCCGGCGGCGTTCGCACCGCCGTGGACCAGCCCGGCCGCAGCGACGACGAGTTGGCGGCGCTGGCCCAGGCCCGCCTGGACACCCGGGCTGCGGCGCTGGCCACGGCCGAGGGGGTGGCCGAGGGCGATCCGGCGCTACGGCCGGGCCGCCGCGTCGACCTGGGCGGGGTGCCCGACCCGGTCGCCGGGACGTACGTGCTGACCGAGGTGGTGCACACAGTTGACGGCAACGGGCACCTGACCCGTTTCTCCACGGTGCCGCCGGCCACCCCGCCGACCCCGACCGGCGCGGCGGTGGTCACCCTCGGCAGCGTCACCGACGTCGCCGACCCGGACGGGCTGGGCCGGATCCGGTTGACCCTGCCGGCGTACGGGGACCTGGACGCCGGCTGGCTCGCCGTGCTCTGCCCCGGCGCCGGGCCGGGCAAGGGTCTGGTGGCACTGCCCGATCCCGGTGACACAGTGCTGGTGGTGCTGCCCGGCGGCGAGCCGGCCTCCGGCATCGTGCTCGGTTCGCTGTTCGGCGCCGTCGAGCCGTACGACGCGGGCATCGACGACGGAAAGGCCCGCCGCTGGACGATGCGCACCGCCGGCGGGCAGTCGATCGTCGTCGACGACGTGCGGCGCAGCCTGCGGCTGGGCACCCAGGGCGGCAGCTCCCTGGAGCTGACCCCCGACCTGGCCACCCTGCACGCGGCATCCGACCTGGTGATCTCCGCGCCCGGCCGGGCCATTGTGGTGCGCGCCCGCACCGTGGACTTCCTGCACGCCGACTCGACCGAGGACCCGACCACCGCGGCGGAGCAGGCCCGTTCGCTCGCCCGCGCCCACCACGAAGGAGGCGGCTGATGCGCTGGATCCACAGTGACTCCGTGATCACCTGCGATCACGACGGCCGGGTCGAGAACCGACCCTCGCGGCAGTGGGTGACCGTCACCGGTGTGCCCGTGCTCGTCGACGACGACCCGGAGGGACGCACAATCATCGCCTGCCCGAACTACGGCCCGACCATCAAGCCGTGCACGACGACGCTGACCGTCCGGGTCGGCTACAGCGACTGGGTCCGCGTCGACGGACACCGGGTGGTGCTGTCGCACCTGGAGGGGTTCACCAACGGCACACCGCCGGGGCTGGTCAAGCACACGGTTCGCGACCCCCGCCAGCAGTTCCTGGGGGCGGACCGATGAGGGCCTTCCGCTTCGTCGGCGCCGGCTTCGACGCCGGCCGCACCGGCGGGTTGGCGCTCACCGCGGCCGGCGGCCTGGCGATGACCGAGGGCGACGAGAGCGTACGGCAGGCGCTGTTCCTGCTCCTGTCGACCACGCCGGGCGAACGGCTGATGCGACCCGGGTACGGCTCCCGGTTGCACCGGTTGGTGTTCGCGCCCAACGACGACACCACTGCCGGTCTGGCCATCCACTACGTCCGGCAGGCCATCGCCCGGTGGGAGCCCCGGGTCGAGGTGATCGACGTGGACGCCGGGCCGGACCCGGACGACGCGTGGCGGTTGGTGATCCGGTTGGACTACCGGGTGCGGGCCAGCCTGACCCCCGGGCAGCTGGTCTTCTCCGTGGACCTGCTCCCGGTCGACGAGCCCGCCCAGGGAGGAGCGTCATGACGCTGCCCGTGCCGCACCTCGACGATCGCGGCTTCCTCGATCTGGTCACCGAGGCCCGGGAACGGATCCGGCAGTCCTGCCCGGCGTGGACCGACCTGTCGGCGCACGACCCCGGCATGGCGTTGGTGGAGACGTTCGCGCACCTCACCGAGGTGATGATCTACCGGTTGAACCAGTTGCCGGAGAAGGCGTACGTCTCGTTTCTGAACCTGCTCGGGGTCACCCGGCACGCGCCGACAGCGGCCTGGGCGGACGTCCGGTTCACCCGTACCGGCACCGACCGCGGCGCGGTCCGGATCCCGGCCGGGCTGCGGGTCGCCGCGGCCCGGGGCGCGGATCCCCGGCCGGTCGTGTTCGTCACCACCGAGCCGACGCTGCTGCCAGCCGACGAGCCGTCGGTGACGGTCCGGATGCACCACTGCGAACCGGTCGAGGCGGAGTTGCTCGGCGTGGGCACCGGCCCGCCCGGGCAGGTGCTGCGCGCGGCCCGCGCGCCGCTGACGCACACCGCCGAGGCGCTGGACCTGCTGCTCGGGGTGGAGGTGCCGGCCGGCACTGTCGAGCTGGGCGCGGCGGCCCGCGAGCACGACGGTCGCACCTTCGAGATCTGGCAGCCGGTGGACAGCTTCGCCGGGCTCGGCCCGCAGGCCAAGGCGTACCTGGTCGACCGCTGCTCCGGCACTGTCATCTTCGCCCCGGCCCTCGACCTGCGACCCCCCGCCGGGGCGACCCCGCACGGCGAGGTCACCGCCGACGCGGTCGCACCGGCGAGCGCCGTAGCGCCGGTGACCGTCGCGGCGGTGCCGCCGGCCGGACGGCAGATCCGGCTCTGGTACCGCGCCGGTGGCGGGCCCACCGGCAACGTGGCGGCGGGCACGCTGACCAGCCTGCGTGACCCACTGCCCGGGGTACGTGTGGACAACCCCGCCCCGGCGGCCGGCGGCCGGGAGATGGAGGCGCTGGAGTCGGTGCTGCTGCGCGGCCCGTACGAGTTCTTCGCCCAGCAACGGGCGGTCACCGCCCGCGACTTCGAGGTTCTCGCGACCAGCTCCGGTGCGGTGGCGCGGGCGCGGGCGTTCACCCGCGCGGCGGTGTACAGCTTCGCCCGTCCGGGCGAGGTCGAGGTGGTGCTGGTGCCGTACGTGCCGGAGGCGGCCCGACCGGGCGGTCGGCTGCCGGTGGCGGTGCTGCGCGAGCACGAGGTGCCCGAGGCACGGCACCGGGTCGAGGCGGACCTGGAGGAACGCCGGATGGTCGGCATCCGCTCCCGGGCCACCTGGGCGCGGTTCAAGGCGGTGTCCGTCCGGGCTCGGGTGGTGGTCCGCCGCGAGGAGGACGTGGACGCGGTCCGTCGCCGCATCCACGACCGGCTGCACCAGACGTTGAGTCCGCTGCCCACCGCGCTCAACCCGACCGGCTGGCCGTTCGGCGAACCGCTGCGGGCGTCCAACGTGTACCGGCTGCTGGAGCACGCCGAGCCGGGGGTGCGCTACGTCGAGTCGGTGCGGTTCGTGGTCGACGAGGCCCCCGACGCCGGCGTCCGCGCCCTCGCCGTGGACCAGTACCAGCCGCGCACCTGGTACGCCGGGCGCGGCCCGGTGCTGTTCCGCTCCAGCAACGGCGGCGCGGGTTGGGAACCGGCCGGTCGCTTCGACGACGAGACGGTGCTGCGGGTGGCGCCCGCGCCCGCGCCGGTACGGCCGGGCATCGTCGCGCGTCCCGGCTCGGTGGCCGTGGTGACGCTGCGCGCCTCGGGCGGCTCCCGGGTGCACCTGAGCACCGACCTCGGCGAGACGTGGTCGCTGCTCACCGACCTGGACTCGCGGATCTCCGACCTGGCCTGGCTGGACCGCGACGGCGCGGGCGCGCTGCTGGCGGCCACCGACACCGGCCTGTACGAGGTGTCGCTGCTGCCCGGGGCGGTGCCGTTGCAGATCCTGGTCGACCCGTCCGACGCCGACCGGGGCTTCTACGCGGTCCGCACGTTCGTCTCCGAGCGGGGCGCGCCGGGGGTGGCGGTGGCCGCGCAGGCCAGCTTCGGGGTGTACCTGTCGACGAGCGGCGGCCGACCCGGCAGCTTCAGCCACGTCGGTCTGGCCAACGTGGACAACCGGGTCCTCGCCGTGCAGTACGACGGCCCGGCCACCCTGCTGTGGAGCGGCGCGGGCGAGCCGGATCCGAAGAAGCCCGGCCAGGGCTGTCATCGCACCCGGCTGTTCGAGTCCGACGTGAAGTGGCAGTCGATGCAGGCCGGGTGGAGCGGCGGCACCTGCCGGGACCTCGCGTTCGCCGGCCAGCAGGCGGTGGCGGCCACGCAGAGCGGCGGGGTGCTGCGGCTGGACACCCTGGCCGCCCAACCGCAGTGGCAGGCGGTGTCGGTCAACTGCGGGTTGCCGTTGCGGGACCGGACCCGGTTCGTGCCGGTCGACGCCATCGCGGTGAGCGGCCCGACGGCCGGGGCCGCTGCGCCCGGCGGCACCGGCGCGGCGGAGCGGTTGATCCTGGCCAGCGGCGAACGAGGCGTGCACCGCAGCGCCGACGCCGTCACCTGGACACCCAGTGCCAACCAGGCCACCGCCGACGTGGTGACCGTCCCCGATACCTGGCTGCTCTGCTCCGGCGAGCACGACATCGAGGTGGTGCGCCAGGATGCGACGCTCGGCGATTGAACGGCTGCTGCCCGCCGCCTATCAGCGGGCCTGCGTGCCGGGCAGCGTGCTCTGGGCGCTGCTGGACGTGATGGAGGGGCTGCACGCCCCGGACGAGGCGATCCTCGCCGAGGTGGACGCGCTGTTCGACCCGTACCGGGCGCCGGACGGGCTGGTAGTGCGGTTGACCCGCTGGGTGGCGATGGACCACGTGGTGGTCTCGTCCCGGCCGGACACCCCGCTGCCACTGCCGGTGGGTCGGCTGCGCGACCTGGTGGCCAACGCCGCCCTGCTGGCCCGCTGGCGCGGCACCCCGTACGGGATGCGCAGAGCCCTGGAGCTGGCCACCGGGATGTCGGGCTTCGCCATCGACGAGCCCGCCGAGCGGGCCTTCCACGTCGTGGTGCGGGTGCCGGTCGCCGCCGCCGGTCAGCTCGCCGTGATCACCCGCATCGTCGAGGCGGAGAAACCCGCATCGGCCACTGTCGAGATCGTCCTGGAAGAGGAGTCGTCATGACCACCGAGTGGGCGGTCGTCGCCGCCGCCGAGCAGTTCACAGTCGACCCGCGCAACAGCGGCGAGCTGACCTTCACCGTCTCCAACCCGGGCAACGCGCCGGACACTGTGGTGTTCGACGTGGCACCCGGTGACGGCTCCCAGCGGGCCTGGTTCACCGTCGCCGAACCCCAACGGGTGGTACCCGGGCAGGGCTCGGTGTCGTTCCTGGTCAAGCTCGCCGTGCCGGCCGGCACCCCGCCCCGGCGCTACGACATGACCGGGTTCGCGTACTCGGCGAACACCGCGCCGGAGGAGAGTTCCCGCTCCAGCGGCCGGGTCACCTACGAGGTGCGGGCGGTCGCGCCGCCACGGCGTACCCCGTGGTTGTGGATCGCCGCCGCGGCGGCGTTGGTGCTGGTGGTGGTCGCGGTGGGGGTGGTGTTGCTGACCCGCGACGGTGAGCCGGCCCCCGGCGAGCCGCGGGTGGTCACCGTCGAGGCGGAGAGCCTGGTGCCGGGCGCGGTGGTGGAGTCCCCGGCGAAGAACGGGGCGAAGGTGGAGGCGCAACCCAACTGCTGCGGGGTGACCTGGTCCGGCGACAAGCAGTTGTTCTTCCAGGGGCTGGCCATCGGCGACAAGGTAACCGTGACGGTGCAGATCCCGGCCGACGGCACCTGGCGTTTCGCCGCGGTACGCACCACCTCCCTCGACTACGCCAACACCGTCTTCGCCATTGACGGCAACCAGGTGGGCGGCACGTTCCTCGGCTTCACGCCGACGGTGCGCAAGACGGAGTTCCTGGACGTCGGCACGGTCCGGCTCGCCAAGGGCCCCCACCAGGTCACGCTGCTGGTGGTCGGCAAGACGCAGGGCACGAACCGCTACTTCGCGGGCGTCGACGAGATCCGGTTCACCGAGATCGTGGCGCAGGCCGTGCCGCGATGAGTGGCCGGCAGAAGGCGCTGCTGGGGCTGTTCGCCGTCCTGCTGGTGGCGCTGTTCGTGGTCGCGGTCAGCACGGGCCGCGACGAGCCGGGTGATCCGGAGGCCCGGCACGGGTTGGTTGACCGGTTGGGCGCGCTGGGCGGCGAGCGTTCCGCTGTGGATCCGGCGACGGTCAGCGCCGACTGCGCCGACGAGACGGGCCGGCTGGCGTTCTCCGGCAGCTGCGTGGTGCGGGTCGCGGACCCGGGTGGGCTGCGCACCCTGGTGTTGCGCAGCGCGGCACGGTTCACTGTCGTCGCCCCGGCGCCCGGCGACGCCGACCTCACCATCCGCGACGAGGTCGAGCCGGCGGCGGACGGCACCGGCGCGGTGGCGAAGATCGCCGTCGACCAGGCCACCGAGGTGGGTCTGGTCTGCCCCGGCCTGGGCGGTTGCACTGTCGTCGTGGCCACGTCCTGAATCGACCTGGACCGAGAGGAGGGTGCCGCCGTGGGTGACCTGCGCAAGCCGTTCCTGCTGATGGCCATGCTCGCCATCGTCCTGGCGATCGGGGTGGAGCTCGGCGCCGGGCTGCTGCTCGGCGGCGCCGACGCCGGTGCGGCCCTCGCCGACAGCGCCGGCGGGCTGGACGTGGAGATCGACGACGTGTCCGGGGTCAGCGAACCGTCCGGCCGGGGCACCGGCTACCTGGCGCTGATCGACGCGGTGGCGGTCTGGAGCACCGGGCTGTTCTGCCTGGGCCTGCTGCTGCCCGAGCGCGTCCAGGGTCGGGTGCAGGGCGTCGCCAGCCTGATCTTCTCGATCATCCTCATCATCGTCGGGCTGGTCGCGCTGGTCGTCGCGTTCGTGGAGCTGTCCATCATGGTGTCGCTGTTCCTGGCCGTCCCGTTCGGCACCCTGGCGTACCTGGCGCTGTGGGGGTTCTTCCCGGTCGGCGAGGCGGCGGTGCTGCTCGGGCTGGTGCTGCTGCTCAAGCTGGTGTGGGCCGGGATGCTGGTGCTGGCCCAGCCGCGCTTCCTGCAGAACAAGGGCCTCGTCCTGCTGATCCTCACCACCCTGCTGTGCACTGTCGTGCTGGAGTTCCTGCACAACCTGGTGCCGGTGATCCTGGTCAGCATCGTCGACGACGTGGCGGCGCTGGTCTTCGCGATCATCGCGATCATCTGGGGGCTGGTGCTGCTGATCGGCTCCATCCCGGCGATCGTCAAAGCCGTCCGAGTAACCGCCGCCCTACCAACCCGCGCCCCCACCACCCGCCCCTCGCCCCGTTGATCATGAAGTTGTTGCCGTGACACGCCGGGCGGAGTGGCAACAACTTCATGGTCAACCTGCGTGGGTCGGGGCCACCGTCGCGACCAGGGCCGCCACCGCGTCCCGGTCGAGGGTCCCGTCGGCCACCCACACCTGGTACCGGCCGTGCCGGCTCCCACCGGCCGGCACCACCGCCGGGCGGTCGAACGCGAACGCCACACAGACCCCCGGATACATCCCGGTCCGCACGAACCACCGGTCGTCGCGGCCGAGGCCCGCGAAGACCAGTGTGTACGCCCCGCCGCCCGACCCGGCGCCGGTCAGCGCGAGCCACGGCGCCGCACTGCCGTTGACCGTCTCCTCCCCGGCCGCGTCGGCGGTGAACACCGCCGGTTCGCCGTCGGCGACGGCCCGCCAGAAGAACCCGCCGTAGCCGGCCCCGCCCGGGCGGCCGTTGGTGGCCGGGCTGCCCAGCCGGATCTCCCGGTCGTCCGGGGCGACGAGAACGGACTCCAGGTCGAGTCGCCAGGCGTCCGGCGCGACCACCGACGCGGCGAGCCACCTCCGCTCGGTCAGCAGCACCCCGCCGGCCCGGTCGCGCCACTGGAGGTCGTGCGCGTACCGGCCCGCGGACCGTTCGACCTCGCCGGTGTGCGTGATGACGCCGTGGTCGTCGCGCCAGGTGTAGCCGACGTCGCGGACGTAGGTGCGCCCGCCCCAGAGGTTGCTGCCGTCGACGTCCTGCACAGCGAGGGACGCGCCGAGGTGCCACACGTGGTCGGCGGGGAGCGCGTCGGTGACCACCGTTCCGCCGAGCGTGCGTACCGGGTGCAGGTACGGTCGGGGCCCGTGCCGCGCGTCCAGCGCCGGGTCGAGCACGTACTCGGCCACCTCCGTGGCCCCGGCCGTCAGCCGCACCGGCTCCCCGCTCACGGCAGCTCCCGACGTCCGGCGACGGCGACCGAGACCGGTCGGCGGGCGTGGGAGTCGGCTGGTCTCTCCCGGCCGCCGACGACGGCGACCGGGACCGGCCGGCGGACGGTGACGGCGTGCAGGGCGGCCACCGTGTAGCCGGCGAGGATCGGCACCGCGACCGGGGTGACCAGGACGGTGACCAGCCCGGCCAGCGCGACGACCCCGGTGAGCGCCGCCCAGCGGGTGGGCGCGACGAGGCAGGCGCGGGCGGCGGAGCGGGCCGAGGCCCGCCCCC
>NZ_JAGPXY010000109.1 GCF_018070325.1 Micromonospora sp. H61
CCCCCATCGTGACCAGCAGCGGGCTGGGGTCGCCCGGCAACAGCCCGGCCACCGACCGCGACGCGGTGCCCAGGGCCAGGTAGAGACCGGCCCAGGCGGCCGCGCCGATCGTCGCGCAGCCGAGAAATCGGCGGTACGACATCCGCAGCCCGCCGGCAGCCAGTGGCAGCAGCGCGTTGAAGACCGGCAGGAACGGCGCGACCATCATCATCCGGCCGCCGCCGCGACGCAGGATGCCTTCGGCCGCTGTCCAACGGGCCTCGCCGATCCAGCCGCCGACGCGGCTGTCGCGCAGCCGGTCGGAGTAGCGACGGCCGATCAGGAAGCTCAGCGACCAGCCGGCCAGGCAGCCGATCAGCACCGCGGTGAAGGTGGCCAGCCCGGTGCTCGGGCGGCCGACGCCGACGGCGGCGAGGATCGCGACGTCGCCGGGGACCAGGACACCCAGCAGGGGTACGGCGTCGAAGAGCATGACGAGCCCGAGCGCACCCATCAGCAGCAGAATCGGTAGTTCTCCGATCTGGGCCAGCCATTGCGTCATGCGTCCACGCTATGGCCGTGGCACCACTTCGGACATCGGGTCGTAGCCCCCAGTGACCCCTGGTATCCGCCTCGGGGTCGCCCCTGAGTCGGGGTCCGCCTCAGGCGGGACGCAGCACCTGCACGTGGCGTAGCGACGAGTCGACCGACGGTTCGGTGGTGGGCACCGGGTAGTCGGCCAGCACGGTCAGGCGGTCCGTCGGTAGGTGTCCGCGGCCGGGGTCGCCGACCAGCACGTCGGCACCTGCGGCGGCGGCCCGCTGCAGGAAGGGCAGCATCCGGTCGGCCATCGCGCGGTCGTAGAAGACGTCTCCGGCGACGACCAGGTCGACCTTCGCTTCGGTGCTGTCGAGCAGGTCGTCCCCGGTGGCCTCGACGGCGACGTGGTTGGCTCGCGCGTTGAGGGTGACGGCGGCGACGGCGTACGGGTCGATGTCGTTGGCGGTCACCTCCGCGGCGCCGGCGAGGGCGGCGGCGATGGCTACCAGTCCGGATCCGGCGGCGAGGTCGAGGACCCGGCGGCCGGCGGCCAGCTCCGGGTGGTCGAGGAGGTGGCGGGCCAGGGCCTGTCCTCCGGCCCAGGCGGACGCCCAGTACGGTGCCGGCAGCGCGTGTCCGGCGGCTGCCTCCATCCGGGCCCACCAGACGATCGCGTCCTCGGCCAGGTGCAGCCGCACCTCGGGGACGAACGGGGTGGGCATCAACCGGAGCCGGTCCAGACCGGCGCCGGGCGCGTGAATCTCGCGTTCCAGCTCGGTCAGCGCGTCGGCGGCGGCATCTCTCATCGGCGCAAGCATGCCCCAGCGGCGGTTGGTCGGGGCGGGTTTCACATGCCGCCGCGCAGAGTTCACCCGAGTTCAGTCAAATACCTACGGCACTTCGGCCAGCGGATCGGGGTTTTGCCCGTTACTGTCGAACAGGTACGGGCGATCATCGGCCAGAGGCCGAGGGTCAGCCGCTTTGAACAGGGAGAGATGCATGGCAACCGGCACGGTTAAGTGGTTCAACTCGGAAAAGGGCTTCGGCTTCATCGAGCAGGACGGTGGAGGGCCGGACGTGTTCGTCCACTACTCCGCCATCGCCTCGAGCGGCTACCGGGAGCTCAACGAGGGCCAGAAGGTCGAGTTCGAGGTGACCCAGGGGCAGAAGGGTCCGCAGGCGGACAACGTCCGCCCGATGTAGCTCCGTGCCGGTGACGGCGGCCGGTCTCCGGCCGCCGTCGCAGCGCACTCAAGACGCCGCCGGGGCGGCGGGCAGGTCCCGCCGCCTCCGGAGTGGCCCGACCAACAGAATCATCGGGGTGAGCGCCAGCCAGGCGGTCATCCCGACAATTGCCGTCTCGACGCCGTAACGTGCGCCGATGGCACCGGCCAGCACGGCCGCCAGCGGGATCGTGCCGTAGTTGAGCAGATGCATGCTCACCGTCACCCGGCCCAGCAGGTGGTGCGGCGTGTAGGTCTGCCGGAAAGCACCCTTGACCACGTTGCCGACGGCCACCCCGAGACCGATCAGCAGGCCGCCGAGGGCTGGCCAGGCCAGCCCGACGCCGGGCGCGGCGAGCGGGATGAGCAGCGCGGGCGGGCCGGTGAGCGCCGCCGCGATCAGCAGCGCCCGCGCGGTGCCGTAGCGCCGGGCCACAGTGGTGGCGAGCAGCGCGCCGATGATCCCGCCGGCGCTCATCACCCCGACGAGCCCACCCACCAGGCCCGGCTCGAGACGCAGTTCGCGGACCAGGAAGACCACCAGGACGGCCTGGTAGCCGGTCAGCCCGATGTTGCTGGCCGCGCCGAAGAGCGTGAGCACCCGCAGGTACGGGTCCCTGATGACGAAGCGCAGCCCC
Organism: Micromonospora sp. H61; assembly: GCF_018070325.1. Classification (GTDB taxonomy): domain Bacteria; phylum Actinomycetota; class Actinomycetes; order Mycobacteriales; family Micromonosporaceae; genus Micromonospora; species Micromonospora salmantinae. Next base: position 2,381 of record NZ_JAGPXY010000109.1, read on the forward strand.
TCGGTGATGTCCCGGCGCAGCGACCGGGACCGCTCCGAGGGGCGTACACGTGGTTCGCGGGTGCGGATGCGCAGGAGGAACACCGCGGACAGCAGGAACGTGAGCGCGTCCAGCAGCAGCGCGGCGACGGCGCCGATGAGCTGGGCGATCAGACCGGCGAGGCCGGGTCCCACGACGTAGCTGACGGTCTGGGTCGCCTGGAGCTTGGCGTTGCCCTCCGGCAGTTGCCCGGGTCGCAGCAGCACCGGCAGGTAGACCTGGTCGGCGGTTTCGAAGAAGACCCGCGCGGCGCCCGCGCTGAGGGCGACCACGAGCAGTTGTGCGACGGTGAGCCGGTCCACCAGGGCGGCCAGCGGCACGCTGAGGAAGGCCACCGCGCAGAGCAGGTCGCAGATCACCATCACCGGTCGGCGGGGCAGCCGGTCGACCCACGCGCCGGCCGGCAGGCCGATCAGCAACCAGGGCAGCCAGGCCGCGGCGGTGAGCACCGCCACCTGGAAGGTGCCGGCGTCGAGGACGGCGACCGCGACCAGGGGCAGCGCGACAGTGGTGACGTTGCTGCCGACGCTGCTGACCGCCTGGCCGGCCCAGAGCAGCCGGAAGTCGCGGTGCCGCAGCAGCCCTGCGGTCGGCCGGACGTCGCTGGGGTCGCCGCGGGTGGCGGTGGTCACGGTCGGGCCGGTACGCCGTGGACGAACACGAAGACCGGTCTGCGGTCGGCGTCGTCGTCGGGTGGCTCCCGGTCGGCCCAGCGCGCGAGGACGTCGATCACCTCGTGGCTCAGCTCGGCCAGTTCCTCGGGTGTGAGGCGTAGCCAGCGGTCGGTGGAGAACGGCGCGTCGTTCCAGGTGGCCTGGGTGCTGTCGTCGGCGGCGTGCCAGGCCCGGGCCAGGGCGACGTGCCGGTCCAGGTTGAGCGAGGTGGCGGCGTCGGCGACCGCTCGGGCGGCCGGGTCGGCGTCGAAGTCGGCGTTGGACCACCGCAGCCCCCGGGCGACCAGGCGCCACCACCGCTCGCGCCGGTCCCGGGCCAACTCGGGCGCCTCGGTGACCAGGTCGGCGGCGGCGAGGACCTTGAGGTGGTGGCTGACGTTCGCCGGGGCCTGGTCGGTGCGCTCGGCGAGCAGCCCGACGGTGGAGGGCCCGTGGACCTTGAACACGTCCATCAGCCGGCGGCGCAGCGGGTGGGACATGGCGGCCAGCACCCGGGAGTCGGTGATCTGGCGTACGTCGGAGCTGTCCATGTCGACAGGGTGGCATCCGCAACAACTCTTGCGCAATAGTTATTGCTCAACGATCGTTGCGGAGTTCGCCAAGAGGGGCGGCCCGGCGGCCTCGGGCCGCCCCTCGCTCAGGCGACCAGCCGGCGGGCCAGCTCGTCGGCGACCTGCTTGGCCATGGTGGGCGGAATGGCTGCGGCAATCTTCTCCGGCGTCAGCGACGCCAGGACGCCCTGGACGATCGCCGGCTCGTCGGTGAAGTCCCGGTTGGACAGCGCTGTCAGCGCCGCCTGCAACGCACTCACCTGGGCGGCGAGCGACGTCAACGTCGGGTGCGCCGAGACGAAGTTCGGGACCGTGGCATCCTCACCCATCGCCATCCGGGTGTAGATCTGCCCGATCGGGTTGCGACCGTCCAGGACTGTGAGGTTCTTGTGGACGGTGGCCAGCCAGTTGTGTTCTTCGGGGGTCATGTCGTCGTCCTTTAGGAGTCCGATGGAGCTGAGGTAGCGGCGGAACAGGGGCCGCTGGTCGCGGCCCGCCTTGATGGCGTCGCGGAAGAAGCTGAAGTGGGTGTGCCAGCGGTGGGAGCTGTCCCCGCTGGTGCGCTTGCCGAGGCGATCCCACCGCCTCACAGTGGTGCCGTCGGGGCTGTAGATGATCTCCCGGATGTCCCGGGTGTCGGCCGCGTTCGCGGCGCACTGCGCGACGCACCAGACCGAGAAGCTGGGCAGCGTGTTCGTACGACCACCGGAGCGGACATCGAACTGGCCGACGTCCAGCGCCGCCGCGTCGAGGGTCAGCCCGGCCCGGTCGCGGGGCGACTCGACCACCGAGTAGTCGCCGGTGACGACCCGGTCCGATCCGCAGTGGTAGCCGCCCCGGTGGGCCGAGTCGCCGACGATGCCGACCTCGCCCGGGTCCAGGTCGTCTGGCCCAGGGGCGTTGTCGAGGTGAGTGAGGAGCAGGCTTCGGACGGCCAGAAGATTAGCCGGGGCCCGGGTCATGGGGTCCCCCTTTCCGAGAGGCGGGGACCGGGCACGACGTCACACCGCGTACGCGGTGCTGGGCTTCGGGCGAGCCCGGCCTACTGGTGCACGGCGCCGGGCGTTGACTCAACCATAGCCCGCGTTTTGGACAAACGCCCAGCTCAGAGCAGGTCAGTGCAAACTGGAGACTGCCGAGGGTCAGAGTGGACGATTGGCAACAGCAGCGCCGACGGGTGAGCCGGATCGTGCAGAACCTGCCGCCAACCGGCACGCAGCGTCACCGCCGTGCCGAGCGGCTCCCCCGTGCCGGGGTTGCGGGCCCACCGTGGATGGGCGCCGCCGCAGACCTGCACCCGCAGTCGGTGCCCGGCGGCGAAGCGGTACGCGGTCGGCCAGAGTGGCACCGGAATCCGCAGCGCCCCGGAAGAGTCGGGCGGGAAGCGCTCGGGCGTGACCCGCACCAGGCCGTCGCACACGTTCCACGAGCGACCCCGGCGGTCCACGTCGCACAGACGAACGAACACGTCCAGGTACGGCAGATCACTGCGGACGTGGATCTCGGCGCGGACCGGGCCGACCACCTCGACCGGCGCGGTCAGCGGGGCACTGGTGTAGGTCAGCACGTCGGGACGGGCCTCGACGCGCCGGTTGTCGACCGGGCCGGCCCGTTGGGCGACGAGCAGTGGACCGCCCAGCGACGGGGTGGGATCGGCCGGGTCGTAGCGGAACGTGTCCGGTGTCGACGCGACAGGTGGGTGTGCCGCCAGCTCCCCACCGGGTTGCAGGTGCCAGGGGGTCTCGACGGCCGGGGGTGGCCAGTCCGGCAGGTCCCGCCAGCCGCCACCGGCGCCGCCGACGTAGATGTGCACGGGCGGCCGGGCTGGTCCTGCCGGGACGGGCGTACGAGACGCGGCCGGCAGGTGCTCGTCGAGCCAGGCCAACCCCTCGCGCAGCGCGGCCACGAACAGCCCGGGGCTGCCGTGCGTCCACGGCCCGATCACCAGGCGCGGTGGTGTGCCGGCGGCGCGCAGCACGGCGTGGTCGTCGAGCTGGGCGGGCAGGAAGATGTCGTGCCATCCGGTGACCATGACCACCGGCGCCCGCACCTTCGCGACCTGGTCGGCGAAGACCCGGCTCCGCCAGTACGCGGCCTGCGGTGTGTGGTGGCGTAGCCACTCCTGGAAGAACGGGATGGTCACACCGGTGGCCACCCGGTCGGCGTCGGCCAGGGGGAGGTGCTCCAGCGCGGTGGCCAGCCGGGGTTGCCCGCGCTTGAGTTCCCACTGCCGGGCCAGCCACGGCACGGTCTGCGCGTGCAGCAGCTCCGCCCAGGTCAGCACGGTGTCCAGGGCGAAGGACTCCCCCGCGTACGTCGAGTCGCGGGTCGCCGAGGCGGTCACCACGGCGACCATCGCCCGCAGTTCCTCGCCGGCGTCGGCGGCCAGGGCCCACTGGGCGAAGCCCTGGTAGCTGACCCCGAACATCCCGAGTTGCCCGGACCACCAGGGCTGGCGACGCAGCCAGTCCAGCGTGTCCGCGCCGTCGTCGCGCTCGTGCACCAGCGGGGCGAACGTTCCACCGGAGCCGCCGGTGCCCCGGCACGACTGGATCACCGCGTGCCGACCCCGGGCGGCGAGCAGCCGACCGAGCAGCCGCAGCGGTCCACCCCGCCCGTAGGGGGTGCGGATCAGCACGGTCGGCGCGCCGTGGACGGCCGGGGCGTAGTGGTCGGTGCGCAGCACCACACCGTCGCGGGCCCGCACCGGGAGGTCACGGCTGACCCGCACCGGGCCGGGGCGGGTCGGTGGCAGGCGCAGCGCGGCGCTGGCGAGGCGGGTGACGGGGTCCGGCAACGGTCAGCCCGTCGGGCGGCGGGGTGACTCCGGCCGGGCGGCGCGCACCGCGTCGCGGTGCCCGCGCAGCGATTCGCTCATCTCCGCCATGAACCGGTGCACCACCTCCAGCTCGTCCTCGCTGAACCGGGCCATCACCGTGTCGGTACGGGCGCCCAGCGGCCGGAAGAACTCCATGGCCAGGGTGGCGCCCTGGTCGGCGTAGTGCAGCAGCACCTTGCGCCGGTCGACGGTGTCCCGGTCACGGCGGATGTGCCCGGCCCGTTCCAGCCGGTCGATCAGGGCCGTGACGGAGCCGGAGGAGAGGTTCAGCTGCTCGCCGAGACGGCCGGGGGTGATCGGGTCACCGAGCAGCTCGGCGTCCATCACCGCGATCAACGCCTGCAGGTCGGTCGGGTTGAGGCCGTTCAGGTTGGCGAAGGCGTGGCCGACCTGCTGGGCGTCCACCGCGTACCGCCGGAGGTTGTTGGTGATCTCGGCGACCAGCTGCTCGCGGCGCGTGTCGCGCCGTCGGTACATGCCGTGAGTCGCCACCTCGCGCCGCTCTTCCCGTCGTCGGTCTCCCGGGTTGCAGCATAGAACAGCCCCGGATAATCTCGGCTATCAAGATACTCGACTTCCGAAAGACCTTGAGGTCACCTGATGTCTGTGTTCACCAGAGTCGCTCGTGGCCGGCTGGCCGCCTGGCTCACAGTGGCCGCCGCGATCGTCGTGGGCGCTGCCGTCTTCGGCACACCCCAGCCGGACAACCCGGCGCCGGTCTCCGCCACCGGCCTGTCCGTGCAGTGGCAGTCGACCCAGGTGCAACGTCTCCAGGATCAGCTGCCCTCCAGCGACGTGCAGCCGGCCATCGTGGTGATCAGTCGTGGTGACGGCGGCGCGCTGAGCGGGACCGACCGGGCGACCGTCGGCGCTCGCGCCGACGACCTACGCCGACTCGCGGTGGGCGGGCAGGTCAGCCCCGCCCAGGTCTCCCCGGACGGCGCGGTGGCCCTGGTCGCCGTGCCGCTGGACACCGCCGGCGGGCAGGAGGTCGTCACCGACACGGTGACCCAGCTGCGCGCCACCCTCATGAACCTGCCTGACGGGCTGACCGCCGAGGTGACCGGCGCCCCGGCGTTCACCGCCGACCTCTCCTCGGTGTTCGACGGCGCCGACGTCACACTGCTCGTGGTGACCGCCGGCGTGGTCGCGCTGCTCCTGCTGATCACCTATCGCAGCCCGTTCCTGTGGATCGTGCCGCTGGTCGTGGTCGCCGCCACCGAGCAGCTCACCCTGCGCGCGGTGGACGTCATCGTGCCGGGCGTCGGCATCAACCTCCAGCAGGGCCAGGTCACCGGCATCGCCAGCGTGCTGGTCTTCGGCGCCGCCACCGACTACGCGCTGCTGCTCATCGCCCGCTACCGGGAGGAGCTGCGCCGCGAGGAGGACCGGTTCGCGGCGATGCGCGCCGCGCTGCGCCGCACCGCGGAGCCCATCCTCGCCAGCGGCGGCACCGTCGTGCTCGGCGTCCTCACCCTGCTGCTCAGTGAGCAGGAGACCAACCGGGCACTGGCCGTGGCGTGCGCCACCGGTGTGGTCTTCGCCATGCTCTCGGCCCTGTTCGTGCTCCCCGCCGTGCTGGTGCTCTTCGGTCGCGGCCTGTTCTGGCCCTTCGTACCCCGGGTCGGCGGCCCGGTGCGCGAGGGTCGGCTCTGGGGTCGACTCGGCACCGCCGTGCAACGCCGCCCGGTGGTGGTCGCGACGCTGGCCACAGTGCTGCTCGGCGGCCTGGCACTGGGTGGGCTCGGCATCCGTACCGGCCTGTCCGAGACCGAACAGTTCCGGGCCGAGCCCGAGGCGGTGACCGGGGCACAGACCCTGGCCAGGGCCTTCCCCGCCGGCAGCACCCAGCCCGTCGCCGTGATCACCACCCCGGCGGCGGTGCGGGCGGTCACCGCCGCCGCCACCGCCGTACCCGGTGTCGCCTCGGCGCGCCCCGGCGACGCCGGCGCGGCCGTCGCCCAGGTCGACGTGGTCCTCGACGCCGAACCCGGCACCACCGCCTCGGACCGCGCGATCGAGGCGCTACGGGCGGCGGTCGCCGCCGTTCCCGACTCCGCGCCGCCGGCCGCCGCCGGCGCCGACGCCCCGTCCGGGGCGATCGTCGGTGGCTCCGTGGCCGCCACCTACGACTCCGACGAGGCCAACGACCGGGATCTGCGACTCATCCTGCCGATCATCCTGCTGCTGGTCGGCGCCGTGCTCGTGCTGCTGCTACGCGGTCTGCTCGCGCCGCTGCTGTTGGTGCTCACCGTGATCGCGTCGTACTTCGCCAGCCTCGGCGCGGCCTGGCTGCTCTTCGACCACGTGCTGGGCTTCCCGGCCCTGGACAGCGGTGTGCTGCTGCTCGCCTTCGTGTTCCTGGTGGCGCTCGGGGTGGACTACAACATCTTCCTGGTCACCCGGGCCCGGGAGGACGCCCGCAGCGCCGGCACCCGCGCCGGGATGCTCTCCGCCCTGCGGGTCACCGGCGGTGTGATCACCAGCGCCGGAGTGCTGCTCGCCGCGGTCTTCGCCGTGCTCGGCGTGCTCCCGCTGATCACCCTGACCCAGATCGGGATCATCGTCTGCATCGGTGTCCTGCTCGACACCCTGCTGGTCCGCACGGTCCTGGTGCCGGCGCTGGCGTTCCTGCTCGGCGACCGCTTCTGGTGGCCCGGCCGCAACACGCGCGACCCGGTACAGGCCACCCCGCGCTCGCCCGAGCCGGTCGCCGCGCACGACTGACCGACTCGTCGGGGCCGTGGCGAATCCGCCACGCCCCGACCAGGTCAGTACGCCAGGCAGACGCACTCGCTCATCAGCGCCCGCACGTTGCGCACGTACGACGGGTTGGGGATGGCCAGCGGCTCCCCCTCCTGCGCCACCGCACCGTGACCGAAGTTGTACGCGGCGATGACGGCGTTGAGCAGGCAGGAATTCAGCTCGCTGGTGCACAGTGCCGGATCGAGCCGGAAGTCGGACTCGAAGTACATGTCGCCGATGTACTTCGTCGCCCAGGCCAGGTAGGTGGCGCCGAGGTAGGCGTTGTCCTGGTAGGCGTCGATCTTGTAGCTCTTCTCGAACCGCTGGTTCATCCAGGTAGCGGTGTCCGGCATCACCTGCAACAGCCCGACCCCACCGTCGCAGGCGTAGATGTTGGACTGCCAGCCGCTCTCCTGCCACGCGGTGGCCTTGAGCAGGTTGAGCGGGATCTTGATGTCCGGCGCGGAGACCGGCCAGTAGGTGCGGTTGGCCGCATCGGTCAGCGCTGCCTTCACCTCGGACCGGCTCGCCTGGGTGCCCTTGTAGGTCGGCTTGCAGGAACTGGGTGCCGGCTTCGGGGGCGCCGGCGGAACCTCGGTCTCGGTGGGCGGCTTCGGCACCGCTCGCGGCTTCGGCGCCGCCCGGGTCGGCTTCTTCGTCGTCTTCGGCTTCGGGGTCGCGCTACGACTCGGCGCGGAACCCATCGATTCCACGGCGCTCACCGACGGGCTCGGCTCCCCGTCGACCTCGTCGGAAGGTGCATCGGTCGGCCCGTCGGTGACGGCGACCGGCGCGGCCAGGCCCGATGGGCTCTCCCCCTTGGCGGCGCAGCCGACCAGTGCGCTCGCCAGCAGAAGCCCGGCGAGCACTGCGGCGCCCAGCCGATCGGTGCGTCGAACCATGGCGTTGCCTCCCCCGTGTGATTGTCGCCGCACCCTAACAAGGTTCGACCGGGCGGCGTTGCCCCTGCGAGGGCCGCCGGGGGGCCTGGTCGACCGGGGGCTGACCGTCGCCCACCGCCCGGTCCCGAGTCGCCCAGGCGACCATGAACACCACAGTCCAGAGCACCCCGAGCAGCACCGCCGCGGCCGTCCCGCTCGCCGTGTCCAGTCCGAGGTAGAGCCGCGCGCCGCCGATCCCGAGCACCCCTGCCGCCGCAGCGGTCCAGGCGGCCACCGCCACCGGCCAGTGGGCGCTGCGCGACACCAGCCACGCCAGGGTGCAGAAGCTCGCCGCGACCACGGCGTTCTGGGTGGAGAGCGGAGCCACCTCACCGCCGCCCGGGGCGGTCCCATTCGGGCCGGTCAGTTCGGCCACCAGGGCCAGCACCACCAGCGGCACGAACGCGCCCACAGTGCCGACCACGCTGAGCAGGTCCGCCCGCCAGGGTCGGTTGCGCCACGCCAGCACCGCCGCCACCAGCGCCACCAACAGGATCAGCACCGACCCGCGTACCACCGACACCACTACCAGTGTGGCGTCGGCGGCGTCCGGGGTACGCCGAGCGGCGAACCACCCCGCGATGGCGCCGTCCAGCGCGGCGAGCCCACTGTTGCGGACCGCCACCGCGAGCAGACCGGCGATGGCGAGCCCGGCGGCGAACAGCAGCAACAGCCCGGCGGCCAGATTGAGCAGCAGCGTCCAGGCCGGGCCGATCCGCATGGCCACCAGGAAGAACAGCACCCCGTAGCGGGCGGTGAGCCACCGCACCGGGGGCAGCGCGCCGGCCCGGGACAGCAGCGCGCGCACCGGGTCGGGGTTACGGCCCAGCCATCGACCCACGAGCACCACACCCACCAGGCCGGCCAGCAACAGGAATGTCACCCCGGTGGCCCGGCCGAGCAGCCGGGAGACCGTGTCGTACGACTCACCGGCGAGGTGACCGAGCAGCACCGAACCGCCCACCCAGGTCACCACCCCGGCCAGGTTCCAGAGGGCGAACCGCCGGTACGGCATACCGGCCGCACCGGCCAGCCGGGGCACCAGGGTCCGGGCGAAAGCCACCCATCGGGCGGCGAACACCCCCCGACCACCGAGGCGGGCGAGCATGGCGTCGGCGCGGGCCCACCGTTGCGGCCCGACCCGGTGACCCAGCCCGGCGCGCAGCCGTGGGCCGTACCGCCGTCCGGCCCGAAAGGCCAGCCCATCGCCGAGAACCGCCGCGACGATCATCGCGAGCAACGCCGGCCCGAGCCGCAAGGTACCGTTGTAGGTGAGGAAGCCGACGAGCAGCAGGGTAGCCTCACCCGGCACGAGCAGGCCGAAGATCACCGCGGTCTCGCCCGCCACGATCAGCGCGGCGACCAGGTAGATCCACAGGGTGGGCAGACCCTGCACCCAGGTCAGCAGCTCGTGCACTCAGGCCCCCGGGACACGGGTGCCAGCATGCCAGCCCGGGGAACCACCGGCACAGCGGTTTCACCATAGATCAGGGGCACCTGGGGGTGACCCCGACGCAGCCTGCGCGAGCGCAGGCGGAAGGATAGAGGGTATGCAGCTTCGCACCGACCTCCGCAACGTCGCCATCATCGCTCACGTCGACCACGGCAAGACCACCCTGGTCGACGCCATGTTGCGGCAGGCCGGCGCGTACGGCGCACGCGGCGAGAACACCGAGCGGGTGATGGACTCCGGTGACCTGGAGCGGGAAAAGGGCATCACGATCCTGGCCAAGAACACCGGCGTGCGTTACCTGCCGGCGGACGGCTCCGACCCGGTCACCATCAACATCATCGACACCCCCGGCCACGCCGACTTCGGCGGCGAGGTGGAGCGCGGCCTGACCATGGTCGACGGTGTGGTGCTGCTCGTCGACGCCAGCGAGGGTCCGCTGCCGCAGACCCGCTTCGTGCTGCGTAAGGCGCTGCGGGCCCGGATGCCGATCATCCTGGTGATCAACAAGGTGGACCGTCCGGATGCCCGGATCAAGGAGGTCGTGGACGACACCTACGAGCTCTTCCTCGACCTGGACGCCGACGAGGAGCAGATCGACTTCCCGATCGTCTACGCCTGCGCCCGCGACGGCATCGCCTCGCTGACCCAGCCCGCCGACGGCTCGGTGCCCGACGACAGCACCTCCCTGGAGCCGCTGTTCCGCACCCTGCTGGACACCATCCCGGCACCCTCGTACGAGGACGGCGCGCCGTTGCAGGCCCACGTCACCAACCTGGACGCCTCGCCGTTCCTCGGCCGGCTCGCGCTGTGCCGGGTCCGCCAGGGCACCATCAACAAGGGTCAGACGGTGGCCTGGTGCCGCACCGACGGCAGCACTCAGCGGGTCCGCATCTCCGAGATGCTGATGACCGAGGGCCTGGAGCGCACGTCGGCCGAGACCGCCGGCCCGGGCGACATCATCGCCGTCGCCGGCATCCCGGAGATCATGATCGGTGAGACCCTCGCCGACGTCGAGAACCCGGTCGCGCTGCCGCTGATCACGGTCGACGAGCCGGCCATCTCGATGACCATCGGCACCAACACCTCGCCGCTGGTCGGCCGGGTCAAGGGCTCCAAGGTCACCGCGCGGATGGTCAAGGACCGGCTCGACAAGGAGCTGATCGGCAACGTGTCCCTGCGGGTCCTGCCCACCGAGCGGCCGGACGCCTGGGAGGTGCAGGGCCGCGGCGAGCTGGCGCTGGCCATCCTGGTCGAGCAGATGCGCCGGGAGAGCTACGAGCTGACCGTCGGCAAGCCGCAGGTGGTCACCCGGGAGATCGACGGCAAGACCTGCGAGCCGGTCGAGCGGCTGACCATCGACGCCCCGGAGGAGTACCTGGGCGCGATCACCCAGCTCCTCGCCACCCGCAAGGGCCGGATGGAGCAGCTGGTCAACCACGGCACCGGCTGGATCCGGATGGAGTGGCTGGTGCCGGCGCGCGGCCTGATCGGCTTCCGCACCGAGTTCCTCACCGACACCCGGGGCACCGGCATCCTGCACCACGTCTTCGAGTCCTACGAGCCGTGGTTCGGCGAGCTGCGCACCCGCAACAACGGTTCGCTGGTCGCCGACCGGGCCGGCGCGGTCACCGCCTTCGCGATGATCAACCTTCAGGAGCGTGGCCAGCTCTTCGTCGACCCCACCACCGAGGTGTACGAGGGCATGATCGTCGGGGAGAACTCCCGCTCCGACGACATGGACGTCAACATCACCAAGGAGAAGAAGCTCACCAACATGCGGGCGTCGACCTCCGACGAGACGGAGAAGCTGATCCCGCCGCGCAAGCTCTCGCTGGAGCAGGCCCTGGAGTTCTGCCGCGAGGACGAGTGCGTCGAGGTCACCCCGACCGCGGTGCGCATCCGCAAGGTGGTGCTCGACCAGCAGCTGCGGGGCCGGGCCGCCGCCCGCCGCAAGCACGCCGGCTGACCCACCAGCACCCGACACCGGGCGCGTCGGCCGCTTGCGGCCGGCGCGCCCGGTGATTTTTTCCCCCGACGGGTACGCGAGCCCACCCCCGCTTGATCCGCTACGGTCACCGGCATGACCTGGGATGATCTCGACGCCCACCTGGACCGGGTGCCCGGCACCGTCTCCGCGTACGTGGGGCGGCTCGACGCGCCGCCGACCTGGACCCGCCACGCGGACGCCGGCCACTACGCCGCGAGCACCATGAAGGTGGCGGTGCTCGCCGCGCTGCACCGCGCCGCCGAGGCCGGCACCCTGGACCTGGACGCCCCGGTCCCCGTCGTCAACGACTTCGACTCCGCCCAGCCCGGCGCACCCCGCTTCGCCAACGCGCAGCCCTACGACAACGACGACGCGGTCTGGGACCGCGTCGGCGGCACCGCGACACTGCGCTGGCTGGCCGACCGGATGATCGTGCGCTCCAGCAACCTCGCCACCAACCTCGTCCTCGGCCACGTCGGGCTGCCCGCGGTCGCCGCGGTCTGGGCCCTCGCCGGCGCCCGCACCCGCGTCACCGGCCGCGGCGTCGAGGACTTCGC
>NZ_JAGPXY010000011.1 GCF_018070325.1 Micromonospora sp. H61
GGTCGTCGGGCCGGTACGGCGAGGATCCGGCGCCGAGCCGGCGCGGGCGGGGGCCGCTGATCGCGGTACTGGCCGTCGTACTGCTGGTGGTCGCCGTCGCCGGGGCGTTCTGGTTCCGCCGTGGGCAGAGCGACCCGGCGCCGGCAGCCGCGCCGAGCAACTCGGCCGTCGCCGGTGAGCCCAGCGCGGACGCGGTCGAGCCGGCGCCGAGCGCCGCCGCGCCGGAGTCGTCGGCCGATCCCCGCTTCGCGAAGGTCGGTCAGTGCGTCCGCAACGACGGCACCGCCGGCGGCAAGCCGAAGCTGCTGATCAGCGGCTGTACCGCGAAGTCGTACGAGGTGCTGAGCCGGATCGACGGCCCGACCAGCGGCGAGCGGGACGCCGAGGCCAAGTGCGGCAAGGTCGAGGGCTACACCAACTGGTATTTCTTCGACAGTGAGCTGGACACTCTCGACTTCGTCCTCTGCCTCAAGCAACGCTGAGACCACCCACCCCCGGGGATGACATGACGACCTACGGACCTGCGGGTTCCGACCAGCCGGACGATCCGTACCAGCGCCCGCCCAACGAGCCGGACGGCTCACCACCGGTCGACCCGACAGTGCCCCAGTGGAGCACCCCGCCGGCCGCTGACGACCCTACCCGCCAGCAGTGGGGTCCCCCGCCGACCGGCGCGGAGCCACCGACGGCACCCATGTGGGCGCCGCCGCCCACCAGTCCGGAGCCGCCGACCACGCCGATGTGGGCGCCGCCGACCACCTCGGACCCGGGTTACCCGCCGCCGGGGCCGTTCCCACCGGCCGGGCCGTACCCACCGGCGGGCCCGATGCCCGGTCAGCCGGCCGGGCCGATGCCGGGTCAGCCACCCGCGCCGTGGGGGCAGCAGCCTCCCGGCGGCTACGGGATGCCGCCCGTCGCGCCGGCGAAGAAGACCGGCCGCAACGTCGCTCTCATCATCACCGTGGTGGTGCTGCTCGTGCTCTGTCCGTGTCTCGGCCTGGCCGGATGGGCGGTCTGGAAGGTGGCCGACGCTGGCAGCGACGCGGCGCGTACCCCGTCGACGAGTGCCCCGGGCGTTCCACCCGCGCTGCCCACCGACGCCCCGACGTCGGCCGCCCCGACTCCGGGCGAGGAGTTCGCCAGGGGTGACTGCGTGGTGAACGACGGCAGTGAGAGCGACGCGGACCTTCGCAAGGTGCCCTGCGGCCCGAACACCTATCAGGTGCTGCTGCGAATTCCGGCGACCACGGACGGCGACCGGTGCGAGACGCTAGCGCCACAGGCGACCGCGAACTACGTGCACGACAACTCGGTCGACCTGTTCGACTACGTGCTCTGCCTGAAGAAGCGCTAGCCCGACCTTGCCGATCGCTGGTCCGATTGCCAAAACTAGGGCTGTCTAGCGTCCACGCTAGACAGCCCTAGTTAGTGGTCGACGGGTCTCGACACGCCGGTAGCCGCATCTATCCATGTCTAGCCTCGCAGCTAGATGGCCCGATAATCTGCGATGCGTGGATCCGGTCCGCAACCCGTACGCGCCGGGCGCCGGTCAGCGTCCGCCCGAACTTGCCGGGCGGGGGCGGGAGCTGGACGTCTTCGACATCGTGCTCGAACGCATCGCCCGGGGTCGTCCCGAGCGCAGCCTGATGCTCACCGGGCTGCGTGGCGTCGGCAAGACGGTCCTGCTCAACACGCTCCGGTCGCAGGCGATCAACCGACTCTGGGGCAGCGGCAAGATCGAGGCTCGACCCGACCAGTCGTTGCGCAGACCGGTCGCCGCCGCACTGCACATGGCGGTCCGGGAGCTCGCCCCCCGCCACCGCGCACCGGACCGGATCGACGCGTTCCTCGGCGTCCTCAAGGCGTTCGCCCAGCGATCCAACCCGACCGGCCGGGCCGGTGCCGCCACCAAGCTGCGCGACCGGTGGCAGCCCGGCATCGACGTGCCGGCCGCCAGCGGCCGAGCCGACTCCGGCGACATCGAGATCGACCTGGTCGAGCTGTTCAGTGACGCCGCCGCCGTGGCCAGTGACGTCGGCACCGGCATCGCCATCTTCATCGACGAGATGCAGGATCTCGGCCCGGAGGACGTGTCGGCGCTCTGCGCCGCCTGCCACGAGCTGTCCCAGCTCGGCGCGCCGCTGATCGTCGTCGGCGCCGGCCTTCCGCACCTGCCGGCCGTGCTCAGCGCCGCCAAGTCGTACTCCGAACGGTTGTTCCGCTATCAACGCATCGACCGGCTCGACCGGATCGCCGCCGACCGGGCGCTCTGCGCGCCCGCCGAGCGCGAGGAGGTCGAGTACGAGCCGAAGGCACTCGACCTGCTCTACGAGAAGTCCGGCGGCTATCCCTACTTCGTCCAGGCGTACGGCAAGGCCACTTGGGACCACGCCCCACGCTCGCCGATCACCGCCGCCGATGTGCGGGTCGCCGCGCCCGAGGCGGAGGCCGAGCTGGCGGTCGGGTTCTTCGGTTCCCGGTTCGAACGGGCCACTCCCGCCGAACGCGAGTACATGCGGGCGATGGCCATGATGTCCGCGGTCGAGGGCGAGCCCGGCGCGGTGGTCCGCGACGACATGGACGCCGCGGTGCCCACCGCGGAGATCGCCCGTGCCCTCGGCCGCAAGCCGGCCAGTCTGTCCCCGGCCCGGGACGCGCTGATCAAGAAGGGGCTGATCTACTCCGGTGAGCGGGGCACCGTCGCCTTCACCGTCCCGCACTTCGGCCGGTACCTGCGGACACAGCCGGCCTGACCCCCGCCGATCGCGTCGACCCGGTCAGACCTTCGACCAGGGCGCCGGAAAGAGCACCTCACCGCGCGGCGGGGGGCCCTCCTCGCTGGTGGACGGCGGCAGCACCAGCGCCTGCCAGGGCTCACCGAGGCCGGCCCACGGGCCGGTCAGGCCCAGTTCACTCGCCGGGCCGAACCCGAACCGGCGGTAGAAGACCGGGGCACCGAGGACGACGACGAGCCGCTCGCCCAGCTCGGTGGAGGCGTCCAGGGCGGCCTGCACGACCGCCGTGCCGTGCCCGATACGCTGTCGGTGCGGCGCGACCGCCACCGGGCCGAGGGCCAGGACGGGCACGTCCGAGCCGCGCTCCGGCCGCAGCCGCACCCGGGTGAGCAGCGCGTAGCCGACCACCTCACCGCCGTACTCGGCGACCATGGCCAACTCCGGCAACCAGGCGGTGGTGTCGCGTAGCTCGTCGACGAGGCTGACCTCGGGCGGCGTCGCCACGTCCGGGCGGGCGAAGGCGGCGGCCAGTACGCGGCGGACCGGGCCGGCGTCGGCCGGGTCCTCGGGGCGTAGCCGCAGCGTGGTCACCCGCGCGACGTTACCCGCCAGCGCCCGTCCATCCGTGACGGTCGCTCGATTCGGCGTGGCGTACGTGTACGAACACCAATCCGATCCTGCGGTTGACGGGGTAGCAAACGTCGCGACGGGGTATGACTGATCCATGACGCCCGTACGCTCCCTCGCCCGCGCCATGCTGAGCGGCATCTTCGTGGTCAGCGGGTATCGCAACTTACGCGACCCCGGTCGGCTCGCGGTGGCCGCCAAACCGGTGACCGACAAGGTCGCACCCGTGCTCAAGAAGGCACACCCGAGCTTCCCCACCGAGACCGAGACGTTGATCCGGCTCAACGCGGCCGTGCAGGTCAGCGCCGGTCTGATGCTGGCCACCGGCCGGTTCAGTCGACCCGCGGCGCTGGTTCTGGCCGGCACGCTGGTGCCAGTGACCATCGCCGGGCATCCCTTCTGGAACAACGACGACCCGATCGCCAAGAACAACAATCAGATTCACGTCCTGAAGAACCTCGGGCTCCTCGGCGGTCTGCTGCTCGCCGCGGCGGACACCGGCGGCAAGCCGGGTCTGCGGTGGCGGACGGGCCACCGCATCGGCCACTCTCGACGTTCCATGCAACGCGCCGTCCGAACGGCCCGCCGAGAGGCCCGAATCGCCGTCCGCTCCGCGTCCACCGCACGTCGACTCCCCGGCTGACCTGCGTCGATCCGTCTGCGTCCCACCCCCACCCCTCGCTAAGGCCACGAATTACCTGAACCACCCGGTAGGCGTTAACGCGGTGGAAATGTCAAAAACATGTGTGGGATCGGACACGGTCGCATAACGCGGGAGGCACTGACGTGAGGCGCCGTTCTAGGCTCCGTGCAGGACCTGGACGGGTAGGACGACCTTGGTACGGGGGTGGCCACGCCATGCCGACGGATGTCGGTAGACGGGCGGACCGCCTCGCCCCAATCCAACGTGTGTCACGCGGCATCGACCGTGTGACGCGCGGGATCGATCGCAGGAACGTCGTACGGGGCGCCATAGTGGCCGCCGTCGCCTATGCCGCATGGCTTGCCATCGGCACCTTCGGGCGGCCGTACAACTTCTTCGACATGAAGATCTACCACGGTGCCGTGGTGTGGTGGGCGAGCGGTCACGAGCTCTACGAGTTCATCGCGCCCGAAACCACACTCGGGTTCACCTATCCGCCCTTCGCCGGGCTGGTGATGCTGCCGATGGCGCAGCTGCCGATCGGCGCGGCCGGCCTGGTCAACGCCGCCGCCAGCATCGCCGCCCTGGCGCTGGTGCTGGCCGGGCTGCTCCGACCTATCGTGGATCGACTCGGGTGGCCACTGTGGTTCACCGTGGCCCTGGCGGTGCCGCTCGCGGTCGCCATCGAGCCAGCTCGGGAGACCCTCGGCTACGGCCAGGTCAACATCCTGCTGTTCGCCCTGATCATGGCTGACCTGATCGGCCTTCGCTGGCGGTCCCGCCGGGGCACCCACTACGCCGCCACCGACGGCCCGCTGCTGCGCTTCATCTACGGCGGGGCCTGGGCGGGGGCCGGTATCGGCCTCGCCACAGCGGTCAAGCTCACCCCGGCGCTGTTCATCGCCTACCTGCTGATCACCCGTCAGTGGCGGGTGGCGGCCACCGCCATCGGCACCACGATCGGCGTGACGGTGGGAACCTTCGCAATCGTCGGTGACGAGTCGCGGACCTATTTCGGCAGCGTGCTGTGGCAGACCGAACGGGTCGGCGCGGCGGACATGACGCCCAACCAGTCCCTCGCCGGACTGCTCGCCCGGCTGTACGACTCGATCGAGACCCCGGGGCTGCTGTGGCTCGCCTTCTCGGTGCTGGTCCTGGCGCTGGGCCTGTCCCGGGCGGCCAGTTCCCGCGCCGACGGTGACGAGCTGACCGCCTTCACGTTGGTCGGTCTCACCGCGAACGTGATCAGCCCGATCTCCTGGACGCACCACCTGGTCTGGGTGATCCCGGCGATCATCGTGCTGGCCGACGCCGCCGTGCGTCGCCGCGAGGCGAGCCGGGGGATGCCGCAGCGCACCGGCCAGGGGCCGGCCTTCGGCGGTCTACCCGGGGTCAACGGGCTCCGCCCGCCGATCTGGTACCCGACGCTGACCGGGCTCCGCCACGGCTTCGCCGCGATCGGGCTCTACCTGCTCTTCCTGATCTCTCCGATCTGGCCGTACGAACACCAACTGCCGGAGATGTCGCACTACCAGGACGGCCTGTTCGGGGCACTGATGGAAAACTCGCTCGCCCTCGCGCTGATCGTCCTGGTCGCCGCGCTGCCCTGGCGTCCAGGCGCGGAGCCGGCGTTCTACGGCGACCGGCTCGCCCGGGCCGTGGTGGTCAACGGCCGCCGCTGAGCGGTCAGGGGCAGTTGACCCATTCGTCGGTGCCGTCGGTGAAGACCTGCCGCTTCCAGATCGGCAGTCGCGCCTTGACCTCGTCGACCAGTCGGGCGCAGGCCGCGAAGGCCGCCGCCCGGTGCGCGGTGCTCACCGCGGCGACGAGCGCCACGTCACCGATGACCAGGGGGCCGACCCGGTGCGATACCGCCACCGCGTAGACGTCGGGCTCCGCGGCGATCTCGGCGGCGACCTCGCGCAGCACCTGTGCGGCGCTGGGGTGGCCCTCGTACTCCAGGCTGGTGACCTGGCGACCGTGGTCGTGGTCGCGGACGACGCCCTGGAAGGACACCACGGCGCCGGCCCGGCGGTCGGCGACCGCCGCCTCGTGCGTGGCGAGGTCGAGCGGCTGGTCGGTGACCTCGCCGAAGGTGATCGCTGGTGCGGTCACGACGCACGCTCCCCGGGAAACAACGGCAGTGGCACGATCGGAACGCGGTCGCCCGGCTCGCCGCTGGTGCCGGGTCGGATGACCGCGAACCCGTCCGCGCCGGCCAGGCCCCGCAGCATCGCCGAGCCGACGTGGCGGACCGGGAACGCGACGCCGGCGGACCGGTCCAGTCGGACCAACGCCAGGTGGGTGTGGTCACCGCGACCGGGCACCGCCTCGGCCAACGTGACCTGGGGCAGCACCGGCATCGACCGGCCCTGGAGGCCGGCGAGCAGCGGGGCGACGAGCGACACCAGCGCGACGATGGCGGACTGCGGGTTGCCCGGCAGCCCGGCCACGAACCGGGCTCGCCCGTCGGGGCCGGTCAGCCGGGCCAGCAGCATGGGGAAGCCCGGGCGGACCGCCACCGTGTTGACCACGTAGTCGGCGCCGAGCGCCTCCAGGGTCGGGTGCAGGTGGTCGACCGGGCCGTTCATCGTGCCGCCGGTGGTGCAGACCAGATCGGCGTGGCCCAGCGCCGAGCGTAGGGCCGCCACGTGCGCGGGCAGCGTGTCGGCCACCGGGCCGACCACGTCGGACGGGCGGACCTGGCAGCCGTAGCGCCGCAGCCAGGCCGGGACCGCGGGGCCCAGCGCGTCGCGGATGCGACCGGCCGCGGGCGGGCCCGCCGTCAGCAACTCGTCGCCGAAGACCAGCAGCGCGGCGCGCGGCGCCCGTCGGACCCGCAGCGTGTCGTGCCCGCAGGCGGCGGCCAGGCCGATCACCGCCGGGTCGACCGGCGTGCCGACCGGCAACAGTTCCTCATCGGCGTACGCCTCCTCGCCGGGGTTCCGCCACTCGGGTGTCTCCCGGGGAACACCGGTGACCAGGCCGTCAGCGCTCGTCGACTCTTCCACCCGCAGCACGGCGGTGGCGCCCTCGGGCACCATCGCACCGGTCGCGATCTCGACGGTGGTGTCGTCCTCGGTGAGCGGCGCGGGGGTGCTGCCGGCCAGGACCCGGCCGACGACGCGCCACGGCCCGCTGCCGCGCACCGCCCAGCCATCCACGCTGGAGGTCGGGAACGCCGGCAGGTCGGTGCGGGTGGTCAACGGCTCGGCCAGGGTCGACCCGTCGGTGTCGACAAGTGGTCGGGCGGCGGCGGGCAGCGCGGCGGCCAGACCGACCGCGTAGACCCGCGAGCGGGCTTCTTCCCACCCGGCTGGTGGGGGTGCGGTGACCCGATCCGCTGTGGGTGCGGTTTCCGTGCTCACCGACCGAGCCTATCGGCACGGACCGACACCCGCCCGGGCCTGGCGCGCACCGGCCAGTGGTCGCCACCGCGGAGCGGTCAGTGGTCCCCGCCGCGGAGCTGGTCGACGGTGTGGCCGAGGATCGGCCCGAGAACGGCCAGGCCATCCCGGGCACCGCCGGTCGAGCCGGGCAGATTGACCACCAGCATCCGACCGGCGACCCCGGCCAGGCCCCGGGACAGCACCGACGTCGGCACGCGGTCACGACTGTGCGCGCGGATAGCCTCGGCAATGCCGGGGATCTCGTAATCCAGCAGGCCCCGGGTCACGTCCGGGGTCTGATCCGTCGGGGTGACTCCGGTGCCACCGCTGGTCAGCACCACCTCGACACCGTCGGCGCGGGCGGCCCGCAAAGCGTCGCCGACCGGCTCACCGTCGGGCACCACCACCGGGTCGTCGACCTGGCAGCCCAGCTCCCGCAGGCCGGCGACGAGCAGCGGCCCGCTGGTGTCGGCGTAGACACCGGCCGCGGCCCGATTGGAAGCGACGATCACCCGAGCCCGGATCACTGCCGGTCCTCCGGCCGAACCCACTCGCCGGTCTTGCCGCCCTCCTTGCGCAGCACCCGGACCGCCTCCACCGAGGCCGCCGGGTCGACCGCCTTGACCATGTCGACCAGGGCGAGACCTGCGACAGCAACCGCCGTCAGTGCCTCCATCTCCACCCCCGTCCGGTCCGCCGTGCGGGCAGTGGCCGTGATCTCCACGGTGTCGGCGGTCAACCGCAGGTCGACGGTGACGCCGTGCAGGGCGATCGGGTGACAGAGCGGAATCAGGTCAGGAGTGCGCTTGGCCCCCATGATCCCGGCCAGCCGCCCGACGGCCAACGCGTCACCCTTGGGTAGCCCGTCGCGATGCAGCAGGTCGATGACCTCGGGCGTGGTCCGCAGACGGCCGGCCGCGACGGCCAACCGACCCGTCACCGCCTTGGCGGAGACGTCGACCATGCGGGCCGCGCCGGCGCGATCGACGTGGCTGAGCTGCGCGGGTTCGGTCACGGTCGTGAGCCTATCGGTGCGGTACGACGGCGGTCGGAAGGAGCGGCGTCGCGCTGGCGACGCACCGGGTGCTGACGGCGCAACTGCCCCGACGCCGCTCCTCCCTCACCAGCCCACCACCAAGGTCGCTGGGGGGACCCAGCAGCGGGCGCGTGTCGACGACCCGGTTCTGCCCAGGGGCAGAACCTCCCCCGTTCGTCGATACGGCCGGTAGGTTACCGGGCGTGCCGATAAGAAATCGATAAGCGCCGTTCAGGCTGGTCAGCGCTCTGCGACCACCGTCGCGCCAGTCAACTCGGCGAGGCGACGTTCGGCCTCGAAGCGCTCCGGCACGCCCATCCGTCGGAAGATCGCCAACGCCCGCTCCCAGTGCCGTCGGGCCTCGGCCGGGTCGATGCGGGCGAAGTGTTCGGCGAGCCCTGCCAACGCTCGACCCTGCTCGTGGGGGTGCGCGATCCGAGTGGCCAACCGCAACGCCTCCTGGTGCACCTCGAACGCCTCGCCACCTCGCCCCTGCGCCAGCAGGGTGCGCCCGAGTTCGTTGAGCGCAGCCGCCTCGACGTGTCGCTCCCCCGAACCGATCGACAGCTTCCGGGCCAACTCGTGCTCCTGCTGGGCCTCCACCAGACGACCCAGACCGCGATAGGCGATCCCGAGGTCGTTGCGCACCTCGGCCTCGGCGTACCGGTGGCCGGTGCGATCGCGCAGGGCCAAGGAGGCCAGGAGAATTCGGATCGCCTGCGGAAGGTCACCCATCCGGAGGCGTACGGCGCCGATGTGGCTGAGAGCGTTGAGGGTGTGGAACTCGTCGGAGTTCGTTCGGGCCCACGCCAGGTGCAGGCGGTGGATCCGCAGCGCCTCCTCGTAACGGCCCAGGGCCGTCAGTGCGATGCCGAGATTCGGCAGCACCATCGGCACCCTGACGTTGCCGTACCCCTTGTAGTCACGCAGGCACTCCAGACCGACCGTCACCGCTTCGGCCAGATTGCCGCTCCACCAGTAGACGGCGGCGAGATTGGCGCGGTATCGAGCCGCGTTCAGCGCGTCCCGCGACTCTCCGGCTAGGGCGACAGCGCGGGTCAGATGGTGCAGCGCTGCCCGGTTGTCGCCGGTCCGAACGTATCCGGAAGCGAGGTAGTTGTTCATCAATGCCATTGCGCCGACGTCCCCGGATGCCTCCGCTGCGGTCAGCGCGTGCCGGTGGGTCGTGATGATGTCCTCGAAGTACCCGCGGATGTAACACAATCGCCAGAGAGCGCGGGCCAGTCGCCAGGAGTGCTCGTGGAAGCCCTCATCAAGTGCTGACCTCACCATCGTCACCAGGTCCGTCCGCTCCGTCTCCAACCAGTCGGCGGTGGGCTCCCCGATCGCGTCGATCAACTCGGGTCGCGCGAACGGAAGATGTGTGACGCGAGATCCCAGGTCGTTGAACTCCAGCGTCTTGGCGACCCTCAGTGCCATCTCCAGGGTGAAATCGAACAGGTTTTCCAGCCCGGCCTTTCGGTCGCTCGCGGAGTCGGTGCGCGAACACAGTTCGATGGAGTACTGCCGCATGAGGTCGTGCAGTCGATATCGCGTCGAGTCCAGATCCTCCACCAGGTTCCTGTCGACGAGGTCGTCGAGCGCCGCGCGAGCTTCCGCGATCGTCAGACCGGTCAGCGCTGCTACTGCCGGTGTGCTGAAGCGGCTACCGGGATACAGGCCCAGGAATCGGAAGACACGCTTGGTCGAACTCGGAAGAGGCTCGTAGGAAGCGGCGAAGGCCCCGGTGACGGTGCTCTCTTCCTGGGCCAGATGGTGCAGCACCGGAACCTCGCCGGCCATCTGCCCGGCAAGGTCCGCCAACCGCCAGCCGCGCCGATGCGCCAGCCTGGCACCCGCCAGCCGGATCGCCAGTGGGAGGTACCCGCACCGGCGCACCACTTCGGCGGCCGCATCCGATTCGGCTTCGATCCTGTCCCGACCGACACTCAGGCTGAGGAGTTCCAAGCTCTCCCGGGGGTTGAGGAGCGGGAGCGTCTGCGAGGGCCCGACATCCGGGTGGGTCAGACGCCGCCGTGAGGTCACCAGCACGACGGTGGTCGGCTCGACCGGCAGCAGGGGCATGATCTGCTCGCTGCTCGCCGCGTTGTCGAGCACTATCACTGATCGCCGACGTGCCAGTTCCTGCCGCCACAACTCCACCCTGTCGTCGAACTCCACCGGCACACGGCCAGCCGGAACGCCCATCTGTCGTAGCAGCGAGGCCAGAGCACTCGCCGGCTCCACCCGGTTCTTCTCGCCGTGCCCGCACAAGTCGATAAACAGCGCGGCGTCCGGGTATCGATCGGACAGCCGGCGGGCCAGATGCACGGCGAGGGTCGTCTTGCCGCTACCCGCCATGCCGTCGATGATGTGCACGGCTGGCACCCGCTCTTCGATCCGCCTGGTCTCCGCCAGCAGTCGCGACACCACGTCCTCCCTGCCGACGAAGTCGGTGACCGCTCGGGGGAGGTGATCCACCAGGTCGGGCTGAGGCGCTCTTGCGGAGACCGGGACATCGACTGTGGAAGTTGGGTTCGAAACACGACGGGCGCTCTGGCCAGCCGGACGGGATGCGGCGCGGTTCGCCGGCGGCCGGGATGGCACCGCCGAAACGATCGTGCGGTGGAGAGCCTGGAGGTCGGAACCCGGGAGGACGCCGAGTTCGGCCATCAGCTTCGCCCGAACCTCGTCGTACGTGACGAGCGCACCCGCGTGGTCGCCGCGCTCGTGCAGCGCCCGCGCGAGGAGAACGTACGCCGGTTCCCGGAGGGGATGACGGGCGATGACCTCCCGCAACAGGGGGATCGCCTGGTCGCCCCGTCCCGCCCTGAGCTGCGCGTCGGCAAGGAGTTCCACGGCCAGCAGGCGTCCCTCCTCGGCGGCCATCACGCGCGCGCCGAGCACAGGCCCGAGCGTGATGCCGGCGAGCATCGCACCCCGCCAGCGCGCCACGGCGGACCCCAACCGTTCCAGAGCGCGGTCGACGTGGCCGGCTATCAGGGCTTCGCGACCCGCTACGCACTCCATCTCGAAGCGAAACACGTCAATAGCTTCCGGCCCAAGGGTGAGCCGGTAGCCGCTCTGCTGTCTAACGAGGACGCCCCGACCAGACTGGAAAGCCTCGAAGGTTCGGCGCAGATTGGCGGCGTAGGTCCGTACGTTCGCCACTGCGGAGCGCGGCGGACCGTCCGGCCACAGCTCGTCGACCAGGTCGTTGAGGGTCACCAGTTGCCCGGGTTGGACCGCGAGCATCGCGAGGACAGCCTGCTGTTTGGGCGTACCCAGGTGCAGCTTGCGAGCAAGCAGTTGCACCGAGAGGCCGCCCAGAAGTTGAATCTCCACCCGTCCCCCTGCTTCAGCGGGGTATTCAGCCGATCACGGAACGAAGCTTACGGGCACCTGATGTAACGCCCGATGCCATCAAGCCGCCGATGTGAACGCTCCCGCGGCCATCCGCTGTGACGGCGCCGACGAGTGCAATGCGAACATTGCAAGAACCATCTGCCGCCTCAGCGTTCGCGACTCCAACCGCAGCATCGAAAGAAGGAGCGAAAGCGAGTTTCGGCACCGCCCCCTCGGCCCCGACGCCGGGAACGGCCCCGTGGAGTGCCACCATCATCAATGTTCATCTGCGAACGGTTGCGCCCACAGTCGACGAAGGGGACTCCTGGCTGAAGTTGAGGAGCGGTTGACCGAATCGGCGGATGAGTTGCGGCACCGCAGCACCCACACTGAGGGCGCGGTCTAATCAGTCGGCACGGCTCGCGACATTCCGCAACGGACCGGATGCAACAGGCGAGCATCCCAGCGCTCTCCGCACCGGAACGCAAACAGAATGTCACTTATGCGGACAGGATTAACTAATGTTGAGGATAACGACATTTATCATCCCTAACTAGGGCCAAACCCATTTAAGCTCCATTCGTAGAGAGTCGGCGCCAACGAAGACCGACATCCACACGAAGGAGAGGGTGGGTGAAATGCGCGGAAACGAGTGGGGCTGACATCGGTGCAGGACTTCTGCATCGCTCGGCGATATGGTTGCGAGAACGACAGGCGAGGTAATCCAGGAGTTGCGTGGCCTCTTCACAACGACGCGATGACGGGACCGATCGACGGCTACGGCTGATCGTCGGTCTCCTCGTCGTTGCTGCCACGATCGTTGCGCTCGCCTCCCTGAGACTGACCTTCCCCGCGGCCGATGCTCCGACACCCGACGGAGCAACCCTGGTAACGCTCACCGCCATGATCGCGTTGGGTGCGTTCGTCAAGACGCGCGTACGTGTCCGGTCCACGGTGCACCTGATCAGTTGGAGCGAGGCGGCGATCGTCATCGCGGCCGCCATTGCCCCCATTCCATGGGTGGTGCTCTGCACCTGCATCGGGATCACCATCGCCTCGGCCCGTCTACCACCGATCAAGCTGGCCTTCGGCGTTGGCAAGAACATCCTCGTCGCGGCCGGGGCAGGCATCGCCTTCGCACTGCTCGGTTGGACCTGGCCTGCCATGCAGGCCCCGCAGCTGGTGGGGATCCTGTCGGTCGGGTACCTCCTCGCTGCCTTCCTCGACGAGGTGCTGGCGATCCCCGTTATCGCGCTCGCCTCCGGCACCAAGATCTCGACCCAGTTCCGCAGCAACCTGGATCTTCGCCTGGCCGGCTACGCGGTCCGGTTCGTGGTGGCGGCCCTGACCCTGCTTACCCTCCAGATGGACCCCCGGCTCCTGCTCGCCGTCCCACCCCTGGTCCTGAGCCTGCACCTCGCCTACTCCGCGCGCATCCGAGGCCGCACCGAGCAGCAGGCGTGGCAGCGGCTGGCCCGCACCACCGACGCGCTCAACGTGGTCGACCTGGACAACGTCCTCACCACAGCCGTCACCCAGGCCGCCGAGTTGTTCTCCGCCGACGAGGTCGAGATCGAGCTGCGCGACGGCGGCCGCACCGTACGCGGCGGCACCGGCGGTATCACCTTCGACGGCCCGACCGGCACGCCCACCGACGTGGACGGCACTATCGTCCCCGCGC
Organism: Micromonospora sp. H61; assembly: GCF_018070325.1. Classification (GTDB taxonomy): domain Bacteria; phylum Actinomycetota; class Actinomycetes; order Mycobacteriales; family Micromonosporaceae; genus Micromonospora; species Micromonospora salmantinae. Next base: position 13,457 of record NZ_JAGPXY010000011.1, read on the forward strand.
CGCTGGAAGGCCACGACCGGACGGTCGACGTCGGCATGCTTCGACTGCGCTTCCGCGGCCCGGTGCAGCTCTCCGAGCGGGAGCAGTACACCCTGCGCACCTTCGCCTCCGCGCTCTGCACCGCCGTCCGCAACGCCCAGGCGTACGCCGAACTGGCCCGGGTCGCCGACGAGCACGCGTACGCGGCCTCGCACGACGCGCTGACCGGCCTGGCCAACCGCCGGCACCTCCTCGACGAGGGCACCGAACAGTTGAGCACCCGCCATGCCGACGGGGTGACCGCGCTGGTGCTGATCGACCTCAACCATTTCAAGGAAGTCAACGACACGCTCGGGCATGCCGCCGGCGACCAGGTGCTGGTGCAGGTGGCCGACCGGTTGCGGGGTGCGGCCCAGCCGAGCGACCTGGTGGCCCGCCTCGGCGGCGACGAGTTCGCCGTACTCATGCGCGGTCTGCCGGCCCCGGCGGTCGCCGCGCACCGGGCCGAGACGCTGCTCGCCACCCTGCACGAGCCGTTCGAGTTGGACGGCATGCGAATCAGTGTCGAAGCCAGCGGCGGGATCTCCGGCGCCCCGTCCAACGGCGGAATGGCCGAGTTGCTGCGCCGCGCCGACGTGGCCATGTACCAGGCGAAGCGGGCCGGGCAGCGGATCGCCACGTACGCCCCGACCCGCGACACCGCCGACCTCGGTCGCCTCACCCTGGGCGGTGACCTGCCGCGCGCGGTCGCCGACCACGAGTTCGTCGTCAACTTCCAACCGATCGTCGACCTCGGCACCGGTGAGGTGACCAGCGCTGAGGCGCTGGCCCGCTGGCACCACCCCACCCACGGCCTGATCGACCCGCTGCGGTTCCTGGAGGCGGTGGAACGGTCCGGCCTGCTACCGGCCTTCGCCGAAGCGATCCTCGACCAGGCGCTGATCGCGGCGGTGAGTTGGCGCGACGCCGGCTTCGACATACCGGTCGCTGTCAACGTGTCCCCGCGCAGCCTGCTCGACGCGCGGTTCCCCGGCTCGGTGCTGGCCCGCCTCAGAGCCCACGACCTACCACCCGACCGGCTGGTCCTGGAGTTGACCGAGACGCTGACCCTCAGCCAACTCGACGTGGTCGACCGGGTGCTCAGCCGGCTACGCGACGAGGGAGTCCGGTTGGCGTTGGACGACTTCGGCACCGGCTACTCCTCCCTCTCGCTGCTCTCCCGTATCCCGGTTCACGAGCTGAAGATCGACCGGAGCTTCGTGACGACGATGGAGAGTTCGGCGGAGGCCGCCGCCGTCATCCGCTCCACCCTCGACCTGGGCCGCAGCCTGGACCTGGACGTGGTGGCCGAGGGCGTGGAGAGCGAGCCGCAGCGGCGTGCCCTCTGGGAGTTGGGCTGCGTCGCCGGCCAGGGCCATCTGTTCGCCCGGCCGATGCCGTCCGGCACCCTGCTCGCGGCGATGCAGCGCGGCTCGGGCGGCCGACCGGGCGCCCTCGCCGCGCCGCTGCACGACACCGGGGCGGTGATCCGGTTGAGCCAGAACCGCCGCCAGGCCGGCCGCTCCAGGCCCGACCGCCTGCCACACCTGCCCGCCTGAGCAGGCATCGCCCCGCTGCCCGGGCAGTCCGGTCTGCCAGACTGTCGCGCGTGATCGTCGACGACCCGACCGCCCACCGCAGTCGCTGGCACTGGCGCACGCTCGACAACGCCGCCGGCGGACTCGCCCTCGACCTGGGCCTCTACGCGGTGTCGGCAACCTTCGCCGCGATCACCGCGGTCACGTCCACCCTGCTGCCGCACCGCGCCTGGGGAGCGGTCGCCGCCGTCGGCTACCTGCTGGCAACGCTGACGGTGATCGCCCAACTTCTGCTGCGTCGACGCTCTCCAACCTCCCGGCTGACCGGTCTGCCAGCCCGCTGGGCGGTCACCGGTCTCGCCTGGGCCACCACCACGCTGCTGCCGCTGGCTTGGCAGAGCATCGACCGGGCCGGTGGGCGCACCGACCGGGCCCAGGAGGAGGTGCTGGTCGTGGAGCAGGCCGGCAGCCGCCTCCTGGAACACGGCACGCCCTACCTCGGACCCGACGCCATCGCCGCCCTGCCACCGGGCGAGCAACTGATGGGCTACACCCCGTACCAGCCCGGCATGGCGATGTTCGGCCTGCCCAGGGCGCTGCTCGACACCTGGTGGACCGACTCCCGGGTCTGGTTCGCGGTGGGCACCGCCCTGGCGCTCACCCTGGCCGTGGCCGCCCTGCGCGGAGCACCGGCCACCACGGGCGAGGCCACCGCCGGCCAGGCCACCACCGCCGCGACCCACCGACGGGACGCCGCCCTGCTGCGCGGCGTGCAGGCCGCCACCGTACTGCCGATCTGTGCCCTCACCCTCGCCACCGGCGGCGACGACCTACCCGTACTCGCGCTCTGCCTGCTTGCCCTCGCGTTCGCCGCCGCCGACCGACCCGGCCGGGCCGGCCTCGCGGTCGGACTCGCCGGCGCGCTGAAGCTGTTCGCCTGGCCGGTAGCCCTGGTCCTGATCGTCTGGGGCCTGACCCGACGCGCCGGCACCCGAGTCGCCGTCGGCGCGATCGGACTGCCCATCGCCGCACTACTGCCGGCGCTGCTGGTGGACCGCGACGCGCTCACCGAGAACGTGCTGCGCTTCCCCCTCGGCCACGGGCTGGTCACCAGCCCAGCACAGTCCCCGTTCCCCGGCTACCTGATCGCCAGCGCGCTACCCGCCGGCCGGCTGATCGCCGCCGGGCTGCTGGTCGCCGCCGGATTGGCCATCGCCGTCCGGCTCGCCCGCCGCCCGCCCCGCACCGCCGTCGCCACCGCGCTCATCTGCGGGTACGGGCTGCTCGCCGCCATCGCCCTGATGCCCTCGACCCGCTTCGGCTACCTGCTGTACCCGCTGGCCCTGCTGACCTGGGCTCCCGCCCTACGCCGACCAAGCGACACACCGACCGTCGCGATTGCCGATGAGCGAACCGGTCGGACCACTTCGGCGTAACTTACGAGCGAAACGGCGCGCCAGGGCGTAGACCTGAAGGCATGACCACGTACCTCGACCGGGCCGACGCCGGCCGGGTGCTCTCCGAACGGCTCACCGCACTCATCGGCGAACCGGACGTCGTCGTCCTGGGCCTCGTCCGTGGCGGCGTGCCGGTCGCCCGGGTCGTCGCCGAACGCCTCGGCGCACCACTGGACGTGCTGGTCGTCCGCAAGCTCGGCATGCCGTGGGCCCGGGAGGTCGCCTTCGGCGCACTCGGGCCGGGTGGTGTGCAGGTGCTCAACGACGCGGTGGCCAGCCGACTCAGCAGCGACGACATCGCCGAGGTGCGCCGCCGGGAGCAGGCCGAACTGGAGCGCCGGGAACGGCTCTACCGGGGCGACCGCCCACAGTTGGACCTCACCGGGCGGACGGCCGTGATCGTCGACGACGGCCTCGCCACCGGCGCAACCGCCCGCGTCGCCGTCGAAGTCGTCCGCCAACTCGGGGCACACCGCGTCGTCGTCGCGGTCCCGGTCGGCGCGCAGGAGGCGTACGAACTGCTCGCCGCCGAGGCCGACCAGATCATCTGCGCGCAACGCCCGGCGGATTTCGGCGCGGTCAGCGTCTACTACGACGATTTCCACGAGGTGTCCGACGAAGAAGTCACCGAGGCGCTCACAGCAACTGCATAGAAATACCGGGTACCGTCGGGCGATGAGTAGCCTCACCTGTCCCAAGTGTCACGGAGAAATGCGCCAGTACGAGCGCAGCGGCGTCGTCATCGACCAGTGCGGGGAGTGCCGAGGCATCTTCCTGGACCGCGGCGAGCTGGAGAAGCTGTTCGAGGCGGAGGCCAACTGGAGCCGCCAACAGGCCGGCGGCGCGCCAGGGCAGCCCGCGCAGCAGCCGGCCGGCTACCCGCCCCCGCCGCCCCCGGCGCACCAGCCCGGTTACGGCGCCGTCCCGCCGCCGCCCCCGCCCGCCCACGGCTACCCGCCGCAGCCGGCGTACGGCCACCAGCAGCAACAGCACCACGGCTACCACGGCCACTACCGGCAGAAGAAGCGCAAGGGCTTCCTCGACGACATGTTCGGCTGAGCCGGAGCCGACGTTCCGCCCGGGTCGATCCACGCGTCGGCCCGGGCACACCACCCGGGCCGTTGATCGTTGGCGGGGGCGATGCCTCATGCGAGGCTGAATCGTATGACCCGATCCGACCGGACGAGGCGCTGGCCCAGGCGTACGACGGGATCACCGCGGTGGTCGGTCGCCTGGACGATGCCGGCCTGCAACGAGCCACCCGCTGCCGGGGCTGGGTCATCGCCGACCTGCTCCTGCACGTGCTCGGCGACGCCCAGCGGGCACTCGTCACCCTGGCCAGCCCTGTCGACGGCCCCGCCGACGTCGACGACGTGAGCTACTGGCGTGACTTCCCCGGCGATGATGAGAACGCCACCCGACAAGCCTGGTGGGTCCGCCGATCGGCCGCCGCCTTCGACCGCCCGACCGGCATCGTCGCGCTCTGGCGGGACACCGCGCCGGCGGCGGTCCGCGCCGCCACGTCAGCCGACCCCGAGGGGTACGTGACCACCCAGGGACACGTGCTGCGCGTACCCGATTTCCTCGCCACCCTGACCACCGAGGCCGCCGTCCACCACCTCGACCTGACGCTGGAACTGCCCGACGCGCCGCCGCCCGGCCCACTGGCGGTACGCGTCGCCGTAGCGACCATGGACGGCCTGCTCAGTGACGACACCGTTCGACCCGGCGCGTGGGACGACCACGACTTCCTGCTGAAGGCCACCGGGGGCGTTCCGCTGACCGACCGGGACCGACTGGAACTGGGTGAGTCGGCGGGCTGGTTCCCACTGCTCGGCTGACCGACGACGGGTCGCCGCGCCGGTCAGCCGATGGCCATGTCGACGAAGCGGGACAGGTGCAGCTGGGCCGCGACGGTCACCGTGTCGGTGGGTCCATTTCGATGTTTGGCAACAATAAAATCCGCCTCCCCGGCTCGCGGCGACTCCTTGTCGTAGTAGTCGTCGCGGTGCAGAAGGATGACAACGTCAGCATCTTGCTCAATTGAGCCAGACTCACGCAAGTCGGACAATTGGGGTCGCTTGTCGGTGCGCTGCTCGGGGCCACGGTTCAGCTGACTGACCGCGATCACCGGGCACTCGACCTCCTTGGCCAACAGCTTGAGGCCACGGGACAGGTCAGCGACCTCCTGCTGGCGACTCTCGGTGCGCTTCGGTGAGGTCATCAGCTGGAGATAGTCGACCACGATCATCTTGAGGTCGTGCCGCTGCTTGAGCCGCCGAGCCTTGGCCCGGATCTCCATCAGGTTCATGCTCGGCGTGTCGTCGACGAAGAGCGGCGCCTCGCTGATCTCACCCATGCACCGGGCCAGCTTGGTCCAGTCGTCGTCGGAGAGCTGACCGCTGCGCAGCACGTGCAGCGGCACCCGCGCCTCAGCGGAGAGCAGCCGCATGACGATCTCGACCTTGCTCATTTCCAGCGAGAAGATGGCAGCCGCCTGGTTGGCGCGAATAGCAGCATTTCGGGCAAAGTCCATACTCGCGGTCGATTTGCCCAAACCCGGCCTTCCGGCCACGATGATCAACTGTCCGGCGTGCAGGCCGTTGAGCAGTCGGTCCAGGTCGCTGAAGCCGGTCGGAACGCCGGTCATCATGCCGCCGGTCGCGCCCACCGCCTCGATCTCGTCCAGCGTCGGCTGCAACATGTCGGCCAGGATCGCGAAGTCCTCGCTGACCCGCCGTTCGGTGACGTCGTAGACCGCCTGCTGGGCGAGGTCGACGACGTCGTCCACGTCGCGGCTGCCCCCGCTGGCGGTGCCGTAGCCCAGTTGCACGATCTTCGTGCCGGCCTCGACCAGTCGGCGTAGCACCGCCCGCTCGCTGACGATGCGGGCGTAGTACGCCGCGTTGGCGGCGGTGGGCACGCTGGCGATGAGTGTGTGCAGGTACGGCGCGCCACCGATGCGTACCAGATCCCCGGAGTCGGCGAGCGCCGCCGCGACAGTGATCGAGTCGGCCGGCTCACCCCGGCCGTAGATGTCGAGGATGATGTCGAAGATGGTGGCGTGCACCGGCCGGTAGAAGTCGTTGGTCTTGAGGATCTCGACGACGTCGGCGATGGCGTCCTTGGAGAGCAGCATGCCGCCGAGGACGCACTGCTCGGCCGCGACGTCCTGGGGCGGGGTCTTGTCGAACTGGCCATCCCGCTGTGCGGGTGACTGGCCTCCGCCCGAGCGTGGCTCTGCCCGCATGTCGTCGGTTACCGACACGGGTCCCCCCTCCACTGCGCCGGATCCAACCCCAGCTCTACCGCTGGGGTATGACACTTCTCCTCCGACCGGGCCGGTCGATCGGGGGCCATCGCCGGCGGTCGAGGGCCAACCATACGGACCCCGAGGTCAGAGACTCAACAACGCCGGTGGACGAGCCTCGGGACAACCTGTGGATCCCGGTGGACAGCATGTGCGCAGCGTGTGCACAGCCTGTGGATAACCATTGGGGAATTCTCGGCCATAAGTCTTTGACCTGGGAGAACATGCTCCCCAGCCTGTGGAGGAGAATATTTCGGTCGGGCCTGTGACACGATCGTCCCGTACTATCTCCAGCGAACGGCTACACCTGGACAGCGGATTCCGCTTTCGGTTCAGAAGGGTCACACTCCGGCCGTGAATTACCGGGACTGGGGACGCGGCGATGGCAGCCCGCGCGAGCGCCAGCCAACCGCCTCGTGGGGTGAGCGCGCGGCGTCTGTTCCGGTTGATCCGTACGACGAGGACGGGCGCTACCGCACCTCCAGCCGGCGGCGCGCGTTGGACCGCGGCCAGGACGAGCCTGTCGACGCCTACCTGCCCCGGTGGGCGCTGGAGTCAGGGGTCCGGCACGCGGACGGCGGTGGTCGCCACGCGGCACCGGACGACGATGAGGACGAGCCCGAGCGGCCGATCTCCGGGGCAGGCCGACGGTCCGCCGAGTCGTCGAGTGGTCGGCGGCGGGGCAGCGAGCCGCGTCGACGGGAGCAGGCAGCGATCGGCCCGGCGCCAGACTCGGACCACACCCGGGAGTGGACGCTCGACCGGCCGCAGGACCAGGGGTACGCCGGCCGCCGACGGGCCAACGCCGGGGAGGACGAGCCGGTCTCCGGCACCGTCTCGGACCGGCGTCCCCGCCGCGCGCCCGCCGGCCGTCCACAGGTGATCTGGTCGGGCGGTGAGCCGGAGTCCACCCCGAGCGAGCAGGTGCCGGAACAGGAGCCGAGCCGTCCGAGCCGGCGTAGCCGCCGTGCGGCGGAGGAGTCCTGGTCCCGTCCGGCGGCCGACCCGTGGGCCCGTGGATCGGACCGGGCGGCGGAGCCCGAACCGTCGTACCCGCCTGCCGTGGACCCGTGGGACGCCTCGGGCGTGCACGCGTGGCCGCCGGTGGCCGGCGCGGACGGCGGGGACCTGAGCGGGCAGTGGTCGGCGGTGGAGAGCGTCGGTGGCTGGGAACGGTCGGACCGCACCGGCCAGTGGGAGCGGTCCGCGATCGAGGACGAACAGTGGGACCGTACGCTGGCGCCGCGCTCCGATCGCTCGGTGGCGGCCGAGGGGTGGCCAAGCCGGGAAGACGGGTTCTGGTCCGGCACCAGGTTGGCCGATGACGACCCGCGTTGGATGGATCCGACGACGTCGGCGCCCCGGTCTCCGGTGGTGGGATACACCGCCCCACGGCCGCGCAGCGCGCCCGCGCCGCGTACGGGTGCGGCGCGTCCGGGTACGCCCCGGCGTCGGGCGGACCGGCCGGCGGTGGGAACGGCGTCGGTGCGTCGGCGGGTCGAGTCGGCGGCCACTGGCGCCTGGGCGCGGCGTCTGGAGGACGACCTGCTGGACCCGGATCCGGGTGGGTCCGTCCGGCCTCTGCTGTACACGGCGGCCTGTTACCTGGTGCCGGCGATGCTGATCTTCGTTTGGCTGTTGACGTTGGACAGCCAGGCGCCGGCTGGTTGTGTGACCGACATCAGCGGGGGCGGGTGTGAGTCCGCCCGGTCCCGGGCACTGGAGTCACTGCTGGCCGGTTCGCCGCGCTTCGGTCTGGCGCTGGTGAGCAGCTTGGTGGTGGCGGCGCTGCTGCGGCGGGTGGGTACGACGTGGCGCTCGGCGACCATCGCGGTTGCCGCCGCGGTGGTGGGCGGCGGCCTCTCCACGGTGCTGATCAGCGCGGTGACGGGCCAGCCCATCGGGTGACCCGTCGGCGGGCCGGCTCGGACGGGCGTCGGGTCGGGGCGCGCGCTGGGCGGGAAGGCAGGTCGGGGCCCGCTGGGCGGCGGGGCATGCCGGCGGCGACCATCTTGGCCGGGGGCATTGTCGGGTCGGACGACGTACGCACGAGGGCCCGCACCGATCGCTCGGTGCGGGCCCTCGTGGTGGTGTTGCGGACGTCAGCCCTGAACGACGTTCAGGTTGAACGACGCGGTCACCTCAGGGTGCAGCTTGATCTTCACCGGGTAGGCGCCGATCGACTTGATGTGACCGGGCACCTCCAGCCGGCGACGATCGAGGACCGGGCCGCTGGCGGCCTTGACGGCGTCGACGATCTCGGCCGGGGTGACCGAGCCGAAGAGCCGTCCACCGTCGCCGGCGCGGACCTTCAGGTTGACCTTGAGACCCTCGAGCTGAGCCTTGACCTCGTTGGCGTGGTCGAGGTCGCGGATCTCGCGGGCCCCACGGGCCCGCTTGATGACCGTGACCTGCTTTTCCGCGCCCTTGGTCCAGACGATCGCGAAGCCCTGCGGCAGCAGGTAGTTACGGCCGTAGCCGTTCTTGACCTCGACGATGTCGCCCGGGGCACCGAGGCCGGACACTTCCTGAGTCAGGATGATCTTCATATCGGTGCCTCCTCTCAGCGGGTGGTGGCCGTGTATGGCAGGAGCGCCATCTCACGGGCGTTCTTGACCGCACGGGCGATCTGCCGCTGCTGCTGCGAGGTCACGCCGGTCACCCGACGAGCGCGGATCTTGCCGCGATCGGAGATGAACTTGCGCAGCAGCGCGGTGTCCTTGTAATCGATGTAGGCGATCCCGTCCTTGTCGAGCGGGTTCACCTTCTTCTTGGGCTTGCGCAGTGCCGCAGCCTTGGCCGTTGCACGTGCTCCTGGTTTGCGATCGCGAGCGCTAGGCGCCATTAGAACGGTGGCTCCTCGTCAAAATTGGCGCCCGAACCGGCACGCGCGGGAGAAGGAGCAGCCGAAGCCCAGGGGTCGTCGAAGTTGCCTCCGCCGCCACCCTGGTTGCCACCGCCACCGCCGCCACCGAAGCCGCCGCCGCCACCGCCACCGCCGGAGCGGGACATCTTCTGCACCTTCGCCGTGGCGTAGCGCAGCGACGGGCCGATCTCGTCGACCTCAAGCTCGATGACAGTGCGCTTCTCACCCTCGCGGGTCTCGTACGACCGCTGACGCAGCCGGCCCGACACGATCACCCGAGCGCCACGCTGCAGCGACTCGGCGACGTGCTCGGCGGCCTGCCGCCACACGGTGCATGCGAGGAACAGCGGCTCGCCGTCCTTCCATTCGTTCGACGCCTTGTCCATGAAACGGGGCGTCGAAGCGACTCGGAACTTGGCGACCGCAGCCCCGGAGGGGGTGAACCGCAACTCGGGGTCATCGGTCAGATTGCCGATGACCGTGATGGTGGTGTCTCCTGCCATGACCATCTCCTCGCGCACTCAGCGTCTCGTCGTACAGGCTCGCAGAGCCGTACGACAGAGTCGCGGAGGCTGATCCGGACGAACCGGGGTTGGATGCTCTAGCGCATTTCCGGTCGGATGACCTTGGTGCGCAGCACGGACTCGTTGAGCCGGAGCTGACGGTCCAGCTCGGCCACCGCAGCAGGCGTGGCCTGCAGGTCGATGACGGCGTAGATGCCTTCGGCCTTTTTGTTGATCTCGTACGCGAGGCGCCGACGGCCCCACACGTCGGTCTTCTCAACCGAGCCACCCGCGGTCCGAATCACGTTCAGGTACGTGTCGAGCGACGGTGCGACGGTGCGCTCCTCGAGGCTGGAGTCGAGGATGACCATTAGTTCGTAGTGACGCAAGACGTGCTCACCTCCTGTGGGCTAAGCGGCCACGGTCCTTCCGTGGCAGGAGGTCTTGTGTCGCTGCCCGCACGCGCCGAGGGAACCCGGCCGGACGCGGACAACCTGACCAGGATACCCGGTCTCAACGATCATGCCCGGGGTGGTCGGCTCCGGACCCGGACGAGCCGACGAGGGCCCACCGTCCGACCGTCAATCGGTCGGTGGTGGGCCCTCGTCTACGAGGCCGCGGGGCGTCCGGTCCGCATTCCTTGGGTGGGACCTGGGGAGGAACGACCACACCGATGAGGTTGGACCGAAGACGCCCCGCGGAGCTTTATCGTGTTGTTATCTGACGATACAACAGCACTCGTACCTTGTCGGGGGGAAAAGCACAATTTCCGAGATTCGTCGTCGCTCGGTACCCGTTGTGCGGTGGGGTCGCCCCCGCTGCGCCGGGCCGCGCCGCGGGGGTGACCTCGCTGTCCGCCGTCGACCGCCGGTCGCCGTGTGCGCAACGCTCGCGCCGCTGGCGGCACCGGGATGCTGATCGCCGGTTCAAACCCATCAACGATCGTCGGTCCCTCAGGTGACGCGACACCGCGCCGGCCGTCGCCGCGCCGGTCGGGGGCGCGACGTAGGCTCGCTCGCATGCGTATCGGAGCCCACGTCGACTCGACCGACCCGCTGGCGGAGGCGGCCGCCCGGTCCGCCGAGACCGTGCAGTTCTTCCTCGCCGACCCACAGGGTTGGAAGGCGCCCAAGCCTCGCGAAGATGCCGAGCGGCTGCGCGCCGCCGAGGTCGACCTCTACGTGCACGCGCCGTACGTCATCAACGTGGCCACGCTCAACAACCGCATCCGGATCCCGAGCCGCAAGCTGCTGCTCGGGCACGCCAACGCGGCCGCCGCCATCGGCGCCAAGGGCCTGATCGTTCACGGTGGGCACGTCAACGCCGGCGACGACCTGGCCGTCGGCTTCGACAACTGGCGCAAGACCTTCGCGTACGCGGCGGACTCCGGCGGCTTCGGCGTACCGGTCCTGATCGAGAACACCGCCGGCGGCGACAACTCCTGCGCCCGACGGCTGGACGCGCTCGCCCGACTCTGGGACGCCATCGGTGACTACGAGGTCGGCTTCTGCCTGGACACCTGCCACGCGTACGCGGGCGGCGAGGAGCTGCTCGGCCTGGTCGACCGGGTCAAGGCGATCACCGGGCGGATCGACCTGGTGCACGCCAACAACTCCAAGGGCGCGTTCAACTCCGGCCAGGACCGACACGACAACCTGGGCGGCGGGACGATCGACCCGGAGCTGGTGGTGGCGGTGATCCGGGCGGCCGGCGCGCCGGTGGTCGTCGAGACACCGGGCGGTGTGACCGGTCAGGCGGCCGACATCGACTTCCTGCGTGAGCAGCTCGGAGCGGAGAGCCTGGCGGCATGACGAGCGGACAGCCCGGGACCGGCAAAGCCCGGCCCACCCCCACCGGCGCGACCGCCGAGAGTCAACCCGCCACCACAGCCGCGGCCGGCACCCCCACCCAGCAGAACGCCGCGGCCAAGCAGGATGCCGCCGAGGGCGGCACCGCGGCCAGCGACAGCACCGCCAAGGGCACCGACGCATCCAAGGACAGCGGCACGGCCAAGCACAGCGGCACGGTGGGTGGCGCGACCAAGGACAGCGGTGCGACCAAGGACGCGACCAAGGACAGCGGGGCAGCCAAGGACGACGACGCGGCCAAGGGCGCGAAGGTGGACGGCGCCGACGGCACGGACAAGGCCGGCAGCGAGGCGAAGCCGGACGACCCGGAGCGTTGGGAGGCGTTCGCCTCCGCGCCGGAGCCACGGCCCTCCATCTTCAGTCGGGCGGGCCGGGCGGTCGGGCGGTTCCTGATCCACGAGTGGACCCTGGCCGCCCTCGGCGCGTTGGCACTGGCCGTGTTGATGACCTGGCCGACGCTGCGCTATCCGCGCTACACCCTTCCGCAGGACTACTGGGATCCGAGCCTGCAAGCCTGGCAGATGGCCTGGTCCGGGCACATCCTGCTGGCCGAGCCGGCGCGGCTGTGGCAGTCCAACACGTTCTTCCCCGAGCTGTGGAGCTTCGCGTTCTCCGACACGCTGCTCGGGTACGCCCCGGCCGGGATGCTCGGCAGCGGTCCCGAGGACGCCGTGCTGCGCTACAACATCATGTTCGTGCTGGCGCACGCGCTCGCCACGCTCGGGGCGTACGCGCTGGCCCGACAGCTCGGGGCCGGCCGGATCGGTGCGGCCGTCGCGGGCGTGAGCTACACCTACGCGCCGTGGCTGCTGGCCCAGGCCGGGCACCTGCATGTGCTCTCCAACGGTGGCATTCCGCTGGCGTTGGCGATGTTGGCGCGCGGGCACGGGTGGTCTCTCCGACACGGCTACCGGCCGGAGCGCCGGCATGACGGGTGGGTCTACGCCGGTTGGCTGGTGGCGGCCTGGCAACTCAGCCTCGGCTTCGGCATCGGGCTGCCCTTCGCGTACTTCCTGGCCGGCGCGGTGCTGGTCGCTGCCGTCCTGTTCTTCGCGCGGCGGCTGCGCACCGGGCAGGCCGTTCCGTTCGGTCGCCGGTTGTTCGCCGCCGACGTGCTCGGCGGGCTGTTGTTCGCCGGTGTCGGTCTGCTGATGGCGTTCCCGTTCTTCAAGGTGACCGAGCTGCACCCGTACGCCGAGCGCACCATCGGTGACATCAGCCTCTTCTCGCCGCCGGCGTCGGGCTTCGTGACGGCGCCCGGGGAGTCGCGGATCTGGGGTGGGCTGCACGAGGGTGCCCGGGCAGCGCTGCCGTGGCACCCGGAGATGACCCTGCTGCCGGGCTTCGTGCTCTACGCGCTCGCCGCGGGCGGGTTGTTCTTCTCGGCGTGGCGGCTGCGGCACCGACTGCTGCTGCTCGCTGGGGTGCTGGTGACGATGGCCTTCGCCATGGGCACCCGTTTCTTCGACGGCACCTTCACCTACGTGCCCTTCTTCGAGCACCTGCCGGGCTGGAGCGGCCTGCGTACCCCCGGGCGGTTGATGCTCTGGACCACGTTGTTGCTCGGCCTGCTCGCGGCGGGCGCGGTCACCGCCCTCACCGACCGGGTCCGCGAGTTGACCGCGCAGCGGATTCCGTCGTGGCCGGGGCCGTGGCTGCGGATGGCCACCCTGCTGCCGTTGCTGCTGGTCACCGTCGAGGGCCTGAACACCACCCCACACCCGGTGGTGCCGACCCAACCGGCGGCGATGCGGTCGGCGGAGGGTCCGCTGCTGGTGCTGCCCAGCAATCAGAGCCTGGACCAGCACGTGATGCTCTGGTCGACCAGCGGATTCCCCGATGTGGTCAACGGCGGTAGCGGCTTCACGCCGCGCCAGCTCGACGACGTCCGTCGGGTGAGCCAGTCGTTCCCGGACCAGACGAGCGTCGACTACCTGCGTACGCTCGGCGTCCGCACCGTGGTGCTGCTGCGCGGCCAGGTGGCCGGCACACCGTGGGAGATCAACATCGACGCGCCGGTCGAGTCGCTCGGCATCAGCCGGCAGGAGGTCGGCGACGCTGTCGTCTATCGCCTGTGAAGCTTTAGGGCGGGTTTTCGGGGGAGCCCACCCGGCTCCGGGCGGTCAGGCTTGATCCCTGCGCCGGGCGGCTCCCCCGAAAACCCTGACGTGGTGCCGGCCGCGGTCGGCCTTAGGGTCAGGTCGTGGGCACCGGTACGGGTGCTTGTTCGCTGGTCGTCGTGGTGCGGCGCCAGCGGTCTATCCAGGGGGCGTCCGGGGCGCCGTCGAGAACGCCGCCGTCCGGGTCGTCCGGGTAGGTGGCCCGCACCGCGTCCTGCTCGGGGTGCAGGATCTCCTTGACGACGAAGACGCAGAGCACCACCACAGTGGCCAGTCGCAGCGTCGAGGCCAGCACGAACACCCCCTCCGGGAAGACCGGACGGCTGGTTGCCGCGCCGAGCAGTTCCCCGTAGAAGGCCACGAAGTAGCAGACCTCGGCGATCTGCCAGGCCAGGAACGCGCCCCACTTAGGCCGGGCCAGCACCACCAGCGGGAGCAGCCAGAGCACGAACTGCTGCGACCAGACCTTGCTGAAGATGAGGAACGCCGCGACCACCAGGAAGGCGAGCTGACCCAGCCGCGGTCGGCGCGGCGCCCGCAGCGCCAGCACGGCGACGCCGAGGCAGGCCAGCCCGAACAGCGCGTACGAGACGGTGTTGAGGGTCGGGATGTTGGCGTTGAGCCACTCGAACGGGCCGAGGTTGGCGGGGTCGTTGCCGACCTTGCCGTCCAGGTAGCGCCCGATGTACCAGAGCGTGCCCCAGTCGATCGGTCGAGTGGTGTTCAATTCGAAGAACCGGTCCCAGTTTTCCGGGTACGCGCGGGCGGCCGGCAGGTTGACCAGCACCACTGCCGCGACAGCCGTCCCGATGGCGGTGAGCGCGGCACGAAGCCGGTCGGCCCGTAGCGCCAGGATGAGGATCGGCCCGAGCAGGAAGAGCGGCCAGAGCTTCGCCGCGCCGGCCAACCCGAGCAGCACTCCGGCCACCGCCGGTCGTTTTCGAGCCCAGGCCAGCAGGCCGAAGGCGGCCAGCCCGATGGCGAGCAGGTCCCAGTTGACGGTTGCGGTGAGCACCAACGCCGGGGCGAGTGCGAACATCGCCGCGTCCCAGGGTCGTCGGCGGCGCAACGCCAGGATCACCGCCACCGTGGCCACCGCGAGCGCGCCCAGCACCAGCGCGTTGAGGTTGTAGAACCACTGGCCCTGGTTGATGCTCGGGTCGCCGTCACCGATGGCGTGCACCGGCAGGCCCAACGCCCCCATGAAGTAGCCGGTCAGCACCGGGTACTCGACCGGGTGGTCGCGGTAGGGCACCTTGCCCTCGTTGAGCCCTTCGGCGTAGTAGAGGGCGAGGACGTCGGTGTAGCAGAACCGGGTGTACTGGACGTTGTTCTGCCAGGCGCCGTCCTGGCAGGGCGATTTCTGCACCCAGTGCAACGCGAGCGTGAGGCACGCCAACGCCAGCACGATCCGCACTGCGGTCCAGAAGCGACGCTCCTGACCGGCCGGCCGGTTCAGCGCTGTCGCGTGGTCGCCCAGCGGCCCGCCGATGACGCTGGAGATGCCGCGGACGAACCCGTCGGAGCGGGACGGGTGATCGGTGGTTCCGGCGTCGTCGATGCCGGGCGTCGACTGGGTGCTCATGGAGAGGCATCCTGCCGTACGACAGGGGTGCCCGTCCCGTCCCGGCGCGGAGTTCCGGGTACGAAAACGCCGCCCCCGGCCGGGACAGGTCGTCCGGCCGGCGGCGGCGTCGGGTGCTGGTGCGGGTCAGTCCCGGTTGGGTGGCAGGCCGGGCAACAGCCCTCCGCCGCCACCGGTTCCTCCGCCGCCGGGATTACCGCCTGGGTTACCTCCTGGGTTACCGCCGGGAGTGCCCCCAGGGTTACCGCCAGGGTTGTTACCCCCGGGGTTGCAGAAGATGTCGATCAGCGGGTTACAGGGGGTGCCCTGGCCGGGCTGACCCCCGGGGTTGGTCGGCGGTGGCGGTGGCTCCTTGCCGTTGCCCTTCGTGACGTCACCCTCGCCGGTGACGCTGGGCAGGGGGATCTCCTCCTGGCCCTTGAGGGCGGCGTTCATGTACTTCTCCCAGATCGGGCCAGGGAGCGTCGAACCGCCGATGTCCTTACCGCTGGCGAGCTTGATCTGCGGCTTCCTCGGATCCCGGCTGCCCACCCAGACCGCTGTGGCGTTCTGCGGGGTGTAGCCGACCGTCCAGGCGTGGGAGTTGTCCTTGTTGTCGTACTCCCAGGTGCCGGTCTTGGCGGCGGCCTGGCGGCCGTTCTCCAGGGAGATGTTGTTGGGGCGGGGGATCTGCTTCAGGACGCCGGTGACCTCGTCGGTGATCTTCTTGGGGATCCGCTGCTCCGGCTTGATGCGCTCGCTGCCAACGACCTTCCACTTGCCGGTGTCCTTGTCCTGCTGCTCCACCTTGACGACGAAGTGCGCCTTGATGTACTTGCCGTCGTTGGCGAACGTGGCCATGGCGTTGGCGTGATCGAACACGGTGATCGGGTACTTGCCGAAACCGGTGTAGTTGTCGAACGGTTTCGGCCCCTTCTTCGACAGGTCGAAGGCCTGCGGCGGGTCGACGCCCCACATGGTGGTCACGCCGGCCTTCCTGGCCATGTCGACGACCTTGTCGGCGCCGATCGTGTCGGCGACCCAATAGAAGGGAACGTTGTACGACTGGACCGTCGACTCTTCGAGCGTGCAGTACTTGCCGCACTTGAGGTTGGTGCGGTTGGCGTTACCGATCGTGTCCCTGGAGCCCTCGGGCTTGTACGGCGTGGGGTCCCAGTGCGACTTGACCGAGATGCCGGCCTCGATCGCGGCGGCCAGGGTGTACACCTTCATCGACGAGCCCGGCTGGTGCCCACCGGTCAGGTCGCCGTTCTTGTCGATGTTCTTGCCGGCGTAGTCGAAGTCGGCACCGCTGTCACCGCCGTAGTAGGCGAGCACGCGGCCTTTCTTCGGGTCGATCGAGACCACCGCCGCCATCAGGTTCTTCGGCTGGTCGTTGAGCTCGGAGCCCTTCTTCGACTGCATCGCGGTGTTCTCCGCGGCGGCCTGGAGCTTCGGGTCGATGGTGGTGGTGATCCGGTAGCCGCCATCCCGCAGCGCGTCGACGCAACTGGTCTTGCCCTCCGCACCGCTGTCGGAGCAGAGACCCATCTCGTCCATCTCTTGGCGGACGTAGTTGATGACGTTGCCGCGCGGGCTGTCGACACCGAAGCCCACGCCATCCTTCTTCGGCGGCAGCGCCTTCGGGTACTCGGTGGGCGCCGGGGGGTGGTTGGGGGAGTCCAGCCAGCCCTCCTTCTTCATGCCGCCGATCACGTAGTCCCACCGCGACCTGGCATCGGTCGGGTTGACCGCCGGGTCGAACCCCTTGTGGGTTTCGCTCGCCACCGGTTGCTTGATCACTGCGGCCAGCACTGCTCCCTCGCCGGGAGTGAGCTTGCTTGCCGGCTTGCCGAAGTAGGTCTGTGCCGCCGCCTCGATGCCGTACGCGCCGCGACCGAAGTAGATGACGTTCAGGTAGTGCTGCATGATCGTCGGCTTGTCGTACTTGTCGTTCAGCTTGGAGGCGAGGATCGCCTCCTTCACCTTCCGGCCGTACGTGTCGTCCTTGAGGTTCTCGAACGCGTTGCGGGCGTACTGCTGGGTGATCGTCGAGGCGCCCTGCTTGTCGCCGTTGGAGACGTTGTTCCATGCGGCCCGGACGATGCCCTTGTAGTCGACGCCGGAGTGCCGGTAGAAATTCCGGTCCTCCGCCGCGGCGACCGCGTCCTGCACGTGCTGCGGGATCTGCTGGATGGTCACGAAGGTGCGGTTCTCGCTGCCCAGCTTGGCGAGCTGCGTCTTGCCGTCCTTGGCGTACACGGTGGTGGACAGCGGCAGCGGCATCTCGTTCGGCATGACCACGTTTGTCGAGTAGTAGGTGAACCCGACCACGCCGATGCCGGCGAGCATGATGAAGACGGCGAACCCGGCGATCAGCAGGTTCATCCGCTTGCGCTTCTTGGCCCGGGCCGCGCCCGAGTCACCCGGACCACGGCCGCCCCGACCGGGACCGCCCGGACCGCCCGGCCCACCGGGACCGCCCGGTCCACCGGAGACCGGTGAGACGCTCGCCCGGGCGACCGCCGCACGACCACCGACCGCTGCGGAACCGACGCTGGCCCGACCCGCCGAGGCAGTGCCGACCGAGGCCGCACCGACGGCGGCAGCGCCGACAGTGGCCCGACCCGCCGGAGCGCCCGGCGCCGGGGAGACGGGCACCGAGGCCCGACCAGCGCCAGCACGGCCAGCGGCCACACCCGGCGCCGGCGACACCGGCACCGAGGCCCGGCCGGCCCTGCCGGTAGCTGCCGAACCTACCGAGGCGGACCCGGCCGCCGCGCTGCCACGCGGCGGCACCGAGGCGGACCCGCCGACCGTGGCGCGACCACCGGCGGCCCGCGGCGTCACCGAGGCCCGGCCCGGGGTCGCCGCGCCGCCCTCCGAGGCTGACCAGCCGCCCCCGCCGGAGTCACCGCCGGGCCGGCGGTACGCGTCGTCCGCGCCCGGTCCGGGGTCACCGTCCGGACCCGAGTACTGGGCCCGCCCGCGCGCAGAACTGGGATCACCGTACGAGTTCATTCCTCACACCCTGCCGGTCGCGGTGGGGCGCGACTGCGCCGCCACCGGGTTGCCGTGAGTTGCTTCACCCGGGGCGCCGGCATGGGGGTGCCGGCCGACCGGGGTCATTGCCGTATCAATCGGGCCAATCGGGCCAACAAGCGGTCGGCCGTCCCGGGATTCGTCGGCCCCGGGGCCGGTCCAACCAGCTGAGATCACCGTTGCGCCTCTCGCCTCCGCCGCCCGGCGCCTCCGGCGCCCGCCGCGTCCTGCTCGCTGATGCCGTCGCTGTCGCCGGTCAGACCGTCCCGGCCGAGCAGGTACTGCTCGACCAGATGGTTCCAGTCGCAACCGAGGCACACCTCCACCACGAAGACCTGGAACTCACGCAGCGTCATCGCCAGCACGGGCAACTCGGTCAGTGTCCGAGCCTGGCCGGCGGACTGCTTGAGTTCGTCACCGTAAATGTAGTGGACCAGGGTCAGGTTTTCGCTGCGGCAGATCGGGCAGCGCCGGTCGGTCGGCTCGCCGTGGAACCGAGCGGCGTTCTTCAGGTACGGCGACGCGTCGCAGACGTCGTACGTGCCGACTCGTCCGGCCAGGAGCTCACGCAGCACTGCTCGCTTCTGAAGCGAGTAGTCGACGACCTGGCGCTGCGTACGCATGCGGAGAAGGGTACGCGGTCCGGCCCGACCAGGCGACCACGCTCACAATCCGTGACGACAGGGTCTCGGAACGGGGGTTTGCCCTGGCCCGCACGACCCGCTAACGTGCGATGTATCGGTCCGATACATCGCGGCGGTTACCACTTCACGCCGGAGGGTAAAGAGAGGGTGGCCAGTGCTTGAGTTCGCCATCCTCGGCCTCCTGCAGGAGTCTCCGATGCACGGCTATGAGCTGCGCAAGGAACTGACCGCCAAACTCGGCGCGATCCGGGCGGCGATCAGCTACGGCTCGCTCTATCCCACGCTACGCAGGCTGCAGGCGGCGGGATGGATCACCGAGGCTGCTGAGACACCCGCCACTGCCGAGGAGGTTCCCGCGCTGACCAGCCGACGAGGTCGGGTGGTCTACAAAATCACCGCGGAAGGCAAGGAACGCTTCGCCCAGCTGATCGCACAGGCCGGGCCCGAGACGTACGACGACACGGGCTTCGGGGTGCACTTCGCGTTCTTCGCCCGGACCGACCAGGCGACCCGACTACGCATTCTGGAGGGTCGCCGCCGCAAGATCGAGGAACGTCGCGAAGGGCTTCGTGACGTGCTTGGCCGGGCGGCCGAGCGCCTCGACGCTTACACGCTGGAACTGCAGCGCCACGGCCTTGATGCCTGTGAGCGCGAGGTCCGCTGGCTGGAGGAGCTCATCGCCAACGAGCGCTCCGGCCGAGCCCCGACGGTCCCGAACATCGGGACAGCCGGCGGCCGACGAGAAGACAACAGCCCGCCTCCGCCTGGAGAGACCAGGAATGAGCGGCCGTGACAGAAAAGAAGGAGGCAGACGCTATGGGCTCCGTCCGCGTCGCCATCGTCGGTGTGGGTAACTGCGCCTCGTCCCTGGTTCAGGGCGTCGAGTACTACCGGAACGCCAACCCGAACGACCGCGTCCCGGGTCTCATGCACGTCGCCTTCGGCGACTACCACGTCAACGCCGTGGAGTTCGTCGCGGCATTCGACGTGGACGCCAAGAAGGTGGGCATGGACCTCGCGGAGGCGATCGTCGCCAGCGAGAACAACACCATCAAGCTCTGCGACGTGCCGCCGACCGGCGTCAGCGTGCAGCGCGGTCCGACCTTCGACGGTCTGGGCCAGTACTACCGCGAGATCGTCGAGGAGTCGGACGCCACTCCGGTCGACGTGACGCAGGCGCTGCGCGACGCGCAGGTCGACGTCGTCGTCTGCTACCTGCCGGTCGGCTCCGAGCAGGCCGCCAAGTTCTACGCCCAGGCCGCGATCGACGCCGGCTGCGCGTTCGTCAACGCCCTGCCGGTCTTCATCGCCTCCGACCCCGAGTGGGCCAAGAAGTTCGAGGACGCGGGCCTGCCGATCGTCGGCGACGACATCAAGAGCCAGGTCGGTGCCACCATCGTGCACCGCGCCCTCGCGAAGCTCTTCGAGGACCGCGGCGTCGAGCTGCTGCGCACGTACCAGCTCAACTTCGGCGGCAACATGGACTTCATGAACATGCTGGAGCGCAAGCGGCTGGTCTCGAAGAAGATCTCGAAGACCCAGTCGGTCACCTCGCAGATCCCGCACGAGATGAGCAAGAGCGACGTGCACATCGGCCCGTCGGACCACGTGCCGTGGCTGGACGACCGCAAGTGGGCGTACATCCGCCTCGAGGGCCGTTCGTTCGGTGACACCCCCCTCAACGCCGAGCTCAAGCTCGAGGTGTGGGACTCGCCGAACTCGGCCGGCGTCATCATCGACGCGGTCCGGGCCGCGAAGATCGCCCTGGACCGGAAGATCGGCGGCCCGATCCTGTCGGCCTCGTCGTACTTCATGAAGTCCCCGCCGGTGCAGTACGCCGACCACGACGCCCACCAGGCCGTCGAGGAGTTCATCGCCGGTGAGGTCACGCGCTGATGCGCTGAATCATCAAGCACGCGGAAGGGCCGGGTCCGTGCGGACCCGGCCCTTCGCCGCGTTCAGCTCGACATCTCCAGGTACGGCGACAGCCGCAACGTCAACTCGTCAGTCTCGGGACCAGGCGTGTCGCAGCGCGACCCCGGCCTCCAACTCCAGCAGCTTGACCTTGCGGGGCAGGCCCCCACCGAAGCCGACCAGCTTGCCGCCCGCGCCGACGATCCGGTGACACGGCACGATCACCGGGACCGGGTTGCGGTTGCAGGCCACGCCCACCGCCCGTGCCGCTCCGGGATCGCCGACCAGCCGCGCCACCTCGCCATATGTCAGCGTCTCCCCGTACGGGATCCGGGTCATCTCCCGCCACACGGCGCGCTCGAAGTCGGAGCCACGCGGGACCGACACCGAAACGGTGAACGTGGTCAGCTCACCGGCGAAGTACGCCCGCAACTCGTCGACGGCCTGCCGGGACAGCGCGTCGTCGGGCTCGTTGGTGGCCGCCTCGAGCCGGCCGAAATGCGCGCCGCAGACGCTCGTGCCGTCGGTGGCCACGGAGAACTCACCGATGGGCGAGTCGAGCACAGTCCAGCGCATCCACCCATTCTCCCTCTCTGTTGCGGACTCGTTCGCCGGCCGGCTACCAGCGTTCTGCCGGACCGTTCGGCGTTGCGCGGCGTCGATACCGTCAAGGTCGTGGCAACGGGGACGCTCATCTTTCTGATCATCGGCGGGGCGGGCGTCGGTGTGCTCGCGCTCGCGCTGCTCGGCACCGAGTTGCTCCAGTTCGGGCACGCCGACGTTGACGGGCCGATCTCGGTCGAGACGGTCGCCGGCTTCGCCGGGGCGTTCGGGTTCGGCGCGGCCATCGTCAACGAGCTGCTCGGTGCGCGTACACCTGGCATGGTCGTCGGGGCGGTGGCCGGCGGCGTGCTCGCGGCCGTGCCCACCGGCTGGTTGGCGTCCCGGCTGAGTCGGGCGGCGCGGAACATGCGCACCGACCCCACCCCCACCCGCGACGACCTGGTCGGCGCGCTCGGCCTGGTCGTCACCCCGGTGCCGGCCAACGGGTACGGCGAGGTCCGCATTCGCCTCGCCGGCCAACCGGTCAAGCTCAGCGCCCGCGCGGACCAGCCGATCCCGATCGGCGCCCAGGTCTTCGTCGTGCAGGCGCTCAGCGAGACCAGCGTGCACGTAGAGACCTACTGACCTCCCCCTCATAGACGGGACTCCTCACATGGCCCTACTCATCGCCATCGGTGGCGCGGTCCTCCTCGCGCTCATCCTGGTGCTCTTCGTGCTCTCCCGGATCAAGGTGGCCGGCCCGAACGAGGCGTTCATCGTCACCGGTCGCAAGGGCCGCACCACCCAGACCGCCGACGGCGGGCGGTCCACCGACAACTCCGGGCAGAAGGTCGTGCTGGGCGCCTCGGTCTTCGTGCTGCCGGTGGTGCAGAAGCTCCAGTCGCTCGACCTGTCCAGCCGGCGGATCGACGTCGGCATCCGGGGCGCCGTCAGCAAGCAGGGCATCCGCGCCGACCTGCACGGCGTGGCGATCGTCAAGGTCGGCGGCACCGAGGACGCGATCCGGGCCGCCGCACAACGGTTCCTGCACCAGCAGGACGAGATCGACAACTTCACCCGGGAGGTGCTGGCCGGCGCGCTGCGCTCGATCGTCGGCCGGCTCACCGTCGAGGAGATCATCCGGGACCGGGCGGCGTTCGCCAGCGCGGTCGCCGAGGAGGCCGAGCACTCGATGACCAACCAGGGTCTGGTGTTGGACACCTTCCAGCTCCAGGACATCCTCGCCGAAGGCTCCTACCTTCAGGACCTGGGCCGACCCGAGGCCGCCCGGGTACTCAAGGACGCGGCGATCGCCGAGGCCCGGGCCCGGCAGCAGGCCGAGCAGGAGCGGCTGCTCGCCGAGGAGGCCATCGCCGAGGCGAACCGCAACCTGGCCCTCAAGCAGGCCGGTATCCAGGCCGAGATCGACGCGGCGAAGGCGAAGTCCGCGGCGGCCGGACCACTCGCCCAGGCCGAGCGGGACCAGGCGATCCTCTCCGAACAGCAGAAGGTGGCCGAGCGCAACGCCGAACTCAAGCAGCGCCAACTCGACACCGAGGTTCGCAAGCCGGCCGACGCGGCCCGGTACAAGGTGGAGCAGGAGGCCGAGGCGTCCCGAGCAGCGGCGGTGCTGCACGCCGACGCGCAGCGTCAGTCCGTCATCGCCGCCGCGCAGGCTTCCGCCGAGCAGGCCCGCCTCACCGGTGAGGGTGAGCGGGCCCGACGGGCCGCGCTCGCCGAGGCCAACGCCATCGAGGGCGCCAAGGAGGGTGAGGCCGAGCAGCGGCGACGCTCCGCCATCGCCGAGGCCGTGGAGCGGGAAGGTCAGGCCGAGGCCGCGGCCATCCTCGCCAAGGGTGAGGCCGAGGCCGACGCGATGGCGCGCAAGGCCGAGGCGTTCGCCGCGTACGGAGAGGCAGCCGTGCTGGACCTGCTGGTCAAGGTGCTGCCGCAGGTCGTCGAGGCGGCCAGTGCGCCGATCGGGGCGATCGACAAGATGACCGTCATCTCCACCGACGGCGCGTCGTCGCTCACCAAGTCGGTGGCCGGCAACGTGGCCCAGGGCCTCCAGCTCGGCAGCGACCTCACCGGGATCGACCTGCCCGGCCTGCTGGCGCGGCTCGGTGCCGGACGGGCCGACGCCACCGCGCCGGCCACCGGGATCGACACGGTGGACGGCAGGACCGTCTCGCGCTGAGCCCGAGGGGCCCGCCGACGGTCAGGCTCTGGCCTGCCCCGGATGACCCACGAACGGCCGGCGCCGGCCGCAACCGCCTCCCGTGGGAGGGGTGCCGGCGGGCGCCGGTGGTAATTCCGTGGCTGGTTCAGGCGAGGTTCATGACGAACCGCTCGCCCGCCGAGAGGCCGAAGTCCGGACTCCAGAAGTCGAAGTCCTTGTTCGGGATGAGCTGGCTGGTGCCAGCGCTGCCGGCGCTGACCGCCTGCCCGTCGACGTTCGCGTAGATCCAGCCCGACCCGTCCGTGGTCCCGACACCCCGGTGCCAGAAGGTGAAGGCCTCCCAGGCATCGATCCTCGGGGCTGAGGCGAGCATCGGCTTCGATCCGGCACCGGTCGCCGAGACCCACTTGCCGTTGGCCAACGAACGCAGGCCGAAGTAGCCGTAGTAGTCCAGATCGAACAGCTCGAACTTCTCCCAGGTGCTGACCGACGCGACCAACGGGATCAACGGCTTGCTCCCGGCACCGTCAGCGGAGACGTACTTGCCGCTGGCTGCCGATTTGAAGCTGACGATCAGGTTCGTCTCGAGGTCGAACTTCTCCCAGGTGCTGGCGTTCGTCGCGCTGGCAATCAGCGGGCCACCGTTGCTGGGCGCACTGACGTACTTGTTGTTGACAGTGGCCCGCAGGCTCACCGTGCCGTCAATGTGGTGAACCAACTGGAACCTCTCCCAGGTGCTCACCGACGCGGCTGCGGCGATCAGTGGCTTGCTGCCGGCACCGTTGGCGCTGACGTACTTGCCGTTGACGTTCGCCCGCAGTGCGACCAAGCCGTTGCCGGCGTCGACGATGTCGAGCTTCTCCCAGCCACCGAGCACCGGGCCGACGGCGGCCAGAGGCTTGCTGCCCGCACCGTCAGCCGAGACGAAATAGCCGTTGGAACGCGCCAGCAGGCCGTGCGAGGTACGCGCGGGAGAGAGGGCCGACGCGACGTTGAGCAGACGGTCCACCCCGCCCTGCGGGTTCAGCACTGCGCCAGCGAGCCCTCGGGTCACGATCGTGTTGCGCACCTGCGCCGGGGACCACGTCGGGTTCGACTGAAGCAGCAGCGCAGCGGCTCCGGCCACGTGCGGCGCCGCCATCGAGGTCCCGCTGAAGGCCACCGACCCGTCGGTGGTTCCGCTTGCCGCCGAGACGATGTCCACGCCCGGCGCCCAGACGTCGACACACGGGCCGTAGTTCGAATCGAAGTATTCGGTCGAGGCCCGACGGTCGATCCTGTCGGTGGCTCCGACGGTGATCGCCGCCGACACCCCGGCCGGGCTGTACGCGCAGGCATCGTCCGCTTCGTTGCCGGCGGCCACCGCGTAGGTGAGACCGGTGGCGATGGAGTTGCTGACCGCTGTGGAGATCGCCGAGTCCTCCGGCCCGCCGAGGCTCATGTTGACCACGGCAGGCTTCTGCGCGTTGGCGGTCACCCAGTCGATCCCGGACAGGACCTGCTCGGTGGTGCCAAAACCCTCGCAGTCGAGGACCCGGACGGCGACCAGGTTGGCGTTCTTGGCCACGCCGTACTTCGTGCCGCCGACGGTGCCCGCCACGTGCGTGCCGTGACCGTTGCAGTCCTGCGCCACATTGTCCTGGTCGACCGCGTCGTAGCCGTTCGAGGCACGGCCACCGAAGTCGCTGTGGCTGATGTCGATGCCGGTGTCCACGATGTACGCCTTCACCCCGGCACCGGTGTTGGGGTAGGTGTAGCTGCCATTCAGCTTGGGCGAAACCTGATCGATCCGGTCCAGGCCCCAGGAGGGGGGCGAGCTCTGCGTTCCGCTCTTCTGGAAGCGGATCACCGGCTGCACGGATGCGACATCCGGGTCGGCGGCCAGCCGGCCAGCCTGCTTCGCGGTCATGGCGGCGGAGTAGCCGTTGACGGCGCTGCTGTACAGCCGACGGACACTGCCGCCGTTCTCCTTGGCCAGAGCCGAAGCGGCGGCCTTGATTTTGGCCGGGGTGGTCTTCTTGTCCTTGAGGACCACGATGTAGCGATCCGGTACGACCTCGGCGGGCTTGGCCTTGGCCAACCGGCCGTCCTGCTGGGGGGCCGTCAACTTGCTTGCGGGCTTCGGTGCCAGCGGAGCGGACGGTTCGGCCAGGGCGGCCCCACCGGTCGCGGCGCTGACGATGATGGTTGCGGAAGCGAGAGCAAGGCTCGCCACCGCCGAGCGGCGTATCACGCCACGGCGTTTCACTAGGTGATCTCCCCGTTTGGTCGTCGCCCGTCCAATCCGGAGGGCCGGACGGGCGGTGGGGTCGGCGGCGGTGTCGATGCACCGGTAGCCGACGGACGCCCAGCCATCATGGACGACGATGAAAGCGCTACACCTCAGCCATTCGGTCGATCCGCTCGCGTTTCGTCGTCGACCGGACAGCTGTGCATCGCCGTCGGCCACCTGACGGGCTCCCGCCACCTCACGGCAGATCGCGCTACACGACCAGCATCGAGGTTGAGCGCGTCAGCCGAGGATGCCCTCGGCGCGGGCCCAGCGCAGCAGCTCCGCCTCGGCGGCGTCGCGGTCCAGCGGGCCGTGCTCGAGGCGTTGTTCCTTGAGGTGCTTCCAGGCCCGCCCAACCACCGGCCCCGGCGGTACGCCGAGCAGCTCCATGATCGCGTTGCCGTCCAGGTCGGGTCGAACCCGCGCCAGGTCTTCCTCGGCCGCGATCCGGGCGATCCGGTCCTCCAGCGCGTCGTAGTCGGCCGCGAGCTGGGCGGCCTTGCGCCGGTTGCGGGTCGTGCAGTCGGAGCGGGTCAACTTGTGCAGGCGGGGCAGCAGGTCACCGGCGTCGGCGACGTAGCGGCGCACCGCCGAGTCGGTCCACTCGCCCCGCCCGTACCCGTAGAAGCGCAGGTGCAGCGCGACCAGCGCGGTCACCTGCGCTGTGACGTCCTTCGGGTAGCGCATCGCCTTCATGCGGGCCTTGGTCAGCCGGGCACCGACCACCTCGTGGTGGTGGAAGCTGACCCGACCGTCGGAACCGACCGCCTTCGTCGCCGGCTTGCCCACGTCGTGCAGGAGGGCGGCCATCCGCAGGATGAAGTCGCAGCCTTCCTCCTCGTAGGAGACCGCGTTCTCGACGACCGTCAACGTGTGCTCGTAGACGTCCTTGTGCTGGGCGTGCTCGTCGATCTCCAGCTTCAGCCCGGTCAGCTCGGGCAGGAACCGCTCGGCCAGCCCGGTGTCGACCAGCAGCCGTAGCCCGGTGATCGGATCGGCGCCGCAGAGCAGCTTGGTGAACTCGTCGCGGATCCGCTCGGCGGTGATCCGGTCCAGGTCGGCGGCCATCTCGGTCATCGCCAGGTGCACGTCCGGGTGGACGGCGAAACGCAGCTGGGCGGCGAACCGGGCGGCACGCAGCATCCGCAGCGGGTCGTCGCCGAACGACTCACCAGGCGTACTCGGGGTACGGATCACCTTGGCCGACAGATCGTCCAGTCCACCGTGCGGGTCGGTGAACCGGTGGTCCGGCAGGCTGACCGCCATCGCGTTGATCGTGAAGTCGCGCCGCTTCAGGTCCTCGTCGAGGCTGGTGCCGTACACCACCACCGGGTTGCGGCTGACCTGGTCGTATGACTCCGCGCGGAAGGTGGTGATCTCCAGTCGGAGGCCGTCGCGCTGAGCGCCGATGGTGCCGAACTCCCGACCGGTCTCCCAGATCGACTCGGCCCAGCCCTTGATGATCCGCAGAGTCTCGTCGGGGTGCGCGTCGGTGCAGAAGTCGAGGTCATCCCCGAGTCGACCGAGCAGGGCATCCCGCACCGAACCGCCCACCAGGTGCAACTCGTGACCGGCGCGGACGAAGCGGCGGCCCAACTCGTCGGCGACCGGGGACACCCGGAGCAGTTCGGCGACGGCGTTGCGCTGCGCGGCGGTGAGTTCGCGGCGGTCGGCGGCGTGAGGAGCGGAGGCTTCGGACATGGGATCACCAGCCTATCGGGCCGGGGTGTGATCCGATCCGCCGGGCGCGGGTAACGGGTGGGGGTTGACTATGGTCTGTGGCGTGCGGGTCGGTGTCCGACTCGACGTACCCCTGGGAGGCTGGAGATGAGCGGCGGGCTCTACCGCAGCGCCAACGCCGCGAACGATGGCGGCGCTGGCGCCCGTCCCGGGGACGGCGCCACCTTCATCTCCGCCGAGCCGCTGAACCAGCCGGCCATCGAGTCGACCGCGCCGCCGCAGGAGCAGGTGGGCGAGGCGAGCGCGGCGACCAACAGCGCGGTGATGGCGATCGGCAGCCTGGTCAGCCGGGGCACCGGCTTCCTGCGCACGTTGGCGCTGACCGCCGCGCTGGGTGGGGCGCTGGTGGGTGACGCGTACACCACCGCGCAGATCCTGCCCGGAATGGTCTACGAGTTCCTGCTCGGCGGCATCCTCACCAGCGTGTTGATCCCGGTGCTTGTCCGTCGGCGCAGGGTCGACACCGATGGCGGCCAGGCGTACGCCCAGCGGCTGCTGACCCTCGCGGTGCTGACCCTGGCGGGGGCGGCCCTGCTGGCCGTGCTGTCGGCCGGACTCCTGACCAAGCTCTACGCTGGCGAGAACACCGGCGAAGACTTCCGGGGCCTGGTCAAGGCACTGTCGTACCTGATGTTGCCCATGATCTTCTTCACCGGTCTCAGTGCGCTGATCAGCGCGGTGCTCAACACCCGGGGGCACTTCGCCGCGCCGATGTGGGCGCC
Organism: Micromonospora sp. H61; assembly: GCF_018070325.1. GTDB lineage: Bacteria > Actinomycetota > Actinomycetes > Mycobacteriales > Micromonosporaceae > Micromonospora > Micromonospora salmantinae. Next base: position 41,757 of record NZ_JAGPXY010000011.1, read on the forward strand.
GATCCTCAACAACATCGTGGTGATCGCCACCGCGGGCCTGTACATCGCGATCTTCGGCGCGAAGATCGTCAAGCCGGAGGACATGACCACCGGCCGGATTTTGCTGATCGGTGGCGGCACCCTGCTCGGCGTCGCGATCCAGGCCGCCGGCCTTTTGCCAGCGTTGCGCAAGGTCGGCTTCCGGTGGAAGTTCCGGTTCGACTTCCGCACCCTCGGGCTACGGGAGCTGGGGCGTCTCGGCGGCTGGATGTTCTGCTACGTCGCGGTGAGCCAGGTCGGCCTGATCGTGATGTTCAACCTGCTGAACCGGGCAGGCAAGGAGAACGCTGCCGGCCCGCTGATCTACAACAACGTGTTCCTGCTGCTGATGATGGCGCACGGCATCATCGCCGTATCGATCATCACTGCACTGATGCCCCGGATGAGCGCGGCCGCCGCCGACGGCCGGTACTCCGACGTCGCCGCCGACCTTTCCCGGGGCACGCGCACCGTCTCGGCGGTACTCGCCCCGATCGCGGTCTGCTACGCGGTACTGGCGACTCCGCTGGCCGTGACGCTGTTCCGCTACGGCGCGTTCACCGACGAGAACGCGGCGGACACCTCGCTGGTGCTGCTCGTGGCGGCGCTGGCGCTGGTGCCGTTCGCGATCAGCCAGCTCTTCACCTTCGCCTTCTACGCCCTGCCGGACACCCGCACCCCGGCGCTGATCAACATCCCGGTGGTCGCCCTGCGGATCGGCGTGCAGGTGGTGCTCTACGTCGCCTTCGCCGCCCACTTCGCTGCGGCCGGGATGATGATCGGCAACGCCGTGTCCTACCTGGCTGCCGCCTTCGCCTCGGCGTGGCTGCTGCGGCCCCGCGTAGGCCGGATCGGGATGGGTGCCATCCTGCGGACGCTCGGTCGAGTGGCGGTTGCCGCGTTGGGGGCCGCCCTGGTCGGCCTCCTCGTCGTGAGTCTTCTGCCCGGCGGCGACAGGCCAAGTTGGATGCAGGCTGTCGTGCAGCTCGTGATCGGCGGCGTGGTGATCGGCGGGACCTACCTGGGTCTGGCCATGCTGCTGCGGATCGGGGAGATCACCGAGGTGGTCGGGATGGTTCGCCGACGGCTCGGTCGCTGAACGTCCGCATTCGATTACAACAAGTTGACAGTCATACGGACTGTGACGACGGATCACCAGGCTGGGGATGCGCCTGTGGATAACTCCGCGATTCGCCGGTCAACCGCCGCTTCGGCCTGTGGATAACCAACCGTACGGCTGAGGGTGGCGACCCGATCGGTGGGAACGTACGAGGTAGCGCAAGCGGCACGCCAGCCCAGCCCCGGCGTCGGTCACTTGCGGCGAAGCCGTAGATTAGCTAGTACATGTGCCAGCAACGTGGCTGACAACGGTCGTAACCGGACGACCTCTTCGACAGCCGGAACCCCGCCAGGTACGGCGGGAAGATGACATGTCGGAGAGACGGGCAACCCGGGTAAGGTCGCTCTCGACGGGTACGGCAGGGGCCGACGCTGGGCGTCGACACCGGTCGGCCGGTTCCTTCAACGGCAGAGCGGGAAGCCACATGCCCAGCAGTTCGGGTTCATCGATCGACACGATCACCGAGGGAGGACGGGTGACCCAGGTCGGCGAGGGTCAGGAGGCGGACGAAAGCGCTCCTCCGGTCATGACCTTCGGTGCTCCCACGGCCGGTGAAGTCCTCGCCGAGCGGTACGAACTGGTTGAGCACATCAACAACGACAGTGCGGGTCGGCTGGTCTGGCGCGGGGTCGATGTCATCCTGCGCCGTCCCGTTGCCGTGGTGCTGCGTTACCCGGGTGGCGACTCCGCCACCGAAATGCTTCAGGCCGCCGTTGCGGCCAGCCGGGTCATCCACCCCAACCTGGTCGGCGTCTACGACGCGATCGACGAGGCCGACCGGGCGTACGTGGTGCGCGAGTGGGTCGACGGGCAGTCCCTGCGGGACCTGGCGACCGACGGCCCCCTGGACCCGGCTCGGGCCACCGCGATCGGCAACGCCGTCGCGAGCGCGCTCGCCGCGGTGCACGCCACCGGCATGGTGCACGGCAACGTCCACCCCGGCACCGTCATGATCAGTGATGAGGGCCGGGTGGTCCTGGCCGACGCCCGCACCGACGGCGCCGACAGCCAGGAGAACGACATCCGGGCGGTCGGCGGGGTCCTCTACTTTGCGCTGACCGGCTCGTGGCCGCACACCGAGGCACCACTGCACGGCGCCACCGCCGGCCACGGCCGCGCCGCGATCCCGGACGCTGTTCGGGACGCCGGGGGTGCCATCGCGGCACCGCGCCAGGTTCGGGCGGGCGTTCCGGCGTACCTGGACGACCTGACCATGGATCTGCTCGACGCCGAGATCGCGCCGCCGTCCTCCGACGTGCTCGCCGCCGAGTTGGCGCGACTGGACGTGCCGGCCGAGGACGAGCACTACCTCGACAACAGCGGACCACTGCGGTTCGCCGCCGAGACCGGGGAAGAGCCGTCGCCGCTGGCCGCGGCCGGGGGTCGCAAGGTCGCCGTCGGCATCGCTGGCCTGCTGGCCGTCGCCCTGGTCGGTCTGCTGATCGGGATCATCGCCCTGGGCGGCGACGACAAGGACCCGCAGTCCAACCCGGTCGCCGCGCCGACCTCCAGTGCCCCGGCCGGCGACGCCACCCCGGCCGCCGCGACGGCCCGCAAGCTGACAGTAAAGGACGTCCGGATCATCGACCCGGACAGCAAGGACCGCAGTGAGGTCGACGGCGCCGAGAAGGTCATCGACGGTGACGATGACAAGGGCTGGGAGACCGAGACCTACCGCGACCGGCCCAACTTCGGCAACCTGAAGAAGGGCATGGGCGTCTGGATCGACCTCGGCCAGCCGCACACCGTCAAGTCCGTGCAGGCAGTGCTGTCGGCCACCAACGCGTCCGCCCAGCTGTTCGCCGGCACTACCAACCCGCCGTCCAGCTCCAACGGTGACAAGCAGTTGGTCGCGAGCTACAAGACCGCCATCGGCCAGCCGTTCGAGGACCACGACGGCACCACCATGACGTTCAACGGCTTCGACGCCGACCAGAAATACCAGTACCTGCTGTTCTGGATCACCGAGTTGGCTCCGGCCGAGGGTGGGTTCAAGCTGGGGGTGCAGGAGATTACGGTCCAGGGGTCGTGAGCCGGGCCCCACGATCCGGGCACCGCACGCACTGGACGCGGTGATGGACGAGCGCGCCGCCGCGAGAGACCTGGAGCTGCTGCGCGCGCACGTCGCGGGAGACCGGGACGCCTTCACCGAACTGTTCCACCGGCACCGGGACCGGTTGTGGGCGGTGGCCCTGCGGACGCTCGGCGACCGCGAGGAGGCAGCCGACGCACTCCAGGACGCCCTGCTGTCGGCGCATCGGGCGGCGGCCCGCTTCCGCGGCGACTCCGCTGTCACCACCTGGCTGCACCGGATCGTGGTCAACGCCTGCCTGGACCGGATCCGACGCCGGCAGGCGCACCCCACGGTGCCGCTGCCGGACGGCAACCGGGCCGACGACGGCACCGGCGGGCTCGAGCCGGCGGCACCGGCAGTGGACCACGACACAGTGCTGGTGGTCCGTGAGGCGCTCGCCGCGCTGCCCCTTGAGCAACGCGCCGCGCTGGTGCTGGTCGACGTACAGGGCTATCCGGTCGCCGAGGTCGCCCGCATCCTCGGTGTCGCCGAGGGCACTGTGAAGAGCCGGTGCGCCCGGGGTCGGGCGCGGCTGGCCGTGCTGCTCGGGCATCTTCGCCCCGCCACCGTCGCGACGCCTTCGGCCCGACCGGACCCCACCGCCCCGATCACGGGCGTGCCCGGCGTCACGCCGGGGAACCACGGCCCGGTGGAGGGCGTCGGATCGGGGTCAGGTCGATACCGGCGGGACGCCAACCAGGAGGACACGTGACGACCGAGGGGTTCCGGGAGGTCGACATCGACCTCCTCGCTGACTACCTCGGCGGGGCGTTGGACGGCACCCCGCAGCAGGACGAGGTCGCCCGACTGGTCTCGGCGGACCCGTCCTGGGCCGAGGCGTACGCGCTGCTGGCCCCCGCCGTGACCGAGGTCCGGACGGACCTCACCCGCTGGGCCGAGCCGTCCCCGGAGATGCCGTCGGCGATCACCGACCGCCTCCTGGCCGCGTTGGCCTCGGCGGAGCCGACGACCGACACCTCGACCGAGGAGGCACCCGCCGGCGCGCCCAGCGTCGATCGGGACGGCGACGCGGCGACCCCGTTGGTCGTACCGGCGCAGGGCGGGGCCGGTCGCCGGCCTCCCGTCCCCACGTCCGGCGGGTCGGGGCGCTGGGCGTCCACCGGCCCGGGCCGTCGCCGGCGCGGCTGGGCCCGCCGTGGCGCACCCGTGGCCGCCGCCGCGATCGCCGCCATCGCCGTCGCGCTGGGCCTCAACCAGCTCTCGATGCGGGCGTCGGACGACTCCGGTGACACCACCGCCATGAACCGACCGGCCAGCGCGCCGGAGGGCGTCGCGGGGCCCGGGACGGCACGCACCACCGGGCCTGCACTGCGCAGCGGTACGAACTACACCCCGCAGACCCTCGGCAACGCCTACGGCACCGACGCCCCGGGCAAACCGGCTGCCAGTCGGGCGACCGGCAACAGCCCGGGCGAGCAGCCGGAGGTGGATGCCGAGGGCGAGCGCCGTCCCTCGCCCGACGGGTCGGACCAGCTGGCCCGGCTTACCGACGACGCCGCGCTGACCGGCTGTCTGGCCAGCGTCGCGACGGAGCACGGATCGGCCCCACTGGTGGTCGAGGTGATCGACTACGCGCGGTTCCAGGGCGATCAGGCGCTGGTCATCCACTTCACCGACGCGACCGGCGCCCGGTGGGCCTGGGTGAGTGGCCCGGAGTGCGGAGTGCCTGGGTCCGGCTCGGACAGCCGGTATTCGGCGCGGGTAGGGTGAATCCACGGTCAATGGCACGATGACCCCCCACGTGACCTGACCCACCGGATGCCCGGCTCGGGAATCCCCGGTTCGTACGATGACGTTCTGGAAGTCAGCTGCCGGCCCCACCCAGGCGTCGGCGACTCGGATCAGCATCGGTGCTCGCGCCGACGCCGAACACACACAACTCGGGAGACGGCAGTGGACGAGGTCCGCAACCTGATCATCATCGGCTCCGGGCCGGCCGGCTACACAGCGGCGGTCTACGCCGCACGTGCCAACCTGAAGCCGCTGATCATTGAGGGCGTGCAGTCCGGTGGCGCGCTGATGACCACGACCGAGGTGGAAAACTTCCCCGGCTTCGCCGACGGCATCCTCGGCCCCGAGCTGATGGACAACATGCGTAAGCAGGCCGAGCGGTTCGGCGCCGAGTTCCTCACCGACGACGTGACCCGCGTCGAGCTGGTGGACACCGGCGACGCCGGCTCCGGCGCGGTGAGCACCGTCTGGGTTGGCGAGACCGCCTACCGGGCGCGATCCATCATTCTCTCCACCGGTTCGGCCTGGCGTCCGCTGGGCGTGCCCGGTGAGCAGGAGTTCCTGGGCCACGGCGTCTCCGCGTGTGCCACCTGTGACGGCTTCTTCTTCCGCAACCAGCAGATCGTGGTCGTCGGCGGCGGCGACTCCGCGATGGAGGAGGCCACCTTCCTCACCCGCTTCGCGGAGTCGGTGACCATCATCCACCGCCGCGACTCGTTCCGGGCCAGCAAGATCATGGCCGACCGGGCGCTGAGCAACGAGAAAATCAAGGTCGAGTGGAACAGCACCGTCGAGGAGATCCTCGGCGAGGACGGCAAGGTCACCGGGGTACGCGTCCGCAACGTGCACACCGGCGAGACCAAGGTGATGGACGTGACCGGCGTCTTCGTCGCCATCGGTCACGACCCTCGCAGCGAGCTGTTCCAGGGCCAGGTCGAGCTGGACGACGAGGGCTACGTGAAGGTCCACGCCCCGAGCACCCGCACCAACGTGCCCGGTGTCTTCGCCGCCGGCGACGTGGTCGACCACACCTACCGTCAGGCGATCACCGCGGCCGGCACCGGTTGTGCCGCCGCGCTCGACGCCGAGCGGTTCATCGCGACGCTCAGCTGAAACAAGGAACACATCCCGGAGGAGGGGCATAGTGGGAACAACCAAGGCGGTCACCGACAAGAGCTTCGTCGCTGACGTGCTGCAGGCCGACAAGCCGGTGCTGGTGGACTTCTGGGCGGAGTGGTGCGGGCCCTGCCGCAAGGTGTCGCCGCTGCTCGAGGAGATCGCCCGGGAGATGGGTGACCAGGTCACCATCGTCAAGCTCAACATCGACGAGAACCCGGAGACCGCGCGGGCCTACCGGGTGATGTCGGTGCCGACGCTCACCGTCTTCAAGAACGGCCAGCCGGTGCAGTCGATCGCCGGCGCCAAGCCGAAGGGCGAGCTGGTCCGGCTCATCGAGTCGGCCCTCTGACCAGCAGAAACATCAACCGAACCCCGTACCCGCTCGCCGGGTGCGGGGTTCGGTGTCTTCGTCGGCGTATTTCTCGGCCCCAGCCTCCTCGCCGCCCCGGAACGCATAGCCTCAAGCCTGGGCCGCCCGGCCAGCCAGCGTCGTGCAGAGGGGGTCGTGCGTGCGTCCGATCCGACCCGGTGACCGGGGACCCGCGGTCACGGAGATCCGTACCATCCTGACCGGCCTCGAACTGCTGGCCGCCGCCGGCCCGCAAACCGACGAGTTCGACCTCGACACCGAGCGGGCCGTGCGCGCGTTCCAGCAGTCGCGCGGGCTCAGTGTGGACGGCCGGGTCGGCGCGGAGACCTGGCGAGCCCTGGATGCCGCCCGTTGGCGGCTCGGCGCCCGCACGCTCTACCACGCGGTCCCCGAGCCCCTCACCGGCGAGGACGTCCGGTCGCTGCAGGAGCGACTGCTGGAGATGGGGTACGACGTGGGCCGCGCGGACGCCATCTACGGTGTCCGGACGTCGAGGGCGGTGGCCCAGTTCCAGCGTGAGGTCGGGCTCACCCCGGACGGCTCCTGCGGCCCACACACCATGAACGCGCTCCGCCGGATCGGCCGCAAGGTGGTCGGTGGCCGCCCGCAGTGGCTCCGCGAATCCGACGCGATCCGGCAGTCCGGGCCGGCGTTGGTCGGCAAGACGGTCGTCATCGACCCGGGGCACGGCGGCACCGACCCCGGAATGGTGGTGCCGGACGGCTCGCTGCGCTGGACCGAGGCGGATCTGGTGCACGACCTGGCCAGCCGACTGGAGGGGCGACTCGCCGCCTCCGGGGTGCGGGTGCAGCTCACCCGTGGCCCGTCGCCAGACAGTTGCCTGCCGGACACCGACCGGGCCCTGCTCGCCAACTCGCTCGGCGCCGACGTGTTCATCTCGCTGCACCTGGACGGCCACGCCAACCCGGACGCGGAGGGCGTCGCGACCTACCACTACGGCACCGACAACGGGGTGACCTCGGCGACCGGTGAACGCCTGGCCGGGCTGGTGCAGCGGGAGATCGTCGCTCGCACCGGGCTGCGGGACTGCCGTACCCACGCCAAGACGTGGGAGTTGCTGCGACTGACGCGGATGCCCGCCGTCCGGGTCGAGGTCGGCTACCTCACCTCGCCGACGGACCGCGCCCACCTTGTCGACCCCCGGTTCCGGGACCGGGTGGTGGAGGCGATCGTGGCCGCGGTGCAGCGGATGTACTACCCCATCGAACGAGACGTCCCGACCGGATCGCTCGACGTCAGCGAACTGCGTGCCGTGGTGACCGCCGGCACTGTGCTGGACTGATTCGCCGCCGGGCGTCAGCCGTTGGTGGAGCGGGTGGCCGGGGCCGGACGGACCGGCCGGAGCAGGGTCTCCGGGCTCATCGACCCGAGCAGCTTCTCCAGCGCGTACTCGACGTCGGACTTCCAACTCAGCGCCGTACGCAGCTCAAGACGCAACCGAGGGAAGCGCGGATGCGGACGTACGGTCTTGAAGCCCACGGAGAGGAAGAAGTCGACCGGGGCCACGCAACCGCCGGCGGGGTCGTCCGCGTCGCCGAACTTGGCGTCGCCGAACGCCTCGATCGCCTTGATCCCACGCTTGGTCAGGTCCCGGGCGACACCCTGCACGAGCATCCGGCCCAACCCGCCGCCGGAGAACGCGGCTACCACGTTGGCGGTCATCAACAGTGCCGCGTCCGCGGAGACCGGTGAGGTCGGGAACGCCATCGAACGGGGCACGTAGGCGGGCGGGGCGTACATCACGAAGCCGGCCGGCATGCCGTCGACGTACGCGAGTTTGCCGCAGGAGCCCCACTCCAGCAGCGTCTGGGAGACCCATGCCTCTTTCTCCAGGCCCGGATCGCCAGCGGCACAGGCCCGGTCCGCGGAGACCGGATCGAGCTCCCAGTAGACGCACTGCCGGCACGGGCGCGGGAGGTCTTCCAACGTGTCGAGGGTCAGGCTGACCAGACGTCGCGACATATGGCGCATCCCCACAATAGGCTCGGTGGTGAGACCGGCATCGAACGACAGCGCCGCCTTCCTGCCCCCGACGAGCGATCGTACGCCGCCGATCGGAGATGCGGGAGGGGACTCGCGAATGCCCAGCGCAACGGGGGACGCCGAGGACGGTCCGCCATGTGGTCGATCTGCTGCGGCACGGCGGCAGCACCACTCCGGCGGACTAGGATCGACAATCGGTGTGTCCGCCGCCATGGTCAGCGGTGTGCGGGGTACCCGGGGCGGGAGCCACTCGAGCAGCGATCGAGGTGAGGTCATGACCGGCACGACACTCGACGACTACACCGACCGGTACGCCCGGCGGGTACGCGGGATGACCGCCTCCGAGATCCGAGCACTGTTCGCGGTGGCCAGTCGTCCGGAGGTCGTCTCGCTCGCCGGTGGCGCACCGTACATCGCCGCCCTTCCGCTGGACGCGGTCGGCGAGATGCTCGGCCGGCTCGGCTCCGAGCACGGCGTGACCACCCTTCAGTACGGCATTGGTCAGGGCACCCTCGAGCTGCGCGAACGGATCTGCGAGGTGATGTCGCTCTCCGGGATCGACGCCGCCTGCGGTGCTTCCCCCGAGGACGTCGTGGTCACCGTGGGCGGGCAACAGGCACTGGACCTGGTGGCCCGGCTCTTCCTCGACCCGGGCGACGTGGTGCTCGCCGAGGGGCCGACGTACGTCGGTGCGCTCGGCGTGTTTCAGGCGGCCCAGGCGCAGGTCGTCCACGTACCGATGGATGCGGACGGGCTGATCCCGGAGGCGCTGGAGGCGGCCATCGCCGACCTGGCCCGCGCGGGCCAGCGGGTCAAGTTCCTCTACACGATCCCCACCTACCAGAACCCGACCGGCGTGACGCTCAGCGAGGAGCGCCGGGAACGAGTGCTCGACATCTGCGAGCGCGCCGGCCTGCTCGTCGTCGAGGACGACCCGTACGGCCAACTGGGGTTCGAGGGTGAGGCCCCGGCTCCTCTGCGGGCCCGCCGCCGCGACGGCGTCTTCTACCTCAGCACCTTCTCCAAGACCTTCGCCCCCGGGCTGCGGGTCGGCTGGATCCTGGCGCCGCACGCGGTCCGCGACAAACTGGTCATCGCCAACGAGGCGCAGATCCTCTGCCCCAGCGGTTTCGCCCAGGCCGCAGTGGCCACCTACCTGAGCACGATGCCCTGGCGGCAGCAGCTCAAGGTCTATCGCGAGGTCTACCGGGAACGCCGCGACGCCCTGCTCGACGCGATGGCCGACCTGATGCCCGAGGGCACCAGCTGGACCACCCCGGCCGGCGGTCTCTTCGTGTGGGCCAGCCTGCCCGACGGGCTCGACTCGAAGGCCATGATGCCGCGAGCGGTCGCCGCCCGGGTCGCCTACGTTCCCGGCACCGGCTTCTACGCCGACGGCACCGGCACCGACGCCATGCGGCTCAACTTCAGCTTCCCGCCGCCGGAACGGATCCGCGAGGGCGTCCGCCGGCTGGCCGGTGTGATGGAGCAGGAGATCGCCATGCGCCGGGTCTTCGGTGCCGTGGGTGGTGCCGCCGGCCGACGCGGCCGGGCCGGCTCCGACGTGCCCGGGCCCGACTTGGCATGATGCCGGCATGGCTACGACCGCCGAGCACCTCCTCGTGACCGACTCCGCCGCCTCGGCCGACCTGCGCGTCGTGGTGCTCGCCGGTGGGCTCTCCTACGAACGGGACGTGTCGCTGCGCTCCGGTCGTCGGGTGCTCGACGCGCTGCGCGCCGTCGGGGTGGAGGCCGAGCTGCGCGACGCGGACGCGGCGCTGCTGCCGTCGCTCGCGGCCGACCCGCCGGACGCGGTGGTGATCGCACTGCACGGCGCGACCGGCGAGGACGGCTCACTGCGCGGGGTGCTGGATCTGTGCGACGTCCCGTACGTCGGCTGCGACGCTCGGGCCTCCCGGGTCGCCTGGGACAAGCCCTCGGCCAAAGCGGTGCTCCGCGAGGCCGGCATCCCCACCCCCGACTGGGTGGCGCTCCCGCACGATCGTTTCTCCGAGCTCGGCGCGGTCGCCGTCCTGGACCGGATCGTCGACCGTCTGGGCGTACCCCTGATGGTGAAGCCGGCGCAGGGCGGGTCCGGGCTGGGCGGGGCTGTGGTCCGGGACGCCGCCGCGCTGCCCGCCGCGATGGTCGGCTGCTTCGCGTACTACTCCACGGCGCTCGTGGAGCGGTACGTGCCGGGGATGGATGTGGCGGTCTCCGTCGTCGACCTCGGCGACGGCCCGCAGGCGCTGCCGCCGGTGGAGATCGTGCCGCGCAACGGCGTGTACGACTACGCCGCCCGTTACACAGCAGGGCGGACCACCTGGCACGCCCCCGCCCGGCTGGACCCGGAGGTGGCTGCCACGGTCGCTGACGTGGCCCTCGCCGCGCACACCGCGCTCGGTCTACGGGATCTCTCCCGCGTCGACGTGATCGTGGACGCAGCCGGCCAGCCGCACGTGCTGGAGGTCAACGTCTCGCCAGGGATGACGGAGACGTCACTGCTCCCGCTCGCCGTGCAGGCGGCCGGGCTGGACTTCGGCCGACTCCTCGGCACCCTGGTCGCCCGAGCAGCCGCCCGCCTCACCAGGCACTGACCTATCCGCCAACCCGTTCGACCGAGCGGACCACCCGCCGGACGACCATGAGGTTGGCCTGTCGGGGTCAACCTCACGGTCGGTTCCAGATCAGTGGGTCGCGCGTATGTCGGGTGTGTCGCTGCCGTTGGTGCGCGCGACCGCGCCCGGAGTGCCGGCGCGCTTCTCGGGGGCGGTCCTGCTGATTGCCTCTCCGGAGGCGTCCCCGGTGGCCGGGTCGTACGCGGCTGGGTTGGCGGAATCAGCCTCGTCGGCGCTTCCGCTCGCCGGGCCGACGTGGGGCCCGCCGGTGGGCTTCTCCGCCGAGCCGACGACGTGAGGTCTGTCGGTGGCCGTCGTGGCTGCGCTGCCGGATGCTGCGCTGCCCGATGCTGCGGCGGTGGAGTCCCGGGTGCCGGCGGCCGGGGTGCCGGGCAGATTGGTGTTGGATGCCGTCCGAGCGGGTTCAGCCGCCGGACCGCTGACCGTGGCCGACCGGGCGGGTTCAGCCGGGCGGTCGGTGACGGTGGTCGCCGTCGAGCCGGCATCGGCGTCCGGGTCCCCGGCCGGTTCGGCCCGGGGTCCGCCGTCGGCGTCGCTCGGATCAGGAGTGGAGTCCGACGCCGGTTCCGGGATCTCCTCTGCCGCCTCGATGACCGAGACCACCTCCGTCCCGGCTGCTGCCGCTGAAGCGGCCTCCGCTGCGGCAGCGGCATCCGCGGCAGCGGACTGGGCAAGCAGACTGGACGGCGCCTGCCACTGGATGCGGGGCGGCTCGGCGAGCGGGCGGCCACCGAACTCGGCGAGCCAGGCCGCGACGAGCGCCAGATTTTCCCGCCACTGTGCCTCGGAGATCGGCGGCAGGATCGAGTCCCACAGGGACAGGAACGTGCCCCGCAGTTGAAGGCGGCCGTACGGACGGGCGAGGAACCACATGTGCAGATGGGCCGAGCCGTCGCCCCAGCGATTGACGTGCACCCGTGCCACGCCGTCGAGCGACCGGATGGCCCGCTCCAGACGTACGGTCATCACCCCCAGCTCGGCGGCCAGAAGGTTCGGCAGGTCGCCGAGGTCGAGGTGGGTGCGCGATTCCAGGATGAGCACCATGGGCAGGCCGGTGGGCCGGTCCATGGCGCGGACCCGCCACCGCTCGCCCACCCAGATGTAGGCGTCGTCGGGTGCGTTGCAGGCGGTGCATTCCCGGAGACCCTCGCCCTTCCGGGGCGGTTCGACCGGGACCGGATCATCGAGTTGCTTCACGTGGAGGTCACCCTCGAAGGGAAATGACGGCCACTGGGTGAAGTCCGGGACTGAGGGAGGGTTGTCGTGCACGACGCTGACCCTAACCGAGTCTGGCACCGCTGTCCCTACCTGTTCGAGCGGTCCCGGGCCACCGGATCGGCACCCGCCGTCGGCCGGGTGCGCGTGGTCGCGCAGGCATCGAGAGGCGATATCCACAGGCTGCCGAGATCCTGAACACAGGCCGTCATCCACAGGCTCACACCCGCTCCCACGCGCTGTTTCACGTGAAACGGGGGGTGCCTGTGGACAACCGGTGTGGATAACTTTTTGGCCAGTCGGTCGTTGTCCGCGAACCGCCAAATCGGCGGGTTCGACGGCCCACTGGAGACGACATCGGACGGGCCGGCTCCGATCGGCGCCACATGCCACCGCCGGCGCGGTGCTCAGCCGCCGACGACCGCCCGCTGGCTCGTTGGTACGCGTCGGCGGTGACGGCTTGGCCCGTGTTCTCGGACCGCGTCAGCAGACCTCGGCCCGCCCGGCCCGGATGCCCCGGATGCTCCGGACGCCGACGGACGGAGAGGCCGAACCGCAGCACTGACGTCGAGGGTCGGAGACGGGGAGGCGACTCGCTTGACCGTCGACCCCAGGGTTTCGATCGGTGCCAGCGCGTCGCTGTCGCGGTTTCACGTGAAACCGCGCGCCGGGCAGCGAAGGGCGATCCTGCGGTCCGGGGCCAGGCTTGCGCTGGCTACCGCTCGTACACCAAGTTCGTGCGGTCCGGCGGTCCGGCGGTCCGGCGGTCCGGCGGTCCGCCGGTCCGGCGGCCTGGTGGTCCGGCGGTCCGGCGGCCTGGTGGTCCGGCGGTGCCGCGGTCTGGTGGCTCGGCGGACTCCCGCCAAGTTCGCTGCGAGGCTGCTCCCGCAGATTGACCGCAGTCGGGAGCCTCGGCCGAGGTGCGATGACAACGGAGATGTCGTTTCGCGCCACTGAGCGGCTCGCTGGCGCTTTGATCGGCGCATGGGGTGGTTCGGGTTGACTGGACCATCCCGAAGCCTCCTGCGACGCGCGTAGAGGATCCATCAGCGCCCGCACTCACCCCAGCGGCCGCCGCCAAGTCGCCCGCCACCGTGCCCGGCCGCTCGCCGCTGCATCCGCTCCGCCACTATCCGCCCGCGACGCCAGGCTCGTCGCCCACCGCCCCGCCCATCGCCCGCCACGCAAGGCGGGAGCCGGAACCCGGAACCCGCGAGCCGCGAGCCGCGAGCCGCGAGCCGCGAGCGGATTGTGCTTTCGAACGTGCGGGCCAGCGCGACCGACCGACCACATCCGTCCATCACTCCCGCCGACTTCTCCTGCGGCCAGAGGGGGACCCCGGGCTGGCTGGGGGCGAACCAGGGATGACGCCGGCCCACGGGCCGATCTCGGGATCAGGTCCGCCGTCTGTTTCACGTGAAACCGCGACGACCCCGGGATGCAGAACGGCCGCGCCCCCGTTCGGGTAGCGCGGCCGTAGGCGACGGGCGGGGTCAGTCCTCCCCGCCCTCCTCCTGTTGCACACCGATGATCCCGACGATTCGCTCAAGGTCGTCCACCGTGGCGAACTCGATCGTGATCTTGCCCTTGCTCCGGCCGATGTCCACCTTCACGCGGGTGTCGAACCGGTCGGACAGCCGATCGGCGAGATCGGTCAGGGCCGGCGCGTGCGCCTTGGGCCTCCGCTTTGCGGCCTGACCCTTCGCCGGCCCGTCGTTGAGGGCCAAGGCCACGATCTCCTCGGTCGCCCGAACCGACAGTCCCTCGGCCACGATCCGCAGGGCCAGCTGTTCCTGAGCCTCCGCCTCGTCGAGGCTCAGCAGGGCTCGGGCGTGCCCCGCCGACAGGATGCCGGCGGCTACCCGGCGCTGCACCTGGGCGGGCAGGTTCAGCAGTCGGATGGTGTTGGAGATCTGCGGGCGACTCCGGCCGATCCGGCGGGCCAACTCCTCGTGGGTGGCCCCGAACTCCTCCAGCAGTTGCTGGTAGGCGGCGGCCTCTTCCAGTGGGTTCAGGTTCGCCCGGTGAATGTTCTCGAGCAGGGCGTCGCGGAGCATCGCGTCGTCACGGGTGTCCCGGACGATCGCCGGGATGCTCTCCCGCCCCACCGCCTGGGCGGCCCGCCAGCGCCGCTCGCCCATTACCAGTTCGTACTTCTCGTCGTCGAGCTGCCGAACGACGATGGGCTGGAGGAAGCCGACCTCCTGGATCGAGGTCTTCAGCTCCTCCAGCGCCTCTTCATCGAAGACCTGGCGGGGCTGCTTCGGGTTGGGCATGATCGCGTCGACCGGGATCTCGGCGAATCGAGCACCGGGCACCGGGCTCAGCACGGGTTCCGGCTCGCGGACCGGCGCTCCGGCCGGCACCGCAGCGACGGCGACGGTGCCGGCGTCGTCCAGGTGCTCGCTCTCCGGATCTGCCGTCGCGGTGCCAGCGGCAGCCGGCGCCGGCCCGGTCGGGATCAGCGCCCCCAGGCCCCTACCCAGACCGCCCCGAGGACGGTTCTTCATGCCACGCCTCCCAGCGACTCGTCCGCACTACGCATTCCGGCCCACCGGCTCCTTGACGCCGCGCTCGGCGATCTCCTGGGCGGCCTCGAAGTAACTCGTGGCGCCCCGCGAACCGGGATCGTAGGTCATCACCGACTGGCCGTAGCTCGGTGCCTCGGAGACCCGGACGTTGCGGGGGATGACCGCCTGGAGAACCTTGTCGCCGAAGTGGTTCCGGACGTCCTGCTCGACGGCGTCGGCCAACCGGGTGCGACGGTCGTACATGGTCAGCAGGATGGTGGAGACATCGAGCTTCGGATTGAGGTGCTGGCGTACCAGGTTGATGTTGTTGATCAGCTGGTTGAGCCCTTCCAGCGCGTAGTACTCGCACTGGATCGGGATCAGCACCTCCTGCGCGGCAACCAGAGCGTTGACCGTGAGCAGGCCGAGCGAGGGCGGGCAGTCGATGAAGACGTAGTCGAACTCGCCCGGGTAGGCGGCGATCGCCCGATCCAGGCGCGACTCCCGGGCCACCACCGACACGAGCTCGATCTCCGCACCGGCCAGGTCGATGGTCGCGGGAACGCACCAGAGGTTGGGGATGCCCTCGACCGCCTGCGCCACCTCGGCCAGCGGCATGCTGTTGATCAGGCAGTCGTACACGTCGGGGATTCCGGTGTGGTGTGGGACGTTGAGCCCGGTCGAGGCGTTGCCCTGCGGGTCGAGGTCGACCACGAGCACCCGGTTGCCGTGCAGGGCGAGCGCCACCGCAAGGTTGACGGTGGTGGTGGTCTTACCCACGCCACCCTTCTGGTTGGCGACGCACATGACCCGGGTCCGGTCCGGCCGAGGCATGGTCACCTCGCCACTGGGATTCAGGATCTGCACGGCGCGCATCGCCTCCATAGCCAACGGTGGGTCATCCTCTTCGCGCGTCGGGGTTTCACGTGAAACGTACGTGGGATCGGCCGCCATGGCGGCCAACGACTCGGTCGAAGCGACAGGTGCGTCGGCGACCACCGGCGCGGCGTCCCGAACGGCCGCCGCAGTGGGTTGGTGTGGGACGGCCGGCTCGAAGCGAACCGCCGCGGCGGTGTTACGGCGACCTGAGGTCGACCGCACCTCGGCGGCGTTGATCGGTCGACTCGACGCCTCCGGCGTCCGACGACCACTCGCCGGCTCCGGAATGGCCGAGCCCTCCGGCCGCCCGGCACCCGACGACGGGTCGAGCGCTGCCGGCGGATCGCCGTCGTTAGGTCGGGTCGATGGCCCGGTCTCGCCGGGCGACCAGCTCGGGTAGTCGGTTTCACGTGAAACGGGATCGCTGGTCGACCCGGTCACGCGTGGATCGTCGTACCTGCCGTCGTCATGCACCTGTCATCCCTGCCCGCTTCGGATGGTCGGTCCGCGCCCCGGTCAACTTGGCCGCATCCTCGCCCGCAACCCGGAGCGTACGGCCCGCGGGAGCGGTCGGAAACCCGCGACGTCCGTCACCCGCTCCACACTATCGACGCGCGGTCAGCCTACGGCGGACGGGCGCGGCCGGTCCACGTCGGGTTCTCATCCCCTCGTCCATCCGTACCGGTACAACGAGGCAACCCACCGGCCGGAAGCCCGATGGCGCGAAGTGTCAACCTCGGCGGGAGCGTCCACCCCGGGCGCGTTTCTTGGTCGCCGGGCGGGCCGGGCCGACCATCCGCTCGCGCACGATCTCCACGACCGTGGTGGGCGGGTCGATCACCCCGACGCCGCACAGCTGCACGGTCGGCTCCCCGCCGCCAAGTCGCGCCACCACCTCGGCGTGCTCCTCGATCTCGGCGGCGGCGGACGAGCCCTTGAGCGCCAGCAGCCGACCGCCGCGAACCGCCAGGGGAAGGCTCCAGCCCGCGAGCCGATCCAGGGGTGCGACCGCGCGCGCGGTCACCACGTCTCCGCTGATCGGCTCCCGGCCACTCGACCCGCTGGCCGCCTCGTCGGCCCGGCCACGGAACACCCGCACCGACTTGGCCAGACCGAGTCGCTCGACGACCTCGATCAGGAACGACGTCCGCCGGGCCAGCGGCTCGATCAGGGTGACAGTGAGGTCGGGGCGGGCGATGGCCAGGACGAGACCCGGCAGACCGGCGCCGGAGCCGACGTCGAGCACGGTCGCGCCGGACGGGATCCGCTCGGCGACCGCGGCGCAGTTGAGCAGGTGTCGATCCCAGATCCGGGGTGCCTCCCGGGGGCCGATCAGGCCGCGGACCACCCCGTCGGTGGCCAGCAGTTCGGCGTACGCGGCGGCCAGGTCGAGGCGGTCACCGAAGAGGGTCAGCGCGGCCGGGGCCAGCTCGGGCGGCAACGCCGCGTCGGCCGGTGACGGGGAGGTGTCCCGCCCGGTCGATTCGGCATCGGCGTCGACGGTGGCGGGGCGGACAGCGGACGGCCCGGGCGGCACGCCGCCCGGGCCGGACACGGCGTCGGCCGTGATGTCGTCGTGGGTCACCCGGTCAGTCCGCCGGCCGTACGACGATGCGCCGGTTCGGCTCCACACCCTCGGACTCGCTCGCCACGCCGGACATGGCGTTCACGACGTCGTGCACGCACTTGCGCTCGAACGCGGACATCGCGTCCAGGCGGACCGGCTCGCCGTACTCCTTGACCTTCTCGACGGCGTTCTTGGCGACCGCGGCGAGTTCCTTACGGCGGTTCGCCCGGTAGCCACCGACGTCGAGCAGCAGACGGCTCGGCGTACCGGTCTGCCGGAAGACGGCAAGGCGGGTCAGTTCCTGGAGGGCCTCCAGGGTGGCCCCGCGCTGGCCGACCAGATTCTGCAGCCGCTCGCCGACCACCTCGACCATCGGACGGCCGGCGGCGACCAGCTCGTCGATGTCGCCGTCGTAGTCGAGGATGTCGAGCAGTCCTTCGACGTAGTCGGCGGCGATCTCGCTCTGCCGGAACAGGTCGCCCTCGCCCACAGCCTTCTTCACCCGGGTGCCAGCGGCGGTGTCGGTGTCGTCGTCCGCCTCGGTGTCATCGGCTTCGGTGTCGTCGCCGTCCACCGCGAGCGTGGCGGTCTCCTCCTCGTCCAGGGACTGCTCGGCGCGGGGGATGCTGGTCTCGGTCACGGTCTCATCTCCGTACTCGCTCGGCCGGACCGTCGGGTCCGACTGGTTTCCCGGGGCCGGCTGGAGGTTGCCGGTGCCCACAGGCACGTCTGTACGGGCAGTGTCGCCCGTGGCCGCGCGGTGCGCGGTCGGTTCCGCCCGGCGCCGGCCGTACGGCGGCTGCGCGGTGCGGAACGGGCCGCCGCCGGATCACCGGCGGCGGCCCTCGTAGGTCAGCCCTGCCGCTTGGCGGGGCGGCTCTTCTTCGGGTTGTTTGCGGGCTTGGCGCCCGGCTTCGGCCCGGCCACCTTGGGCGCGGTCGCCTTGACCGGTGCCGGCGGGGCCGTCTTGCCACGACCGAACAGGCCACCGGACTTGGCAGGCTGCACCGGGTTACGGCTGGCGGCGGGCGCGACGGCCTTCTTGGCGGTCACCGGCGGCGGGAACTTCCGCAGCACCCACTGCTGCTGGCCGAGGGTGAAGAGGTTGTTGGTGACCCAGTAGATGATGACGCCGATCGGGAAGATCGCGCCGGAGATCAGCAGCGACGCGGGGATGCCGTAGAGCATCAGTCGCTGGATCATCCGCTGCTGCGGGTCCTCGGCCCAGCCGGTCTTGAGGATCATCTGACGGCTGGTCAGGTAGGTGGTGGCGATCATGACCAGGACCAGGACACCAGCAATGATCTTTACGGTGCTGCCGTTGGCGCCGAGGCTGGCCAGCTCGTCGGCAGTGGAGCCGAACTTGCCGGCGATCGGGGCGGTGAAGAGCTTCGCCTGCGAGGCGCTCTGGAACTGGTCGGCGGTCCAGCCGTAGAGGGTCTTGCTCTGCTTGTCCGGGTCGAGCCGGCGCAGCACGTGGAAGAGGCCCAGGAAGACCGGGATCTGAAGGAACATCGGAAGGCAACCCATAAGCGGGTTGGCCTTCTCCTTCTTGTAGAGCTCCATCATTTCTTTCTGGAGCGTCTCCCGGTCACCCTTGTGCTTCTCCTGAAGCTCCTTGACCTTGGGCTGGAGCGCCTGCATCGCCCGCTGCGACTTGATCTGCTTGACGAAGACCGGGAACAGGATGACCCGGACGGTGACCACCAGGAAGATGATGGCCAGGATCCAGGCGAAGTTGGTGCCGATCACCGCGCCGACGGGCACCCCGATGGCGTCCCAGGCAGAGTGCCAGGTCAGCAGGATCCACGAAATCGCGTAGTAGATCCAGTCGAGACTCAGACTCAATTCGGGGCTCCAGTCACATCAGCACGACGGCGGCCGCCCGGCTCCGGCACCGGGTCATATCCACCAGGGTGAAAGGGGTGGCAGCGCAACAACCGCCGGGCCGCCAGCACGGCTCCCCGGAGCGCGCCATGCCGAACGACCGCCTCCTGGGCGTACGCACTGCACGACGGGTAGAACCGACAGCGAGCCGGCAGTGCCGGACTTATCCACCGACGGTACGCGATGATGGGCGCGATCAGCACCTTGGCACCGGTTGTCGACGGCCGTGGGCTGCTCTGCTCGGTGCCGCTCATCGGGACCGCCGTTCGCGCGGCGACCTGGCGACCGCGATGGCGGCGTCCAGGTCGGTGGCGAGTCGAGGGTACGACGCCTGCGCCGCGGCGGGGAGCGCCCGGACGACCAGGGTGCTGCCGTCGGGCAGGTCGGTCAACCGTTCCCGGACCAGCGCCCGCAGTCGGCGCCGGACCCGGTTACGGGTCACCGCGTTGCCGACCGCCTTGGACACGACGAAGCCGGCACGGGACGGTACGGACGACTGCTCCGCACTGTTGTCCCGTACCGGCTCCGGCGAGGTCGGTGTGCTGGGGTCGACGGTTGCCGGCACGGTCAGGTGGACCACGACGGCGCCACGTCCGGCGCGTCGGCCACCGCGAACCGCTGCGGCGAAGTCAGTGCTGCGCCGCAGTCGCTGTGCGGCGGCCAGCACGACTGCCCACGTCCCCTGGACCGGCCCGGTCGGCTCAGGCCGACAGGGTGGTGCGACCCTTGGCGCGACGGCTCGACAGGATGGCACGGCCGGCACGGGTGCGCATGCGCAGCCGGAAGCCGTGGGTCTTCGCGCGCCGGCGGTTGTTCGGCTGGTAGGTGCGCTTGCTCACGTCAGGCTCTCCGTTTTCGTACGCGCCCCGCGCGACGGGATCGCCGGGGTCGTGTGGTGGTCCAGGCCACCTCGACGGTGGCCCACGATCGGTGCTGTCCGGCGGAGCGGGGACTTCGGTGTTGCGGGGATGCGACCGCGGACAGCAAGCACCCATCACCCTAGCAGAGGGCGAGAAAGCAGCCGTTCCAGCCTACGCAGGGGGGCAATGACCGTCAAACACCCCGAGCAGGGGACAACGGGACGCGCCCGAGGCCGAAGGGCGGTTTTCGCTGATGCCGACAAGGGCGCCGCCGCGTCGCCGGTTGATGGCGCAGGGACAACGCTGTTACCGTGCCCGATTGCGGTGAGCGTCGGAAGCTCCGGTCGTCGCGCAGGCAAGACCGGACATGGCAGTGAATCGTTCGGCACGGTGAACCCGCTTCAGCGCCCGTTCAGGCGGGGGCAGGTCCCACCCGCGTCCGGCGGCGGCCACAATCGGTCGATACACAGGCTGTGGATAACTTGTGGATGACCACCGGTCGACCGTCCGGGTGGGTGTTGTTCCACCCGCGAACGCGGCGGGCCCGGGACGGCCGGCTGGCAGACAGCGGCGGCCGGGAGCAGAAGCGAGGGGGTGGCACGACGGTGGCCGGTACGACCGACCTTGCCGCAGTGTGGTTAGCGGCGACCGACGAGCTCGCCGACGAGATCATCTCCGCCCAGCAGCGTGCCTATCTCCGACTGACCCGGCTGCGAGCGATCGTCGAGGACACCGCACTGCTCTCCGTTCCGGACGCGTTCACCCGTGACGTGATCGAGTCACGACTGCGCCCGGCGATCACCGAGGCGCTCACCCGCCGGCTGGGCCGACCGATTCAGGTCGCGGTCACCGTTCGGGTGGCCGAGGACGCCAGCGGCCGACCGGCCGGCACCGTCTACCGCAGCGCCCCGGAGACCGGGCAGCTCGACATCGACGGCCCCGGTATGGCGCCGTTCGACGACGACCAGGGCGGTCGACCGTCTGCCGACGCGATGATCCCTGAGCAGTCGCCCGAGCCGGGTCCGCCGCCAGCGCCGGCGGGTCCGCCGCCAGCGCCGCCCGTGGAGGGGCATCGCGCGGGGTTGATTCCGGCCAGCAGGGACGGGCAGGAGGCCTTGTTCAGCGCTGCCTTCGCGGAGCCCCTGCGTCCCTCCCGACCGGGTCCGGACCGGCGTGGCTACGACGAGCAGGCTGCCCGCCTGGACCCGTCCGGCCCCGACACCCGGCCCTACGAGCCCCGCTACCGGGACGACTCGGCGTCGCCACGCGACCAGCACGTGATCCGTTCGCTGCCTCGGGACAGCGGTACGGACAGCGGCCCGGGTCGCAGCGCGGTGGACCATCGGGCCGGTGGCCGCGACGACCGTCGGTTGCCAGGTGCCGACACCGGCGGAAACCGGCTCAACCCGAAGTACATGTTTGAGACGTTCGTCATCGGCTCGTCCAACCGCTTCGCCCACGCGGCGAGTGTGGCGGTGGCGGAGTCGCCGGCCAAGGCGTACAACCCGCTGTTCATCTATGGGCACTCCGGGTTGGGCAAGACGCACCTGTTGCACGCCATCGGGCACTACGCCACGACACTCGGCAACGCCCGCTCGGTCCGGTACGTCTCGACCGAGGAATTCACGAACGACTTCATCAACTCGCTCCGGGACGACAAGACCAGCGCGTTCCAGCGGCGCTACCGCGACGTCGACATCCTGTTGATCGACGACATCCAGTTCCTGGAGAACCGCGAGCGCACCCAGGAGGAGTTCTTCCACACCTTCAACACGCTGCACAACGCCAACAAGCAGATCGTGATCACGTCCGACCGGTCGCCGCGTCAGCTCGCGACCCTCGAGGACCGGATGCGAACCCGGTTCGAGTGGGGGCTGCTGGCCGACATCCAGCCGCCGGATCTGGAGACCCGGATCGCGATCCTGCAGAAGAAGGCGGCGCAGGAGCGGATGTACGCCCCGCCGGACGTGTTGGAGTTCATCGCCTCCCGGGTGTCGAACTCGATCCGGGAGCTGGAGGGCGCGCTGATCCGGGTGACCGCGTTCGCCAGCCTGACCCGGTCGACCGTCGAGCTGTCGCTGGCCGAGGAGGTGCTTCGGGACTTCATGCCCGACGGCGCCGGTCCGGAGATCAACGCTGACCAGATCATGGCCTCGACCGCTGACTACTTCGGGGTGAGCCTGGAGGACCTGCGTGGCCAGTCCAGGTCCCGGGTGCTGGTCAACGCCCGCCAGGTGGCCATGTACCTGTGTCGGGAGTTGACCGAGCTGTCGCTGCCCCGGATCGGGCAGGCGTTCGGTGGCCGGGATCACACCACTGTGATGCACGCCGACCGCAAGATTCGTCAGCAGATGGCGGAACGCCGCTCGCTGTACAACCAGATCGCCGAGCTGACCAACCGGATCAAACAGAACAGCTGAGGCGTACGACGGCCCTCGCGGCGGCGCACAGCCGCAGGACACGCCCGACCGGATCTCCGGTCGGGCGTTCTTTTTGGTCCGTGAGCTGGACTCTCGACATGGTGGAGACCACAGCATTGAGGCCGTGACCGCCTCGATCCCCGCTCGTTGTCCACAGCTCGTTATCCACCGTCGGTGGATAACTACGGTCCGTCCTCCGCCAGTTACCCACAGGCTGTGGAGAAACCCTGTGTACGAAGCTGTGGACGCCTGGGGACGACCGTCAGGTTATCCACCGATCATCATCAACCTGTGTACGAGCTGTTGAAGGTTCTGGGGATGACGGCAATGGTGATCTTCCCCGCGATCCACAGGCTTGGGGAGAAAGTCGGTGGATTACCGGTGGACAACCGGTGGACAACGGTGGACAACCGGCCGTCGTCGCCGGGCTGTGGACACACGGGCCGGTTGTACCCCCGGTTCTCCACAGCTAAATCACCGGTGGATAACCTGCCTGACCTGCGCAGACCTCGGTTTTCCACAGTTTGCACAGGTGCGATGAAGACGATGAGTTATCTCTTCTAAGAGAACAAAAACCAATCATCACCGTTGGGCTTTCTGTGGATCGGGCCGAACGCTGTCGGATCAGCCGGTCAGCATCGACACGATCCATGGGGTCGGGCGCACAGCCGATGTCCCCGCGCCCTAAGGTGCGATGGGTACCCGCACGGTCGGGCGGGACGGTAGGCAGCGGTCGGCATGAGAGAGTTGTCGCTGACGTCGACGCGGAGGCATTGATGAAGTTCCGAGTGGAGCGCGACGCGCTCGCCGAGGCTGTGGCGTGGACCGCGAAGAGCCTGCCCAACCGGCCATCCGTACCGGTGCTCGCCGGGGTGATGCTCCGCGTCACCGACGGCAACCTGCGGGTCTCCGGGTTTGACTACGAGGTCTCCAGCCAGGTGACCGTCGAGGTGCAGGGCGACGCCGACGGCGCCGCGCTCGTCTCCGGCCGCCTGCTCGCCGAGATCACCAAGGCGTTGCCGGCCAAGCCGGTCGACATCGCCGCGGTCGGCGCGCATCTCGAGTTGGTCTGTGGCAGCGCCCGGTTCACGCTGCCCACCATGCCGGTGGAGGACTACCCCGCGCTGCCGGAGATGCCGCAGAGCGCCGGCACTGTCGATGCCGCAGCGTTCGCCACCGCGGTGGCCCAGGTGGCCATCGCCGCCGGTCGCGACGAGACGCTGCCGATGATGACCGGTGTCCGCGTCGAGCTGTCTGGCGACACCCTGTCGATGCTCGCCACCGACCGTTACCGGTTGGCGCTGCGCGAGATCCAGTGGCGGCCGGACGACCCCGAGGTGAGCATCAACGCCCTGGTGCCCGCCCGCACCCTGAACGACACCGCCAAGGCCCTCGGCCCGCTGGGCGGCGAGGTCACCCTCGCCCTTGCCCAGGGCGCTGCGGGCGAGGGCATGGTCGGCCTCGCCGGCGGCACCCGACGTACCACCAGCCGGCTGCTCGACGGCGCCAACTACCCGCCGGTGCGGTCGCTCTTCCCGGCCACGCACAACGCCGCGGCCCGGGTGCCGGTCAGCACGCTGATCGAGGTGGTCAAGCGGGTCGCGCTGGTCGCCGAACGGACCACCCCGGTGCTGCTCAGCTTCAGCGCCGACGGCCTGGTGGTTGAGGCCGGCGGTTCCGAGGAGGCGCGGGCCAGCGAGGCGATGGAGGCCACCTTCACCGGTGAACCGCTGACCATCGGCTTCAACCCGCAGTACCTCATCGACGGTCTGGCAAACCTGGGCGCTCAGACGGCCGTGCTCTCGTTCGTCGACGCCTTCAAGCCCGCGGTGATCTCTCCCGCCGGCGAGGATGGCGAGGTCATTCCGGGGTACCGGTACCTCATCATGCCGATCCGCGTCTCGCGCTGATCGCGCCCAGCAACACCCAGATCCACGGAGGTAGAAACACATGCAGCTCGGCCTGGTAGGACTCGGCCGTATGGGCGGCAACATGCGGGAGCGGTTGCGTTCGGCCGGGCACGAGGTGGTCGGCTTCGACCACAACGCGCAGATCAGCGACGTCACGACCATCGCCGGCCTGGCAGAGAAGCTTGAGTCGCCGCGCGCGGTCTGGGTCATGGTGCCCGCCGGTGTCACCGACGCCACGATCGACGAGCTCGCCGAGGTGCTCGGCGAGGGCGACATCATCATCGACGGCGGCAACTCACGCTTCAGCGACGACGCCCCCCGCGCGGAGCGGCTCAACCAGCGGGGCATCGGCTACATGGACGTCGGGGTCTCCGGTGGCGTCTGGGGCCGGCAGAACGGCTACGGGCTGATGGTCGGCGGCGCCCAGGAGCACGTGGACCGCCTGATGCCGATCTTCAACGCGCTCAAGCCGGAGGGTGAGTTCGGCTTCGTGCACGCCGGCCCCGTCGGTGCCGGGCACTACTCGAAGATGGTGCACAACGGCATCGAGTACGGCCTGATGCACGCCTACGCCGAGGGCTACGAGCTGATGGCCGCCTCGGAGCTGGTGACCAACGTGCCGGGCGTCATCAAGTCCTGGCGGGAGGGCACCGTCGTCCGTTCCTGGCTGCTCGACCTGCTCGACCGGGCGCTCGACGAGGACCCGGAGCTTGCCGACCTGAGCGGCTACACGGAGGACACCGGCGAAGGCCGGTGGACGGTCGACGAGGCGGTCCGGCTGGCGGTGCCGCTGAACGTCATCACCGCTTCGCTGTTCGCCCGGTTCGCCTCGCGGCAGGACGACTCGCCCGCCATGAAGGCCGTCTCCGCGCTGCGTCAGCAGTTCGGTGGCCACGCCGTCCACAAGCGCTGAGCGGTATCCACAACCTGTGTACGTTCACCGGCTGGAACTGGTCGACTTCCGCTCGTACGAGCGGGTCGCCGTCGACCTCCAGCCGGGAGCGAACGTCCTGAT
Organism: Micromonospora sp. H61; assembly: GCF_018070325.1. Taxonomy (GTDB): domain Bacteria; phylum Actinomycetota; class Actinomycetes; order Mycobacteriales; family Micromonosporaceae; genus Micromonospora; species Micromonospora salmantinae. Next base: position 67,116 of record NZ_JAGPXY010000011.1, read on the forward strand.
CGGCGCCAACGGCGTCGGCAAGACCAACCTCGTCGAGGCGCTGGGCTACGTGGCGACCCTGGACTCGCACCGGGTCGCCACCGACGCGCCTCTGGTCCGGATGGGCGCCACGTCCGCGGTGATCCGCTGCGCGGTGGTGCACGACGGCCGCGAGCTCCTGGTCGAGCTGGAGATCGTGCCCGGCAAGGCCAACCGGGCCCGACTGGGCCGCTCACCGGCGCGGCGGGCCCGGGACGTGCTCGGGGCGCTCCGGCTGGTGCTCTTCGCCCCGGAAGATCTTGAGCTGGTCCGGGGTGATCCGGCCGAGCGCCGCCGCTACCTGGACGACCTGCTGGTCAACCGACAGCCCCGGTTCGCGGGCGTGCGGGCCGACTACGAGCGGGTCGTCAAGCAGCGCAACGCCCTGCTGCGCACCGCGTACCTGGCCCGCAAGACCGGTGGTTCCAGGGGCGGCGACCTCGGCACCCTCGCGGTCTGGGACACCCACCTGGCCCAGCACGGTGCGGAGCTGCTCGCCGGCCGCCTGGAGCTGGTGGCCGCGCTCACCCCGCACGTGGCGAAGGCGTACGACGCGGTGGCGGCCGGTCGGGGTGCGGCGAGCATCACCTACCGGCCGTCGATCGAGCTGGCCGAGCCGACCACCGACCGGGCCGCGCTGGCCGAGGCGTTGACGGCGGCCCTGGCCGCGTCCCGCTCCGCCGAGATCGAGCGGGGCACCACCCTGGTCGGCCCGCACCGCGACGAGTTGGCGCTGAGCCTCGGCCCACTGCCAGCCAAGGGGTACGCCAGCCACGGCGAGTCCTGGTCGTTCGCCCTCGCGTTGCGGTTGGCCGGGTACGACCTGTTGCGCTCCGACGGCATCGAGCCGGTGCTGGTGCTCGACGACGTCTTCGCGGAGTTGGACACCGGCCGCCGGGAGCGGTTGGCGGAGCTGGTCGGCGGGGCGAGTCAGCTGCTGGTCACCTGCGCCGTGGACGAGGACGTGCCGGCCGCCCTGCGCGGCACCCGCTACCAGGTCGGCGAAGGGACGGTACGCCGTGTCGGATAAGCCAGGCACCGATCGGCCAGCGGCTGGCGACACCCCGGCTGCGCGTACCCCGAAGGCGGCGGAGGGATCGGCGGGCGGTGAGTCGGCGGCGGCCGCCAGCGGGCCGGAGCTGGCCCGGGCGGTGCTCGACGCGGCGCTGTCCCGACGGCAGGCGGCGGCCCGCGCCCGGCGTACCCCCGGCGGCGGCGGCGACGCTGCCGGCGGTTCGGGGCGGCGGTTGCGCGGTTACTCCGGCCCCGGCCCCGACCCGCGCGATCCGCAGCCGCTCAGCGCCGTGCTGAACCGGCTGGTGAAGGCGCGCGGCTGGCAGCAGCCGGCGGCCGAGGCCACCGTGTTCGGCGCCTGGGAGCGGGTCGTCGGCGCGGAGGTCGCGCAGAACAGTCGCCCGGTGAAGTTGGAGAACGGCGAGCTGACAGTGGAGGCGCGCTCGACCGCCTGGGCCACCCAGCTGCGGCTGCTCGCCGGCTCGCTGCTCAAGCAGATCGCCAGCGAGGTCGGGCACAACGTGGTGCGCAAGCTGCACATTCACGGCCCGGCCGCGCCCTCCTGGGGGAAGGGCCCGCGCCGGGTACGCGGCCGGGGTCCGCGCGACACGTACGGCTGAGCCGACGTTCAGCCGCGTCGGTCGGCCTCGCGGGCTGCCCGCTTGCGTTCCCGCTGCTCCCGGGTGAAGCGTTTGCGCTCGGCCAGGTCACGTTTCCACGCCTCGCGGGCCTCGGCCGAGCCGCCCTGCACCGCGCCCTGCACACCCTCGGCCGGGCCGGCGAGGTGCCGGAAGGCCCAACGCATCAATCGGCCGCCCTCGCCAGGGGCCCTGGTGACCGCGCCGTCCTCGCTCATCTGCCGCCCTCTTCCCCGCGTCGCCTCGCCGGTTCTCGCCCGTCGCACGAGCAGACCTTTGGGGCACCAATGGTTGGTGTACCAATGATCGGTACGATAGTCACCGTGCGGAGAGAGGGCAACCGATGAGCGAACGACCGGACGGCGTCGACCCGCTGGCCCTGGAGCAGCAGGTCTGCTTCGCCCTCTCGGTCGCCGCCCGCAGCGTGGTGGCCGTGTACCGGCCGCTGCTGGAGCCGATGGGGCTGACCCACCCGCAGTACCTGGTGATGTTGGCGCTCTGGCAGCACGCGCCGTTGTCCGGTCGCGACCTCAGTCGCCTGCTCCAGCTCGACCCGGGCACGCTGTCACCCCTGCTGAAGCGGCTGGAGGCGGCCGGCTACCTGCGCCGGGAACGCGACCCGAACGACGAGCGCAGCCTCGCCGTCACCCTCACCGCCAGCGGTGCAGCGCTGCGGAGTCAGGCCGAGCAGATCCCGGCCGCGATCGTGCAGCGGCTCGGGCTGCCCGTCGAGGACCTGCAACACCTGCACGCGGTGCTCACGCAGCTGATCTCGGCCGCCAACCGACCGGCCGCCGCGGAGACTGACGCGGCGGCTCAGGCGTCGGCGTAGACGGCGAACCCGCGCTCGGCGCAGCGCCGGTAGAACGCGGCCAGCACGCCCAGCTCGGCGCAGGTGAAGTTCCACTGCGGCGGGTCACCGCGCTCGTCACGCAGCGCGTCGAGCCGGCTCTCCAGCCAGCGCAGCTGCTGCTCGGCCAACCGACCGTCGCCGAGCAGGGAGCGCAGCACGATGCTCACCGACTCGAAGGTGACCGCCTCGCCGGTCGCGCGGTGCGCGGCCACGAACCGCTCGATGCCGCTCGCGATCCAGGAGCAGCCGTCCGGGTCGATCACCGGGTCCTCGTCCTCGGCGGCGGCGTCTGTGGCGTACAACACACCTTCGAGGCCGAGAAGCAGATCCACCAACTCGGTGTACGCGGTTGCCCGGATGGTGCCGGTCTTCGCGATCAGCTCGGCCAACGCCGCGGTCGGCGCGGAGATGCGCGGCAGGTCGACGATCTCGCCGAAGTCGACGAACTCGGCCGGCGCGACCGGATCGTAGAAGCGGCCGGTCCGCGGCCAGTGCACCGCGACGTTGTCCAGCCCCATCTGTCACCTCTTAAAGAGCACGTGTCGGGTCGATCGGGTCGATCGTCCCGGTTCCAACCGGTAAAGATCAAGGCTGGTTCCGGGGCGCCGCAAACGTACGGCACTGACGCTTCGGCCGCGACCCCCGACCCGCCCGACAGCGGGTCAACCCGTTCCGGGGCGGCGCGTGCGATGAGGGCCTGGCGTGTGGGGGGAGTCGTGGGCGGCGGGGTTCTGCCGGCTATGGACTTCTCAGCCGCCTCGCTGAGGGTGCCGAGTGGTGGTTCTATCCCCCACGCACAGTAGGATTGACAGCGAGACGAAGACCCGGTGCGGGAGTGGGACGGGGCCGGTGGCCCCAGATTCATTCTCCACGTCGGGTCGAGCCGATCGCGATCCGCGGGCAACCGCGGCGACCGGCGCGTTCGACCCGCTGTCCGGAGTTCTCCGGCGCCGGTCCGCGCGCCGACGTCGCGTCCTGTCCGCCGAACCCGCGCCCGACGCGCCCTACCGGCGCGGCTGACGCGAGAAAGTGGCCGAGGGTGGCAGCGCAGGACAAGCAGGAGTACGGCGCAGAGTCGATCACCGTTCTCGAGGGGCTGGAGGCGGTTCGCAAGCGGCCCGGTATGTACATCGGGTCCACCGGCGAGCGCGGTCTGCACCACCTCGTCTGGGAGGTCGTCGACAACGCTGTCGACGAGGCGCTGGCAGGATACTGCGACACCATCGACGTGGTGCTGCTCGCCGACGGCGGCGTCCGGGTCACCGACAACGGCCGTGGTTTCCCCGTCGACCTTCACCCGAAGCTCAAGAAGCCCGGTGTCGAGGTCGCGTTGACCATCCTGCACGCGGGCGGCAAGTTCGACGGCAAGGCGTACGCGGTCTCCGGCGGTCTGCACGGCGTCGGTGTCTCCGTCGTGAACGCGCTCTCCACCAAGATGTTCGTCGAGATCCACAAGTCCGGCAACGTGTGGCGGCAGCACTACACCAACTCCAAGCCGAGCCCGCTGGAGAAGGGCGAGGCCACCGACCGCACCGGCTCGGCGGTCTCCTTCTGGCCCGACCCCGACGTCTTCGAGACCGTCGACTTCGACTTCCAGACCATCTACCGACGCCTGCAGGAGATGGCCTTCCTCAACCGCGCCCTGCGCATCCACCTGCTCGACGAGCGGGTGGCCGAGGAGGAGGACGGCCGGCAGCGCGAGGTCACCTTCTACTACGAGGGCGGCATCGCGGACTTCGTCCGGCACCTCAACGCCTCGAAGAGCCCGATCCACAAGACAGTGGTCGAGTTCGAGGCCGAAGAGGAGGGCATGTCACTCGAGATCGCCATGCAGTGGAACGAGTCGTACGGCGAGTCGGTCTACACCTTCGCCAACACGATCAACACCCACGAGGGCGGCACCCACGAGGAGGGCTTCCGGTCCGCGCTGACCAGCGTGGTCAACCGGTACGGCACCGACAAGAAGCTCCTCAAGGGCGACGAGAAGCTCTCCGGCGAGGACATCCGCGAAGGGCTCGCGGCGATCATCTCGGTCAAGCTGGCCAACCCGCAGTTCGAGGGTCAGACCAAGACCAAGCTGGGCAACACCCCGGTGAAGAGCTTCGTGCAGCGGGTCTGCAACGACCGGCTGGTCGACTGGTTCGACCGCAACCCGGCCGAGGCCAAGATGATCATCACGAAGGCGTCCCAGGCGGCACGCGCCCGGATCGCCGCCCAGCAGGCGCGCAAGCTGGCCCGGCGCAAGTCGCTGCTGGAGTCCGGCTCGATGCCGGGCAAGCTGGCCGACTGCCAGTCGACCGACCCCCGCGAGTCCGAGGTGTTCATCGTCGAGGGTGACTCGGCCGGCGGCTCGGCCAAGCAGGGTCGCGACCCACGGACCCAGGCGATCCTGCCGATCCGCGGCAAGATCCTCAACGTGGAGAAGGCCCGGATCGACCGGGTGCTGAAGAACAACGAGGTCCAGGCGCTGATCACCGCGCTGGGCACCGGCATCCACGACGACTTCGACATGGAGAAGCTGCGGTACCACAAGGTGGTGCTGATGGCCGACGCGGACGTCGACGGCCAGCACATCCAGACGCTGCTGCTCACCCTGCTGTTCCGCTTCATGCGTCCGCTGGTCGAGATGGGGCACGTCTACCTGGCCGCCCCGCCCCTCTACAAGATCAAGTGGAACAAGAAGGGCGACGACGCCCAGTACGCGTACTCCGACCGCGAGCGGGACGGTCTGATCGTGCTGCGCCAGCAGAAGAAGCCGAACGCCAAGCCGGACGACATTCAGCGCTTCAAGGGCCTCGGCGAGATGAACTACCCCGAGCTGTGGGAAACCACCATGAACCCGGCGACGCGTACGCTGCGTCAGGTCACTCTCGACGACGCGGCGACCGCCGACGAGTTGTTCAGTGTGCTGATGGGTGAGGACGTCGAGGCGCGCCGGTCGTTCATTCAGCGCAACGCCAAGGACGTGCGGTTCCTGGACATCTGACGGACTGCTGTGGATCGGCCGGGCACTGCCCGGCCGATCCGGCGGTCCACAGAGTTATCCACAGCTTGGCCGGTATCCACAGCCGTTATCCACAGCACGAAAACGACTCTGAGTCTGATAAGGGTATACAGTGACCGATTCTCCCGAGTCCACACCGAACGAGCCCGAGGTTCCCGCCGAGGCCATCGCCGCGGTGGTCGCGCACGACCGGATCGAACCGGTCGGGCTCGAGGTGGAGATGCAGCGCTCCTACCTCGACTACGCGATGAGCGTCATCGTCGGTCGCGCGCTGCCGGACGTCCGGGACGGCCTCAAGCCGGTCCACCGCAAGATCCTCTACGCGATGTTCGACTCCGGCTACCGTCCGGACCGCGGCTACGTGAAGTGCTCCCGTGTCGTCGGTGACGTGATGGGTCAGTTCCACCCGCACGGCGACTCGGCGATCTACGACGCGCTGGTCCGGATGGCGCAGTCCTGGTCGCTGCGCTACCCGCTGGTCGACGGCAACGGCAACTTCGGCTCGCCGGGTAACGACCCGGCCGCCGCCATGCGATACACCGAGTGCAAGCTCGACCCCCTCGCCATGGAGATGCTGCGGGACATCGACGAGGACACCGTCGACCTGCAGGACAACTACGACGGCCGGGCCAAGGAGCCCACCATCCTGCCGTCGCGGATCCCCAACCTCCTGGTGAACGGCTCCGAGGGCATCGCGGTCGGCATGGCCACCAAGATCCCGCCACACAACCTGCGGGAGATCGGCGCGGCGGTGCAGTGGTGCCTGGAGCACCCGGAGGAGGACGAGGAGACCACCCTCGAAGCCCTGCTCGGCATCGTCAAGGGCCCGGACTTCCCGACCCACGGCCTGATCGTCGGCACCACAGCGATCCAGGACGCGTACCGCACCGGTCGCGGCTCGATCCGGATGCGCGCCGTGGTGGAGGTCGAGGAGGACAAGCGGGGCCGCCCCTGCCTGGTCGTCAGCGAGCTGCCCTACCAGGTCAACCCGGACAACCTCGCCGAGCGGATCGCCGAGCTGATCAAGGAGGGCAAGCTCGCCGGCATCGCCGACATCCGCGACGAGTCCTCCGGTCGTACCGGCATGCGGATCGTCCTGGTGCTCAAGCGCGACGCGGTCGCGAAGGTCGTGCTGAACAACCTCTACAAGCACACCCAGCTTCAGGAGACCTTCGGCGCCAACATGCTGGCCCTGGTCGACGGGGTGCCGCGCACGCTCAACCTGGCCCAGTTCCTCCGCTACTACGTCGAGCACCAGATCGACGTGATCCGCCGGCGGACCGCGTTCCGGCTGCGCAAGGCCGAGGAGCGGGCACACATCCTGCGCGGCCTGGGCAAGGCGCTGGACGCGCTGGACGAGGTGATCGCCCTGATTCGGCGCTCTCCGACAGTGGACGACGCCCGGCAGGGCCTGATCCGGCTGCTGGAGATCGACGAGATCCAGGCGACAGCGATCCTGGACATGCAGCTGCGCCGGCTCGCCGCCCTGGAGCGGCAGCGGATCATCGACGACCTGGCGAAGCTCGAGATCGAGATCGCCGACCTCAAGGACATCCTCGCCAAGCCCGAGCGGCAGCGGAAGATCGTCTCGGACGAGCTGGGCGAGATCGTCACCAAGTGGGGCGACGACCGCCGGACGCAGATCATCCCGTTCGACGGCGAGGTCTCGATGGAGGACCTCATCGCCCGCGAGGACGTGGTCGTCACGATCACCCGCACCGGGTACGCCAAGCGGACCAAGGTCGATCTGTACCGCTCGCAGCGGCGCGGCGGTAAGGGCGTCAGTGGCGCCACGCTGCGGCAGGACGACATCGTCAGCCACTTCTTCGTCTGCTCGACCCACGACTGGATCTTGTTCCTCACGAACAAGGGCCGCGTCTACCGGGCCAAGGCGTACGAGTTGCCGGAGGCCAGTAGGGTAGCCAAGGGCCAACACGTGGCCAATCTGCTCGCCTTCCTACCCGACGAGCAGATCGCGCAGATCATTGAGATCCCGAACTACCAGGTAGCCCCCTATCTGGTACTGGCCACGAAGAACGGCCTGGTGAAGAAGACGCGGCTCGAGGAGTTCGACTCCAACCGTTCCGGCGGCATCATCGCGATCAACCTGCGCGATGAGGACGAGCTGGTCGGTGCTGCGCTGGTTGCGCCGGAGAACGATCTGCTGCTGGTCTCGAAGAAGGCACAGGCGATCCGGTTCAACGCCTCGGACGAGGCGTTGCGGCCGATGGGCCGGGCCACCTCGGGCGTCATCGGCATGCGCTTCACGGACGACGACGTCCTGCTCGCCATGGAAGTCGTGCGGGAAGGTTTGGACGTTCTGGTGGCCACGAACGGGGGATACGCGAAGCGGACCCCGATCGAGGAATACCCGGTGCAGGGCCGGGGAGGTAAGGGCGTGTTGACTGCAAAGATCACCGAACGGCGCGGTGGTCTGGTTGGCGCGGTGGTGATCGATCCGGACGACGAGCTGTTCGCGATCACCAGCAACGGTGGTGTCATTCGGACTCCGGTGAAGCCTGTACGGCGTACGCGTGACCGGAACACAATGGGGGTCAAGCTGATGGACCTCCCGGACGGCGTGACTATCGTGGCGATTGCTCGCAATGCCGACGAGCCTGACGAACAGGACTAGTTGAATGACGGAGACACAGGCGAAGTCGGGGAACTCGGGGACCTCGGCCAAACCGGTCGACGAGGAGGCCGCCAAGGGCGGCACACCAGCGACCGGCCGCGCGGCCGTGGGCCGGGCGACGGTCCCCGCCGACGCGCCTGCCCCGAAGTTCACCAGGGCTCCAGGTATGACACCCCCGCCGGAGCAGCCGGGCGAAGGTGGCGAGTCCGGCGACAAAACCGAGGCGCCCAGCGCCGAGGCGCCGACGTCGGCCGCCGCCAATCCTCCGGCTCCGGCAGCGGCGCCCTCGGCACGTCCGGCCACCACCCAGCCGATCGGTCTCCGGCCCGGTCAGGCCGCGTCAACCGGTTCCACCGGCACCCAGCCGCGGATCACACCCGGGATGACCCAGCCCCAGTCGGACGCGACGCGTACGGCCGCCGCTGCCGGCCGCCCGGCCAGCGGTGGTGGCCTGCCACCGGGGATCGGCAACGCGTCCGCCGTCGGTGCGGCCCGCGTCGGTGACGCGGTGCGTGCGGCGCGTACGTCGGTCAGCTCGGCCGCCTCCCGCGGACCGCGTCGGGCCCGGCTGAACCTCAAGCGGATCGACCCGTGGTCCGTGATGAAGTTCGCATTCGCGGTGTCGGTGGTGCTCTTCATCGTCGTGGTGGTCGCCACCTCGGTGCTCTATCTGGCGCTGGACGCGATGGGTGTGTTCCAGAGCGTCAACGAGAGCCTGAGTGATCTGGTCAACGCCGGCGGTGGGCAGAGCACCAGCGGCTTCCAGATCACCGCCAAGGGCGTGATTCTCAGCTCGGCGCTGATCGGCCTGGTCAACGTGGTGCTGTTCACCGCGCTGGCCACCCTTGGCGCGTTCGTCTACAACGTCTGCGCCGACCTGGTCGGCGGGATCGAGCTGACCCTCGCCGAGCGGGACTGAGTGACCGGGACGCCGGGGCACCGCGGAAAGCGGTCGCTCCGGCGTCCCGTACTCGGGTAGGTTTTGCAGGCGGCGACGAGCCTGGCTCGCAAGCTCGGACCCCGATTTGGGGCCGGCGGAGCGGATGGGTTAATCTTGCTCGTCGCAACGCGGGGCTATAGCTCAGTCGGTTAGAGCGCAGAGCTGATAACTCTGAGGTCGATGGTTCGATTCCATCTAGCCCCACCGCATGTCGTCCGACGGTAGTCGAGCGCGAGGGGTTGCCCCATGTTCAAGAAGCTGCTGATTCTGGCTGGCGTCGTCGGTGTGGCCGCCGTCGTGTTCAACAAGATCAAGGCGTCGAACGACGAGCGTGCCCTGTGGCACGAGGCGACCACCGCGCCCGACCTGCGCTGACGCTCTCGCAACGCGCGGCAATCGCCGCGCAATTCGCGGGGCCCTAGCTCAACTGGCAGAGCACTGCCTTTGCAAGGCAGGGGTTAGGGGTTCGAGTCCCCTGGGCTCCACCAGCACTTTCCCCGGTTGATCTCGGTCCCGAGTACAGCCAAGCCGGTCACGCCGTCCCCTCCTGGCCGATAATCCGGTCAATGGCCGGGGCCGCCCGACGAGCCCCGCGCCGGCAGAACGTGGCCGTAGGTGTCGGCCGTCATCCGGATCGTGGAGTGCCCGAGCAGCTCCATCACCGTCCGCAGCTCCTCGCCCTGGTCGAGCAGGAGACCAGGTCCAGATCCGACCACACCTCGCCGGCCGCGAGCCGTTCCTTGCCTGGTCCACGATGTGCGGACTCACGGCGGAGATGGGCTTTGAGGCAGAGGAGCGGTGTGTGCCAGACGAGGTGTTCCCCAGCGATCTTTCCGGCCACTTCTGGGCAACGGTGGAACGCCGGCCGGAACTCGATCGATGGCGCTTCGAGATCCTCGACTATCAGAACAACGTCCTGCTCAGCGGCTTGGCCTGTAGCGAGCGGCAGGCCGCAGCGATTGTCATCGCGTGGGACCAGGTGATCACAACGTCGCCCGACGAAGAGGACCCCAGCATGGATTGGGTCGATTACTCGGAATGACGGGGAGATCACCGCCCAGGGGCGCGCAGTCCCTAAAGCATCGCGATCTGGCCGGGCAGTTCGGGCGGACCGGACAGCACTGCGCGGAGCTTGTTGATCTGCGGGAACTCACTCGCTCCCGCCTCGCCCCATAGGCTCCGCCACTCCGAGTCGTCGCCGAGGACCCGGTCAAGTGCTCCGACCGCCAACTGTGGCAGGTCGTCGTCCAAGTCGAGGGATTCACCAGCAAGCAGGAAATCCGGCGCGTACGGCGAGGTTATCGGGTCTCCTCCGGGCATCGGAGACGCCACGATGGCCGCTGCGGCGATGGCCGAGGCGGCGTCGTCATGGTCGAGGTACCCGGTGTTGAAGGCTGCCGTTGTCAGAGCAGCACGAACCATTGCCGGCCGGGCAGGCGGATCGGCATCGTGGAGGTCACCGCACCAGTCGGCGGCGCTGTCGTTGTCGAACGGGCCGTCATCCCAGGTGCCCATGTGCTCCTCCTTCACGTTCCCGGTGAGCGGATCATGAAGCCAAGCGGGGACGGACGCAAGGCGCGAGAGCGCTTGGTTGTACAGCCATCGATACAGCCAAGCTGGCCGACGGACGTGGGTCACGAGCGGCGGCAGCCGTTCGGGCACCCTCGCCTCCAGTTGCTTCGATGCAGATCAGTGACGCCAGACGACCTGAAGTCGGCCGCGAAGCGGATGGCCGAGTAGGGGGTCGGTGCGCTGCCGATCTGCGGCGACGACAACCGGCTCAAGGGCATGCTGACCGACCGCGACATCGTGGTGAAGGTGCTGGCCGAGGGTCGCGACCCGGCCACCGTGACGGCCGGTGAGCTGGCCCAGGGCGAGGCGGTGACCATCGGCGCGGACGACGACGCGGCCGAGATCCATCGCACCATGGGCCAGCACAAGTTCCCTCCCGGAGCGCCCGGTCGGCGACCTCATCGAGGCCATCTCCGAGCGCAGCTGACCTTCGCGCCTGTCAATGATCGCCGCCGCCGGTTCGCCGGCAGGCGGCGATTCGCGTACTCCGGCGATCCGTGCCGGCAGGTCGGGGTGGGGCGAGGTATTCGGTGCGAGCGTTATGACTCTGGGGTATGAATATGACTCTGAGGTATACCGCTCTTTGTCATCTGGCCGCCGGAGCCGCCGGAGCCGACACCGCCGTCAGGCGGTAGGAGTGAGCGGGACGGTCTCGCCACGGGCGATGGTGCGTACCTGCTTCGCCCAACCTCGGCGGCGGGCCTCGTCGACGAAGTGCGCCAGCGGTGAGCGGAACACCGGGTAGTCGTCGTAGTGGATCGGCACGGTCAGCTGTGGACGGACCAGCTCCACCAGGTCCGCGCCCTGGCGGGCGTCCATGGTGAGCAGGATCCCGGCGACCTTCGTGCCGCCGAGGTGGATCAGCATCGCGTCGATGTCCGGATAGCGTTCGGGGATCGCGGTGAGTAGCGGCCGGTTGAGGGTGTCGCCGGTGACGTAGAGCCGGAACTCCCGCCGCCCGGAGCGTTCCACGTCAATCATCGTGCCCATCACGTCGGGCATCAGCAGGTCCAGTGCGCCCGGGCCGTGCTGGCCGGGCATCGAGGTCAGCCGCACTGTCGTACCGTCGCGGTGCAGCTCCCGGGACGACCACGTCGGCAGACCCTGGGCGGCCCGGAAGCCCCAGCGGCGCAGCTTGCGTTCCGCCGCGGGGGTGGTGACGATGGGCAGCTCGCGGGCCAGTTCCCGACGGGCCACCCGATCGAAGTGGTCGCCGTGCAGGTGGGAGAGGACCACCGCGTCCAGCTCTGGGAGCTGGGCGATCCGCAGCGCCGGGTCCGTGCGTCGGCGCGACCACAACCCCTTGCCCAGGTACGCCCGTTGACCCCGGTGCAGGAAGTTCGGGTCGGTCAACAGGGTGAAGCCGCCGATCCGCAGCACCGTCGTCGCGGTACCGATGAACGTCACCTGGGGTTGTTCCACCATCGCGCCCACCTCCTGCGGCTCCGGTACCCCGATGAGCCGTCGGCATGCGGCTCAGCCCTTGACGCCGCTGACGGGCCGACCAGTGCACGCGTGCGGGTCAGGTGTCGGAGCGCGCGATCCGGACGGCGACGCCGTCGAGGGATCAACTCCAGCCCGAGTGCCAAGTCCGCGTCAGCTGGCGGAACCACCGTCCGCCGCTGACTCGGCACCGGATTCGGTCCGGTTGGGGCGGGTCTCCGGGAGGCGTTCAACCAGCTTGGTGAGCGCGCCGTTGGCGAAGGTCGCGCCGAGCGCCGACCCGGCCCCGATGGTCCAGCCCACCGGCCCGAGCGGGGTGCAGCCGAAGAACTGGCTCACCCCCGGGGTCTGCACCACCACGACCAGGACGCCCAGTGACGCCGCCGTGGAGGCCAGCACGGCCGGACTGGTGCCGCCGGCCAGGATGGTCTGCCCGAGTTGGGTGCCGACCAGGGCGACCAGGGCGACAGTGCCGGCCCGCTGACGGCGTCCGGTGTAGCGGGCCAACGTCCAGCCCGCTGTCGCGCCCAGCGTGGTGGCTGCCGCCCGCAGCCCGATCTCCCTGGTGAGGCTCTCGCCGAGCGCCGTGTCCGGGCCCTCCCGGAGCAGCGCGTCGGTGCGGTCCGATGCGGGCGGCCGGACCGCGATGGCCAGCGCCGGCGCCAGGTCGGTGAGCAGGTTGACCAGCAGAAGTTGTCGCCCGGTGAGCGCGGAGCGGCCGGTCGCCGCTGCGGTGAGCACACTGAACGCGATCTCACCGAGGTTGCCACCGACCAGGATGCTGAGCGCGTGCCGCACCGACGACCACATCGCCCGCCCTTCGATCAGGGTGGCGATGATGGTTTCCAGCCGGTCGTCGGTGACCACCAGGTCGGCTGCGGCGCGGGCGGCCGGGGTGCCCCGTTGACCGAGGGCGATGCCGACGTCGGCCAGCCGGATCGCCGGGGCGTCGTTGGCCCCGTCGCCGGTCATCGCCACGGTCCGCCCGCACTTCTGCAACGCCTGGATGATCCGCACCTTGTGCGCAGGGGTGCAGCGGGCCACCACGTCGGTGTTGGCCAACCGCTCGGCGAGCGCGTCGTCGTCCAACTGGTCGAGTTCAGCGGCGGTGACCACCCGCTGTTCGTCGTGTTCACTGATGGTGGCGGCGATCGCCTCTGCGGTGGCCGGGTGATCACCAGTGATCATGATGGTGTGCACGCCGGCCTGCCGGATCCGGCGTACCGCCGGGGCTGCGCTCTCCCGGACACCGTCCGCGAGGGCCAGGAAACCCACGAAGGTCAGCCCTCGAACGTCGGAGTCGGTCACCTTCGGGTCGTTCACCGGGCACTCCGCGACGGCGAGGATCCGGTTTCCCGCCCCGGCCCGGTCGGCGAGCATCCGCTCCAGCTCCGCGCGGCCGGCGTCGTCCAGCGGCTCCTGACGACCGTCCATCCGTCGGGACGAACAGCGCGGCAGCACCGTCTCCGGAGCACCCTTGACGCTCAACAACAGGTGACCGTCGGTCTGTCCGATGCTCGCGTGGTAGCCGCGGGACGGCTCGAACGGCAGCCCTCCGGCGGCCCGCCACCCGGCGGCGCCGGTCTGCTCCACCACCCCGGCCTCCCCGGCGCCCCGACGGACCGCCCGGTCGGTCTGCAACGCCAACTCCTCCGGGTTCTTCGCGGCGGGGGTGGCCCGCAGCGCCGCGGCCAGCGTCATCCGGAGCCGGTCGTCCAACCGGTCCAGCGGGGCGTACCGGTCGCCGACGCTGTCGCCGACCCCGGCCAGCAGCAGCTTGCCCTCGGTGAGGGTGCCGGTCTTGTCGAAGCAGAGCACGTCCACCCGGCCCAGCGCCTCGATGGTGCGCGGGTTGCGGACCAACGCGCCGTGCTCGGCCAGCCGCCGGGCCGCGGCCAGCTGCGCCGCGCTGACCAGGAACGGCAGCCCCTCCGGCACCGACGCCACGGCGAGGTTCGCGGCGGTCGCCGCCGTTTCGGCCAGGGGTACGCCTCGGAGCAGGCCCGCGCCGGCCACCGCCACCGCGGAACCGGCCGCCAACGGGATGGCGGCGCTGGTCAACGCGCCGAGCCGAGCCTCCACCCCACTGGCCGGCGGGTCCTGCTTGACCAGGGCGAGGCTGCGCCCGGCCTCGGTGTCGTTGCCGGTCGCCACCACCACTGCGGTGCCGTGCCCGGCGGCGACTGTGGTGCCCTCGTAGAGCATCGAGTGTCGGTCGGCGATGGCGGCGGCGACCACCGGTCGGTTGGACTTGGCGACCGGCAGCGACTCACCGGTCAGCGACGACTCGTCGGCCTCCAGGCCCACCGACTCGAGCACCCGGCAGTCGGCGGGCACCGAGTCGCCCGGTTCGAGGGCGATGACGTCCCCGAGGACCAGGTCTTCGGCGGCGAGAACCTGCTCGGCACCGTCCCGGCGGACCCGTGCGGTCACCGCCGACCGTGACAGCAGCTCCGCCAGCGACCTTTCCGTGTTGCGCTCGTGCACCGCCCCGATCAGGGCGGACCCACCGACCACGCTGCCCACCAACGCGGCGTCGACAAGTGAGCCGAACGACGCGGAGAGCACCGCCCCGGCGGCCAGCACCGGCGTGAGCGGGTTGGACAACTCGTCCACGAAGGCACGCAGCAGGCCACCACGTCCGGGTCCGGCGCCGCCGTTGTCACCGGACCCGTGGCGTCGGCGTTGCGCCTCGGCGCTGGCCCGGCCGTCCGGGGTGGAACGCAGGTGGTCGAGCACGGTACCGACCGGCATCAGGTGCCAGGCGGTTGCCACGGGCACCGGGGTGTCGGACTGGTCGTGCAACCGGCGGGCCTGCCAGACCCCGTTGGCGAAGGCCAGCCCGGCCGCGCCGTTGACCGCGACGAGCGCCCGGTGCGGCAGCTGGGTCGGTGGGGCGGTGAACGCGCCCAACGCCCCGAGACCGGTGCCGGCCATGGCCAGGCGGATGTTCTGCTGGGCCGTGCGCCGGGCCACCCCGGTCGCCTCGATCACCAGCGCCACCACCCGCAGGTCGGCACCGACCAGCAGGTGCGCGCCCCACGGCGGCAGTTCCTCCGGCGCGGCGAACCCGAGACCGCAGTCGGACGCGCCGAGTGCCTTCCGGTCCGCGGAGACCAGCATCACCACGGCGCCGTCGCGCTGCAACGCGCGTACCGACTCGGCCAACTGGTCCCCGCCGGGGAGCATCGCGTCGGCGAAGCCGTACCGCTGCTCGTCGCCGCCGGCGACGAGCAGCCGCAGGCCGGCATGTCGGGCGGCGGAGGGCAGGCCGTCGACGCCGGGCGCGGGTTCCGGCTCGACCCGCAACAGGGCGGCGAGCCGGTCGCCGTGGCAGAGGCCGAGGAGTTGGCCGCCAGCGGAGCGCAGCCGGGCCGCGTCCGGGATGGCGTCCGGGTCGTTCGCGGGCATCCGGTCCAGCGGCCCGAGCCGCCAGCCGTCCGCCGTCCGGGAGGCGGACGGGTCGTCCGGGTCGAACAACGCGAAGGCCCGCTCCGCCACCTGGTCGACGTCCGCGTCGGACGCCGGCGCCAGATCGGCCAGGACGCCCCGGTCCGAGCCGAGCACGGCGGCGTCGAGCACGAGCGTGTCGATCCGGTCCAGTTCGCGCAGCACACTCCGGTCCATCGCGATCACACCACGCCGGGCCAGCATCCGGCCGAGCTGAGCCGCGTACCCCTCGCGGCCGCTGCCCGGCGCCTTCGGCAGCGCGGACAGGCCCAGCGCGGTGGCCCGCTTCGGCCCGGCGAACGGCACCGCCGCCGCGCCGGCGGCCGCGCCGGCGGCGAGCATGCGGTTGATGTACCGCTCGACCGGGCCGTCCGGCTTCGGCCGCGGACGTTCGATCACCGGCCAGCGGGCGGTGGCTCGTTCGGCGTCGCCGGTCAGCCGTGGTTCGGCCTTTTCCCAGGCGGAGAGTTGGGCCCGATCCTCACCCCACTGCACGACCCGTTGGGCACCGTCCAGGACGATGCCCGTCCAGCGGCCGGTCAAGCCCTGCACCACCGCCTCGGCCAGCGGAAACAGGATGTCGGCGCGCGGGTCGGAGCGCAGCCGTCTGCCGATGAACTCGTGCAGTTTCGGTTGAAGATCCACAGCGGAGAGCAGGCCGGCCACCTCGCCGGGCAGCGGCGCGAACGGCAGGATCCGGGTGGCTGCCGAGATGGTCAGGCCCAGTGCGTCCGAGGCGAGCGCGCCGAGGGTGCGCGGTGTGCGCGGCCCCTCCTCCGGTGGGTGCGGCGGTGGGATCTCCGGGTCCGGTTCGTGGTCGCAGGTCCGCTCGACTCGGTCGATGGTGGCGATCAGGTCGCGCAACGTCGGTTCGGGGGTCTGGACGGCGATCACCACCCGGCCGGAGGGTGCGTTGACCCGGGCCCAGGCCACCCCGGGCATCCGTTCCAGCGCGCCCTCCACCTGACGGGCCAGCCGGTTGCCACCGTCCTGGCAGACACCGTGCACCTCGATGTGGTGCCGGCCCGGCCGGGACCAGACCCGACGCCGCGTCAGCCCGGCCGTCCGGGCCAGCCGGACCGCGGCCGAGCTGACCGACCGGGACGCCTCGCCGACCAGATGCGGCACGCCGAAGGACGGCAGGATGCGGCCGGCAGCGCGACCCGCCGCCGTCATCGAGGCGTACGGCTGGACGGGCGCCGGCCCGGCTCCCTGTTGCCGCTCGTCCTGACCTTGGCCATGTCGTCCTCCCACCGCACTCACGTCCGGCGGCCTGGCTTCCCGACCTGCCATCCGTTATGCCCCTTGAGTGGCGGAATTTTCCGCCGTCGCTGGCGCATGGACGGGATGGGCTGTGGAACCCGACGACCATCACCGGACATGGGGAGGCCGGCATGAGCACACTGACGCGACATCTCAACGGTTCACGGGAGAACGTCTCGATGTACAACCGGCGGGTGCAACTGCCGATGGTGGGTGAGGTGGCGGTGCCGCCACCGGACAAGGTCGCCTACTACGCCGGGCTCGGAGTGCTCGCCGCGCTACAGGTCATCGAGTGGCCGATCGCTGTGGTGATCACCGCTGGTCACCTGCTGGCAGACCAGCATTTTTCCGGGCTGGTGCGCGGTGTCGGGGAGGCGCTGCAGGACGCCTGACGAGAGCCGGGTCACCGGACGGTTGACATGAATCAGGGTTGAAGTCGCATGCTCGGCCGATGCCGAGCACAGCCGTCACCACCACACCCGCCGCACCGGGACTCTTCGCACCGCGGCTGCGCGCGATGACGGTGGGCAGCGTCGCGCTGATCTCACTCCTCGCGTTCGAGGCGTTGGCGGTCGGTACGGCGATGCCGACCGTCGCGCGCAGCCTGGACGGGTTGGCGCTCTACGGGATCGCGTTCGGTGGTCCGTTCGCCACCGGTGTGCTGGCCATGGTGGTCTCCGGCATCTGGTGCGACGCGCGGGGTCCCAGGGGGCCGATGTGGCACGGCGTCGCCTGGTTCGTGGTCGGGTTGCTGATCGCCGGGACCGCCCCCGTGATGAGCGCGCTGGTCGTCGGGCGGGTCGTGCAGGGTTTCGGCTCCGGGCTGCTCTCGGTGGCGCTCTACGTGATCGTCGGGCAGGCGTACCCGCAGGAGCTGCACCGGCGGATCTTCGCGGCGTTCGCGGCGGCGTGGGTCGTACCGTCGCTTGTCGGGCCGGCGGTTGCCGGCCTGATCGTGCAGTACCTGGGCTGGCGGTGGGTCTTCCTGGCGGTGCCGGCGGTGGCGGTGCCGGCGGTGCTGCTGATCCACCCCGGCCTGCGGTCGCTGGCCCGGGGTGCGGCGACGAGCCCGCCGGCAGGTGCGGCCGCGCGGATCGGTTGGGCGTGCGGGGCCGCGGTGAGTGCCGCACTGCTGCACATCGGGGGACAGCAGCGCGGCGCCACCGCAGTGGTGCTGGTCGGGTTCGCCGTGGTCGGCCTGCTGGTCTGTGCCCCGCGCCTGCTGCCGGCCGGTTTCCTCCGGGCCGCGCGCGGGTTGCCCACCGTGGTGGGGTTGCGTGGTCTGGCGTCGGCGGCCTTCGTCGGCGCCGAGGTGGTCATCCCGCTGATGCTCTCCCGGGAACGGGGTCTCTCGCCGACCGCTGCCGGGTTGGTCCTCACTGTCGGCGCGCTGGCCTGGTCGGCGGGCTCCTGGTTGCAGGGCCGGATTCCGGTGCCGGTGTCGCGGGCCAGCCTGCCGCGTGCCGGGTTGATCTGCATCACGGTCGGCACCGCCACGGTCGCGCTGGCCGTCCGGCCCGAGCTGCCGGTGGCTGTCGCCGTGCTCGGTTGGGCGGTCGCCGGTCTGGGCATGGGGCTGCTCTATCCGTCGTTGTCGGTGCTCACCCTGGAGTTGTCCGCACCGGGTGAGCAAGGCCGCAACAGCTCGTCACTGCAACTGAGCGACTCTCTCTTCGCGGCGACAGTGCTCGCGCTGACCGGGGCCGTGTTGGCGGCGGGAAGTGCGCCGGGCCCGGCCAGCTACACGACGACGCTCGTGGTGACCGCTGGGCTGGCGCTGCTCGGGGCGCTGCTGGCCGGCCGGGTCGCGGTGGGCGGGGGTGTACGACAGGCCGGGTGATCCGCGGATTCCGCCGCGTCCCGCCCGCTCGTGCCGGAAGGATGGCGGACGATGAACCTCCTGACCATTCTTCCGCTCGCCGTGGTCATGGTCGCCGGGACGCAGTTGGTGGTGGCCGTCTTCCTGGCCTCGTCGGATCGGCCCCGGGCGGCGTCGCTGGGCTTCCTCGCCGGCGCGGGGCTGGTGGTCGCCGCCGGGGTGACAGTGGCCTGGTTGTTGACCAAGTTGGTGGGTGGAGTGGTCGCCGACGCCAGCGCCGTCGCCGGGAAGGTCGATCGCGGCCCCGCCATCGACCTGGTGGTGCTGGCCCTGCTGGTGTGCCTGGCGGTGCTGATCTGGGTCCGCCGGGGCCGCTCCGGACCGCCGCGCTGGCTGGGAAGCATCGAGCATGCCGGTCCGCCGCAGGCGCTGCGGCTGGGTGCGCTGCTCTTCGTGGCGACGCCGACCGACGACCTGACCATGGCCACCGTCGGGGCGAGCGTGGCCCGACATGATCTGCCGTGGTGGCACCTGGTGCCGTTCGTGCTGCTCACAGTGCTCCTGCTCGCGCTGCCTCTGCTGGCGTTGCTGCTGTTGGGGAGCAGGGCATCTCGGGTGCTGACCCGGATGCGGGAATGGGCCGAGGGGCACGCCTGGATCGTCAACGAGATCGTGATCGCGTTCTTCGCGCTGCTCACCGTGTTGGACCTGATCCGGTCGGGGTGAGCCGCCGCGTGCCGTCACGGGATTGCGTGTCGTTTCGTCGACACCAGGAAGGGTCGGACGGGTTCCAAGGAGGACGAGATGAAGGTTCTGATCACCGGGGCGTCCGGCACTCTGGGCCGTGCGGTGCTGGGTCGGTTGCGTGACGACGGGATCGGCGTCCGGGCAACCAGCCGCCGGCCACCCGCCGGCACGGACGTGGAGTGGGTGGTGACCGACCTGGTCACCGGGGACGGGCTGACCGAGGCGGTGACCGGGATGGACGCCGTGCTGCACCTGGCGTCCGCGCCTCGGGGTCGGCAGACCTACCAGGTGGATGTGTTGGGCACCCGACGACTGGTGGTGGCCGCCGGCACTGCCGGTGTGCGGCACATCGTCTACATCTCGATCGTCGGGGTTGATCGGGTGCCGATCCCGTACTACCGCCACAAGCTCGCCGCCGAGCAGGTGATCGCGGCCGGTCCGGTGCCGTGTTCGGTGCTGCGGGCCACCCAGTTCCCCCAGTTCCTGGACGACATGCTGACCGCCAGCGCGCGGCTGGGCCCGGTGATCGGGGACCGGGCGGTGCTCGCCCAACCGGTCGACCCGGGTGAGGTGGCGGCGCGGCTGGCGGCCCGACTGGTCGCCGGACCATTGGGCGGCATCGAGGAGCTGGGTGGGCCGCAGGTGCTCCGCTTCGACGAGGCCGCCCGGGCGTGGCGAGCGGCCCGAGGCTCGCGCCGACCGCTGCTGCCGGTGCGGATTCCCGGCCGGCTCGGTCGCGAGCTGCGGGCCGGTGGTCTGGCCACCGAGGCACTGCCCCGGGGCGTACGTACCTGGGCCGACCACCTGGCCGACACGTACGGGGGAACCGGCCGGAAATGAGAGCAACAACGGTTCACGTTCGTCTTACCGTGACGCCATGTTCGCTGTCGTCACCACTGTGATCCTCTACGTCTTCGGCTTCGTCTTCCTCTACGGCGTGATCCGGCTGGGTGTCCGGCACGCGTTCGAGGATCTGGAGCTGCAACGGGCCAAGGCCCAGCGCGAGGAGGAGTTGGCGGCTGCTCGCGACCGCTCCTTCATGAGCGACAACGCCTTCCTCGCGGGCAGTTGAGCGCCGGATCGATCCGGCCCGGGCCGCTGGCGTCGCCGGGGGGCCGGGGAGCCGCCGGGCGGTTCAGCGTCGCGGATGCGAGGATCGCACCCGTGATGGGAACGCTGAAGACCGAACCGGCCCGCGCCCGCCTGGATCTGCTCGCCCCGCCGGTCGCGGAGGCCATCGCGCAGTGGCCGGCCGACGCGCCGGTGGACGTCAACGACGTGCTGGTCGCGCCGATCGACGCCGACCTCGCCGACACCGCGGCGTTCTGCGCGGCGTACGAGGTGGGGCTGGACGTGTCGGCCAACTGTGTCGTGGTGGCGGGCAAGCGTGAGGGCGTGGTGCGCTACGCGGCCTGCATCATCCTGGCCACCACTCGGGCCGACGTGAACGGGGTGGCCCGCCGGACGCTGGACGTCCGCAAGGCGAGCTTCGCCCCGATGGACGACGCTGTCGAGTTGACCGGCATGGAGTACGGCGGCATCACCCCGATCGGGCTGCCGGCGCAGTGGCCGATCCTGGTGGACGCGCGGGTCATCGCCACACCGCACGTGATCGTCGGGTCCGGCGTACGGCACAGCAAGATTGCGCTGCCGGGGCCGGCGTTGGGCGCGCTGCCGGGAGCCCAGGTGGTGGAAGGGCTGGCCAGGCCGGTCTGACCAGGTATCGGCATCGATGTTGTTGCACGTGAAACATTGTGATCATCAATGCCGGACGCCCGGCCGTCGGGTGACTCAGTGTGAGTGCGCTGCGGACTCGCGCTGCTCGACCTCGGCGAACGCGGCCAGCAACGTCCGCACTTCCTGCGCACCGGAGACCGCGTACTTCCCGGCCAGCACGAAGGTCGGCACGCTGGTGATGCCCAGATCCTGGGCGGCGGCCAGGTCGGCGGCGACGTCGGCGACGCGCTCGTCGGAGTCGAGGAACCGGCGCGCGTCGACCGCGTCGAGGCCGATCTCACCGGCCAGGGTGGCCAGCGCCTCCCGCGAGCCGACGTCGACCCCGTGGTTGAAGTGCGCCTGGTAGAGCGCCTCCACCATCTCGGCCGCCCTGCCCTGGTCGGTCGCCCAGGAGACCAGCCGGTGCGCGTCGAAGGTGTTGGCGATCACCGCGCGGTCGTAGTCGAGCCGCAGCCCGTCGGCCGCCGCGACCTGGGTCACGTGGTCGACCATCTGCCGGGCGCGCTCCGGGCCGCCGAACTTGCCGGCCAGCGCCTGCACCAGTGGCAGGGGCTGCGGCACCGGCGACGGGTCGAGCTGGAACGGCCGGTAGCGGACCGTCACCTCGCCCTCGTAGCTGGCGAGGGCCTCATCCAGGCGGCGCTTGCCGATGTAGCACCACGGGCAGATGACGTCCGCGTAGATCTCGATCTCCATGGTCGGTGGCAACCTCGCGGTCAACCGAGTTGTTCCCGGATCTGCCGCTTGAGGCGGCCCAGGATCGCCGTGCCGCCACGGACCCGCAGCGGGCTGATCGCCTGCGCCAGCCCCATCCGCTGATAGAGGTCGTCCGGCACGGCCAGCACCTGCTCGGCGCTCGCCCCGGCCAGCCCCTCGGCGAGGATCCCGGCGAACGCCCGGGTGGTGGGCGCCTCCGGTGGGCAGTCGAAGAGCGTCTCCACTGTGCCTTCCGGGGTCACCCGGGCGCGCAGGAAGAACGCCGTCTGACACTCGGGCACCTGTTCCATGCCCTCGCGCTCCGCGGCGCCCTCCGGCAGCGCCGGGATGACGTCCGCGTACTCCAGGAGCATCTCCAGCACCAGGTCGCGCGGCGCGGCGGCGAACTCGTCGACGATCTCGGCCAGTCGGGCCGGCATGTCAGCCATGCGTCGAGGCTACCGCCGTCGTCCCGAGGGCCCGGTCACACGGTGGGCGACTGCTCGCTGATCTCGCTGAGCGCGCTGGTGGGGTCGAGCTGCATGGCCAGGTCGCCGAGCGAGACGATCCCCACCAGCTTGCGGTCACTGTCACAGACCAGCACCCGTCGGATGCCCCGATCCCGCATGAGCGCCGCCGCCTCACCCGCCGTGCAGTGCTGCTCGATCATGACGACCTCGCGGGTGACGATCGAGCCGATGGTGGTGGCCGCAGGCGAGCTGTTCTCCGCCACGGCCCGCACCACGATGTCCCGGTCGGTGAGCATGCCGGCGAGGCTGGCGCCGTCGGTCACCACCACATCACCGATGTCGGCCTCCTTCATCACCCTGGCCGCCTCGTCCAGGGTGGTCTCGGCCGGCAGGTACACCACCTGCTTGGTCATCACGTCACTGACCCGGTAACCGGTCATGAGAGCCTCCGAAGACGTTTCCACCCGATCCGACAGCACTACCCTGTGACGCGGCAGCTACACCAGGCTCGCACGAACCTGGCGTACCTCGTGGACGAGTCGATCCACCAGACCGTCCAGCGGTAACTCGGTGCGCCCGTCGCCGGCCCGCTCGCGCAGCTCGACGTACCCCTCGGCGAGCCGGCGGCCGACCACGACGGCCCGGGGGATGCCGATCAGCTCGGCGTCGGTGAACTTGACCCCGGCCGAGACGTGCGTGCGGTCGTCGACAAGCACCCGCAGGCCGGCGGCGGCGAGACGCCCGCCGAGCTCCAGCGCCGCGTCGAGCTGCGGGCCCTTGCCCGCAACCACCAGGTGTACGTCACACGGCGCGACCGCCGCCGGCCAGACCAGTCCCCGGTCGTCGTGGTGCTGCTCGGCCACGGCCGCCACCGCCCGGGAAACCCCGATGCCGTAGCAGCCCATCGTCGGCCGGACCGGCTTGCCGGCCGGCCCGAGCACGTCGACAGCGAAGGCGTCGGTGAAGCGGCGGCCGAGCTGGAAGATGTGCCCGATCTCGATGCCCCGCCGGATGGTCAGCTCGCCGGCGTCGCACTCCGGGCAGGGGTCGCCGGCGCGGACGTCGGCCGCCTCGATGGTGCCGTCCGGGGTGAAGTCCCGTCCGCACACCACGTCGGTCGCGTGTCGGCCCGGCTCGTTCGCCCCGGTCAGCCAGGCAGACCCGGTCACCACCCGAGGGTCGACCAGGTAGCGGATGCCCAGCTTGTCGAGCAGTTGCGGTCCGATGTAGCCGCGAACCAGCTCCGGATGCTCGGCCCACTCCTCGAAGACGGTCACCTGTGCCGGGTGCAGTGCGGCACCGACCCGCTTCAGGTCGACCTCCCGGTCACCGGGCAGCCCGACGACCAGGAGCTCGGCCCGGTCGGCACCCGGCCGACGAACTGACAACACGACGTTCTTCAGGGTGTCGGCGGCGGTCCAGCCGTCCCGACCGCCCAACCGGCGCGCGTTGGCCAACTCCACCAGGCTGGCGATCGTCGGAGTCTCCGGAGTGTCGTGCACCTCGACGGCCGGCTGCGCGCTCGGGTCACCGGCGCTCGGCACCCGGGTGGCCACCGCCTCGGTGTTGGCCGCGAAGTCGCAGGAGGTGCAACCGACGAAGGTGTCCTCGCCGACCGGCGTCGCCGCCAGGAACTCCTCCGACGCGGAGCCGCCCATCGCGCCGGACATCGCCCGCACCACCGTGTAGTCCAGCCCCAACCGATCGAAGATCCGCTGATACGCGGCGCGATGCCGCCCGTACGCCTCCCGCAGCCCCGCCTCGTCCAGGTCGAAGGAGTACGCGTCCTTCATCAGGAACTCGCGGCCACGCAGCAACCCGGCCCGCGGCCGCGCCTCGTCGCGGAACTTCGTCTGCACCTGGAACAGCGTCACCGGGAAGTCCCGGTACGAGGTGAACAGGTCCTTGACCAGCAGCGCCGCCATCTCCTCGTGGGTGGGCGCCAACAGGTGCTCGGCACCGCGCCGGTCGGCGAGGGTGAAGATGTCGTCGCCGTACTCCGTCCACCTGCCGCTGGTGCGATACGGCTCGGCGGGCAGCAGCGCCGGGAAGTGCACCTCCTGGTCGCCGATCGCCACCAGTTCGGCGCGGACGACCTCGGTGATCCGATCAAGCACCAGCTTGCCCAGCGGCAGCCAGGTGTAGCCGCCCGGTGCGGCACGACGGATGTAGCCGGCGCGCAGCAGCAGCCGATGGCTCGGCACCTCCGCGTCGGCCGGATCCTCGCGCAGGGTCCGCAGCAACAGCGTCGACATGCGTAGCAGCATGGGCCGAAGGGTAGAGCCACGCCGACCAGCCGGGCGAGCCCATTCCCCGCGACGCTTGCCCCATGACCTCCGACACGTAGTGGATTCGGGGCGGTGCCGGGCGTTGCTGCGGTGACAGACTGGTCGCCGCAGGCAACGAGCGGCGTGAGGGAGGCGCGGGTGCGCTGGGGCAGTTTTGTCGCGGTCGGGGACAGCTTCACCGAGGGTATGGACGATGCGTACCCGAACGGCACCTACCGGGGCTGGGCGGACCTGGTGGCGACCCGGCTCGCCGCCGACGCGGGGCCCGACTTCCGGTACGCGAACCTGGCCATCCGGGGCCGGCTCTTCCCCAGCGTGGTCGCCGAGCAGGTGCCCTCCGCCGTGGCGATGAAGCCGGATCTGATCAGTTTCGCGGCCGGTGGCAACGACGTGCTGCGGCGCACCTTCGACCCGGACACGCTTGTCGCCCGCTTCGACGAGGTGGTCCGGCAACTGCGCTCGGGCGGCGCGGACGTGCTCCTCTTCCGGTTCGCGGACGTGATGGCCCGACTGCCCGGCCAACGCCTCGTCGCCCCCCGGGTGCAGTTGCTCAACCAGGCGGTCGGCGAGACCGCCGAGCGGCACGGCGCCATCATGGTCGACCTGTACGCCGACGACACGTTCCTCAACCCCATGCTCTGGAGCACCGATCGGCTGCACCTCTCCCCGGCCGGGCATCGACGGGTCGCTGGGCAGGTGTTGAACGCCCTCGGGGTCGGTTGCGACGAGGAGTGGCTGATGGTTCCGCCGCACCCGGCGCCGTCGCCGTGGCTTGCCGCCCGCGCTTCCGACCTGCGGTGGGCCGGTCGGTACCTCGCCCCCTGGGTGAAGCGGCGGTTGACCGGCCGGTCGTCCGGCGACACGGTGACGGCGAAGCGCCCGCAACTCGGCCCGCTCGTCGACTGAGCATGCTCACTCTGCACACGGCGGCCCTGCTGCGCCGCGACCGGGACGGCGAGTCGTTGCCCGACCACGCCGTACTGGTCAGTGGCGACCGGATCGAGGCCGTCGGCCCGCTGGCCGAGCTGAGTTCGGCGTACGCCAACGCCCGGGTTCGCCGCTGGCCCGGCACGCTGGGGCCGGGTCTGCTGCACGACGGTCCGCTGCCGCCCGCGCCGACCCCACGTGAGCGGGTGCACGCGCTGCTGCGTACCGGGGTGACGGCGGTATTGGCGGAACACCTGACCGACCCCGCCCTGCGGGCCGCCGCCGAGCGCGGCGACCTGCTGGTGCTGACCACCGCCGTGGCGCCGACCCTGCGGTCGGCCGGGCGGGCCGATCTCGCGGTGCACGGCGTCGACGGGGCCTGCCTGGTGACAGTGGTCGCCGGTCGGATCGTCCATCGTCGCGCCTGAACAGGTCGGGATCTCTCCACTGTGGAACGGGCCGATTGAATCGGGGTCGCCCGATGTCCGCCGTCCTCGATAGCATCCGCTGCCCCCGCTGATCGGAAGGCGGGGACCTCGGGGAAAGGTGGATGAGGGATGACCCTCATACCTGGCACGACGACATCCGCAAGACCGGTCCGGGCACTGCTGGCCATGGGGCTTTCCGTTGCGGTCGCCGCCGGGGCGCTCACGCTCACGACCGCGCCGGCCGCGGCGAACGAGGCGCTCTCCGTCGACGACAACCAGCCGCCGGGTGTGCCGACCGAGCTGCGAACCTCCGACGAGCCGTGCACGACGGCCGAGCCGTACCAGTTGTGGCAGAACGACGACCTGGCGCTCTCCGCCGTCCTGCACGACCCGGACGTCGACGAGAACGGTGGTGCCGACCGGTTGACCGCGACCTTCGCGCTCTGGCCGGTCGACGAGCCGACGGCTCGGATCGAGCGATTCGGGTACAACGGTCGGGAAGGCGATCGGGAGAGCGGCCTCTTCGAGCGGGAAACGCTCACCCACGACCGGTTGTACGCATGGCAGGTCCGGGCGGCGGACAGCCAGGCGACCGGCGAGTGGAGTGGCCTCTGCTACCTCCGGACCGACTTCCAGGGCCCGGAGGTAGCGCCGGTCGTCACCTCCACCGACTTCCCGGTCGAGGGCTGGCACCCGGCGCTGTCGGGTCAGTTCACCTTCGACGCGGCGGCGACGCCGGACGCGGTCGGCTTCCGGTACGGACTGCTCGGCGGCGACGGCGTCCACGCGGTGTCGGCGGACCAGCCCGGCGGCTCGGCCACTGTCACGCTCCGCCCGGATGCGGGGCCCAACACTCTCGTGGTGTGGAGCCTGGACGCGGCCGGGAACAGGTCGCCCGAGGCGCGGTACGAATTCCGGGCCAGCGACGTCGCGCCGATCATCACCGGCAGACTCACCGAGATCGGCGTGCCGACCACGTTCACCGTGCAGCCGCAGATGGCGGGTGTGGTCCGCTACCGGTTCCACCTGGACGGCGACCCTGAGCAGACGGTGGAGGCGGCGGCCGACGGCACCGCCACGCTGACCGTCACCGCGACCCGGGGCGGCAACCGGACGCTCTCCGTGACCAGCGTTACCGCCGATGGCGTGACCGCCACCACGGCGAGCACCTTCGCGCTGTCCACCGCCCCGAAGATAACCGCGACGGTCTATCGGCAGGGCGGCACCAGTGGGGGGCCGGGTGTGCCCGGTGTCTTCACCTTCACCCCGCGCCAGCCTGACGTGGTCAGCTACCGCTACAGCTTCAACACGGTGACCAGCACCGTGGCCGCGGCGGCCGACGGCACCGGATCGGTGACCTGGACTCCGACCAAGGCCGGGCTGACCATGCTCACCGTCTGGAGCATCGACCGGAACGGCACCCAGTCGGGTTCGACGTCCTTCATCTTCTTCGTCGGCAACCTGCCGCCGAGCAACCCGGCCGGCAGCCCGGCTCAGGCCGGCGACCGGTAATCCGCCGCCCGGCCGACCGGCCCACCATCCCGTGCGGGTGGTGGGCCGGTCCAGTTACAGCGGTCGCGGAGGGCGATCCGGCGTACCTTGGGGATCATGTCTGTGCCGAACGATCCCGATCCCCGCCTCCAGTCGTACGCGGACCCGCAGCGGTTGGTCACCACCGAGTGGCTGGCCGAGCATCTGGGCGACGAGGGCCTCGTCGTCGTCGAGTCCGACGAGGACGTGCTGCTCTACGAATCCGGTCACATTCCCGGTGCGGTCAAGGTCGACTGGCACCTGGAGCTGAACGATCAGGTGACCCGGGACTACCTGGACGCCAAGAGCTTCGCCGAGATGTGTGCCGCGAAGGGCATCGGCCGGGGTGACACTGTCGTCTTCTACGGCGACAACTTCAACTGGTGGGCCGCGTACGCCCTCTGGGTCTTCACGCTCTTCGGCCACGCCGATGTGCGACTGCTCGACGGCGGCCGGCAAAAGTGGATCGCCGAGGGACGCGAGGTGACCCGCGACAAGCCGTCTCGCCCGCGCGCCGACTATCCGGTGCCGCTGCGCGACGACGCGCCGCTGCGGGCCTTCCGTGAGCAGGTCATGGCGCACGTCGCCGCCGGCCGACCACTTGTCGACGTCCGGTCGCCGGGTGAGTACACCGGCGAGATGCTGCACATGCCGGACTACCCGCAGGAGGGCGCGCTGCGTGGTGGACACATCCCGGGGGCGGTCAGCAAGCCGTGGAAGTCCGCCGCCAACGAGGACGGCACGTTCAAGTCGGCCGACGAGCTGAAGGCGATCTACGCCGACCATCTCGGGCTGAGCCCGGACGACGACGTGATCGCGTACTGCCGGATCGGCGAGCGGTCCAGCCACACCTGGTTCGTGCTGCGGCACCTGTTGGGCTACCCGCAGGTGCGCAACTACGACGGGTCGTGGACCGAGTGGGGCAACCTGGTCCGGGCACCAGTCGTCAAGGGCGACCAGCCCGGCGGCCTGGCCGTCTGACCAGGTCGTCGTGTGATCGACTCGGGTTTCCTGACGTCGGGCTGTCCCGCTCGCTCGGACACCGCGACATCTACGAGCCCGAGTCGATCACGACGAGGCGACGCGACCCTTGTCAGCTGGCGAGTGCGAACACGCCGCGCAGGTCGCGGACGATGCCGGTGATCTCGCCGGTCTCCGGGTGCCAGCGCGCCAGGGCGGCCGGTTCCAGCCGGAGCAGCACCGCGCCCTTGTTGTCCCAGCCCAGTACGACACAGCAGCCCTTGCTGCGATCCCTGCCCAGGTCGAGCAGGTGGAGCACGGCGCCGGTGCGCGCGTCCAGCACGGCCGCCCCCTCGGCGCCGTCGATCTCGCTGCTGATGATCCAGGCTGCTCGGGCCAGTCGTTCGCCGTGCAGCCAGCCCCGGCCGTAGAACTCGTTGACCTGGTAGGGCGATGGCAGCGCCGAGCGGTTGATCGGCTGTTCGGAGCGGATTTCGCCCTCCCGGGCGGTCCGGGTGCGTAGCTTCAGGCCGGCCCCCTCGCCATACATGTCGATCAAGGGGGCCTCGCGGCCGGCGGCCGGGTCGGGTGCGATCAACTCCCAGGTCGACACGTCGATCGTGCTGGCCGCCCCGGTGACCCGGTCCACCGCGTACGTCCGGTCGTCGCCCCCGACCAGCACCCGGTCGTGCGCCCACACCACCTGCTCCAGGTAGCCGTCGAGCGGTATCCGGCGGACGGCAGCCGTGGTGAGGTCGATCATGATCAGCTCTTTGGTCTGCGCGAACGCTGCCGACCGGCCGTCCGGCGACAGTACCCCCGGCTTCAGTGCGGGCGCCTCGTTGCCGCCCTCGTCCCGGGTCGGTGCCAGCGTCACCACGTCGAGGCTGCGCACCACGCCGTCGTTGCCGAGCACCCGGATCGGGCCGTTCGCGTGGTACTCCTCGTCCACCGGCTGGAACAGCGCCAGTGCCTGCTGGACCGGTCGCTCGGAGAGCGGCACTGTCGCCGGGTCGCCGAGCTTGGCCAACGGATCGGGCGGGAAGGTCAGCTCGGCGGGCGGTTTCTGGACCGGCCCCGCGTGGGACGGGTCGACGGTCGGGGTGAGCGTGGGGCCGACCGGAGGGACCGGCGCCGGGTCGGCGGGCGGTCGCAGCGCCGCCACGGTGCCACCACCGACCAGCACCACGGCCAGGGCGACCACTGCGACGGACCGCCGGGTACGCCGGGTACGCCGAGCCCGCTCCCATCCGGCGGCGGCCGGCTGGCTGGGGAGCACGTCCTCGACGCTGACGGTCAGCAGTCGGCGCAGATCCTGCTCGTTCACGGGTTCACCTCCAGGCCGCTGGCCAGATCGGCCGAGCCTCGGCTCGGTCGGGCATCGCGGGCGAGGTCCGGGGCCACCTCGCGGAGTCGGCGCAGCGCCGCGTGGCACTGGCTCTTCACGGTGCCGACTGTCACCCCGAGCGCCTCGGCGGTGGCGACCTCGGTCAGGTCCTCGTAGTAGCGCAACACCAGCACGGCCCGCTGCCGCGGTGGCAGCAGGCCCAGCGCGTCGTGCATCGTCAGCCGTAACGCGCCGTCACGGTCGTGGGCCACCTGGTCCGGCGGCGCGGCGCTGAGCCATTCCCGGCGCCGGCGACGCCACCACGACACCGAGTCGCGGTAGAGGATGGCGCGCACGTACGCGGAGGGGTCGCCGTCGCGGACCGAGGACCAGCGCAGCGCCAGCTTGAGCAGCGCGTCCTGGAGGAGGTCTTCGGCCTGATGCCGGTTGCCGCAGATCAGGTAGGCCGCCCGGAGCAGCCGGTGCTGGTGGTTCTCCACGAAGGCGAGGTAGCCGTCGCGTCCGTCGTCCTTCGTCGGCGCCATCCGCCCCCCTCCCGGCCGTCGCGCTGTACGCGTCATCTGGCAGACGCACGGGAGGTGGGAAAAGGTTGGGTCAGCTCGGTGGCGTTCCGGTCAGGTAGCGCTGGAGAGTCGGCGCGATCCAGGCGACCAGCTCTTCCGGCGTGGTGTCCACCATGGGCGGCAGGCGAACGATGTACCGGGTGAAGGCGAGGCCGAGTATCTGACTGGCCACCAGGCCGGCCCGTCGGGCGGTCAGCGCCGGGTCGCTGCCGAACGTGGCCACGGCGGCGGTGAGCTGGTCGGCGAAGATGCCGCGCATGCGTTCGGCCGCGCCGGGGTTGGTGCTGGCGGCCCGCAGCAGCGCCACCAGGGTCTCGTCGCCCTCCCAGCGGGCGAGGAAGTGCCGGACCAGCACCTCGCCGAGTCGAGCGGGCGGCACCGAGGTCAGGTCGGGCAGACGTAGGTCGAACTCGGCCGCCGCCGCGAAGAGCCCCTCCTTGCTGCCGTAGTAGCGCATGACCATCGACGGGTCGATCTGGGCGTCGGCGGCGATGGCCCGGATCGTGGCGCGCTCGTAGCCGTCCGCCGCGAACCGTTCCCGGGCCGCTTGCAGGATCGCCGCCCGGGTGGCGTCGGAGCGGCGGGGCTGGGTCGACTGCGCGGACGGCGTCATGCCAACGACCGTAGGCCAACATGTGTTGACACGCAATCGGGCGGGCCCTAGCGTTGCCAACACATGTTTGCCAACGGCTGTTGGCAACGGTTTCTGGAGGTGACCATGAGCACCGACGTCCTGGTCGTGGGTGCCGGCCCCACCGGTCTCGCCACCGCGTTGACGCTGGCCCGGCGCGGGGTCGAGGTGACAGTGCTGGACCGGATGGCCGCGCCGCCGACGACCTCCCGCGCCGCCGTCGTGCACGCGTACACCCTGGAGGTGCTGGACCGGATCGACGCCGCGGCGCCGCTGATCGCCCAGGCGGTGCGGACGCCGCGTTTCACGGTGCGCGACCGGGACCGGGTGCTGCTGTCGGTGCCGTTCCACGAGTTGCCGTCCCGCTTCCCCTACGCGCTGCTGGTCTCGCAGGCGGTCACCGAGGCCGTGCTCACCGAGAAGTTGGCCGAACTCGGTGTCCAGGTACGACGGCCGTGCCAGCTCACCGGGCTGAGCCGCACCGGTGACGGCATGCTCGCGCAGGTCGACGACGAGGCGCTGCGGGCCCGGTTCGTGGTCGGTGCGGACGGCCTGCACAGCACGGTCCGGCAGTTGGCCGGGATCGGCTTCACCGGCAGCAGCGACGAGGAGTCCTTCGTGCTCGCCGACGTGCGGGTGCGCAGCGTGCTGCCCCGCGACGAGGCGGCGCTCTTCCTCGCCCGCCCCGGGCCGCTGGTCTGGGCGCCACTGCCCGGTGGGGTGGTCCGGTTGGTCGCCGCCGTGGCCACCGCCCCGGCCGAACCGGATGCGGCCTACCTCCAGGCGCTGCTCGACGAGCGCGGCCCGGCGCGACGACCCGACCGGGTGACCGAGGTGCTCTGGGGTTCCCGGTTCCGGGTGCACCACCGGATCGCCGACACCTTCCGGGCCGGGCCGGTGCTGCTGGCCGGCGACGCCGGGCACGTGCACAGCCCGGCCGGTGGGCAGGGCATGAACCTCGGCATCTGCGACGCTGTCGCGCTCGGCACCGCAGTGGCGGACGTGCTCGACGGCGGCCCGGAGACGCTGCTCGACGACTACACCGCCCGGCAGCGGCCGATGGCCGAGGACGTGCTGAGCTTCGCCGCCGGGCTGACCAGGATGGCCGGCGTCTCCCCGGCTCGTCGGCCCGCCCGGGACGTGCTGCTCCGGCTGCTCGGTGCCGTCCCACCGGCCCGCCGACGCATCGCGCTGCGGCTGTCCGGTCTGTCGCACCGGGAGCGGACGCCGGGCTAGCCCGCGCGGCTCGACACAGCGGACGCGGCCGGTCGCAGTGTCCGCCACGCGGCGACGGTGACCAGCGCGAACGTCCCCGCCGCCGCGCCCGCCACCGGCACCGTGCCGTACGCCGCGGCGGCCAACCCGGCGAGCGCCGCCCCGAGCGGTGCGGTGAGCAGACCGACCATCCGCTGGGCCGCGCCGACCCGGCCCAGCAGGTCGCTCGGCACCTGCCGCTGCCCGTACGACGCCCACAGGCTGTTCCATGCCACGGTGCCGGCGGCGAAGACGGCCAGCGCGATCCCGCCCGACACCGGATGCCGAGCCAGCGCGAAGCCGGTCAGCGCCATGGTCTCCACGGCCAGCACCGCACGCAGCGCCGGCACCGTGCCGAGCCGGGCGGCCAGCCGCCCCGCCCCGAGCGCCCCCGCCACGCCCCCGACGATGGCGGCGGCGGCGAACAGCCCGTACCCGGCCGGCGGCACCCGGAGCACGTCCAACGCGTAGAGCACCAGCACCGCCATGATTCCGCTGATCGCCAGGTTGCTCGCGGCGGTGAGCAGCGTGACCCGCCACAGCGTCCGGTGCGCCCGCAGCCAACGCAGACCCTCGACGATCTCGCTCCACACCGAGCCGCGCCGCCGCGCCGTCGCCGGAGTGATGGCGGGAGGCGGACTGAGGGCCAGCACGAGCAGGGCGGCCGCCCCGAAGGTGACGGCGTCGAGGGCGAACGGGAGGGCCGGGGCGACGGCGAACAGGACACCGGCGGCGGGCGCTCCGAGGAATCCACCGGCCACCGCCGACCCCGCCTGGAGCCGGCCGTTCGCCCGGGGCAGCGCGTCCGCCGGCACCAACGCGGGGAGCAGCGCGAACGACGCGGAGTCGAAGAGAGTGCCCAACGTGGCGAGCAGGAACGCCGCCACCAGCAGCACCAGCACACTGACCCGGTTGAGCGCGACCACCACTGCCAGCGCCGCCACCACGGCCGCGCGTACCCCGTCGACCAGCGCCATCGTCCGACGACGGTCCCAGCGGTCCGCGTACACGCCGCCGAGCAGGCCGAAGAGCAGCGGCGGCAACTGCCCGGCCACGGTGACCGCCGCGATGATCCGCGGATCGCGGGTCACCGTCGCGGCCAACAGGGCCAGTGCCGGGGTACGCAGCGCGTCCCCGAACCGGGACGAGACGGCCGCGGACCACAGGAGCCGGAAGTCCCGGCCCAGAGCGGAGGAAGTCATGCCGGCGACCGTGCCGGTTCGACCGGGTCGAGGGTCAAGCCGCCGGGCAAAAGGGGACCGCACCTGTCGGTGATCATGGGTACGGTGAGCGCCGGCATCGGGACCGGGGAGACAACAGGCGTGGACCACACTTTCCAGGTCGACCTACGTGGCGTGGTTGACCTGCTCAGTCATCACCTCTACGGCAGCCCGCGGGTCTACGTCCGCGAGCTGCTCCAGAACGCGGTGGACGCGATCACCGCCCGACGCAGGACCGAGCCGGACGCGCCGGCGCTGGTACGCATCGAACCCCCGGACAGCACCGGCGACGGCACGCTACGGGTGCACGACACCGGCATCGGCCTGACCGAGGCGCAGGTGCACGAGCTGCTTGCCACCATCGGCCGCAGCTCGAAGCGCGACGAGCTTGGTTTCTCCCGGCACGAGTTCCTCGGCCAGTTCGGCATCGGTCTGCTGTCCTGCTTCCTGGTGGCCGACGAGATCCAGGTGCTCACCCGGCACGGCGACAACCCCACGGTTCGCTGGACCGGGTACGCCGACGGCCGCTACGCGGTGACGGTGGCCCCGCCGGAGGCCGCCCGCGCCGAGCCGGGCACCACCGTCACGCTGGTGCCCCGCCGCGACGCGGACCAGTGGTTCAGCACGGCGACCGTCACCGACCTGGCCCGGCTCTTCGGCGCGCTGCTGCCGGTCACCGTCCGCGTCGGCGACGTCGTCACCACCACCGGGGAACCGCCCTGGCCGACCACGCCGGGTGCGCCACTGGACCGCGCGGCGCTGATCCGGTACGCCCGGGAGACGCTCGGCGTGGACCCGTTCGACGTCCTGCCGCTGGCCGTGCCGGAGGCCGGGCTGACCGGTGTCGCCGTCATCCTGCCGACGCCGGTGAACCCGGCGGCCCGGGCCGGGCACCGCGTCTACCTCAAGCGGATGCTGCTCACCGAGAACGCCGACGGGCTGCTGCCGGAGTGGGCGTTCTTCGCGCACTGCGTGGTGGACGCGACCGAGCTGCGCCCGACCGCCAGCCGGGAGGCCCTCTACGAGGACACCCTGCTGACGGCGACCCGGGAGGCGCTCGGCGACCAGGTGCGCGGCTGGCTGGTCCGGTTGGCCCGGCACGACCCGCACCGGCTGGCCGAGTTCCTCCAGGTGCACCACCTCGGCGTGAAGGCCCTGGCGCTGCACGACGACGAGATGCTCCGGCTGGTCGACAGGTGGTGGCCCATGGACACCAACGTCGGCACGCTCACCCTCGCCGAGTTCCGGGAGCGCTACGGCGTGGTCCGCTACGCGGCGAGCCTTGACGAGTTCCGTCAGCTGGCCGCGGTCGCCGCCGCGCAGGACCTGGCGGTGGTCAACGCCGGCTACACGTACGACACCGAGCTGATCGAGCGGCTGCCGGTGGTGGACCGCTCGGTGCTCATCGAGCGGCTGGAGCCGAGCGACCTCACCACCCGGTTCGACGCGCTCGACCCGCAGGTGGAGTTGGCGCTGCGACAGTTCCTCACGGCAGCGCAGCGGGCCGTCGAGCGTTCCGGCTGCGAGGTGGTCATCCGGGCGTACGACCCGGTATCGCTGCCCGCGCTCTACCTGGTCAGCCGGTCGGCGGCGTTCAACGACCAGCTCGCCGCCAGCCGGGACCGGGCCGACGAACTGTGGGGTGGAGTGCTCGACGCGCTCGCCGCAACCGCCCCGCCGGACCGTCCGCAGTTGGTACTCAACCACCGCAACCCGCTGGTACGACGGGTGACCATGCTGAGCGACCCGGAGCTGGTCGGTCTGGCCATCGAGGCGCTGTACGGGCAGGCGCTGCTGCTCGGCCACCATCCGATCCGCGCCGCCGACGCGGCGTTGCTGAACGATTCCTTCCTCGGCCTGCTCGGCCGGGCTGTCCCGGGACGGGAGTGAGCATGAGCGACGAGGATCTGTGGCGGGTGCTGCGCGGCATCGCCGACATGCCGTACGGGGCGGGGCAGATCGCCGCGCTGGAGCAGCTGCTGCGTCGGGTGGACGCCGCCGACGATCGGCACCTTGCGTTCGTCACCCGGATGCAGGCCACCACCGGCTACATCTACGGCGGTGAGCCGGCCAAGTCCTTCGTGACCTTCTCCTGGTGCCTGTCCGAGTTCGACAGTGACCCGCAGCCGTACCACCAGCGTCACCTGCACAACCTGCTCTGGCACTTCAAGTACATGATCAACGGCCTGCTGAACTTCCCGGAGGTGCCGCTCGACCGCACGTACGCCGTGCTGGACGACATGGAACGCCGCTACCGGGCCGGCGGGCACAGCCTGCAGGCCGTGCACAAGCACCGGTTCCGGGTCGCCGACCACGTGGGCGACGTCGAGGCAGCGGCGCACTGGTACCGGCTCTGGCAGACCACCCCGCGCGACGGCCTGTCCGACTGCGCCGGTTGCGACCCCACGAGCCAGGTGGGCTACCTCGCCGACACCGGGCGGGACGTGGCGGCGGTGGAGCTGGCCGAGCCGGTGCTCGCCGGCCGGCTCAACTGCAACGAGCAGCCGCAGTCGATCCTCACCGCGCTGCTCCTGCCGTACCTGCGGACCGGGCGGACCGAGGAGGCGCGGGACGCGCACCGGGAGGCGTACCGCCGGCTGCGCGGCAACCTCGCCAACCTGTGGGACATCGCGGACCACGTCGAGTTCAGCACGCTGACCGGCAACGAGGCACGGGCTCTCGAGCTGGTCGAGCGGCACCTGGACTGGCTGGACCGGCCGCCGTCGCCGGCCGCCGCCATGCACTTCGCGGCGGCGGCTTCCGCCGCGCTGCGTCAGGCCGGCCCGTCGACCGTGTACCGCCGGGCCGCCGAGGGCCGGCCGGCCGCCGAGGTGTCGGCGGCGTCGTTGGCGGACGAGCTGGCCGAGACCGCGACCGGTCTGGCCGCCCGCTTCGACGCCCGTAACGGCACGAGCCACCAATCGGAGTGGATCGCCAGTCGGCTGGCCGTGCAGGCGAGCGGGGAGCATGTGCCGCTGTCCGCGAGCGTCCGCCGCCGCCCGGCCCGCCCGACCCGTCCGGTCGGGGAGGAGCCCGGCGCACCAGCGTCGTCCACCGAGCGCGCCGAGCGAGGGCGAAGCGGTAAGGGTGAACGACCCGCCGTGACCGTGCCCGCCGACGCCGGCCCGGACGATCTGCTGGACCTCGCCGAGCAGAGCTGGGGCCGGCACGACCGGGCCACCTTCCGCGCGGCACTCGTCGCCTTCGACGACCGGTTCGGCTCCGCCGAGCTGCCAGCCCGCACGTCCGCGCACCGGTTGGCGCTACGGGCGTCGGAGCGTGGCGACGAGGACGACATCGATGGTGCGATCACGCTGAATCGGGCGGCGTTGGAGCTGTACCGGGAGGCGGACGACGAGGTGGCCGCCCAGACGGTCGCCGGGCGGCTCGGCGTGTTGTTGACCCGGTCCGACGAGGACACCGAGGAGGGCCTGCTGCTGGTCCGGGAGGCGGCCGACGTCCTGGACCGGCTCGGCGACGCCCAGCAGCGGGCGGCCGGACACGACCGGGTGGCGTTGGTGCTGCTGCACCGAGAGCGTTGGGCGGACGCGCTCGCCGCGCTCGACCGGGTACCGGCCGACGCGGGCGGCGATCGGCACCTGGCGGCCCGGATCGCACTGCACCGGGGGCACCTGCTGGAGCAGTTGGACCGCGTCGACGAGGCCCGCGCCGCCGTCGACGAGGCACGCCGGAGCGGCCGTGAGTTGGGTGTCGGCGAGGTGGTCACGGGCGCCTGCCTGGCGTACGCCAGGCTGGTCGACGACCCGGCGGACGCCGTGGCCGCCTGCGACGAGGCGTTGGAGGCGGCACTGGCGGACGCGGAGCTGCCGGTCCGCGTCACCCGTGCCAGGGCGTTGCTGTCGGCCGGCCGGGCACCGGACGCGGTGGACGACTTCGTCGAGGCGGTGACGCTGTGCGTGGAGCGGGGCGCCGAGGGGGACGCGTTCCTGCGGTGGGAGCTGGCCAACGCGTACCGGATGGTGGGCCGGCTCGCCGAGGCCGCCGAGGTCGCCGAGGAGGCCGTGCTCGGCCTGGATCGGCTCGGCGCCCAGGCGGAGGCCGACCGCTGTCGGCACCTGCTGGCCGGCGTCTACGCCGGACTTGGTGAGATCGATCCCGCGTTGGCCCTGTTGGAGCAGTTGGCCAGCAATCTGGACGGACCGGACAACCTCCCGCACCGGGCACAGGTGCTGGAGGAGGCCGGCGGGATCCTCTACGACGCCGACCGGGACGCGGCGGCGGGCGAGCGGTTCGCCGCCGCGGCTGAGGCGTACCGGCTCGGTGACCTGCCGCTGGACGAGCTGCGTGCTCGCCGGCGGGAGACGTACGCCTGGTTCTGGGCCGACGACCGGGACGCGGCGTCGCGCGCCGTCGAGGTGGTGGACGGGTTGGCGGCGAAGCTGGCCGGGCAGGCCGAACCGCCGGTGCTGTACGAGCTGGCGATGGCGGCCGAGGCCGGAGCGCGGGTGCTCACCGGGGAGGAGCGACTGGACGAGGCCCTGGGCCGGCTCACCGGAGTGCCGGACCGGTTGCGCTCGATCGAGGCGTTCGGCGAGGCCGCCCAGGTGGAGGCCCTGATCGGTGAGTTGCTGCTGCGCCTGGACCGGCCGGCCGAGGCGGAGCCGCTGCTGCGCCGCGTACTCGGTGGGTTGCCGGCCGCGTCGCGGCAGGTCCGCCAGACGGCCTGGCTGCTGGCGCGGGCGCTGGATCTGCTCGATCGGCCCGCGGAAGCCGCAGCGCTGCGCGCGGAGCACGACCTGGACGAGGACGACTGACCTCGGTGGCCGCCCCTGGCCAGGTCAGGGGCGGCCGGGCCCGGGGCGGACGGAACTGACCGGCAACCATCGTGGGCTCCTCGCGGTCTAGGCTTGCCCGGTGACGGTGGAGCAGCAGGCACGGGGTGCGGCGGGTGCGGGCCGGCGCAGGTCCCGCAAGGACGAGATCCTGGAGATCGCGGTAGGTCTGTTCGCGGCGCGTGGTTATCACGGCGTGTCGATGGACGACATCGGCGCGGCCGCCGGGGTCACCGGTCCGGCGCTCTACCACCACTTCGCCGGCAAGGAAGCCATGCTGGCCGCCGCGCTGATTCCGGTCAGTGAGGGGTTGCTGGCCGGTGGGCGGGAACGCGCCGCCGGGCGTTCGGACGACCCGCGCGGCGTGCTGGAGTCGCTGATCGACTTCCACGTCGAGTTCGCGCTGGCCAACCCGGCGGTGATCGCGTTGCACCTGCACGAGCTGGACCGCCTGCCCGAGGAGCCGCGGCGCCGGATTCGTCGCCTGCAGCGGATGTACGTCGAGGAGTGGGTGACAGTGCTCACCGCGCTGCACCCGGGGATGCCCGACGGTGAGGCGCGGGTGCTCGCGCACGCCGCGTTCGGCCTGATGAACTCGACGCCGTTCCTCGGCGGTGAGGTGGACCGGCGACGCCGTGCCGAGCTGCTGCGCGGCGCGACGCTGGCCGCGCTGCTCGCCTGAGCCGACTCGTCAGAACCGTGCCGGTCATGATTCCCTGACATCGTCCCACCATCCGGACGCCGGGAGGAAACATGATCGAGTCACTGCTGGTCGCCAATCGGGGCGAGATCGCCCGCCGGATCATCCGGACCGCGAAGCGGCTCGGCATCCGCGTGATCGCTGTGCACTCGGAGGCCGACGCCGACCTGCCGTTCGTCGCGGAGGCGGACGAGGCGGTCCTCATCGGCCCACCGAACCCGGCGCTGAGCTACCGCAACACCGAGGCGATCCTCGCCGCCGCGAAGTCGACTGGTGCGCAGGCCATCCACCCCGGGTACGGCTTCCTGTCGGAGAACGCCGAGTTCGCCCGTACCGTCGAGGCGAGCGGCCTGATCTGGGTCGGACCCGACGCGGACGCGATCACCGCGATGGGCGACAAGATCAACGCCCGGAACCTGATGGCGGCGGCCGGTGTTCCGGTCGCGCCCGGCACCACCGACCCGGCCGCCGACCTGGACGCCGCCGTGACGGCCGCGGCCGAGATCGGCTACCCGGTGATGGTCAAGGCCGCCGCCGGCGGTGGCGGCATGGGCATGGGCGTGGCGGTCGACGAGGCCGCGCTGCGCACCGAGTACGACAAGGTGCGCGCGTTCGCCGAGCGGATGTTCGGCGACGGTTCGGTGTTGATCGAGCGGTACTTTCCCCGGGTACGGCACGTCGAGGTGCAGATCCTCGGCCTGGCCGACGGCCGGGTGGTGGCGCTCGGCGAGCGGGAGTGCTCGGTGCAGCGGCGCAACCAGAAGCTGGTCGAGGAGTCCCCGTCGCCGGCGGTCTCGCCGGAGCTGCGATCCCGGCTCCTGGCGGCGGCGGTGCGGGCCGGCGAGGCGGTCGGCTATCGCAACGCCGGCACCGTGGAGTGTCTGCTCGACGCAGCCACCGGCGAGTTCTTCTTTCTGGAGATGAACACGCGGTTGCAGGTGGAGCACCCGGTGACCGAGTACGTCTACGGCATCGACCTGGTCGAGGAGCAGTTGCGGGTGGCCTCCGGGTTGGCGCCGACGTTCGACCCGGACGCGTTGACCCCACGTGGCCACGCCGTCGAGATGCGGATCAACGCGGAGGACCCGAAGCGCTTCCTGCCCGGCCCGGGTGTGATCAGGACGTGGGTGGAGCCGACGGGCGAGGGCGTCCGGGTGGACTCCGGCTACACCGAGGGCAACACCGTCACCCCGTTCTACGACAGCCTGCTGGCCAAGCTGATCGTCAGCGGCGCGACCCGCGACGAGGCGCTCGATCGCGCAAAGGCAGCCGTCGCCGCCTTCCAGATCGAGGGTCCGAAGAACAACGTCCCCTTCTTCGCCGAGCTGCTGACCAACGACGAGTTCCTCTCCGGCGCCTACGACACGGGAATCGTCTCCCGCATGCGCTGACCGGCCAGCCGTCGACAGTCGTTCGGCGGCGAGGCAAGACTGGTTCGCGCGCCCTTTGCTCTGCTTACCTATACGCGCCAGCGGTTGTCCGGTGACGGACAGTTACCGTCGCATATAGGGCAGCAGAGCAAAGCGGCCGACATGCTGTCCCGATCCGACGTCACAGCGAGGTGACCGATGAGTCAATTGCCAGATTCCGTCTCCATTCGTGAGGTTGGGCCGCGGGACGGGTTGCAGAACGAGGACCCGATCCCGACCGACGCCAAGGTGCGGCTGCTCGACGCTCTCTCCGGCACCGGCGTACGCCGAATCGAGGCGGTGTCGTTCGTGCACCCCAGGGCGATCCCGCAGATGGCCGACGCCGACGAGGTGTGGCAGCGGGCGGTGAAGGCCGACGGAGTGCGGTACTCCGCGCTGGTGCCGAACACCCGGGGCGCCCAGCGGGCCCTCGCCGCCGGATTCACCGAGATCGAGGTGGTGGTCTCGGCCAGCGACACCCACAACCGGCGCAACGTCAACCGGTCCACCGACGAGTC
This sequence comes from Micromonospora sp. H61, assembly GCF_018070325.1. Lineage (GTDB taxonomy): Bacteria > Actinomycetota > Actinomycetes > Mycobacteriales > Micromonosporaceae > Micromonospora > Micromonospora salmantinae. The sequence continues at coordinate 107,984 of NZ_JAGPXY010000011.1, forward strand.
GCTGGACGACATCGCCGAGCTGATCGACCTGCTGCACGGTGCGTCGGCGCGGGTCGAGGTGATCGTGGCGACCAGCTTCGGCTGCCCGTACGAGGGGGACATCGACCCGCAGCGGGTGGCCGCGATCGTGGACCGGGTCGTCCGCGACGGCGCGGACCGGGTCGCCTTCGGCGACACCACCGGCATGGGCACCCCACGTCGGGTCCGCGAGCTGCTGACCGCGGTACGCGACAGCAACGCGCACGTGCCGGTCCTGCTGCACTTCCACAACACCCGGGGTACGGCGCTGGCCAACCTGCTGACCGCGTTGGAGCTGGGGGTGACCGAGTTCGACGCCAGCGTCGGTGGCCTCGGTGGCTGCCCGTACGCGCCGGGAGCGAGCGGCAACCTGGCCACCGAGGAGGCCGTGCACATGCTGCACGACATGGGTATCGACACCGGCATCGACCTGCCGGCGCTCATCGAGGTGGCGGAGTTGGCCGAGGAGTTGCTCGGCAAGAAGCTGCCGTCCGGTGTGCTGCGGGCCGGTCCGCGTACCCGGCTGACGCCGCTGCCGAGCTGAGGACGCGACGAAGGGGCCGGCGCACCCGCCGGCCCCTTCCACGTGCCAGGTCGATCAGCTCACTGAGGTGAGCGCGCCCGGCCAGCTGTCGCGGAAGATGTCCGCGCTGCGGTCGGTGGCGCTGAACGTGCCGGCGAAGAGGTTGCTGACCCGGTTCGCCTCGGCGGTGCTCGGGTAGGCGTTGGTGCAGCTGGTGCCGGCGCTGCCGCCGGACATCAGCAGCGCGCAGTTTCCGTTGTAGTTGTCCGGCAGGCCGAGGATGTGCCCGATCTCATGGGTCATGATCCGCAGCACGCTGTACTGGGCGGCCTGCTGGGTGTCGATGTAGACCCGGCCGTTGCCGAGGCTGGTCCGCACGGCGTACGAGCCGCCGCCGGTGATCCGGTAGATGCGCAGGTTGGAGCCGCAGTTGGCGGAGAGCGTCAGGTTGACTGTGGCGTTGTTCCAGATCGAGGCGGCCTGGTTGGCGACGCTGGCGTAGCTTCCGGCCTGGCTGGTGTTGTAGCAGATGGTCATGGCGGCGGACGCGGGCGACGGGTTGGCGACCGTGATGCCGAGGGTGGCGAGTGTCGTCGCGAGCAACGCGACGGCGAGCCGATTGAGTCGTGAGGTCATCGCTGACTCCGATCTGGGAAGAGGGGTGCCAGGAGCCTAGCGATATGTATTCACGTTTTTCAATGTCTTGCTCTCGGCTTCACTGTCTGGTTCGCTCGTAGGTCGCCGGCAGCCGCACCAATGCGCTAGCCTAACGATCGTTCAGGTCAGTATGGCGGAGGAGTCGGCGTGACGCTCGACGGTGAGGCACTGGAGCAGCTGCGCAAGCGGGCCCGGTCCGGCGGCGCGGACAAGTACCACGCGGCCAACGCGGCCAAGGGCAAGCTCTTCGCCCGTGAACGGGTCGCGCTCCTGGTCGACGAGGGCTCGTTCGTCGAGGACGGCCTCTACGCCAACACGATGGCCGAGGGGCTGCCCGCCGACGGCGTGGTGACCGGCACCGCCACCATCGACGGCCGACAGGTCTGCCTGATGGCCAACGACTCCACAGTCAAGGCCGGCAGCTGGGGCGCCCGCACCGTCGAGAAGATCATCAGGATCATCGAGCGGGCGTACGGCGCCGGCGTGCCGATGGTCTACCTCGTCGACTCGGCCGGCGCCCGGATCACCGACCAGGTCGATCTCTTCCCCGGCCGGCGTGGCGCCGGCAAGATCTTCTGGAACCAGGTCCGCGCCTCGGGCTCGATCCCGCAGGTCTGTGCGCTGTTCGGCCCGAGCGCCGCCGGTGGGGCGTACATCCCGGCGTTCTGCGACGTGGTGGCGCTGGTCGACGGCAACGCCAGCATGTACCTCGGCTCCGACCGGATGGTCGAGATGGTCACCGGCGAGAAGACCACCCTGGAGGCGATGGGCGGGGCGAAGGTGCACACCGCCGAATCCGGCGTGGGGCACTTCCTCTGCAAGACCGAGGCCGACGCGCTCGACGTCGTGAAGACCTACCTGTCGTACCTGCCGGCGAACTGGACGCAGGGGCCGCCGACCGCACCGGCGGTCGCCGCGCCCGCGAAGGCCGACCTGGCCGCACTGGTGCCGGCCAGTGAGCGGCAGGCGTTCGACATGCGGCGGTACGTCAAGGGCCTGCTCGACGAGGGTTCCTTCTTCGAGATCCAGGCGCTCTGGGCCAAGGAGTTGACCATCGGCTTCGGCCGTCTCGACGGTCAGGTCGTCGGCGTGGTCGGCAACAACTCGATGTTCAAGGGCGGCGTGCTCTTCGTCGACTCGGCCGACAAGGCCACCCGGTTCGTGCAGCTCTGCGACGCGTTCAACGTGCCGCTGCTGTTCCTCAGCGACGTGCCCGGCTTCATGGTCGGCAGCGCCGTGGAGAAGCAGGGCATCATCCGGCACGGCGCCAAGATGATCACCGCGATCTCCGAGGCGACAGTGCCGAAGATCTGCGTCGTGGTCCGCAAGGCGTACGGCGCCGGTCTCTACGCGATGGCCGGCCCCGGGTTCGAGCCGGACGCGACGATCGCACTGCCGACCGCGAAGATCGCCGTGATGGGCGCCGAGGCTGCCGTGAACGCGGTCTACGCCAACAAGATCGCCGCCATTGCGGACGAGGACGAGCGGGCGGCCTTCGTCGCCGCCAAGCGGGCCGAGTACGAGCAGGACATCGACGTCGTCCGGCTGGCCAGCGAGCTGGTGGTGGACGCCATCGTCGAGCCGCACGACCTGCGCACCGAGCTGGTCCGTCGATTCGCGGCGGCGCGTACCAAGGATCGGCACTTCTCCCGCCGTCGGCACGGCGTCACCCCGGTCTGATCATCGGCTCAGGCCCGCACAGCGACCCGCCCCCGGCGTCACGAGCGCCGAGGCGGACCGTCCTTACAGGAGGATGAGATGGACTTCCGGCTCACCGACGAACAAGCGGCGCTGCGCGAGAGCGTGCGGGAATTCGCCCGCGAGGTGATCGCCCCGGTCATCGCCGAGCACTACGAGCAGCACACCTTCCCCTACGAGGTGATCCGGCAGATGGGCAAGATGGGCCTGTTCGGTCTGCCCTTCGCCGAGGAGCACGGCGGCATGGGCGGCGACTACTTCGCGCTCTGCCTGGCCCTGGAGGAGTTGGCCCGGGTCGATTCCAGCGTGGCCATCACGTTGGAGGCGGCGGTCTCACTGGGCGCGATGCCGATCTACCGCTTCGGCACCGAGGAGCAGAAGGCGACCTGGCTGCCCCGGCTGCTCAGCGGCGAGGCGCTGGCCGGCTTCGGTCTCACCGAGCCGGGCACCGGCTCGGACGCCGCCGGCACGCAGACCCGGGCGGTGCTGGACGGCGACGAGTGGGTGATCAACGGGTCGAAGGCGTTCATCACCAACTCGGGGACCGACATCACGGCCATGGTCACTGTCACAGCGGTGACCGGCACGAACCCGGACGGCTCCAAGGAGTTGTCGGCGATCATCGTGCCGACCGGCACGCCCGGGTTCGCCGTCGCGCCCGGATATTCCAAGGTGGGCTGGACCGCCTCGGACACCCACGAGCTGACCTTCGACGACTGCCGGGTGCCGGCCGCCAACCTGCTGGGCGCCCGGGGTCGGGGTTTCGCGCAGTTCCTGCGGATCCTCGACGAGGGCCGGATCGCCATCGCCGCGCTCGCCGTCGGCCTCGCGCAGGGCTGTGTCGACGAGTCGATCAAGTACGCGAAGGAGCGGCACGCCTTCGGTCAGCCGATCGGCGCCAACCAGGCCATCCAGTTCAAGATCGCCGACATGGAGCTGAAGGCACACACCGCTCGCCTGGCGTACTACGACGCCGCCGCACGGATGCTGGCCGGTGAGCCGTTCAAGCGGCAGGCGGCCATCGCCAAACTGCACGCCAGCACGATCGCTGTGGACAACGCCCGGGAGGCCACCCAGATCCACGGCGGGTACGGCTTCATGAACGAGTACCCGGTGGCCCGGTTCTGGCGAGACTCCAAGATCCTGGAGATCGGCGAGGGCACGAGTGAGGTGCAGCGCATGATCATCGCTCGGGATCTGGGCCTCTGAGTGGCCCAGCCGAACTGATCGGCCGGTCGTCCCGGACGGACTGTCCGTACGGCTGTCGGGTTTCGGCGAGCGGGCGTCAGTAGCCCGACGTTCGACTGCCGACGGTCGGAGTCCATCCGTACTCTTCGTGCCCATGACTCCGGATCATGACTGGTCGCGGAGCCCGGCCGGACGTACCACTCTGCCGGAGCTGCTCCGCGGGCATCGACGCGCCGCCGGCCTCACCCAGGCCGAGCTGGCGTCCCGGGCCGGGGTGGGTGTGCGGACGGTGCGTGACCTGGAGCGTGGCCGGTCGATCCGCCCACAACGCACCACTGTCGAGCTGCTCGCCGGGGCGCTGGCGCTGACCGGCACCAGCCGGGCGGTGTTCCTGGCCGCGGCCCGCGGTGCCGGTGCCGAAGCGGCCTCGCCGGACGCCACCTCGACGGCGTTCGCGGTCGGCGGCAACGCCACGTCGGCGGCCGCACCCGCCGACCCTTCGGTCGCGCTCCCGCCGCCGGTCGCGTTGATCGGCCGGGAGCGCGACCTCACCGAGCTGGCCGGGATGCTGACCGCGGAGCGAGGGCCCCGGTTGGTGAGCCTCGTCGGGTTGGCCGGCGTCGGCAAGACCGCCCTGGCGACGTCGGTGGCGCACCTGGTGGCCGCCGCCCACCCGGCCGGTGTCGCCGGGGTGCTGGTGGGCGAGGGCGCGGACGGTCCGGACGTGCTCGCCGCATCGATGTCAGTGCTCGGCGTGGCGCGCCTGCCCGAACTCGTGGCGTTGCTCGCCGGGCGGCCGACGCTGCTGGTGATGGACGCGGTGGAGCGCGCCCCGGGCCCGGTGGCCGCGACAGTGCACCGGTTGCTCGGCGCGCTGCCCTCGCTGCGGGTGCTGGTCACCGGGCGACACCCGGTCGGGTTGCCAGGCGAGCGGGTCTGGCCGGTCGCGCCGCTCGACGTGCCACCACCGGAGGCCGAGCACTCCGGACTCGAATCGTGGCCGGCGGTGGCGTTGTTCACCGCCCGGCTCGCCCAGGTCCGCCGTGAGCCACCCACCCCCGTCGAGCTGCCCGCGCTCGCCGCGTTGGTGCGCCGGTTGGGCGGGCTGCCGTTGGCCATCGAGCTGATGGCCGCCCGGGGCCGTCTCCTCGACCTCACCGAACTGCTCGACCGGTACGGCGACCGGGTGCTCGACCTGGCCACTCCCGCCGACGCGTCCGCCCACCCGGCCTGGGACGCACCGGAGGCTCTCGGCAGTCGGACGAGCGGACCCGACACCCGTGCGGCGGCCTCGGTCGCCGTTACCCTGCGGGACGCGGTGGCGTTCAGCTACCGCCTGTTGGCGTCGGACGAGCAGGCCGCGCTGCGGCAGCTGGCCGTCTTCGGTAACCGGTGGTCGGTCGAGTTGGCCGAGGAGATGCTCGCCGACGAGGCCGACCGGGACGGCGCGGTGGCGATCGACCCGGTTCCACTGTTGGACCGCTTCGTCGAGTTGGGGCTGCTGAGCGTACGCGGCACCGGGTCGTTCCGGTTCCGGCTGCTCGACGCGGTCCGTGACTACGCCGTCGAGCAGGCGGCCGGTGGAGGTGAGCTGACCTGTATCCGGCGTCGACACGCGGAGGTCATCGCGCGCCTGGTGGCCCGTACCGCCAGCGACCTGATCGGCCCACGGCTACCTGACGCGGTGCACCGACTGGACGAGATGAGCAGTGACATCAGCTCGTCGTTGGCCCACGCGGCTACCGACGACCCGTTGACCGCGCTACGGCTGGCGGCCTGTCTGACCCGCTGGTGGCGGTTCCGCGGACGCGACGTCGCCGGGCGGCAGTGGCTGCGGCGGCTGCTGGCGGACCCGCGGACCGCCGACGCCGATCCTCTTCTGCGTGGCTGGGCCGCACTCGGGGTCGCCCGGCTGGCGACGGAGCACGGCGCGGGTGCCGAGGAGTTGTCGACGGCCCGTGCGGCGTTGGACACGTTCCGGCAGGCCGGCGACGTCACGGGGGAGTTGGAGGCGCGAAACGTGCTCGGCACCCTGCTGATCTCCGTGGGGCGGCAGGACGAGGCTCGCGAGCAGGCCGAGGCGCTGCTGCGGTTGGCAGCCCGCAACGGGCGGACCCGGGACCTGGCGGTGGCCCAGAACAGCCTCGCCTGGCACGAGATCCGCGCGGGCGATCTGGCTGCGGCCCGCCGCCGGCTCGCCGCGGTGGACCGACTCGCCGCCGAGAGTGGGGAGCAGCGACTGCGGGTGCTGGGCTGGGCCAATCGAGCCGAGGTCGCCCGACTGGAGGGCTGGTACGCGGACGCCATCGATCGTGGCCGGCGGGCGATCGCGGCCCTGTCCGAGCTGGGTGATCCCGGGCGTCGCCGTCGGGTACTCGGGACCGTCGGGCTGGCGCTCGCCCAGGATGGGCGGGCCGCGGAGGCGACCGAGGTGCTGACCGAGTTGCGCGCCGGGGGCATGGAGGCCCTGCCGGCGCGGCCGGCCGTCCCGCGACCGCGCTCGGACGACGCGGCGCTGGCCTGGGGTGGCCCGGAGGCCGGGCTCTGTGCGCTGATCGAGGGGAACCTGGCGCTGCACCGGGGCGACCGGGAGTTGGCTGCCGAGTGGTTCGCGGCCGCCGCCGACCATGCGGGGCAGGATCGCCGCGACGTGGTGGAGGCGCTGGTCGGGCTGGCTGCGAGCACCGCGGACCCGTCGGTGCTCGATCGACTGGACCGGGTCTGTGTGGAGGGCGGCATCCGGCTGTTGCCGCAGGAGTCGGGCCTGCTCTACGCGCTGATCGCCGCCCGGGGCGGACCGGCTCGGTAGTCTGCGCTTTCTCCGAGTCGATCGCGACGGGAGAGTGGCGCGGACGAAGAGCCCCCTTGGTGCTACCCCTCGCTGATCGCCCGCGCCGTCACCCCCCGGTGATCCCCGGTGCAGGAAGCCTGCCACCGATGCGGTGGCAGAAAGTCGGCTTGGACCGAATCCTCCAGCTTGGCTGGGTCAGTTCTGCCGGTCTTTCTGCCGCTGCCGCCGCCCGACGGCGGGTGCTGATCAGTGCCGTCGGGTGGCGTTGTCGGTGGCGGCGACCTGCTCCGGGCTGACGTCGTCACTGCCTGCGGTGGCGCACGGATGCGCGGCGTCGCGGACCCGCCGCAACCCGTCGAGGAGGGCCGCCAGCGCATCGGGGTCGAGCTGCCCGGTGAACCACTGCTCGATCATCTGCAGATGCCCGGGCAGCGTCTCGTTCAGACGTTGCATCCCGGCGGCGGTGACCACCGCGTACGAGCTGCGTCGGTCGTTCGGGCAGGCCCGGCGGGTGAGCAACCCGTCGCGCTCCATCCGGTCGACCACCCGGGTCACTCCGCTGGTCGACAGGGAGGTCTGTGCGGCGAGGTCGGTCATGCGTAGTTGGTTGCCCGGCGAGCGGGCCAGTCGGGTGATGACCTCGAACTCGACCGCGGAGAGGCCGTGTTCCTCGAGTTGGGCGTTGAACCGGGCTGACAGCCCGGCGTGTGCCTCGAAGAGCAGGCCGACGGCGGTGATCCGGGGATCGTCGAAGACGTTGGTCACCCGTTCATCATACCAGTGCTTGACACGGGGAATGTTGCAACAGTTATAGTTGCTCAAGCAGTCGTTGGGCTACTAAACAATCTCCTGGAGGACAGCACCATGACCAGCAGCATCGATGCGGTTACCCGCGACTGGGACAGCCTCACCATCCCGGCGGCCGGCACCTACGCGCTCGACGTGGCGCACAAGCGGGTCGGCTTCGTTGCCCGGCACATGATGGTGAGCAAGGTTCGCGGTGAGTTCAACGAGGCCACCGCCACCATCACCGTCGCCGAGGACCCGCTGCAGTCGTCGGTCGTCGCCACCATTCAGGCCGCCAGCGTCGACACCACCCAGGCCGACCGGGACGCTCACCTGCGCAGCCCCGAGTTCCTGGACGCCGAGAAGTTCCCGACGCTCGAGTTCCGCAGCACCGGGGTCAAGTCCCGTCGCGGCAGCGAGTTCGTGCTCACCGGTGAGCTGACCATCAAGGACGTCACCCGCCCGGTCGAGCTGGAGGTGGAGTTCGAGGGTGTCGGCCGGAGCCCGTTCGGCCAGGACATCTTCGGCTTCTCCGCGAGCACCGAGATCGACCGCGAGGAGTTCGGCCTGACCTGGAACGTCGCCCTGGAGACCGGGGGCGTGCTGGTCAGCCGCAAGATCAAGATCGAGATCGAGGGCGAGGCCGTCCGTCAGGCCTGATCCCCAGGGATCGCCGGAGGGCCAGGTGGGGGAATCCTCCCGGCGATCCGGTACGCAGGGCCCGCGCCGCACGTCGGCGCGGGCCCTGCGTCGTTCCCGCTGGTGGTAATTGTCACGGGTTGTTCGCACCGCAATCGGGTCCAGTCGGTCGACGACGGGGTACAGATGGCGCCACGAGCGCGTCCTCCCGGTCGACGTCGCATCACTGCCGTCGGCCTCTGGCCCCGGTCAGGTGGGCGCTCTTACCGTGGATGCTTCACAAAGCGCTTCCGGGACGGCATGATCCCGACCGCGCCGGCCGTCGGGAGGACACATGGGCAGGGACGTCTCAGAGGGCGCCTTCACCCGGGATGATCGCGTCCGATATCGGCAGAAGGTGCGGCGGTGCCTGGACGTCTTCGCCCTGATGCTTGACGACTTCGGCTTCGACGCCGACCGGCCGATGACCGGCCTGGAGATCGAACTCAACCTGGTCGACTCGGCCGCCGAGCCGGCGATGCGCAACGAGGAGATCCTCGCCGACATCGCGGACCCCCTCTTCCAGACCGAGTTGGGGCAGTTCAACCTGGAGCTCAACGCCGAGCCCCGACTGATCGAGGGCACCGGCTTCGCCGACTACGAGCACGACCTGCGCGGCAGCCTCTCCCGGGCCGACGAGCGTGCCGCCAGGTCCGACGCGAAGATCGTCCTGGTCGGCATCCTGCCCACCCTCACCGAGGGGCACCTGGTCGAGGACAACCTCTCCACCAACGAGCGTTACCGGGTGCTCAACGACCAGATCGTCGGCGCCCGGGGCGAGGACATCGAGCTGGACATTCGCGGCGTCGAGCAGTTGCGCACGCACACCGACTCGATCGCCCCCGAGGCCGCCTGTACGAGCCTCCAGTTCCACCTCCAGGTCGCCCCGGACAGCTTCGCCGACTACTGGAACGCGTCCCAGGCCATCGCCGGCGTGCAGGTGGCGGTCGGGGCGAACAGCCCCTTCCTGTACGGCCGCCAACTGTGGGCCGAAACGCGGATCGCGTTGTTCCAGCAGGCCACCGACACCCGCCCGGACGAGCTGAAGGCCCAGGGCGTACGGCCGCGGGTGTGGTTCGGCGAACGGTGGATCACCTCGATCTTCGACCTGTTCGAGGAGAACGTCCGGTACTTCCCGCCGCTGCTGCCGATCTGCGAGGACGAGGACCCGGTGGAGGTCCTGCACGCCGGTGGTGTGCCACAGCTCGGGGAGCTGCGGTTGCACAACGGCACCGTCTACCGCTGGAACCGTCCGGTCTACGACATCATGAACGACCGTCCCCACCTGCGGGTGGAGAACCGGGTGCTGCCGGCCGGTCCGACCGTGGTGGACATGCTGGCCAACGCGGCCTTCTACTTCGGGCTGGTACGCGGTCTGGCCGAGGCCGACCGACCGATCTGGAGTCAACTCACCTTCAGCTCCGCCGAGGAGAACTTCCACGCCGCCGCCCGACGTGGCCTCGACGCCGTGCTGCACTGGCCCGGGCTCGGCGACGTGCCGGTCACCAAGCTGGTCCTGGACCAGCTGCTGCCCACCGCCGCCACCGGCCTGGACGGTTTCGGTGTCGCCCCGGCGCAGCGGGACCGGCTGCTCGGCATCATCGAGCAGCGCTGCCGTACCGGCCGCAACGGCGCCGTCTGGCAGACCGAGGCGGTCTGGGCGGCGGAGCGGCACCAGGGCATGGACCGGACGGCCGCGCTACACCACATGGTCCAGCGCTACGCCGAACTCCAGCGCACCAACCAACCCGTCCACACCTGGCCAACCACCTGACCCCACCCACCCAAACCCCCACCCCGAACGCGTTGATCATGAAGTTATTGCCATGACACGCCGAGTGAGGTGGCAATAACTTCATGATCAAGAGGGTGGTTCGGGGGGCCAGGGTGGGTTGGGGGTGGGGTGGACCTAGTCGGGGGTGGGGCGGGTGGGGCGGCGGGCTGCTCGGGTGCGCCGGCTGGTGGCGGTAAGGTCCGCTGCCGGTGTGGCTTCGGTGGGTCGACCGGCCGGATCGGCGAGGTCGGGG
>NZ_JAGPXY010000110.1 GCF_018070325.1 Micromonospora sp. H61
CGGTACGCCCTGGTGCCGACGCTGAGCGCCACCGACGCGCTGCTCGCGGCACTGGCCGACGGCAGGGCCGGGACGGAACTGCTCGCCCCGGTGGCCCGTGGGCTCGGCGCGCTCGTCGGCACGCTGCTCCCCACCGACGCCCGGACTCTGCCGGACACCCCCGCGCTGGACCTCATCGGTCCGGCGCTGGTCGACACGATCAACGACCGGCTCGCCGGGCTGGAGCGGGCCACCGCCGCCCAACTGCCCCGCCCGCCGTTGCCGCTGCCCACCGGGCTCAAGCGGGACCGGCTGCGCGCGGTGCGGTCCGCTGTGGCCGCCGGAGCGACGCTGCCACCGAAGCTGGCCCACTTCTACGAGATCCTGGACGCGACACCCACCGACGCCGGCCCCACGCTCACCGCGGTGGGCGCCTCACCCGCCGCGACCGCGGCCTGGCTGACCGCGGCCGGCCCGGCCGCCGGCCCCACCGCGCACGCCTTCCTGCTGGCGTTGATCCGCGACGGAGACGGCCCGGTACCCTGCCCGGCACCGATCACCGTCTTCGAGCGGGCCTGGGTGCTGAGCGGCCTGCGTCGCGCCGGGATCGCTGTCAACCCGCCGGCCTCCGTCCTGGAGAGCCTGACCGCTGCCACCACCGGCCAGGGAATCGCCACCGGCGACGGACTGCCGACCGACGCCGACACCACATCGGTGTCCCTCGACGCGTTGGCCCGGCTCGACCGTCCGGCGGACCCGGCCAGCCTGTGGGCGTACGAGACGACTGACGGTTTCTGCACCTGGCCGGGGGAGGACGGCTTCTCGGTCACCACAAACGCCCACGTGCTGGACGCCTTCGGTCAGCACCTGATCCGGCACCCGGACGCGGACGGGCGCTATCACCGGGCGGTCGACCGGCTGAGCGCGGTGCTGACCGGGCATCAGCGCGCTGACGGCGCCTGGCAGGACCGGTGGCACGCCTCGCCGTACTACGCCACCGCCTGCTGCGTGCTGGCACTGGCCGAGTTCGGGCGGGGCGCGGCCGCCGCCGAGGCGGTGGATCGGGCGGCCGGTTGGGTGCTGAGCAGCCAGCGCGCGGACGGTTCGTGGGGGCGGTGGGACGGCACCGCCGAGGAGACCGCGTACGCCCTCCAGGTGCTGCTGACGGTGCCGACGACGGTGCCACGGGTCGACGACGCCGTGGCGCGTGGGCACGCCTACCTGCACGAATCCGCCGACCGGGAGCACCCTCCACTGTGGTACGGCAAGGAGCTGTACTGTCCGACCGTCATCGTTCGCGCCACTGTGCTCGCCGCCTGCCGACTGGCCGGCGTTCGTGCCTCGGGCGTGGACCGATCGGTGGTGGATTGCGGTTACCAGTCAACAAAAACAGCAACTTGAGGGGTTGTGTGGACACTGCTAGCGTACGCAGAGCCTCAGCCCGGATGCCCCGCTGTGGTGGGACGTCGCCCCCTCTGATCATTCGTTGATGAGCTGAGTCAACGCCCAGCCTGGGACGGTTCAATGCGTTCTCGCGGTACGAGTATCCGCACCAAGGTTGTCGCCCTGCTGCTCTCCCTGGTCGCGCTCTGGATGTTCGCGGCGTGGGTGACCCTGCGTGACGGGTTCAACCTGCTCGGTGTCCAGTTGCTCAACAGCAAGGTCTACACGCCGAGCGAGCCGCTCTTGCAGGAGCTCCAGGTGGAGCGGCGATTGACCCAGGCGTACCTGAGCAACCCCGAGGCCGCGCAGCGGACGGCGCTCGAGGCCGAGCAGCGCAAGACCGCGCAGTTGGCCGCCGACTTCGCCGCCTCGGTGCGCAACTGGCAGGTCGACGTCGCCGGCAGCTCCGCACTGGACACGCAGCTCGGTATGACGATCGCCCAGGTCAACGGGTTGGAGCGGACCCGCGCGGAAGTGCTGGACCGCAAGATCGACCGGATCGCCGCCGCCGAGGCGTACACCGACACTATCGAGTCGATCTTCCAGATCTACGACGTGACGGGCAGCCTGGACGACAAGCAGATCGCCGGCGAGGCCGCTGCCCTGATCCAGCTCAACCGGATGAAGGAGCTGATCTCCCAGGAGGACGCGCTGCTCAGCGGCCTCTTCGGCAACGGTCGGATGAGCGGCGCCGAATACGCCCGCTACGTCGCGCTGGTGGGCTCGGAGCGGTTCCTCGGTGAGGAGACCCGGGTCCGGCTCGCCGACGCCGACCAGCGCCGTTACCAACAGCTCGTCGAGGGTGAGGCGTTCACCCGGCTGCGCGCCGTGCAGGACAGCATCATCCGCGAGGGCCGGCCGTCGACCCAGCTGCCGGTCGGTGCCGAGCAGTGGCGGGGCACTGTCGAGCCGGCGCTGGCCGAGGTGAACGACGTCGTGACCGCCGGCGGTGAGGGCATCGTGGACCGGGCCACCGGCGTCGCCGTGATGGTCGTCGTCCGGCTGGTGCTCGCCACCGGCCTCGGCCTGCTCGCCGTCATCGCCTCGGTCGTCGTCTCCATCACCACGGCCCGGACCATCATGCGCCAGCTCGAGCGGCTGCGGCAGGCCGCCTGGCAGCTCGCCGACGAGCGGCTGCCCCGCGTGGTCGAGCGGCTCGGCCGAGGCGAGGAGGTCGATGTCGCCACCGAGGCACCCCCGCTGGAGTTCGGCACCGACGAGATCGGCCAGGTCGGCAAGGCGTTCAACGCGGTCCAGGAGACCGCGCTGCGCACCGCCGTCGAGCAGGCCGACCTGCGTCGCAACGTCCGCGAGGTCTTCCTGAGCCTGGCCCGACGCACGCAGGCACTCGTCCACCGCCAGCTCACCCTGCTCGACGCGATGGAGCGCCGCGAGCACGACGCGGAGGAACTGGAGGACCTGTTCCGGGTCGACCACCTGGCCACCCGGATGCGGCGCAACGCGGAAAACCTGATCGTGCTCTCCGGCTCCACCCCCGGTCGGGCCTGGCGGCGCAACGTCCCGGTGGTCGACGTGGTACGCGGCGCCGTGGCCGAGGTGGAGGACTACACCCGGGTCAACGTGCTTCCGCTCGGGCCGGTCTCGCTCGCCGGCCGCGCGGTCGGCGACGTCATCCACCTGCTCGCCGAGCTGATCGAGAACGGCCTGTCGTTCTCCCCGCCACACACGACAGTCGAGGTCCGCGGCCAACTGGTCTCCAACGGCTTCGCCATCGAGATCGAGGACCGGGGCCTCGGCATGAGCGAGGAGGACCTGGCCGCGGCGAACCACCGGATCGTCGACCAGTCCGAGCTGAACCTCGCCAACGCCGCCCGCCTCGGGCTCTACGTGGTGAGCCGGCTGACCGAACGGCACGGCGTGCGGGTACGGCTCAAGGAATCCGCGTACGGCGGCACCACAGCGGTCGTGCTGATCCCGCTGGAGCTGGTCACCGAGGCCGGCGCCTCCCCGGAGGACTCCGGCTCGTTCCGGACCGGCTCGGCCATCGCGATGCCGTCGGCGCCCGCGAAGGACAGCGGCCGTCCGGCGACCCTCACACCGGTCGCGCTCGCCACACCGACGACCACCGCTTCGGAGGCGGCGGTGACCTCGGTGGCGCCGATGCCGGCCGACACCACAGCGCCGGCGACGGACGAGGAGGTCGAGGCGGACACCGTTCTCCCCACCCGACAGCGGACCACCCCGGCAACCGGCACCCCCGACCTGCCCACCCGCGCCCGGCGCGGGCCGGCTCAACCAGCCCTGGAAGCCCCGACCGTGCCCACCGGCCTGCCCGCCGTCGACCGCACCCGCCCGGAGACCCCCGACGGAGAGCCGGCCCCGGCCGGCGACGGTGGCCCGGCGCCCGCCCGCGCCGAGGCGGAGCGGACCGACTCCGGCCTGCCCGTCCGGGTCCGACAGGCGAACATCGTTCCCGAGTTGCGAGACGACCCGGCGGTGTCCGAAACCGACGACGAGGATGTGGTGCGCCCACCGGAGCAGGTTCGCCGGATGATGAGCTCCTACCAGACCGGCACCCGGCGTGGGCGGACCGACGCGGCTCGGCTGCTCGGCGGCGCCTCCGGCGCCCCGGCGGCGACGCCGTCCGAGCCGACCGACGAGGATCCACAAGCGACCTGACCGAGCACCGACGACGCGGGTTGCCGCGCGGTGTGACGGTCGAGCCCCAGACGAACAACGGCGCACAGCCGGGCGAGAAGAGGACGACGAAGTGACCCAGAAGACGGCTTCGAGCGCCGACCTGACGTGGTTGCTGGATGACCTGGTGGGCCGGGTGAAGCAGGCCGAACACGCGGTCGCGCTCTCCACCGACGGCCTCTTGATGGCCTCCTCCCAGGGGTTGAGCCGGGACGACGGCGAGCACCTCGCAGCGATGGCGGCCGGCATCCAGAGCCTCGCCCGAGGCGCCGGCAAGCGCTTCGGTGGTGGACAGGTGCAGCAGACCATCATCGAGATGCAGTCGTCGTTCCTGTTCGTCACCGCGGCCGGCCGCAACGCCTGCCTGGCCGTACTCGCCAGCGAGGACGCCGACGTCGGCCTGATCGCCTACGAGATGGCGATGCTGGTCACCCGCGTCGGCAAGTACGTCGCGTCGCCGTCGCGCGGCACCGATCAGCAGGTCGGCGAGAGGTAGCGGCGATGACGGTCCAGGGGGAGTCCGCAGACCATCAGTGGGTGGATGACCACGCGGGTCCGGTGGTGCGTCCGTACGCGATGACGCGTGGTCGGGCCCGCCCGGTCACCGGCACATTCGACCTGATCTCCCTGGTCACGGCCACCCGAGCCGAGGTCACGCCCGAGGTCGGTCTCGGTCCCGAGCATTTGGCGATCGTCGGGCTGTGCCAACGCATACAGTCCGTCGCCGAGATCGCCGCCCATCTCGACCTGCCGGTGGGCACCATCCGGGTGCTCCTCGGTGATCTGGCGGCCCGCAGCCTGGTGCAGGTCCGCGAGCCGCAGACCACGGCCGGTCTTCCCGACAACAGCATCTTCGAGGCGGTAATCAATGGACTACGGGCACTCTGACCGGCCGGCGGGAGCGACGCCACTGCCCACCGCGATCAAGATCCTGGTCGCGGGCGGCTTCGGCGTGGGCAAGACGACAATGGTTGGCGCGGTCAGCGAAACCCGGCCGTTGCGCACCGAGGAGGTGCTGACGGAGACGGGGGTCGGCATCGACGACCTGTCCGGGGTGGAGGGCAAGACCACCACCACCGTGGCCATGGACTTCGGCCGGATCACCATCAGCGACGACCTGGTGCTGTACCTGTTCGGCACGCCGGGGCAGGACCGGTTCTGGTTCGTCTGGGACGAGCTGGCGTTGGGGGCGATCGGCGCTGTGGTGCTGGCCGACACCCGCCGGCTCGCCGACTGCTTCCCCTCGATCGACTACTTCGAGGGTCGGGGCACACCCTTCGTGGTGGCGGTGAACTGCTTCCAGGACGCCCGGAAGTACCGACTCGACGAGGTGCAGGCCGCGCTGAACCTGGACCCGGGTGTGCCGGTCCTGCTCTGCGACGCCCGGCAGCGTGAGTCCAGCAAGGAGGTGCTCGTCACGCTGATGGAGCACGCAATGAAGACCCGCGAGGCCCGCCGCCGCGCCGCCAGCGGAGACTGACCAGAGTTTTTCGGGGGAGGGTGTCCGGAACGCCGCCCGCCGATCGTCATGCTGGCGACACCCCGAGACACCAGGGAGCGACCAGATGAAGTACATGATGTTCGTTTGCAGCGACACCGAGCCGGACACCGACCCCACCGAGCTACCCGACATCGAGAAGTGGGTGGCGGAGAACGACTCTCGGGGCCGCCGCCTGACCGGCAACGTCTTCGCGTCGCCCAGCGCGGCCACCACCGTCCGTGTTCGCGACGGTGAGCTGCTCGTGTCCGAGGGGCCGTTCGCGGAGACCGCCGAGGTGATCGTGGGCTTCGACCTGCTCGACTGCGCCGACCTGGACGAGGCGATCGAGGTGGCCCGCACCCACCCGATGGCCCGCGTAGGACGACTGGAACTGCGTCCGTTCGCGGACCTGTCCGACTGACGAGGTTGTCCACCCCGCAGCGCCGGCCGGTGCGCAACCCGGCACCGGCCGGCGCGGCGGCGGCGGAGGCCGTCGCGGCCGCCAGCGTCGAGGCGTACCCCCGGATCGTCGCGACCCTGATCCGGGTGACCGGGGACTGGGCGTTGGCCGAGGACTGCGCCCAGGAGTCGTTGACCGTCGCGCTGGAGCGTTGGCCCACCGACGGTGTGCCGGCCAACCCGGGCGGCTGGCTCATGACGGTGGCGCGCAACCGGGCGATCGACGTGCTGCGTCGGGCCACAGTGGAGCGGCTCAAGCTGCACGACCTGGCGTTGCTCACGCGAGACGAGGCGCAGCCCGAGCCCGAGGCGGGGCAGGACGTGGTGGACGACCGGCTGCGTCTCATCTTCACCTGCTGCCATCCGGCGCTCGCGATCGAGGCCCGGGTGGCGTTGACGCTGCGAACGGTCTGCGGTGTGCCGACCGCCGACATCGCGCGCCTGCTGCTGGTCAGCGAGTCGACGATGACCCGCCGGTTGACCCGGGCGCGCACCCGCATCACCCAGGCCGGCATCCCGTACCGGGTGCCGAGCGGGCCGGCGCTGACCGAGCGGCTGCCCGGCGTCCTCGCCGTGCTGTACCTGCTGTTCACCCGGGGCTACGTCGCCGACGGCGAGCCGGCTTTCGCCGACGAGGCGGTCCGGCTGGTCCGACTGCTCGACCGGCTGATGCCCGACCAGTCCGAGGTCGCGGCGTTGCTGGCGCTGTGCCTGTTCCAACACTCCCGTCGGGACGCCCGCCGCGACGCCGACGGCAACCTGCTCACCCTGGAGCGGCAGGACCGCGACAGGTGGGACCGTGCCGCCATCGCCGAGGCCCTGGTCGCCCTCGATCGGGTACGCCACGACGGGCCGTACGCGTGGCAGGCCAGGATCGCCGCCTGTCACGCCACCGCGGCCTCGGCCGACGACACCGACTGGTCGACGATCGCGGGGGCCTACGACGCGCTCGCCGACCTCCGCCCCTCGCCGGTGATCGCGCTCAACCGTGCGGTCGCACACGGGTACGCGTACGGGCCGGCCGCCGGGTTGGTAGTGCTCAACGCGGCGCGCGCCGGCGGCGGGCTGGACGGCTATCCGCTCGCCGTGGCGGTGCAGGCCGACCTGGTGGCCCGGCAGGGCGACCGGCGGCGTGCGGCAGGACTCTTCCGGGAGGCGGCGGCAGCTGTGGGCTCAACCGCCGAGCGTCGTGCGCTGCTCGACCGGGCCGACGAACTCGCCCGGTAGGGCAGTGGGGGGTCAGCCGCGCTTGGCCAACACCAGGAACCGGGTCCAGGCCGCCGGGTCGAAGGCGAGCGCCGGACCGGCCGGGTCCTTCGAGTCACGTACGCCGATGACGCCCGCGAGGTTATCGGCCACCTCGACGCAGTTTCCGCCGTTGTTGCCGCTCTTGCTGCTCTTGCGCCACCGAGCGCCGGTCAGGTCCATGATGCCGCCGCTTCCCTGATGAGATTGAGGGACTGTGCCCGCGACAGGGCGCCGTCGCGAATTCGTTCCCACCGTCGATCGAGCGTAGCAACGTCGGCAACCCTGTCGATGAGTTGCGCCTGCGCCTGGCTGTCGACGTGCGCGACCCGGGCCCCGTCCGGCATCTCGGCCACTGTGAACGGCCCACCGAGGCCTGGATACATGCCGACGTCGGTGGGCACGACGAACAGTGACACGTTCGGCAGCGTGGCCTGCTCGGCCAGCCGCTCGCACTGCTCCCGCATCATGGCCCGGTCGCCGTCGAGGGTGCGCCGCAGGACTCCCTCGTCGAGGACCGCGACGAGCAGCGGCGGGCGTTCCCGGCGCAGGATGGCCTGCCGGCCCAGCCGCGCCTCGGCGAGGTTGTCGGCCTCGGCCGGTGTCAGCGCCTCACCGACAAGCGTCGCCAGCGCGTACGCCTTGGTCTGAAAGAGGCCCGGTATCCACGCGAGCTCGAACCACCGCAGCGACAGTGCCTCGCGCTCGATCTCGGCCCAGGGCCGGAACCAGGCCGGCGTCCGGCGCTTCAGCGCGTCCGGCCACAGCTCGTCGACGTTCCGGCCGAGCAGCTCGGCGACCCGCGCGCGGTGACGCGTCTGCGGAATTCGTCCCGTGCTCGCCCACTTGGCGGCCGTCTTCGGATCGACACCAATCTGCGCAGCGAGACTGTCCGCTGTGTGGCCCCTCTCGGCCATCGCCGCCTGTACTGCTCGATTCATCCCCAGACCCTCCAGAACGTTCCAGACGTCGGAAGGAAATACTTCTACGCGGTGTGATCGCTTGGCAACCCTCGGCAGGGTGCTGTGTAGACAGCATCGAAGAGGGAGCACCGGATGGCCGACGACAGGTCCTGCAACCGCCCACATCGGCCGGGCAATCGACCGGGGCAACCGGCCTCGCCCCGTGCGAACGTCGCCGGCCCGACCGGGCCACGGCACCCGCCGCACCGTGGTCCCGGTCGCGCGGAGAACGTCGTACCCGAATCACGCTGGCGGTCCCGGTGCGACCCGCCGGTCGCGCACACCGCCGACGGCCCGCTGTGGACGTGCGACGCCTGCGGTAGGGACTGGCCCTGCCCGGTGCTGCGAGCGACCCCGACGGACGCGGCCCGTCGCGCGACACTGATCCCCGAGTTCTCCCGGATCACCCGCCGGGCGATCCGCGACCTGCGCGGCCAGCCCGGCGGACCCGACCCGGTCGCCATCGTCCGCCGTTTCCTCTGGTTCCTGCCCCTCACCGACGAGGAAGCACGGGCGGTCGCACTGCGGCTGCGCTGAGCTGGGGCGTGCGCTGCTGACCCGCCCCTCGCACCATCCGGCCCGGCGGTGCAGGTGCTCCTCGTGTCCTTTGCTCTGCACCCGCCCACGCGCCAGTTACGGGCCGTTCGTGGTGCGCGGGCGGGTGCAGAGCAAAGGACGCAACCTGAACCGGGCGGCGGGCCCGGCTGCCCACCGAAGGCGGCGACAACCCGTGCGGCCCGGCGCCACGACCGGGCCGATGGAGGCCACTGCCGAGTCGAGAGCGAGGAGAAACGAAAGGGCCGCCCCCCGCAAGCGCGGAAAGCGGCCCTTTCGCCGGACGTCGGTACGTCAGTCGGCGATCATGCGGCGCAGCACGTACTGCAGGATGCCGCCGTGCCGGTAGTAGTCCGCCTCACCGGGGGTGTCGATCCGCACCACGGCGTCGAACTCCACGCCGGTGTCGGTGCTGACCTGCACGGTGCGCGGGGTCTCACCGTCGTTCAGGGCGGTCACCCCGGTGATGGTGAACGTCTCGGTGCCGGTCAGGCCGAGCGACTCGGCGGTGACGTCCACCGGGAACTGCAGCGGCAGCACGCCCATCCCGATGAGGTTCGAGCGGTGGATCCGCTCGTACGACTCGGCGATGACCGCCCGGACGCCCAGCAGCATGGTGCCCTTGGCCGCCCAGTCCCGCGACGAGCCCGAGCCGTACTCCTTGCCCGCCAGCACGACCAGCGGGATGCCGGCCTCCTGGTAGGCCACCGAGGCGTCGTAGATCGAGGTCTGCTCGCCGGTGAGGTGGTTGACGGTGAAGCCGCCCTCCACCCCGGGCACCAGCTGGTTGCGCAGCCGGATGTTGGCGAAGGTGCCCCGGATCATCACCTCGTGGTTACCCCGGCGGGAACCGTACGAGTTGAACTCGTGGCGCGGCACGCCGTGCTCGGCCAGGTACGAGCCGGCCGGGGAGTCCGCCTTGATCGCGCCGGCCGGCGAGATGTGGTCGGTGGTCACCGAGTCACCCAGCTTGGCCAGCACCCGGGCAGCGGAGATGTCGACGACCGGGCTCGGCTCCTGCTGCATGCCCTCGAAGTACGGGGGCTTGCGCACGTAGGTGGAGTCGTTCTCCCAGGCGAAGGTGTCGCCGGTCGGGGTCGGCAGCGACTGCCACCGCTCGTCGCCGGCGAAGACGTCGGCGTACGCGGCGCTGAAACCGGTGGCGCCGATCGCCTGGGCGATGACGTCCTGGATCTCGGCGCTGTTCGGCCAGATCTCGCGCAGGTAGACCGGGTTGCCCTCGGTGTCCTCACCGATCGGCTCGTTGGCCAGGTCGATGTCCATGGTGCCGGCCAGGGCGTAGGCGACCACCAGCGGCGGCGACGCCAGGTAGTTCATCTTGACGTCCGGGTTGATCCGGCCCTCGAAGTTCCGGTTGCCGGAGAGCACCGAGACCACCGACAGGTCGTGCTCGTTGACCGCGGCGGACACCTCCTCGGGCAGCGGGCCCGAGTTGCCGATGCAGGTGGTGCAGCCGTAGCCGACCAGGTTGAAGCCGAGCTTGTTCAGGTACGGGGTGAGGCCGGCCCGCTCGTAGTAGTCCATGACGACCTTCGACCCGGGCGCCAGGGTGGTCTTCACCCACGGCTTGCGGGTCAGGCCCTTCTCCACGGCGTTGCGGGCCAGCAGCGCGGCACCGATCATCACCTGCGGGTTGGACGTGTTGGTGCAGGAGGTGATCGCGGCGATCACCACGGCGCCGTGGTCCAGCTCGTACTCGACGCCGTCCGCGCCGGTGACCCGAACCGGGTTGCTGGCCCGGCCACCCGCGCCGACCGCAGCGGTCTCCAGGTCACGAGGCTCGTCGGCCGGGTCGCTGAACTCGTTGGCCGGCGGGTCGCTGGCCGGGAAGGACTCGGCGCTGGCCTCGTCGGCCGGGCCGTTGGCGCCACGCGGCAGCTCCTCGCGGGGGACACCCGGCTTGAGGTCGCGCTCACCGACGGAGTCGTCGGCCACGTAGTCGGTCAACGCGGAGCGGAACAACGTCTTCGCGGCACCCAGCGGCACCCGGTCCTGCGGGCGCTTCGGGCCGGCGAGCGACGGCTCGATGGAGCCGAGGTCCAGCTCCAGGCGCTCGGAGTAGTCCGGCTCGGCGTCCGGGTCGTGCCAGAGGCCCTGCTCCTTGGCGTACGCCTCGACGAGCGCGACCTGCGCCGCGTCGCGGCCGGTCAGCTCCAGGTAGCGGATCGTCTCCGCGTCGATCGGGAAGATCGCCACGGTGGAGCCGTACTCCGGGGACATGTTGCCGATGGTGGCCCGGTTGGCCAGCGGCACGGCGCCCACGCCGGGGCCGTAGAACTCGACGAACTTGCCGACCACACCGTGCTTGCGCAGCATCTCGGTGATGGTCAGCACCAGGTCGGTGGCGGTCGTGCCGGCCGGCATCTCACCGGAGAGCTTGAAGCCCACCACCCGGGGGATCAGCATGCTGACCGGCTGGCCGAGCATCGCGGCCTCGGCCTCGATGCCGCCGACGCCCCAGCCCAGCACGCCCAGGCCGTTGACCATGGTGGTGTGCGAGTCGGTGCCGACCACCGTGTCCGGGTACGCCTGGCCGCCCCGCTCCATGATGGTGCGGGCCAGGTACTCGATGTTGACCTGGTGCACGATGCCGGTGCCCGGCGGGACGACCTTGAACTCGTTGAACGCGGACTGACCCCAGCGCAGGAACTGGTAGCGCTCCTTGTTGCGCTCGTACTCCAGCTCGACGTTGCGGGCGAACGCGTCCTCGCGGCCGAACAGGTCGGCGATGACCGAGTGGTCGATGACCAACTCGGCCGGGGCGAGGGGGTTGACCTTGCTGGCGTCGCCGCCCAGGTCACGCACTGCCTCGCGCATGGTGGCCAGGTCGACCACGCAGGGCACGCCGGTGAAGTCCTGCATCAGGACCCGCGCCGGGGTGAACTGGATCTCCACGCTCGGGGCGGCGGTGGAGTCCCACCCGCCGAGCTGGCGGATGTGGTCGGCGGTGATGTTCGCGCCGTCCTCTGTCCGCAGCAGGTTCTCCAGCAGGATCTTCAGGCTGTACGGCAACCGCGCGTGGCCGTCCACCTTGTCGATCTTGAAAATCTCGTAGCTCGCGTCTCCGACGCGTAGCTGGGTCTTCGCACCGAAGGTGTCGAGGCTCGCCACGTCGTACTCCTTCACACCAGCGACCGTGAGTAGTCCTGAGCAGTCTGTCGCACCGGTCGGGGTGCCGCCGAGGTTAGGTGACACTTACCGCCCGATTCCGCTTCCAACAAAACCGTACGTCCGTCTTGCTATATGCGCAACCCGGCGTCACGGGTCGGGTGACCCACGACCACGCCGCGCCGTCGGGTCGGCGGGGTAGGGTCGGGGCCGATTCGGAAGGGGTGCCGAGTGATCGACGTTCAGCACTGGCTCTCGGCACTGCCTCCGGGCGTGGTCTACCTGCTCGTCGCCGGCGTGATCGGCGTGGAGAGCATGGGCGTCCCGCTGCCCGGCGAGATCGTCCTGGTCAGCTCCGCCCTGCTCGCCGCCACCGGAGTGGTCGAGCCGGAGTGGGTGGCCAGCGCGGCGGCGTTCGGCGCCATCGTCGGCGACTCCGTCGGGTACGCGATTGGCCGACGCGGCGGTCGTCCGCTGCTCGCCCGGCTGGGCAGACGGTTCCCCAAGCACCTCGGCCCGGCACAGCTCGCCCGCGCCGAACAGAGCTTCGCGCGGCACGGCGTCTGGGCGGTCTTCTTCGGTCGGTTCGTGGCACTGCTGCGGATCCTGGCCGGGCCGCTCGCCGGGGCGCTGCACGTGCCGTACCGCCGCTTCCTGGTGGCGAACGCGGCCGGCGGGTTGGTCTGGGCCTTCGGCACGACGTACCTGCTCTACTCCGTCGGCCGGGCGGCCGAACACTGGCTGAAGGACATCTCCTGGGCCGGGTTGGTCCTCGCGGTGCTCGCCGGGCTCGGCAGCACCTGGTGGCTGCGCCGCCGCGCGCACCGCGTCACGTCGGCCGACGGCGCCGCTGACATGACGGCGACCGAGGTGCCTTCCGGCGTGGAGACGGCCCAGGTGGCTTCCGGTGGTCAGTCGGCTGCGGTTGCGCCCGGTGTGGAGTCGGTGCGGGCGGGCAACGAGCACTGACCTGGGCGTGCACGAAGGGCCGGACCCTGGTGGGGGTCCGGCCCTTCGGTGTGTGCTGGGTGTGTGTGGTCAGCTGGTGGCGTAGCCGCGGGTGGCGATCCAGTCCGCGAGGTGTTCGGTGCTGATCCAGTAGGAGGCGGTGTTCGCATCGGCGGAGTCGGCGATCTTGACGGTGTTGCCGTTGTCGCGGTAGCCGACGACGCTGATGTAGTGCCCGCCCTCGTAGGAGTGGGTGACGCCGTCGGTGTCGGTGCTGGTGCCGGCGATGTTGGCGACCACGGCGCGGCCGTCGTCGACGGTGCGGACGATGTCGGCGCGCAGGGTGTCGGTCTGCTTGGTGTCGGCGT
>NZ_JAGPXY010000111.1 GCF_018070325.1 Micromonospora sp. H61
GTATGGGGGTGGGGGTGCCGGCGGGGGGTGGAGGATGGCGGGATGGGACGGGCAACTGATCGACGGGGCGTACTCCGGATCGACCTGGACGCGGCGACCGCCGGGCGCGGGTCGGTCCGCCGACCGGACACGCTGGCCGTGGAGGAGCCGCTGGAGATCCGGGTCGGCGCGGCCGGCCCCGGCCGACGCCAACCGCTCGCCGTCACCATGCGTACTCCCGGCGACGATCTGGACCTGGCCATCGGGTTCCTGCTGACGGAGGGGCTGATCCGGTCGACCGACGACGTGTTGACCGCGCAACTCTGCGCCGGCGCGGAGACGCCGAACACGTACAACGTGGTGGACGTGGTGCTCGCCCCCGGCGTACCGGAACCGACCACCGACCCGTCCCGGAACTTCTACACGACCAGCTCCTGCGGGGTCTGCGGCAAGGCCAGCATCGACGCGGTACGCACCCGGTCGCTCTTCCCGGTCGCGGCCGACCCGCTCAGCGTGCCGGCCACGCTGCTCGTCGAACTACCCGACCGGTTGCGCGCCGCCCAGCGCGGCTTCGACCGGACCGGCGGGCTGCACGCGGCCGGCCTGTTCACCCCCGACGGTGAGCTCGTGGTGCTCCGGGAGGACGTGGGCCGGCACAACGCCGTGGACAAGGTGATCGGCTGGGCCGTGCGGGAACGCCGACTGCCGCTCGCCGGGCACCTGCTGCTCGTCTCCGGGCGGGCCAGCTTCGAACTGACCCAGAAGGCGTGGATGGCGGGGTTGCCGCTGCTGGCCGCGGTGTCCGCCCCGAGCACCCTCGCCGCCGAACTGGCCGACGAGGCGGGCATGACACTCGTCGGCTTCCTGCGCGGACGGACCATGAACGTCTACACCGGGCCGCACCGGATCACAGTGGAGCAGCCAGCCTGACCCGAGCGGCCCGTCAGCGACCGATCCGGTCGATCAGGTCGAACAGGGCCAGCCGTGCGGCGGCATCACGGGCGATCAGGAAACCGGCGATGCCGAGGATCCAGCCCAACGCGCTGCCCGCCTTCGTGACGATCCAGGTGTTCAGGCGGGCCAGCACCGGCTCGACCAGTCGCGGGCGGGCCACCCTGGCACCCAGCAACAACACCGCCGGCAGCACCATGACCAGGCAATATCCGGTGAGCAACCCCACCACGCTCGCCGCTCCCACCCCCGAGGTGGCCAACAGGCCCACCGCACCGAGGTACGGAAGCATGGTCGCCACCTCGGCGAGCGCCGCGAGCAGCGCCAGCCCGACCAACCAGCGGGCCGAGGAATCTCCGGCGGTGGCCCGGTCCCGCCAGCGCAACACACCACCGGTACGGGGACGCCGCTTGCCGTCGTAGCGGAAGCTGAGCGCCAGCATTCCCACGCCCAGGACGAGTTGTGCCCAGAGGACGCCCCGGTTGTCCAGGGCGCCGCCCAGCGCGTCGCCCAGCCTGCTGCCTCCCCAGACCAGCAGCAGCCCGACCCCGAGGTAGAACACCGCGATGGTGGCGAGGTAGCCCAGGATCCGCCGGACGTTGACCGGCCCGGGGGCGAGCAGCAACCAGACCGGAATGAAGAGGGTGCCGATGCTGGTGCTGTCGATCAACGCCAGCCCGGCCAGCGACAGCAGCAACTCGGGGGTCATGTCGTACCAACGCGGAGAACGGTCACGAGATCATTCTCCGGCGGCGGTGAGCCTGCCGCGTCGGCCGTGGACAGGAGCAACGCGTACATCCTTCGACGGAGGGCGTGCAGGCCCGCATCGCCGACGCCGTCGCGAACCGTCGAAGGCCGCCGAGGTCCTGGGCCGCGACGAGGGCGACCTCTGGCCCGACCTGTTCAAGCGGCGGGGTGTTTCGGTATCGGGGACACCCCGACTTCCAGGAAGCCGAGTCGATCCTCGATCTACCGAGAAGCCGCCGGCTATGCGGCTACGATCTCGACGGCACCGCG
This sequence comes from Micromonospora sp. H61, assembly GCF_018070325.1. Taxonomy (GTDB): domain Bacteria; phylum Actinomycetota; class Actinomycetes; order Mycobacteriales; family Micromonosporaceae; genus Micromonospora; species Micromonospora salmantinae. The sequence continues at coordinate 1,948 of NZ_JAGPXY010000111.1, forward strand.
GGAGATCTTTACGTCGAACTCCATGCCGGTGCCCTTGGAGAGCTTGACGAGGGTCGCGATCGACGGCGGCTGGTCGCCCGACTCCAGTCGCGCGATGACTGACTGGGTCATCCCCACCTTGCGAGCGAGCGCGGTCTGGGTCAGCTGGTTCTCGGTGCGGTATCCCACGATGCGGAGCGCGACCTCACGCGCGAATGCTGTCCGATCCCACTCTGCGCGGAACACCGGGTCCTGACGGCTGACATCGCCGATGACCTGCTGCGAGGTCTTGAGTTCGGAACGTTTCATCACTCCGCCTCCACGTCCTTGGTCCTTCGCTCTGCGGCTGCGACGGCCCGGGCGAAGTTCCGCTGACTGACGCTGGCTTCTGGGCCGAGGCTCTCCAGCTTTTCGACGGCGTGTCCGATTGCCGCCTGCTCGATCGCGGGTATGGCTCGCAGTTCGGGCACGGCCTCTGGGTGGAAGAGGACTGACCAGAGCCGACTATAGCGAAATTGCGATACGGCTGCTGCGGAGTCTCCCGCATCTGGCTCGTCAGCGGCGGCCACGTCGGCTCCGTTTGCGGGGCCGGATGACACCAGGCATGCCGACCGACGGCCAGCCGTCCAACTCGGCCGGGGGCACGCCCCGCCGGAGCAGGTCGTCCAGCAGCAGGGCGAGCGAGTAGTCAGGGTGCAGGCTCAGCGTGCGTTCGAGCGCGACCGCCGCCAACGCGCCCTGTCCGGCGCGCCAGGCGGCGAACGCCAGCAGCGCACCCGGCGCGGCGGCCACCTCCGGCTCGGCTCGGCGCAGCACGTCGGTCCAGAGGGCGATGTCCCGGTCCCGGCCGTCGGTGCGTTCCCACGCGTGATCGCGGACCGGCAGGTGGGTCATCAGCAGGCTCAACCAGGCCGCCTCGTCGTCGTCGAGCCGCTCACCACGCCGCTGCCGGCGCTGGGCCTCGCGGACCGCCGCCACCCCGGCGGCGCGCAGTGCCCGCGCCCCGAGCAGGTCGCTCTCGGGTGCCTGCTCGATCAGCTCGGTCAGTCTCAGCTCGGCGCGGGCGGTGGCCGTGCGGGCCGCCTCCCGGGCCGGGCCGTCCACCGGTGCCACCTGCGCCACCAGGGCGGCCCGGTCGGGGAGTGCGACCTGACCGGCGAAGATCGCCGAGGCGGTCACCCGGTTGACGGTCGGGTCGTAGCGGCGCCCCTCGGGCGGGCAGCAGTCGGGCTCGGTGCAGAGGTAGGACCACCAGCGGCCGTCGGTCACCCGCAGCGCGTCGAGCACGTGCAGCCCGAAGTCGTTCAACGCGTCGCGCACCGCGTCCACGGCCGGGGTGACCCGCTCCGGTTGCCCGTAACCCACAACCGTGGCGGCCTCGGCGCCCTGCCGGCGGATCACACCAGCCAGGTGCACGGCCAGCCCGCCCAGCTCGGTCGGCTCGGGCAGGTCCGCGCGGGCGGCGAAGACGATCTGTCGGCCGACCAGCGCCACGGCGACCACGCTGTCGGTGGGATGAAAGCCGAGCAGGTACGGCACAGCGGCGATCAGGTCGGCGGGTGAGCGGACGGCGAGCTGAGGGCGTTCGGTCGAGGTCATGTCGGAAGCCTGCGGCGGGCGTACCAGGCCCTGCCACCCCTGTGGACGACACGCGGCTTATCCACAGTTACTGAACGTGTTTTCCCTGCTCGCGCCACACCTGCGGGTGCGGAAAGAGCGCCGATGTCGTCGGGCGACACCTGGCTGTCGTAAGGAGCGGTTACCGTGCGCTGATGGACCTGGCGTACCTGCGCGCGCATCCGGCACACCTACCGACCTTCCGGACCCATCAGCGGCTCCGGGAGACGCCGGTCGCCGGTGGAAACATCTGCGCGGCCGCCCGGCTCACCCTCGACGACGGCCACTCCGTCTTCGCCAAGTCCTGGCCTGAAGACGCCGACCGACCGCCGCCGGAGGGCTTCTTCGCCGCCGAGGCCGCCGGCCTGCGCTGGCTGCGGGAGGCGGGCACTGTCGGCGTACCCGAGGTGATCGTGGTGTTGCCGGAGCTGCTGGCGCTCGACTGGGTGGAGCCCGGCGAACCGACGCCGGAGGCCGCGGAGCGCTTCGGCCGGGAGTTGGCCGGGCTGCACCGGGCGGGCGCGACCGCCTTCGGTGCCAGCTGGCCCGGGTTCATCGGCTCGCTCCCTGCGGACAACACCCTCACCGACGGGCGCTGGTCGACCTGGTTCGCCGAGCGCCGCCTCGCCCCCTACCTACGACGCTCGGTCGACGGTGGCGCGTTGACCAGTGCCGATGCCGCTCTGGTCGAGCAGGTGATCGGTCGCCTCGACGGGCTCGGCGGCGACGAGCCGCCCGCGCGCATCCACGGCGACCTGTGGCCGGGCAACGTGCTGTGGGGGGTCGACGACCGCGCCTGGCTCATCGACCCGGCAGCGCACGGTGGGCACCGGGAAACGGATCTCGCCCAGCTCGCGCTCTTCGGCGGCATCCCCCACCTGGATCGGGTGCTGGCCGCCTACCAGGAGAGTTGGCCGCTGCCGGACGGCTGGCGTGACCGCGTGCCAGTGCATCAGCTGCATCTGCTGCTCGTGCACACCGCACTCTTCGGTGCCACTTACCGAGATGTGGTCGTCCAGACCGCCCGTGCCGTCCTGAGCCGGGCCGAGCGCGCTACGGTCGACAGGTGAGCGCCGCCCCGGGGACCGACGGCGTCCTCGTCGACCGGTATGGCCGCGTCGCCCGGGACCTGCGCGTGTCCCTCACCGACAAGTGCAACCTGCGCTGCACCTACTGCATGCCGGCGGAAGGTCTGCCCTGGCTGGCCGGCCCCGAGCTGCTGACCGACGAGGAAATCGTCCGGCTGGTCCGGGTGGCTGTCGAGCTGCTCGGCGTGACCGAGGTGCGGTTCACCGGCGGTGAGCCGCTGATCCGAGCCGGGCTGGTCGACATCGTGACCGAGGTCGCCGCCCTCGCACCGCGCCCCCGGGTCTCGCTGACCACCAACGGCATCGGCCTGGACCGGCTGGCCCCGGCGTTGCGGGCGGCCGGCCTGGATCGGGTGAACGTCTCACTGGACACCCTGGACCCGGACCGGTTCACCAAGCTCACCCGCCGCCCCCGCCTCGACGCGGTGCTGGCCGGGCTCGCCGGGGCGGCGGCCGCCGGGCTCAACCCTGTGAAGATCAATTCAGTGCTGATGCGTGGTGTCAACGAGGACGAGGCGCCGGCGCTGCTCCGCTTCGCCCTCGAGCACGACTACCAGCTGCGGATCATCGAGCAGATGCCGTTGGACGCCCAGCACGGCTGGGCCCGCGACACCATGGTCACCGCCGAGGAGATCCTGGCGTCGTTGCGTACCGTCTTCGATCTGAGCCCCGACCCGGCCGAGCGCGGCGCGGCACCGGCGGAGACCTGGCTGGTCGACGGAGGCCCCGCCCGGGTCGGTGTGATCGCCAGCGTCACCCGCCCCTTCTGCGGGGACTGCGACCGCACCCGGTTGACTGCCGACGGTCAGGTCCGCGCCTGCCTCTTCGCCACGGAAGAGTCGGATCTGCGCGCCGCGCTGCGCACCGGCGCGGACGACGGCGAGTTGGCCCGGCGCTGGCGTGCCGCGATGTGGGGCAAGCGCGCCGGGCACGGCATCGACGACCCCACCTTCCTCCAGCCGACCCGCCCGATGTCCGCGATCGGAGGCTGAGCGTGGAGGGGCCACAGCTGACCATCCGCTACTTCGCCGGCGCCCGCGCCGCCGCCGGTCGCGCCGAGGAGGCCATCCCCGCCGGGCGGTCACTCGACGACCTCACGTCCGAGCTGACCCGGCGCCACGGCGACCGGCTCGCCGGGGTGCTGCGGGTGGCGAGTTTCCTCGTGAACGGCGTCACCTGTCATGATCGTCAGGCACCCCTACCGGCCGGGGCCACGATCGATGTCCTGCCCCCGTTCGCGGGCGGCTGAGGGAGGCGCACGCAATGATGGCGGTTCTGGGGTTCGTGGCTGTCCTGGCGCTGGTCACCGGTCTCATCCACCTCTACCTGTGGAAGCGGCTCGTTCGGGACACCACCACGCCGGGCCGTTGGCGACGGGTCGGTGGGATCGCCGCCCTGGTGCTGGCCCTGCTCGTGCCGGTCACCCTCGCCGGAACGCAGGCCGGGCTCTACTGGCTCGCCTGGCCGGGCTACCTGTGGCTCGCGCTGATGTTCTACCTGCTGGTCGTACTGGTCGTGCTGGAAGTCCCGATGCTGGTCGCCCGGCTGGTGCTGCGTCGCCGGGTGGTCGCCGCGGAGCCCACCACCGCCGCGCCCGAGCCGGTGCTGGTCGGTGCCGCCGGCCCGACCGAGCCGCCGGCCGCCGGCGCCGTAGCGGCACCGGACCACGACCCGTCCCGTCGGTTGCTGCTGGCCCGTGGGGCGGCCATCTTCGCCGGCCTCACCGCCACCGGCGTCACCGGGTACGGCATCCGCACGGCGCTGGGCCCACCTCACCTCGACCGGGTGCGGATTCCGCTGGCCAAACTCCCCCGCAGCATGGACGGTCTGCGCATCGCCACCGTCTCCGACATCCACCTCGGCCCGCTGCGCGGGCGGGCACACACCGAGCGGATCGTCGCCGCGATCAACCGGCTCGACGCGGACATCGTCGCGATCGTCGGTGACCTGGTCGACGGCTCCGTGGCCGAACTCGGCTCGGCCGCCGCGCCGCTGAGCGACCTTCGCTCCCGCTACGGCAGCTTCTTCGTCACCGGCAACCACGAGTACTACTCCGGCGTGGAGGAGTGGGTCCAGGAGGTCGACCGGCTCGGTCTGCGGGTGCTGCAGAACCGGCGGCAGGAGATCCAGGCCCGGGGCGGTGTGCTCGACCTGGCCGGCGTGAACGACCTCACCGGGGCGGGCACCGGCCTCGCCGCCGGGCCGGATTTCGCCGCCGCCCTCGGTGACCGCGACCCGAGTCGACCCGTGGTCCTGCTCGCGCACCAGCCGTTGGCGGCCAAGGAGGCAGCCCGCTACGGCGTCGACCTGCAACTGTCCGGGCACACCCACGGTGGGCAGATGGTGCCGTTCAACCTGGCCGTCAGGCTGGAGCAGCCGGTGGTCAGCGGGCTCGGCGAGGTCGACGGCACCAAGGTCTACGTGACCAACGGCGCCGGTTTCTGGGGGCCTCCGGTCCGGGTCGGGGCGGAGCCGCAGATCAGTCTGGTCGAGCTGCGCTCGGCATAGCGGAGGTCACGTACGCGCGTGGCGGCGGGTGGCCGGCGCGACGGGCGTGACAGGATGCGGCGTGCCCCCGTTCAGCGCCGTACCCCCCGGTGGCCTACCGCCATTCGTCGCGGACCTGCACATCCACTCGAAGTACTCGCGCGCGTGCAGCCGTGACCTCACCCTGCCGAACCTCGCGTGGTGGGCCCGGCGTAAGGGCATCGGCCTGCTCGGCACCGGCGACTTCACCCACCCCGCCTGGTACGACCACCTGCGGGAGACGCTGCGCCCGGCCGAACCGGGGCTCTACCGGCTCGACCCGGAGGCGGAACGGGACCTCGCCCGACGGCTGCCACCCCGACTCGCGCCGAACGCGGAGGCGGACCCGGTCCGTTTCATGCTGAGCGTGGAGATCTCCACCATCTACAAGCGGGACGACCGGACCCGCAAGGTGCATCACCTGATCTACCTGCCGGATCTGGACGCGGTGGCCCGGTTCAACACCGCGCTGGGCCGGATCGGCAACCTCGGCTCCGACGGCCGGCCGATCCTCGGACTGGACTCCCGCGACCTGCTGGAGATCACCCTGGAGGCCAGCCCGGACGGATATCTGGTGCCGGCACACATCTGGACTCCCTGGTTCTCCGCGCTGGGTTCGAAGTCCGGCTTCGACGCGATCGCGGACTGCTACGCCGACCTGGCCGAGCACATCTTCGCCGTGGAGACCGGGCTCTCCTCCGACCCCGCCATGAACTGGCGGGTCGGCAGCCTGGACGGTTACCAACTGGTGTCCAACTCGGACGCGCACTCGCCGCCGGCTCTGGGCCGGGAGGCGACAGTGCTGACCGCCGAACGGGACTACTTCGCCGTTCGGGAGGCGCTGCGTACGGGTGACGGCCTGGCCGGCACCATCGAGTTCTTCCCGGAGGAGGGCAAGTACCACGCGGACGGGCACCGGCTGTGTGGGGTCAACTGGTCTCCGGAGCGCACCCGGGCCGCCGGCGGGCGCTGCCCCGAGTGCGGCAAGCCACTCACCGTGGGCGTCCTCAGCCGGATCGAGGAGCTGGCCGACCGCCCGGACGGGCACCGGCCGGCGCACGCCCGGGACGTCACCCACCTGGTGCCGCTGGCCGAGATCCTCGGCGAGATCAACAAGGTGGGGGCCCGGTCGAAGAAGGTCGAGGGGCGGCTCAACGAGCTGCTGGCCGCACTCGGCCCCGAGCTGGAGATCCTGACCGCGACGCCGCTGACCGAGATCGCGCAGGCCGGTGGTGAGCTGCTCGCGGAGGGCATCGGACGGCTGCGGCGCGGCGACGTCCGCCGGGTGCCCGGTTACGACGGCGAGTACGGCGTGATCACGCTCTTCGACAGGGCCGAGTTGGGCGCGCAGGAGACGCTGTTCGACGTACCGGTGCCGGCGCAGCGGCGACCCGCGGAGCCGGCTCCCCGGGTTCCGGCCAAGCGCCCGGCGGCGGCCAAGGCGGAGCCGAAGCGGAAGCCGGTCCCGGCGCCCGCGCGGCCGATCGCGTCGCCGCCGTCTCCGCACGAGCCGTTCGAGCCGATGCTCTCCGGCATGGAGGAGGTCGGCACCGGCCTGCTGGACCGACTGGACGCCATGCAGCGGGTGGCCGCCTCCGCACCCGGCGGTCCGCTGCTCATCGTGGCCGGTCCGGGCACCGGCAAGACCAGGACGCTCACCCACCGGATCGCGTACCTCTGCGCGGAGCTGAACGTCTTCCCCGAGCACTGCCTCGCGATCACGTTCACCCGCCGGGCCGCCGAGGAGCTGCGGCACCGGCTCGACGGCCTGCTCGGCCCGGTCGCCGAGGACGTCACGGTGGGTACGTTCCACGCTCTGGGTTTGACCATCCTGCGGGAGAACGCCGGCGCGGCGGGTCTCCCGGCCGACTTCCGGATCGCCGACGACGCCGAGCGGGCGGCGGCCCGCACCGAGGCCGGCGACGACAGTGCCGCGTACGTGTCGCTGCTGCGCAAGCAGGACCTGGTCGACCTGGACGAGTTGGTGAACCTGCCGGTGGAGCTGCTGCGGGCCGACCGGAAGTTGGTCGAACGGTACCGGGACCGCTGGCGGTGGATCTTCGTCGACGAGTACCAGGACGTCGACGAGGTGCAGTACGAGCTGCTGCGGCTGCTCAGCCCCGCCGACGGCAACCTCTGCGCGATCGGCGACCCGGACCAGGCCATCTACTCGTTCCGGGGTGCCGACGTCGGCTACTTCCTGCGCTTCTCCGAGGACTTCACCGACGCCCGACTGGTCCGGCTCAACCGCAACTACCGGTCGTCGGCCCCGATCCTGGCCGCCGCCGTGCAGGCCATCGCGCCGTCCTCGCTGGTCCGGGGCCGGCGACTGGACCCGGCCCGGCTCGACCCGGAGGCCCCGCTGGTCGGGCGCTACCCGGCGGCGTCAGTGGCCGAGGAGGCCGACTTCGTGGTGCGTACCGTCGACGACCTGGTCGGCGGGTTGTCGCACCGTTCGCTGGACTCGGGCCGCATCGACGGCCGGTCCACCTCACTGTCGTTCTCCGACATCGCCGTGCTGTACCGCACCGACGCGCAGGCCGCACCGATCGTGGACGCCCTGACCAGGGCGAACATCCCCGTGCAGAAGCGTTCCCACGACCGGCTGCGGGATCGGCCCGGGGTGGCGGCCATCGCCCGCGAGCTACGGCACGCCGACGGTCTGGCCGGCTCGCTTGCCGCCCGGGTGCGGCTGGCCGGTCAGGTGGTCGCGGAACGGTTCGCCGTGCCCACCCTGGACGGCGCCAGCAGCGCGGTCCGTCCCGAGGACGTCCGCTCGGCAGTGGACCTGCTGACCCCGCTGGCCCGACGCTGCGGTGACGACCTGGAGGCCTTCCTGTCGCAGTTGGCCACCGGCGCGGAGGTGGACGCGCTCGACCCGCGCGCCGAGGCGGTCACGCTGCTCACCCTGCACGCCGCGAAGGGCCTGGAGTTCCCGGTGGTCTTCCTGGTCGGTGTCGAGGACGGGCTGTTGCCGTTGCGCTGGCCGGGCTCGACGCCCGACGAGGACGCCGTCGCCGAGGAGCGCCGGCTCTTCTTCGTCGGCCTGACCCGGGCTCAGGACCGGCTGTACGTCAGTCACGCCGCCCGCCGCACCCGGCACGGCGCCGAGCGCGACTGCGCCCCGTCACCGTTCCTCAACACCATCGACCCCGGCCTCTTCGAACGCTTCGGCGAAGCCGAACCCCGCCGCCCCAAGGACCGCCAACTCCGCCTGATCTAACCGCCGGTCCCCTCATGCTCCGTCGATCTTGCACTTTCGGTCGTCGTTGTGCGAGGGATGCACCTTATGTCGGCGCAGAGACGGCAAGATCGACGAAGTTGGGGGCGGGGGCGCGTCAGGTGAGGAGGGGGGCGAGCCAGGCGCCCACCAGCAGGGCCGGGCCGAGGGGCAGCAGGGTGTTCCGGTGCACCTTTCGGGCGGCGAGCAGGCCGAGCACCAGACCGCCGTGCAGCACGTGCGGCAGGAGCAACCCGGTCAGCAGGGCTTCCCACCCCAACCAGCCGAGCGGCAGGCCGAGGACGGCGGCGAGTTTCACGTCCCCGAAACCCAGCCGTGAGCCGGGCAGCAGGGCCAGCAGCACGTGCGCCGCGCCCGCGACCGTCGCGCCTCCCAGCGCGCCGAGCAGCCGGCCGGGAGTGCCGGCCAGCAGCGCCGCGGTGGTCAGCCCTCCGAGGGCCAGCAGCCCGGCGACGAGGACCAACGGGTCGGGCAGCCGCAGACAGGCCAGGTCGACCCGCGCCAGCACCAGACCAACCGCCGCGACCGCGAGGATGACCGGCAGCGCCGGGTCGTCACCCACGGCGACGGCAAGGCCGACAAAGACGCTGGCCGCCACCATCGGGTCGACCCAGGGCCGCCGGACCGGACGCGGCGGTGGAAACGCCAGTGGCCGCGGGTCCGCTGTGGCGAAGCGCCGCGACACCAGGGGTACGACGAGGCCGACCAGCGCGCCGAGCAGCGCGATCGACACCAGCGCGGTGGCCGACATGGGCCGGACGTTACTGGCGGTCGCGCACCGGGGTGTCCCCCGATCGTGAGCCCGTGCCCGCCCGACGCGGCCGTTCGGTGGTCACCACCAGGGCGACCCCGGCGACGATGACAGCACCGCCGAGCAGCACCTGCGGGGTGATCGGCTCGGCCACCAGCAGCGCGCCGAGCGCCACCGCGACCGCCGGGTTCACGTAGGCGTACGTCGACACCAGCGAGATCGGCGCGTTGTGCAGCAGCCAGACGTACGCGGTGAAGGCCACCAGCGAGCCGGCCACCATGAGGTAACCCAGCGCCAACCAGGACCGGGTGCTCACCGCCGCCGGGTGGAAGTCGGCCAGTTCGCCCCGACCGGCGGCGACTGCCACCAGCACCAGCGCGCCGGCCATCATCTCGTACACCGTGGCCACGAACGGGTCGGCGGGCATCCGGATCCGTCCGGACAGGAACGACCCGACCGACCAGGAGGTGGCCGCCGCCACCACTGTCAACGCCCCGACCAGCGGTACCGCTGCCGAACCACCGCCCGGCAGCACCAGCAGGATGAGGCCGACGAAGCCCACTGTGACCCCGGCGAACGTCCAGATCGGCGGCCGATCCCCGGTGGCCGAGCGCAACAGAACCACCAGCAACGGCACCGTGGCCACCAGCAGCGCGGCGATCCCGGACGGCACCGCCACTCCCGGCGGCCCCGATTCGGCGAGCACCACCAGGCCGTTGCCGGCGGCGAGCAGAAGCACCCCGACCAGCGCGGCCGAGCCGAGTTGCCGTCGGTCCACCCGCAGCGCGCCGGGGCCTCGACGCAGTCGCAGCACCACCGCCAGGACCAGGCCGGCCACGGCGAACCGGAGCGCGGCCGACAGCAGCGGAGGCATCGTCTCCACGGTGATCCGGATGGCCAGATAGGTCGACCCCCAGAGCACGTAGACCACGATCAACGCTGTCCAGATCACTGTCGGCGTGCTGCTGGCACGACGGCCGGCGAGGGCCGTGGCGCTCGGTGGAGGTGAGCTCATCAGTGGACCACGCTACGGTGACCCCGGAGCCCGCGTCGCGCTTTGGTGGCCGGCCTCTCACCACTCGTGCAGGAGGGCGGCATGACGAACTACGGACAACCGGGGAGCGGCCACCCAGGGCCGTGGCGTGGGCAAAGACCCGACGAGACGCCCGGTCGACCGGCGCAACAGCCCTACCCGCCCGCAGCGGAGCCCTACCCGCCCGCCGGCCCGTCGTACCCGCCCGCACCGCAGGGACGACCTGGGCCGTACGGGGGCCCACCCAACCCGCCCTACGGTGCGGCGCCCGGCGCGCCCTACGGCGGCGGGACCGATACGCCCTACGGCCACGAGCCCCGCACGCCCTACGGCGGCTCGTACCAGCCGGCCCCGCCGACCCCGACGTACGGCGGGCAGCCGTAC
>NZ_JAGPXY010000112.1 GCF_018070325.1 Micromonospora sp. H61
GGAGGCCGCGGCCCGGCTCGGCCCGGACGGCCGGGCCGACGGCGCGACGCTGCTGGTGGGCAAGACCGCGACGGCGATGACCACCGTCGCGGTGGCCCGGCACGCGCCACGCGGCCGGCTGGCCGTCGTCGGCCTCGGGCCGGGCGCCGCCGACCTGCGCACCCCCCGCGCGGTGGCCGAGCTACGTCGCGCCGCAGTGGTGGTCGGCCTCGACCAGTACCTGGAGCAGGTCCGCGACGTGCTCCGCCCGGGAACCCGGGTGCTCTCCAGCGGGCTGGGCGCGGAGGAGGCACGGGCGCGCGCCGCCGTCACCGAGGCCGCCGCCGGCCGGGCGGTCGCGCTGATCGGCTCCGGCGACGCCGGGGTGTACGCGATGGCCAGCCCCGCCCTGGAGTACGCCGACGAGCGCATCGACGTGGTGGGCGTGCCCGGCGTCACCGCCGCCCTCGCTGCCGGGGCACTGCTCGGCGCGCCACTCGGCCACGACCACGCCTACCTGAGCCTGTCCGATCTGCACACCCCGTGGGACGTCATCGAGCGGCGGGTGACCGCCGCCGCCGAGGGTGACTTCGTGACGCTCTTCTACAACCCGCGTAGCCGGGCCCGCGACTGGCAGCTCGGCAAGGCGCTCGGCATCCTCGCCGCCCACCGGCCACCGGACACCCCGGTGGGCGTGGTGCGCAACGCCAGCCGCCCCGGCGAACGGGTGCACCTCGCCACAGTGGCCACGCTCGACCCGGCCATCGTCGACATGTACAGCGTCGTGGTGGTGGGCAGCAGCGACACCCGGCTGATCGCCGGCCGGATGGTCACACCCCGGGGGTACCGATGGCGCTCGTGACGATCGACGCCTGCCAGGGCTGCGGCGCCTGCCTGCTCACCTGCCCCACGCACGCCATCCGACCGGTCGCCGGTGGCCTCACGGTCCGCGCCGACCGGTGCACCGGCTGCCTGGAGTGCCTGGAGATCTGCCCGGTCGACGCGATCCGCGTCGTCGAGCCCGACCCCTGTGAAGGAGCCCGATGAGCCGGGTGGTGCACCCCATCGAGGCCGAGTCGTACCGCATCCTGCGCGAGCGCGTCGACCTGTCGCACCTGCCGCCGCTGAGCCGCGCCGTGACCGAGCGGGTGGTGCACGCCAGCGCCGACCTCGCGTACGTCGACGAGTTGGTCTGCGACGAGGCCGCCCTGGAGTCGGGGCTGACGGCGCTGCGCGCCGGTGCGCCAGTGGTCACCGACGTGGCGATGGTCGCCGCCGGCATCACCCGGGCCGGCCTGGAACTGGTCTGCCCGGTCGCCGAGCCGGCCGCCGCCGCACTGGGCCGCTCGGCCGGGATCACCCGCTCGGCGGCGGCCGTCCGGATCGCAGTGCAACGGGTCGGGCCCGGCGCGGTCTGGGTGGTCGGCTGCGCGCCCACCGCGCTTGTCGAACTGCTCATAGTGGACGCCGCACCGGCGCTCGTCGTCGGCCTGCCGGTCGGCTTCGTGGGCGCCGCCGAGTCGAAGGCGGCGCTGCGGGCCAGCGGCCTGCCCGCCGTGTCCAACGTGGGGGAGAAGGGTGGCTCGGCGGTCGCCGCCGCCGCCCTCAACGCCCTGCTCTACGTCGAGGAGAAGTCATGACCGGGTTGGTCGTCGTCGGGCACGGCACGCGCAGCGCGGCCGGGGTCGAGCAGTTCGCCGCTCTCGTCGAGCGGGTCCGTCGTCGCGGTGACATCGGCGACGTCGAGGGCGGCTTCATCGAGCTGTCCCGCCCACCGCTGACCGACGCTGTCGGCGCGCTCGTCGCCCGCGGGCACCGGGCGCTGGTGGCGCTGCCGCTGGTGCTCACCGGCGCCGGTCACGGCAAGGGCGACATCCCCGCCGCGATGGCCCGGGAGCAGCAGCGCCACCCCGGGCTGAGCTACCGCTACGGCCGCCCGCTCGGCCCTCACCCGCTGCTGCACGAAGCCCTCGAACAGCGCATCGACGCCGCACCGGCCGGCGCCGACCGGGCCGACACGGAGCTTGCTGGTGCCGACCGGGCCGGCACGTGGGTGGCGTTGATCGGGCGGGGGTCCACCGACCCGGACGCCAACGCCGAGGTCGCCAAGGTCGCCCGGCTGCTCTGGGAGGGGCGCGGCTACGCGGGTGTGGAGCCGGGGTTCATCTCCCTGGCGCAGCCGTCGGTGCCGGCGGTGCTGGAGCGCCTGCGCCGCCTCGGTGCGCGCCGGATCGTGGTGGCACCGTACTTCCTGTTCGCCGGTGTGCTGCCGGACCGGATCGTCGCCCAGTCGGCGGAGTTCGCCGCCGCCCACCCCGACCTGGACGTCCGCGTCGCCGAGGTGATCGGCGACTGTGACGCCCTCGCCGACCTCGTCCTGGAGCGGTACGCCGAGGCACTGGGCGGGGACATCCGGATGAACTGCGACACCTGCGCGTACCGGGTGCTGATGCCCGGCTTCGCGGACAAGGTGGGTCGCCCGCAACGCCCGCACGACCACCCCGACGACCCGGTCGGCCACCACCATCACCGGCACGACCACCACGACCACGGGCACGGCTCGGTCGCCGTGGTCGGTGGCGGGCCGGGGCCCGACGACCTGATCACGGTACGCGGAAAGGCGCTGCTCGACGCGGCGGACGTCGTGGTGGTCGACCGACTCGCCCCGCAGGGGCTGCTCGCCGGGCTGCGCCCCGACGTGCTGGTGGTCGACGCCGCGAAGGTGCCCCGTGGCCCGTCGATGGCCCAGGAGGCGATCAACGAGGCCCTGGTGTCGCACGCCCGCGCCGGTCGCCGCGTGGTCCGGCTCAAGGGCGGTGACCCGTATGTCTTCGGGCGCGGCCACGAGGAGGTGCAGGCCTGCGTGGCGGCCGGTGTGCCGGTGACGGTGGTGCCGGGGGTGAGTAGCGCGCTCGCCGCACCGGCCCTCGCCGGCGTGCCGGTGACGCACCGGGGCGTGGCGCACGACGTCACAGTCGTGTCGGGGCACCTGCCGCCCGGGCACCCCGACTCGCTCGTCGACTGGGCGGCGCTGGCCCGGGCCCGGGGCACCGTCGTGCTGTTGATGGCCGTCGACACCATCGCCAAGATCGCGACCGTGCTGATCGAGCACGGTCGTGCCCCGGAGAGCCCGGTGCTGGCCGTGCAGGACGCCGGGCTGCCCGACCAGCGATCGGTGCCCGCCCGGCTGGACGAGATCGGCGCCGTCGCCGCCCGGGAGGGCGTCGGCCCACCCGCCGTCTTCGTCCTCGGCCCGGTGGTGGCCCTCGCCACCACCGGGCCGACGGGATGACTACTCGCTGCGGGCGGTCTCCGGCCCGGTGATGCGTTCCAGCAGCGGCAGGGTGGAGGCGATGACGCCGAGGCAGGCTGCCAACCCGACCACGACGATCACGTAGAAGCCCGGCTGCGGCGCGACGAGGGTGTAGTCCATCTGCGCCCGGAGGAACAGGTGGGCGGCGAGGAGGCCCATGCCGATGGCGACGGCGGCGACGGCGAGCATCGGCACGGCGCTCTCCAACGCCACCACCCGACGCAGGACCCGCACCGGAGCGCCGCTGAGGCGCAGCAGGCTGAACGGGCGTCGGCGTTCGGTGAGACCGCCGATGACGCTGACCGCGAGGCTGCACCCTCCGAGCGCGAGGCTGGCGATGATGATGACGTTGGCCAGTTGCTCCCAGCCGCGCAGCGTGTTCGCGAAGTCCGACTCGAAGTCGCCGGGCACGTTCGGCCCGACCCAGAAGGTCGGGTGGGCGACCTCCAGCACGGTGCGGGTGCGCTCGACGGCGGCGGCGGAGCCGTCCGTGCCGACGACCATTGCCCCGACCGGTAGCCGTTGGAGTTCGTCGAGGGTGAGCGACGCGGCGGGCCAGACCGTCGCGGGCGATGCCGATTCCCGCCAGCGGCTGAGGCCGAACGGCACCTCGATGACGCTCGCGCCGTCGGCGCACCGGCCGTACGCGCTCGGGAGGTCGGTGCACGCGATCACCCCGACCTCGCCGGAGTCGGTCACCACCGGGTTCTCGCGGATGGCGGTCGCGGAGCGCACCCCGGTGATCGCCCGCAGTTCGGCGAAGAGCGTGTCGGGCACCGACGTTGTCTTCTCGTCGAAGACGGTGGTCACCGTGCCCGCGTCGGTCGAACCGGTGGGCGCCGGGCCGCGGTTGGCGACGATCGTGGTGATCACGCCGACCGACACGCTCGTGACGAAGAGCGCGAGCATGATGCCGCTGATCGCCCGGAAGCCGGCCTTCGGATTGTCGGCGAGGCGTCGCGCGGCGATGAGCGTGGCCGGGCGGTTGGCGTACCGGGCCATCACCCCGGCGCCGACCATCGTCAACCACGGGCCGGCGAACACCAGCCCGGCCATGATGAGCAGCAGCCCGGGCAGGAACACCGCGGCCTGGCCGTCGGAGGTCTCGGGCCGGAAGCCGATGGCGAAGAGCAGCACGGCGACGCCGAGCACCATCGGGATCAGCCGGTACGCGCGCGGCGCCCGGGGGGTGACCCGCCGGGTGACGCCCAGCGGCGAGATCCGGACCCGGCGCAGCGAGACCTGCGCCGCCAGCGCCGCGCCGGCCGGGACGCCGAGCGCCACCAGCAGGACGTCCAGCATCCCCAGGGACATGTCGCTCGGGAAGAACGGCATGCCGGTGAACGGGAGGCCCGCGAGCGGGTCGCGGAAGGCGTAGAACAGTCCGAAGCCGACGGCGGTGCCGGCGACGGCGGCGGCGGCCGCCTCCACGGCGGCGACCATCGAGATCTGTCGGGGCGTCGCGCCGACCAGGCGCATCGCGGCGAAGCGCTGCTCCCGGCGGGCGGCGCTGAGCCGGGTGGCGGTGCCGATGAAGATCAGCACCGGGAACAGCAACCCACTGGCGATCACGCCCAGGATCAGGTTCACAGTGGCCTCGGGGAGGGCGGGGGTCTCGCCGACGCTGGTGACCTTCTGCGCGTTGGGCAGTTTGGCGACCTGGTCGGGGGTGCCGCCGGCGATGATGAGCAGGGTGTCCGGCGAGGTCAGCGCGGCCGGGCCAACGGTGCCGAGGTCACGCCCCGGGTAGCGGTCGCCCAGTTGGTCGGCCGGGTGGGCGGCCAGCAGTTCGCGAAACGCGGGCGAGGCGTAGTACTCGCCTGGGCCCGGGGTGGTCGGGATGCCGACCGGGGTGGGCGCTGTCGAGCCGGTCGCGGCGACGTCGATCCGGATGATCTGCTCACCGTGGAAGAAGTCCTGCCGGTTCGACCACCACAACGGGTCGGCGTCGCCGGCCGAGGCGCTCGGATACATCGACGCGTACCGGGTGAGCTGGGAGTTGACCGCGTTGACCCCGGCGAGGGTGGTCAGCAGCAGCCCGCTGCCGACCGCGACGGCGGCGGCGATGACGACCAGGCGGGTGAGCGCCTCACGGCCGCCGGCCACGGCGAGGCGGAGCCCGAAGCGGATCACGAGGCGACCCTGTCCGGCGCGTTCACGCGCCCGTCGCGGACCATGACCTCGCGGTCGGCGTACGCCGCGATCCTCGGCTCGTGGGTGACCAGGATGACGGTGGTGCCCTGCTCGCGGGCGGCGCCGACCAGCAGGTCCATCACCTGCTCGCCGGTGAGCGAGTCGAGCGCGCCGGTCGGCTCGTCGGCGAAGAGCACCTGCGGCTCGGCGACCAGGCCGCGAGCCAGGGCGACCCGTTGCGCCTGCCCGCCGGAGAGCTCACCCGAGCGCCGCTGCTCCAGGCCGTCCAACCCGAGGCGCGCGAACCAGGCTCGCGCCCTGGGCAGCGCCTGCTTGCGGTGTACGCCGCTGAGCAGCAGCGGCAGCGCGACGTTCTCCACAGCGGTCAGCTCGGGGACGAGTTGACCGAACTGGAACACGAAACCGAACCGGTCCCGGCGCAGGCTGCTGCGCTCGGTCTCGGCCATGGCGTGCACTCGGGCCCCGTCGAAGAGGATCTCGCCGGAGTCGGGCACCAGGATGCCGGCCAGGCAGTGCAACAGGGTGGACTTGCCCGAGCCGCTGGGGCCCATGACGGCGAGGATCTCGCCCGCCTCCACGGCGACGCTGGCGCCGCGCAGGGCGGGGGTCTGACCGAAGGAGAACTCGACGTCGCGCGCTTCGATCACGACGCTCACTGCCGCACCTCTTTCCGCAGGGCGTCCAGTCGGGCGCCGGTCATCTCGATCCATCGGAGGTCCGCCTCCAGGTGGTAGAGGCCGTGGTCGGCGAGCAGCGCGTCGACCAGGCTTCCGGCGCGCTTGATCTCGGTCAGCTCACGCATCCGGTGCAGGTGCGCGCTGCGCTGGGTGTCGAGGTATTCGGCGGCCGGGCGATCGAGCATCAGCGCAAGCACGACCTTGGCGAAGAGCACCGTCTGCAGGTGCGGTTCCGGGTCGACCGGTTGGGTCAGCCACTGCTCGACCTCGGTCGCGCCGACGTCGGTGATGATGTAGCGCTTGCGGTCGGGGCCGGCGCCGGGGGCGACGTCGCTGATCACCACCTTGCCGTCGCGGGCCAGTCGGCTGAGGGTGGAGTAGACCTGGCCGAACGGCAGTGGCTTACCCCGGCCGAAGAAGGCGTCGTAGTCGCGCTTCAGGTCGTAACCGTGGCTGGGCTCGCGTTCGAGGAGTCCGAGAAGGGTCAGTGGCACGCTCATGCCAGCAGACTACACCGAGGGTATACCCCGCGTATATACCCTCGGTGTGTTGTGGATCGGCAGCGGTCCAGGCGTTTGTGGGGATGAAATCGGGCGCGGCGTGGCCGTCAGCCGGTCAGGGCGCGGGCCACTGCGTAGCCGGCGGTGGCAGCGGCGAGCCCGGCGGCCACGCTGCCGAGCACGTTGGCCAGCGCGAGGAGCCGATGGCCGCCACTGGTCAGCCGCAGCGTCTCGTAGCTGAAGGTGGAGTAGGTGGTCAGCGCACCGCAGAACCCGGTGCCGAGCAACGCGCTGACCGCCGGGCCGGCTGGCCACCCGACCAGGACGCCGAGCAGCAGCGACCCGGCCACGTTGACCAACAGCGTCCCCCAGGGGAACACCGAGCCGTGCCGGGACTGCACGGCCCGGTCGGTGAGGTAGCGCAGCGGCGCGCCGACCGCCGCGCCCAGGGCGATGAGCAGCACCGTCATCGGGTCGCCCGCCGCAGCAGCCCGGCGGTGACGGCGTCGCCCAGGGCGACCGCGACGAGCGCCCCGAGCACCGTCGCGGCGAGGTACGCCAGTGCGGTGCCCGGTGCGCCCACGACGATCGCCCGCTGAACGTCGACCGCGTAGGTGGAGAAGGTGGTGAACCCGCCGAGCACCCCGACCCCGAGGAACGGGCGAGCCAGCGGGGGCCCACCGTCGAGGTGCCCGAGCACCGCCATCAGCACGCCGATCAGCAGGCAGCCGGACGTGTTGATGGTGAACGTGGCCCACGGAAAGCCGGTCGGTGGGTGCGGAACGGCGTGTTGCAGGCCGGCTCGGGCCAGCGCGCCGAGCACCCCGCCGGCCGCGATCGCGGCGAGGACCGTCGCGGGGCGCGCGGTCAACTCACGGCGATCGGCGGGGAGGTGCAGGTCGACGTCGGGATCGGTACGCGGCTCGAACGGCTCTGGCACGACTCCTCAGCCTAGTGCCGGCGACGGCGACGTCAGCGCAGTGCCGCCACGGCGGCGTCCGGGCCGCCTCGCCAGACCGTGCCGACCTCGCTGAAGCCCGCCGCGGTGAGCGCGGCCAGGTGCCAGGAAACCGGCGGGTTCCATTCGGGGCTGTGCCCGGTCGGGTAGATGGCGTGTCGCTGGGCGACCAGCGGGGCGAGCGCCGGGTCGGCGCCGGCCCGCTCCCACCAGTCCGATGGCAGGGCGATGATCAGAGCGACGCCGGGCAGGGCATCCGCCCGGCCCGGCGTCCTCCTTCCGGCGAGGTCAGACCGGGGCGTCCACCAGGCTCCCGTCGGCCCGGGCCGGCTCGTCGCGGCGGGCCAGCCGCAGCGCGCCGAGGAGTACACCCAAACCGATGAGGGTGAGTGCGGCGCCGGCCCAGATCGGCGAGGTGTAGCCGAGTCCGGCGGCGATGGTCACCCCGCCGATCCACGCGCCCAACGCGTTGCCGAGGTTGAACGCGGCGATGTTCGCCCCGGACGCCAGGGTCGGCGCCTGGTGGGCGTACCGCATGATCCGCATCTGCAGCGGCGGGACGGTGGCGAACCCGAACCCACCCATCAGCACCAGCGCGACGATGGTCAGAACCGGGTTCGTGGCGGTCAGCGCGAAGCCGACGAGCACCACCGTGAGCACCGCCAGGACGGTGACCAGCGTGCGCGACAGTGACCTGTCGGCCGCCCGGCCGCCGAGCAGGTTGCCCGCGAAGAGCCCCACGCCGAAGAGGACGAGCAGCCACGGCACGGTGCTGGTGGCGAAGCCGCTGACCTCGGTCAGCGTGTAGGCGATGTAGGTGAACGCGCCGAACATCCCACCGAAGCCCAGGACGGTGATCACCAGGGAGAGCCAGACCTGCGGGTGGGTGAAGGCGCGCAACTCGCCGCGCAGCCCACCGGCCGGGCGGTCGGCGTTGGCGGTGTCGCCCGCCGGGATGAGCAGGGCCAGACCGATGAGGGCGACCACGCCGATGGCGGTGATCGCCCAGAACGTCGACCGCCAGCCGAAGTGCTGCCCGAGGAAGGTGCCGAACGGCACGCCGAGCACGTTGGCGATGGTCAGGCCGGCGAACATCATGGCGATGGCGCCCGCCCGTCGGGCCGGTGCGACCAGGCCGGCGGCGACAACGGCGCCGATGCCGAAGAACGCGCCGTGGCACAGCGCGGCGACGATCCGGCCGGCCATCATCACGGCGTAGTCGTCGGCGACGGCGGAGAGCAGGTTGCCGATGATGAAGAGCACCATCAGGCCGAGCAGTACCGGTTTGCGCGGCAGTCGGGTGACGGCCGCGGTGAGGGCGACCCCGCCGACGGCCACGCTGAGCGCGTAGCCGGAGATCAGCCAGCCGGCCACCGGCTCGGTGACAGCGAAGTCGGCGGCCACCTCGGGCAGCAGCCCCATGATCACGAATTCGGTGAGCCCGATGCCGAAGGCGCCGATGGCCAGCGCGATCAGGCCGGGCGGCAGGGACTGTGGGCGTACGGGCATTGTCTTCCCATCGGGAGAGGGCAGTTATGCGGCGTGTGCAACTACAGGCGCCGGCAACGAAATACTTGCACGCGCTTCATATCGGCGCAAGCGTGGTAACCTGGGGTCCGTTCAGATCACACCGAGGAGGCCGGCATGGGCATCGCCGACGACGCGGTCGAGATCCGCGCGCAGGGTTGGCGCACCCTCGCCGCCCTGCACGGGCTGATCGAGACATCCCTGGAGCGGGCCCTACAGGCCGGCCACGACCTCTCCGTCGTCGAATACACGGTGCTCGACGCGCTCTCCCGCCAGGACGGCTGGCACATGCGGATGAGCCAGCTCGCCCGCGCTGCCGCGCTCTCCGGCAGCGCCACCACCCGGCTGGTCACCCGCCTCGAACAGCGAGGGCTGCTCACCCGCATCCTCTGCGCCGACGACCGGCGCGGCATCTACACCGAGCTGACCCCGGCCGGCTCCGAGCTGCTCGCCCAGACCCGACCCACCCACGACCGGGTGCTCACCGACGCGCTCGCCCAGGCGGAGGCCACCCCCGAGCTGGCGCCGCTGGTCGACGCCCTGCACCGGCTGCCGGCCACCCGCTGACCGCCCGCCGGCCGCGGGCGACAGCGGGCGTACGGTACCCGCAGCCCCACCGGGACCGCCGCGCCAAGGAGGCAGCCGATGCAGGACCGCACCCCTCGTCCGGAGGAGCTGGAGCCGATCGAGCGCGCCGGCATCGACGAGCTGCGCGCCCTGCAACGCGACCGACTGCGCTGGTCGTTGCGGCACGCGTACGACAACGTGCCGCACTACCGGCAGGCGTTCGACGCGGCCGGGGTGCACCCCGACGACTGCCGGGATCTCGACGACCTGGCGCGCTTCCCGTTCACCGGCAAGGCGGAGCTGCGGGAGAACTACCCGTTCGGCATGTTCGCCGTACCCCGCGAGCGGGTCGCCCGCCTGCACGCCTCCTCCGGCACCACCGGTCGGCCGACAGTGGTCGGCTACACCCGCGACGACCTGCGCACCTGGGCGCGCCTGATGGCCCGCTCGATCCGCGCCTCCGGCGGCCGCCCCGGCGACCGGGTGCACGTCGCGTACGGCTACGGGCTCTTCACCGGTGGCCTGGGCGCGCACTACGGTGCCGAGGAACTGGGCTGCACCGTCATCCCGGTCTCCGGGGGCATGACCGAACGTCAGGTCATGCTGATCCGCGACTTCGAGCCCGAGGTCATCATGGTCACGCCCAGCTACCTGCTGGCCATCGTCGACGAGATGCGCCGCCAGGGCATCGACCCGCGGGCCACCTCACTGCAAGTGGGCATCTTCGGTGCCGAGCCGTGGACCGAGGACATGCGCCGCGAGATCGAGCAGCAGTTGGACATCCACGCCGTCGACATCTATGGGCTCTCCGAGGTGATGGGTCCCGGCGTGGCGACCGAGTGCGTCGAGACCAAGGACGGGCTGCACCTCTGGGAGGACCACTTCTACCCGGAGATCATCGACCCGGTCACCGGGGCGGTGCTGCCCGACGGCGAGCGGGGTGAGCTGGTGTTGACCTCCCTGACCAAGGAGGCGATGCCGGTCGTGCGCTACCGGACCCGCGACCTGACCCGGCTGCTGCCCGGCACCGCCCGCCCGATGCGCCGGATCGAGAAGATCACCGGCCGCACCGACGACATGATGATCCTGCGTGGGGTGAACATCTTCCCCACCCAGATCGAGGAACTGATCCTGCGTACCCCGCAGCTCTCGCCGCACTTCCAGTGCGTCCTCGATCGGCACGGCCGGCTGGACACCCTCACGGTGCGGGTGGAGCGGCGGGCCGACGTCGACGTGGACGCCGCCGAGCGGGCCGGCGACACGCTGGTCCAGTTGGTGAAGAACACCATCGGCGTGAGCGTGGCGGTCGACGTTATGGCCCCCGACACCGTGGAACGGTCGATGGGCAAGATGCGCCGCATCGTCGACCAGCGACCGTCCGTCTGACCGCTGCCCGACGTTCCGGGCCCTCGGGCATGGCAGTGGTCGACATAGGATCCTGCCCATGCGCGTGCTGGTGGTCTCCGCCCCGCTCGTCGGGCACGTCTTCCCACTGGTGCCGCTCGCGGTCGCCCTCCGCGACGCCGGCCACGACGTGCTGGTGGCCACCGGCGGCGGAGCTCTGGCCGCCGCCGAGGCGGGTCTGCCGGTGCAGGACATCGCACCGGGCTTCGACTTCGGGCGTATCGCGCTGCGGGTCTTCCCCCGCCATCCGCTGATCGCGCGGGCGGAAATGGCCGGCACCGCCGGCACCCGGGGCGCCGGCCTGTTGTTCGGCGCGCTCAACGACCAGCTCACCGACCCGGTGGTGGCGCTGGCAACCCGGTGGCGGCCGGATCTGGTGCTGTACGAGCCGTTCGCGGTCGCCGGTGCGGTGGCCGCCGCACGGCTCGACGTGCCGGCCGTACGCCAGGAGAACGCCCTCTTCGACGGCCGGGACCTGGTCCGCGCCACCGTCGCCCGACTCGGCGCCGCGTTGCGCCGCCACGGCCTCACCGAGCTGCCCACGCCGGCCGCCGCCCTCGCCGTGGCCCCACTCAGCGTCGCCACCCAGGACGGCTGGCCGATGCGCTACACGTCCTATGTCGGCGGCGGGGAGTTGCCGGCCTGGCTGCGCGAGCCGGGTGAGCGCCCCCGCATCCTGGTCACCCGCAGCACCCTCACCGGCCCCGGCGACCGGGGGCCGATGCCCGCCGTGGTGGCCGCCGCTGCCCAGGTGGACGCCGAGATCGTGCTGGTCCGCCCCGACGAGCGGTCGGCCCGCTCGGTGCCCGGCAACGTGCGGGTGGTCGGCTGGATTCCGCTCGACGAGGCGTTGCCGGCGAGCGCGGCGCTGGTGCACCACGGTGGTGCGGGCAGCGCCTTCGGCGCACTCGCCGCAGGTCGGCCCCAGCTGGCCACCACGGGTCCGGGGGACCGGCGGCACAATGCCGAGCTGGTGGCCCGCCGGGGCGCCGGCCTGGCGCTGCGCTCCCGGGACATCACCGCGCAGGCGCTGACCCGGCTGCTCACCGACGAGCGTCTGCGGACCGCCGCCGCGCAGGTCAGCCGCGAGATCGCGGCGATGCCGCCACCGACCGACCTGGTCGCGCGGCTGGCGGCACTGGTCTGACTCTTAATCCGCGGGTTGTCGACTCCAGTCAAGGGGATCGGG
>NZ_JAGPXY010000113.1 GCF_018070325.1 Micromonospora sp. H61
GGGTTAGAAGCCTTGGGCTTGGGCTCGGCGTTTTACCTCGCGGGCCTGGTCGCCGGAGAGGGCGGCGGCTGGGGTGGCACCGGGGAGGGTGTCGTCCGGCTCGTAGAGCCAGCGCAGGACGGCCTCGTCGTCGTAGCCGTTGTCGGCGAGCAGATTGAGCACGCCGGGCAGGTGCTTGAGCGCGGTCTGGTTGGCAACCAGGTCCGCTGGGATCCGGCGGACGCCGTCGCGGCGGACCGCCAACAGCTCCCGGTCACGGATCATCTGGTGCACCTTGCTGATCGACACGTCGAGGCGTTCGGCGACGTCGGGCAGGGTCAACCAGTCGGCCGGGTCGGTGGGGCCGGCGAGTTCCAGGCCGGGCGCGGCCTGGTCGGGTACGGGTTCGGTCACCCGACCACCCTGCCACGCCGCCGCCGCGACGAGCCACCGGCACCCCGGGCGGCCCATCTGCGTCCTCTTCCCTGATCGCCGCTGACCAGCGAACAAGGGGCGGGGAACGCGGCGGGACGGACCGGTTCGGCATACGGCTGTAGCATCCTGTTCATCCCTCACCCTCTGGACACATAGACTGCCTGCCGATGGACACTCAGGTCGCCGACACGTTGCTGGGCTCGCTGATCGACGGGCGCTACCGCATTCGCGGTCGCGTGGCCCGTGGTGGCATGGCGACCGTGTACACCGCCACCGACGAACGCCTTGAGCGCACCGTCGCTGTCAAGATCATTCACCCGACCCAGGCCAGCGAGGCACGAGCCCGGATCGCCAACTTCGTGGCCCGGTTCACCGACGAGGCGAAGACCATCGCCCGGCTGACCCACCCGAACGTGGTGGCGGTCTACGACCAGGGCACGCACGCCGGCCTGCCGTACCTGGTGATGGAGTACGTCCGTGGCCGCACCCTGCGTGACGTGCTGGCCGAGCGGCGCCGGCTCAACCCGGACGAGGCGCTGGCCATCGCCGAGCAGATGCTCGCCGCGATCGCCGCCGCGCACCGGGCCGGTCTCGTGCACCGCGACGTCAAACCGGAGAACGTCCTGGTCGCGGAGGCGCCTACCGGTGGCGTCGCCAACCTTGTCGACAGCGTCGTGAAGGTGGCCGACTTCGGGCTGGCCCGGGCGGTCGAGGCGAGCGCCGACGAGGAGCAGGGCAACCAACTGATGGCCACCGTGGCGTACGTCGCCCCGGAGTTGGTCACCGAGGGCCGCGCCGATCCGCGCACCGACGTCTACTCGGCCGGCATCGTGCTGTTCGAGATGCTCACCGGCCGGGTGCCGTACGACGGGGACCGCCCGGTGGACGTCGCCTGGCAGCACGTCGACCGGAACGTGCCGACGCCCTCGACGCTGGTGCCGGGCCTGCCGTCGGTCCTCGACGACCTGGTGCAGCGGGCTACCCGCCGCGACCCGGGAGCACGGCCCGCGGACGCCGGCGCGTTGTTGGCCGAGGTGCAGGTGGCCCGGGATCGTCTGGGCGACGCCAACAGCCACACCGCCGTACTCCGCCCGATCAGTGACGCGCCGTCGCTCTCCCAGCCGACCATGATGGTCGCGACGGTCCAGCCGCCCAACCGCCCGTCGTGGGCACGACTGCCCGAGGGCGCCAGCAGTCAGGGGCCGGGGCGGCGTCGGGCCGCCCCGGAGCCGGCGGAGGGCCTGGGCGCCCGGCTCGCCGCGCTGCGCAGCACGGTGCTGAGCAACCCCCGTGGCCGGCTGGCCGTCGCGGCCGTGGTCGTGACGCTGGGCCTGGTGGCCGCGCTCGGGGGTTGGTGGTTCGGCGTCGGCCGCTACACGGACGCTCCGCAGTTGGTGAGCCTGAGCAAGGCCGAGGCGCAGGCGCGGGCCGACCGCAGCGGGCTTCTCGTCAAGTACGCTGAGCCGCGCTTCGACGAGAAGGCCCCGAAGGACAGCGTGCTGGAGCAGAGCCCGGCGTCCGCTGCCAAGATCGCCAAGGGTGGCACGATCACCCTGACCCTCTCCCTCGGTCCGGAGCGTTTCCCCGTACCGGAC
Source organism: Micromonospora sp. H61 (assembly GCF_018070325.1). Classification (GTDB taxonomy): domain Bacteria; phylum Actinomycetota; class Actinomycetes; order Mycobacteriales; family Micromonosporaceae; genus Micromonospora; species Micromonospora salmantinae. Next base: position 2,010 of record NZ_JAGPXY010000113.1, read on the forward strand.
GTGATCGGCAAGGAGTTCGAGCTCGCCGAGGCGGATCTGGTCAACGTGAAGCTGGTGGTGGCCAGGGGCACCGCCCGCTACGACGACAGCCTGCCGGCCGGGGTCGTGGTGGACAGCTCCCCCAAGGTGGGCACCGAGGTCAAGCCCGGTGCGAAGGTCACCCTCATTCTGAGCCGGGGCAGGGCGCCGGTGACGGTGCCGAACCTGGTCGGCAAGAGCCTGACCGACGCCCGGACGACCCTGGCCCAGCTCAACCTGGTGTTGAAGGAGACCTACAAGGACTCCGACAAGCCGAGGGACGAGATCCTCGGGCAGAGCCCTGCCGATGGCGCCGGCGTGGAGAAGGGCACCGAGGTCAAGCTGGACGTCAGCAAGGGGCCACCGCTGGTCGCCATGCCGCGGGTGATCGACCTGCCGTGCCAGCAGGCCAAGCAGGCGTTGGAGGGTCAGGGCTTCCCGGTGACGATGGCGATCAACCCGAACGCCGTGGTCCGGATCCAGATCCCGGGCGAGAATTCGCAGGTGGCACCCGGCACCCCGGTCACCCTGACGTGCTTCTGATGCCGACGATCTCCGCGCGGCCGGTGGGCACGCACACTCCGACCTCGGGTGGGCTGGCGAAGGCTGCCCTGCCGTACGCCGACGCGACCGGTGCGCAGGTGGTGCAGGTCTACGTCTCCAACTCGCGAGGCTGGGCACTGCCCGACGGCGACCCGGCGCAGGACGCACTGTTCCGCGACGGTTGCGCCGAGCGGGGCATTCCCGCGTTCATCCACGCCGCGCTGCTGGTCAACCTCGGCTCGCCCACCCCGGCCACTGTCGAGAAGTCGGCCGAGACGCTGGCGCACGCGCTTCGTCGGGGCGTGGCGATCGGCGCGCGCGGGGTGGTGTTCCACGCGGGCAGTTCGGTGGACGAGGGGCACGCCGAGGCGGCGATGGGACAGGTCCGCGAGGTGTTGCTGCCGCTGCTCGACTGGGCTGCCGCCGCTGGCGGGCCGATGTTGCTGGTCGAGCCGAGCGCCGGCGGGGGCCGCTCACTGGCCTCCCGGGTGGAGCAGCTCGGGCCCTACCTGGACGCGGTGGACGGGCACCCCATGCTCGGGGTCTGCTTCGACACCTGCCACGCCTGGGCGGCCGGCCACGATCTGGCGGCGGAGGGCGGCATGACGGCGACCCTGGACACCCTGGTGGCCACCGTCGGTGCGGACCGGCTGCGGCTGGTCCACGCCAACGACTCGAAGGATCTGTGCGGCTCCACCCGGGATCGGCACGAGAACATCGGCAAGGGCAGCATCGGCGAGCCCGCCTTCGCCGAGCTGATGGCGCACCCGGCGACCGCTGGGGTCCCGACCGTCGTGGAAACCCCCAGCGAGAAGCAGGTGGGCCACGCCGCCGACATCGCCACCCTCACCCGCCTGTCCCACCCCTGACCCCAACCTTGTTGATCAAGAGGTTTGCGTCACCCGGCGACCGGGATCTGACGCGAATCTCTTGATCACCGAGGTTGGGGTCAGGGGGTTTAGGCCGCGGCGAGGATGCGGGGTAGGGCTGCCAGGGCGCGGTCGATGTCCGCGTCGCTGAGGCCCAGGTGGGTGACCAGGCGGGCGGTACGGGGGCCGAGCACGGAGATCAGTACGCCCTCGGCCCGCGCCGCGGCGGCCAGGGCCCGCGCGTCCAGAGTGTGCTTGGTGAGGTCCAGCGCGACCAGGTTGGTACGGACAGTGGTGGCCAACACGCCGAACGGCGCGACCGCCTCGGCGAGCCGGGCCGCCTTCGCGTGGTCGTCGGCCAACCGGTCGATGTGCTGCGCGAGCGCGTACCGACCGGCGGCGGCGAGAATGCCGGCCTGGCGCATGCCCCCGCCCATCCGCTTGCGGATCAGCCGGGCACGTTCGATCTTCTCCGCGCTGCCGATCACCAGCGAACCGACCGGTGCGCCGAGGCCCTTGGAGAGGCACACCGACAGCGTGTCGAAGAGCCGGCCGTACTCGATCAGCGGCACCTGGTCGGCGACGTGCGCGTGCCAGATCCGGGCGCCGTCACAGTGCAGCGCGACGCCCGCCTCGTCAGCGACCCCGCGCAGATCCCGCAGGGTCGAGAGCGGAATCACCCCGCCGCCGCCGCGATTGTGGGTCTGCTCGACGGCGATCGCGCGGGTGGGGACGGCGAAGTAACCGTCCGGTCGGATCATCCCGGCCACCATCTCCGGGTCGATGTCCGCGCCCACGGCGGGCCAGGTCCGCGAGGTGATCCCGCCGTACGCGGCCGCGGCGCCGATCTCGTACGTGACCACGTGCGCGTCGGCGTCGCAGAGCAACTCGTCGCCGGGCGACACCAGCAGTTGCAGGGCGATCTGGTTCGCCATCGAACCACTCGGGGCGAACAGCGCCGCCTCGTGCCCGAACAAGGCGGCGACCTCGGCCTCCAGCGCGTTGACGCTCGGGTCCTCGCCGTAGACGTCGTCACCGACCTCGGCGGTGGCCATCGCCTCCCGCATCCCGGCGGTGGGTCGGGTCACCGTGTCGGACCGCAGGTCCACGAACAGATCAGGCACTGTCATCCTTTCAACTGCCGACTGCGGGCTCGTAAGCTCACTCCTCGCGTCAGCCATGGTCGTGCCGGCTGCGGGCTCGCAAGCTCAGCCACGCAGCATTTCCGCTACGAGGAAGGCCAACTCCAACGACTGCTGGGTGTTCAGTCGCGGGTCGCAGGCGGTCTCGTACCGGTCGGGCAGGTCGAGATCCTCGATCCCCTGGGCGCCGCCGAGGCACTCGGTGACGTCCTCGCCGGTCAACTCGACGTGCAGGCCGCCGGGGTGGGTGTCCAGCCCCCGGTGCACCTCGAAGTAGCCGAGCACCTCGTCGACGATGCGGTCGAAGTGCCGGGTCTTGTAGCCGTTTGACGATTCGTGCGTGTTGCCGTGCATCGGGTCGCACTGCCAGACCACCTTGGCCCCGGCGGCGGTGACCTTGGCGACGATCGGCGGCAGCGCGTCGCGTACCCGGTGGTTGCCCATCCGGCTGATCAGGGTGAGCCGACCGGGGATGTTGTCCGGGTTGAGCTTCTCGCACAACTCGATCGCCTCGTCCGGGGAGGTGGTCGGGCCGAGCTTGACCCCGATCGGGTTGGCGATCCGGGAGATGAAGTCGATGTGCGCCCCGCTGATCTGCCGGGTGCGCTCGCCGATCCACAGGAAGTGCCCGGAGAGCCCGTACGCCCGACGGTCGGAGACCCGGGTGAGCGCCCGGTCGTACTCCAGGGCCAGGGCCTCGTGGGAGCAGTAGAGCGTGACGGTGCGCAGCGCCTCGTCGTCGGTCATGCCGCAGGCCCGGATGAAGGCCAACGCCCGGTCGATCTCCCGGGCGATCGCCTCGTAACGCTCCCCCGCCGGGGAGTTCTTCACGAAGCCCTTGTTCCAGTCGTGCACGGCGTGCAGGTCGGCGAGCCCGCCGGCGAGGTACGCCCGGAGCATGTTCATCGCCGCCGCCGAGTTCGCGTACGCGCGGATCATGCGCTGTGGGTCGGCGACCCGGGCGGCCGGGTCGGCCTCCAGCGAGTTGATCATGTCGCCGCGGTACGCGGGCAGGCCGCGGGCGTCGGTCGGCAGCGAGCGGGGCTTCGTGTACTGCCCGGCGACCCGGGCGACCTTGACCACCGGCAGCGACGCGCCGTAGGTGAGCACGATCGCCATCTGGAGCAGGGTGCGGGCGTTGGCCAGCAGGTGGCTCTCGGTGTTGTCCACGAACGTCTCGGCGCAGTCACCACCCTGCAGCAGGAACGCCTTGCCCTCGCAGACCAGGGCGAGCTTCTGCCGGAGCTGGTCCACCTCGTAGGGCGCGACGACCGTCGCCGTACGCTTTCTGTCATGCGCCATGAGTGGCATCAGTTGAGCCATCCCGCGGTGGGCAGCCCGGGCCTGCAGACCAGCCGACCGACCGTCGACTCCGCCGAGGACGCCGCGCTCGGTCTGGACCGATGGCGGGAGCTGCCCCGCGAGCAGGTCCCGCCGTGGTCCGACCCGGCTGCCGTGGCCGCGGTCTGCAAGGTCCTCGACACCGTGCCGTCGGTCGTCGCGCCCTACGAGGTGGACCAGCTCCGGCAGAAGCTCGCCCTGGTCTGCGAGGGCAAGGCGTTCCTGCTGCAGGGTGGTGACTGCGCCGAGACGTTCGTGGACAACACCGAGAGCCACCTGCTGGCCAACGCCCGCACCCTGCTCCAGATGGCGATCGTGCTCACCTACGGCGCGTCGCTGCCGGTGGTCAAGGTCGCCCGGGTCGCCGGGCAGTACACGAAGCCCCGCTCGCTGCCGACCGACGCCCGCGGCCTGCCCGCGTACCGCGGCGACATGATCAACTCGCTGGAGGCCGACCCGGCCGCCCGGGTCGCCGACCCACAGCGCATGATCCGCGCGTACGCGAACTCGGCGGCGGCGATGAACATGCTCCGGGCGTACCTCGCCGGCGGGCTCGCCGACCTGCACGCCGTGCACGACTGGAACAAGGGCTTCGTGAAGAACTCCCCGGCGGGGGAGCGTTACGAGGCGATCGCCCGGGAGATCGACCGGGCGTTGGCCTTCATCCGGGCCTGCGGCATGACCGACGACGAGGCGCTGCGCACCGTCACGCTCTACTGCTCCCACGAGGCCCTGGCCCTGGAGTACGACCGGGCGCTCACCCGGGTCTCCGACCGTCGGGCGTACGGGCTCTCCGGGCACTTCCTGTGGATCGGCGAGCGCACCCGGCAGATCAGCGGGGCGCACATCGACTTCATCTCCCGGATCGCCAACCCGATCGGGGTCAAGCTCGGCCCGACCACCTCCCCGGACGAGGCGATCGAGTTGTGCGAGAAGCTCAACCCGGACAACATCCCCGGTCGGCTCACCCTGATCAGCCGGATGGGCAACCACCGGGTACGCGACGCGCTGCCGCCGATCGTCGCCAAGGTCACCGCCGCCGGGGCCAAGGTGGTCTGGCAGTGCGACCCGATGCACGGCAACACGCACGAATCGTCAAACGGCTACAAGACCCGGCACTTCGACCGCATCGTCGACGAGGTGCTCGGCTACTTCGAGGTGCACCGGGGGCTGGACACCCACCCCGGCGGCCTGCACGTCGAGTTGACCGGCGAGGACGTCACCGAGTGCCTCGGCGGCGCCCAGGGGATCGAGGATCTCGACCTGCCCGACCGGTACGAGACCGCCTGCGACCCGCGACTGAACACCCAGCAGTCGTTGGAGTTGGCCTTCCTCGTAGCGGAAATGCTGCGTGGCTGAGCTTGCGAGCCCGCAGCCGGCACGACCATGGCTGACGCGAGGAGTGAGCTTACGAGCCCGCAGTCGGCAGTTGAAAGGATGACAGTGCCTGATCTGTTCGTGGACCTGCGGTCCGACACGGTGACCCGACCCACCGCCGGGATGCGGGAGGCGATGGCCACCGCCGAGGTCGGTGACGACGTCTACGGCGAGGACCCGAGCGTCAACGCGCTGGAGGCCGAGGTCGCCGCCTTGTTCGGGCACGAGGCGGCGCTGTTCGCCCCGAGTGGTTCGATGGCGAACCAGATCGCCCTGCAACTGCTGGTGTCGCCCGGCGACGAGTTGCTCTGCGACGCCGACGCGCACGTGGTCACGTACGAGATCGGCGCCGCGGCCGCGTACGGCGGGATCACCTCGCGGACCTGGCCCGCCGTGGGCGCGGACATCGACCCGGAGATGGTGGCCGGGATGATCCGACCGGACGGTTACTTCGCCGTCCCCACCCGCGCGATCGCCGTCGAGCAGACCCACAATCGCGGCGGCGGCGGGGTGATTCCGCTCTCGACCCTGCGGGATCTGCGCGGGGTCGCTGACGAGGCGGGCGTCGCGCTGCACTGTGACGGCGCCCGGATCTGGCACGCGCACGTCGCCGACCAGGTGCCGCTGATCGAGTACGGCCGGCTCTTCGACACGCTGTCGGTGTGCCTCTCCAAGGGCCTCGGCGCACCGGTCGGTTCGCTGGTGATCGGCAGCGCGGAGAAGATCGAACGTGCCCGGCTGATCCGCAAGCGGATGGGCGGGGGCATGCGCCAGGCCGGCATTCTCGCCGCCGCCGGTCGGTACGCGCTCGCGCAGCACATCGACCGGTTGGCCGACGACCACGCGAAGGCGGCCCGGCTCGCCGAGGCGGTCGCGCCGTTCGGCGTGTTGGCCACCACTGTCCGTACCAACCTGGTCGCGCTGGACCTCACCAAGCACACTCTGGACGCGCGGGCCCTGGCCGCCGCGGCGCGGGCCGAGGGCGTACTGATCTCCGTGCTCGGCCCCCGTACCGCCCGCCTGGTCACCCACCTGGGCCTCAGCGACGCGGACATCGACCGCGCCCTGGCAGCCCTACCCCGCATCCTCGCCGCGGCCTAAACCCCCTGACCCCAACCTCGGTGATCAAGAGATTCGCGTCAGATCCCGGTCGCCGGGTGACGCAAACCTCTTGATCAACAAGGTTGGGGTCAGGGGTGGGACAGGCGGGTGAGGGTGGCGATGTCGGCGGCGTGGCCCACCTGCTTCTCGCTGGGGGTTTCCACGACGGTCGGGACCCCAGCGGTCGCCGGGTGCGCCATCAGCTCGGCGAAGGCGGGCTCGCCGATGCTGCCCTTGCCGATGTTCTCGTGCCGATCCCGGGTGGAGCCGCACAGATCCTTCGAGTCGTTGGCGTGGACCAGCCGCAGCCGGTCCGCACCGACGGTGGCCACCAGGGTGTCCAGGGTCGCCGTCATGCCGCCCTCCGCCGCCAGATCGTGGCCGGCCGCCCAGGCGTGGCAGGTGTCGAAGCAGACCCCGAGCATGGGGTGCCCGTCCACCGCGTCCAGGTAGGGCCCGAGCTGCTCCACCCGGGAGGCCAGTGAGCGGCCCCCGCCGGCGCTCGGCTCGACCAGCAACATCGGCCCGCCAGCGGCGGCAGCCCAGTCGAGCAGCGGCAGCAACACCTCGCGGACCTGTCCCATCGCCGCCTCGGCGTGCCCCTCGTCCACCGAACTGCCCGCGTGGAACACCACCCCGCGCGCGCCGATCGCCACGCCCCGACGAAGCGCGTGCGCCAGCGTCTCGGCCGACTTCTCGACAGTGGCCGGGGTGGGCGAGCCGAGGTTGACCAGCAGCGCGGCGTGGATGAACGCGGGAATGCCCCGCTCGGCGCAACCGTCGCGGAACAGTGCGTCCTGCGCCGGGTCGCCGTCGGGCAGTGCCCAGCCTCGCGAGTTGGAGACGTAGACCTGCACCACCTGCGCACCGGTCGCGTCGGCGTACGGCAGGGCAGCCTTCGCCAGCCCACCCGAGGTCGGAGTGTGCGTGCCCACCGGCCGCGCGGAGATCGTCGGCATCAGAAGCACGTCAGGGTGACCGGGGTGCCGGGTGCCACCTGCGAATTCTCGCCCGGGATCTGGATCCGGACCACGGCGTTCGGGTTGATCGCCATCGTCACCGGGAAGCCCTGACCCTCCAACGCCTGCTTGGCCTGCTGGCACGGCAGGTCGATCACCCGCGGCATGGCGACCAGCGGTGGCCCCTTGCTGACGTCCAGCTTGACCTCGGTGCCCTTCTCCACGCCGGCGCCATCGGCAGGGCTCTGCCCGAGGATCTCGTCCCTCGGCTTGTCGGAGTCCTTGTAGGTCTCCTTCAACACCAGGTTGAGCTGGGCCAGGGTCGTCCGGGCGTCGGTCAGGCTCTTGCCGACCAGGTTCGGCACCGTCACCGGCGCCCTGCCCCGGCTCAGAATGAGGGTGACCTTCGCACCGGGCTTGACCTCGGTGCCCACCTTGGGGGAGCTGTCCACCACGACCCCGGCCGGCAGGCTGTCGTCGTAGCGGGCGGTGCCCCTGGCCACCACCAGCTTCACGTTGACCAGATCCGCCTCGGCGAGCTCGAACTCCTTGCCGATCACGTCCGGTACGGGGAAACGCTCCGGACCGAGGGAGAGGGTCAGGGTGATCGTGCCACCCTTGGCGATCTTGGCAGCGGACGCCGGGCTCTGCTCCAGCACGCTGTCCTTCGGGGCCTTCTCGTCGAAGCGCGGCTCAGCGTACTTGACGAGAAGCCCGCTGCGGTCGGCCCGCGCCTGCGCCTCGGCCTTGCTCAGGCTCACCAACTGCGGAGCGTCCGTGTAGCGGCCGACGCCGAACCACCAACCCCCGAGCGCGGCCACCAGGCCCAGCGTCACGACCACGGCCGCGACGGCCAGCCGGCCACGGGGGTTGCTCAGCACCGTGCTGCGCAGCGCGGCGAGCCGGGCGCCCAGGCCCTCCGCCGGCTCCGGGGCGGCCCGACGCCGCCCCGGCCCCTGACTGCTGGCGCCCTCGGGCAGTCGTGCCCACGACGGGCGGTTGGGCGGCTGGACCGTCGCGACCATCATGGTCGGCTGGGAGAGCGACGGCGCGTCACTGATCGGGCGGAGTACGGCGGTGTGGCTGTTGGCGTCGCCCAGACGATCCCGGGCCACCTGCACCTCGGCCAACAACGCGCCGGCGTCCGCGGGCCGTGCTCCCGGGTCGCGGCGGGTAGCCCGCTGCACCAGGTCGTCGAGGACCGACGGCAGGCCCGGCACCAGCGTCGAGGGCGTCGGCACGTTCCGGTCGACGTGCTGCCAGGCGACGTCCACCGGGCGGTCCCCGTCGTACGGCACCCGGCCGGTGAGCATCTCGAACAGCACGATGCCGGCCGAGTAGACGTCGGTGCGCGGATCGGCGCGGCCCTCGGTGACCAACTCCGGGGCGACGTACGCCACGGTGGCCATCAGTTGGTTGCCCTGCTCCTCGTCGGCGCTCGCCTCGACCGCCCGGGCCAGCCCGAAGTCGGCCACCTTCACGACGCTGTCGACAAGGTTGGCGACGCCACCGGTAGGCGCCTCCGCGACCAGGACGTTCTCCGGTTTGACGTCGCGGTGCACGAGACCGGCCCGGTGCGCGGCGGCGATCGCGGCGAGCATCTGCTCGGCGATGGCCAGCGCCTCGTCCGGGTTGAGCCGGCGCCGCTCGGCCAGCACGTCACGCAGGGTGCGGCCACGGACGTACTCCATCACCAGGTACGGCAGGCCGGCGTGCGTGCCCTGGTCGTAGACCGCCACCACGTTCGGGTGGGTCAGCCGGGCGATGGTCTTCGCCTCGTCGGTGAACCGGGCCACGAAGTTGGCGATCCGGGCTCGTGCCTCGCTGGCCTGGGTCGGGTGAATGATCTTGACAGCGACGGTGCGCTCAAGGCGTTCGTCGGTGGCGGTGTACACGGTCGCCATGCCACCACGGGCCACGCGACCGCGAATGCGGTAGCGCCCGTCGATCAGCGAGCCCAGCAACGTGTCGGCGACCTGAGTGTCCATCGGCAGGCAGTCTATGTGTCCAGAGGGTGAGGGATGAACAGGATGCTACAGCCGTATGCCGAACCGGTCCGTCCCGCCGCGTTCCCCGCCCCTTGTTCGCTGGTCAGCGGCGATCAGGGAAGAGGACGCAGATGGGCCGCCCGGGGTGCCGGTGGCTCGTCGCGGCGGCGGCGTGGCAGGGTGGTCGGGTGACCGAACCCGTACCCGACCAGGCCGCGCCCGGCCTGGAACTCGCCGGCCCCACCGACCCGGCCGACTGGTTGACCCTGCCCGACGTCGCCGAACGCCTCGACGTGTCGATCAGCAAGGTGCACCAGATGATCCGTGACCGGGAGCTGTTGGCGGTCCGCCGCGACGGCGTCCGCCGGATCCCAGCGGACCTGGTTGCCAACCAGACCGCGCTCAAGCACCTGCCCGGCGTGCTCAATCTGCTCGCCGACAACGGCTACGACGACGAGGCCGTCCTGCGCTGGCTCTACGAGCCGGACGACACCCTCCCCGGTGCCACCCCAGCCGCCGCCCTCTCCGGCGACCAGGCCCGCGAGGTAAAACGCCGAGCCCAAGCCCAAGGCTTCTAACCC
>NZ_JAGPXY010000114.1 GCF_018070325.1 Micromonospora sp. H61
GGACGCGCCTCGTGAGGACGCCTACCGCGAGCCCCGGCCACAGCCGGGCCAACGGTCGGACGGCAGTCTGCCCTGGCCAGCACCGGGTCCGGTGCGCCAGGAGCGCACCCCGGACCGCACCCGGGAGCCCGGCCACCGCACCGATCCGCACCGCACCACGGACCCGCACCGCACCACCGACCCGCACCGCACCACCGACCCGCACCGCACCACCGACCCGCACCGCACCGACCCACACGGCAGCCCCGACCCGCACCGCCCGACCGAGCCGCATCGCAGCACGGACCCGCACCGCAGCCCCGACCCGTACCGCAGCGCCGAGCCGGGCATCGCGTCGCGGCCGGCCGCCCGGCCCGCCCGGCCGGCGGCCACGCCGTCCCGGCCAGACGAGCGCCCGGCGGCCACTCCGGCACGGTACGACGAGCGACAGGTACGTCCGGCCGCGACGGCGCCGCCCGCCTCCGGCCGTGCCATGCCGGTCCCACCGGTCTCCCCGGAGCGACCGGTGTCGCCGGCACCCGACTCCCCCGGCTGGGACCGACCGGTGTCGCCAGCACCCGTCTCCCCCGGCTGGGACCGGCCGGTGTCGGCCGCTCCCGTCTCCCCCGCCGCGACCGGTTGGGACCGGCCGGTGTCGGCCGCCCCCGTCTCCCCCGCCTCCGACCGGCCCGTCTCCGGGCCACCCGCCGCGCGCCTGCGGCTGGAGTACCTGCCCGCGCCGGTGGACCCGCCCGGCGCCGACGAACGCTCGGATGCCCCGCCAGCATCGGGCCGCCGGTCGCTGGCCGAACCGCCACCGGCGTCCGGCGCGCATCCCGCCCCGCCGCGTTACCCCGGCCCGGACACCAAGGACCGTCCGGCGGACCAACGGCGCGGCGAGGAGCCGGACCCGGACCGCCGTAGGGTCGGCGACCCGTTGGCCGGCACCCCACCGACCGACCGCCGCCCGACCTCCCCCGACCGCTCGCCCCCGGCGGAGCGGCCGCACCCCGGGGATCGCCCGGCCGCGCAGCAGCGCCCGTACTCGCCGGAGCGACTGACCCCGACGGCGGACGCGCGCCCGTCGGTGGCCCCGCCACCCACCTGGCAGGCACCGCCGCCACCGGCGACCCGTCCCGACCCGACCCCGGCCGACCCGACCCCGGAGGTTCCGGCTCCGGCGGCCCCGCAGCCACCGGCGGCGGAAGTCGCGCCGGCGCTCCCGCCGGCCCCCGGTACGCCGCGCCGCTACGTACCCCCACCGCCCTCGGAAGAGCCGGTGGCGGCCGTTCACGAGCCGGACGACGTTCCGGGCACCCGCGGGCCGGAAGCGTGGTTCAGCCCCGCTCAGCCCGCCGAATCCGACCAGGCCGAGCCGGCGACGGACCAGCGGTCGTTCGACCCGGTCGACGACGAGTCGACGGTCGGCGACCCCAACCTCTCCGTGACACCGGTCGCACCGGACGGGCAGACGTCGACGGCCGACAGCCACCTCGACGTGGCCGACGGGCACACCAGCGGGTCGACACCAGACGAGGCGTTCGACCCGGTCTCCGCGCCGCCCGCCCACCCCGTCTCCGGTGCCCCTCGGCTCTGGGTGGACGACCTGGACGACGACCCGCAGCCCGCTTTCGACACGGGAGCGCTGGACGGCGACCAGCCCGTCTCCGGCGCACCTGTCGTCGCGATGCCCCACCAGCGGACCGAAGCCGACCTCGAAGCCGAGGGCGAGGCCGACCAGCAGCCAGTCGCCGATTCGCCCGGCGAGGACACCGATCCGGTCGAGTACGACCCGACGGACGAACTCACGCCGCCCGACGAGCCGACGGACGCGATCGACGATGCGAGCGCGGGCCCGCCGGACGGCTCGCGATTCGACGACTGGCGGGACGACGCGGCGCAGCACGTCACGGCTGCGGACGACACGAGCCGGCCCGTCTCGGCACCGCCGGTCCCGGTCACGCCGGTCTCCGCACCTCCGGCACCGCCGGTATCCGCCCCGCCCGCAGCCCCCGTCTCCGCGCCGCCAGCACCCGCCGCGGCGCCCGTCTCCACACCACCAGCGCCGACCGCAGCCCCGGTGTCCGCACCGCCCGCGTCAGCGCAGCCGTACTCCGTAGCGCCCGTCTCCGCGCCGCCAGCCGCCACGCCCATGACCGCACCGCCGGCCTCGACCCCGCCGCCCGCCGCAGCGCCCGTCTCCGGGCCGCCGGCTTCGGTGGTGCCGACGTCCGGGCCACCCGCCTCCGCCGTACCCGGCCCGAGGAGCGGCTCGGACGGGGAGAACGAGCCGGTGTCCGCGCCACCCGACGACGCACCGCCGGTGGTGACCCGCCCGTCGCTGGCCGACCCGGGCGACCCGGAGCAGGTGCTGGCCGCGTACCGGTGGCGGTTGGACCCGGTCACCCTGCGCGAGGAGCTGACGGAGCCGGACGACCTGCGGGCCATTCGGCGGCGGCTGACCGAGAAGTTGGGCTCGGCGGTCGACAACCGTGCCCGCGCCCGGCTGCTCAGCCTGCGGGCGGTGGCCTCGCGGATTCTCGGCGACCTGGACGACGCGCTGGCCGACGGTCGGCTCGCCCTCACCTACGCAGAGGCCACCGGCGAGCTGCGCCGGACCGCGCTGGCCCAGGCCCGGCTGGCCCACGTGCTGCGCTGGCGCGGCGACTTCGCCGAGGCCGACCAGCTCTTCGCCCAGGCCAACTCGGTCGAGTTGCCCGACCGGCTGCGGGCCGCGCTGCACGAGCACGCCGGACGGTCGTGTTACGACCAGGGGCGGCTCATGGAGGCCTGCGAGCACTTCGAGAAGGCGCTCGACCTGCGCGGCGCGGGCGACGCCGAACTGCTGGACCGGGTCCGGGTGGCCCTCGACGCGGTCACCGTCCGGGCCGAGGCGGATGGCTTCGGGGCGTACCCCCGGGGTCGGGACGAGGTGCTCGACCGGGACCGACCCCCGTTGCCGGACCGGGACGGGTCGCTGTGGGGTTACACCAGCCAGGACGGCGACGTGGTCGTCCCCGCCCGGTACGCCGAGGCGCAGCCCTTCCACGACGGGTTGGCCTGGGTCCGCCGGCCGGACACCGATCGCTGGTCGCTGATCAACCTGCTCGGTACGACGGTGATCCCGCCGTCCTTCCGGGCCGCACAGCCGTTCAGCGACGGCCTGGCCTGGGTGGTCGGCGAGGGTGGTTGGACGGCGATCGACGCGACCGGGGCAGTGCAGGTCGCGCCCAACTTCGCCGAGGTACGACCGTTCCGGCGTGGGCTGGCCGCGGTACGGCGCGAGGGGTGGGGGGCGGTCGACCGGACCGGTCGGGTCATCGTGCCCACCCGCTACCACGGCTTCGTCACCGAGTTGGCCGACGGCCAGCAGATCGACGGTTTCACCGACGAGGGGCTCGCCGTGGTCGACGTCGGGGGTCGGCGGGGCGTGGTGGACCGCACCGGCACGGTGCTGGTCCCGCCGGCGCACCGGATGCTGGTCGTCCACCCGGTGGCGTTCCTGATCGAGAGCGACAACGGGCGGTGGGGCGCGCTGGACCGGCGCGGCGTGCCGCTCATCGATCCGGTGCACCGCGATCGCACCGAGGTGCTGGAGGAGATCGACCGGCTACTCACCGACGCCAACCCGGTGCTCTGAGTCACCGGTCGCCGGTGTTGATCCACTGGAGCTAGGGTCGGTGCATGGAATTCCGACACCTGGGCCGTTCCGGCCTGATGGTCAGCGAGATCTCGTACGGCAACTGGATCACCCACGGTTCGCAGGTCGAGGAGGACGCGGCGTTCGCCTGCGTCCGGGCCGCCCTCGATGCGGGGATCACGACCTTCGACACCGCCGACGTGTACGCCGGCACGCGCGCCGAGGACGTGCTCGGCCGGGCGCTGCAGAACGAGCGCCGCGAGGGCCTGGAGATCTTCACCAAGGTCTACTGGCCGACCGGGCCCGGCCGCAACGACCGTGGCCTGTCCCGCAAGCACATCATGGAGTCGATCAACGGCTCGCTGCGCCGGCTGCGTACCGACTACGTGGACCTCTACCAGGCCCACCGGTACGACTACAGCACGCCACTGGAAGAGACGATGGAGGCGTTCGCCGACGTCGTGCACTCCGGCAAGGCGCACTACATCGGGGTCTCCGAGTGGACCGCCGAGCAGCTGCGCGCCGCGCACCCGCTCGCCCGGGAGCTGCACATCCCGCTGGTCTCCAACCAACCTCAGTATTCGATGCTCTGGCGGGTCATCGAGACCGAGGTCGTACCGGCCAGCGAGGATCTGGGCATCGGGCAGATCGTCTGGTCGCCGATGGCCCAGGGTGTGCTCTCCGGCAAGTACCTGCCGGGCCAGCCGCCGCCGGCCGGTTCCCGGGCCACCGACGAGAAGTCGGGCGCGGGCTTCATCTCCCGGTTCATGAACGACGACGTGCTCACCCGGGTTCAGCAGCTCAAGCCCCTCGCGGAGCAGGCCGGGCTCACCATGGCCCAGCTCGCCGTCGCGTGGGTGTTGCAGAACCCGAACGTCTCGTCGGCGATCATCGGCGCGTCCCGCCCCGAGCAGGTGCACGACAACGTGAAGGCGGCCGGGGTGAAGCTCGACGCCGAACTGCTCAAGGCGATCGACGACATCATCGAGCCGATCACCGAGCGGGACGCGGCGAAGACCGAGTCCCCCGCGCAGCGTCCCTGACGTCGTTCCGGCCCGGCCGGCGCGAGAGTTTCGCGCCGACCGGGCCGGGTCAGGTCAGGTCCGTCTGGTCGCCGGGTCAGGTCAACTGCGCCCGGTCGCCGGTCACCGCCAGAAGCGGATCAGCTCCAGGCCGGTGGCGTAGAGCCACGACGGCAGACCGAGCAGGTCACCGACCGCGAAGACCGCGTCGAAGAACCAGCCGCCGATGCGCGGGTTCCACAGCAGCGCGAAGAGCAGGATGAAGCCGTACGGCGCGAACAGGTCGTACATCTTGCGCCACTGCGGGTTGAGCCACGGCTGGATCATGTTGCCGCCGTCCAGGCCGGGCACCGGCAGCAGATTCAGCACACTGGCGGTGAGCTGGAGGAAGGCGAGCAGCGCCACCCCGGCCCAGAACTCCACCGGACCATCCGACTGGGTGCCGAACCGCACCGCCGCCACCAGCACCAGCGTGAACAGCACGTTGGTCGCCGGGCCGGCGAGGCTGACCAGGGTGTGCCGCAGTCGACCCGGGATGGCGTGCCGGTCCACCCAGACCGCGCCACCCCGCAGGCCGATGCCGCCGAGCAGCACCACCACCACCGGCAGCACGATCGACAGCAACGGGTGGGTTTACTTCAACGGGTTGAGCGTCAGGTAGCCGCGATGGGCGATGTCCCGGTCGCCGGCCCGGTAGGCCACCACCGCGTGGGCGTACTCGTGCAGGCAGAGCGACACCAGCCAGCCGGACACCACGAACAGGAACACGTTGAACCGGACGCTGCCGTACCCGTTCCAGGTCAGCACCCCGCTGACCGCGAAGAGCGCGACCAGGCCGAGGAAGACCGGGCTGGGCCGGAACGCCGCCTTGGGCACACCGAGGACCAGCCCGTCACCGCCCGGGCGGTCGTAGGCCATCACTCGGCCGTGGGCAGCAGGCTCATCCGGTACTCCACCCGGTCGTCCTCCACGAGCGCGACCGAGGTGACGCCGGACGCCGCGAGCTCCCGCCAGGTCTGACCGATCCAGGATTCGGCGTCGGCCTGGCTGCCGAACGACTCCGCCGGTCCCTCGACCGTCTGACCGTCCGTGCCCTCGTACCGCCAGCTCCACGCCATGCCGCGTCTCCCCTCGCCGCTGAAGTCCCCGTGGGACGAACCCTCGCCAGCGTAGTCGGCCCGGCGCGCAACGGCCGCTCGCTCGCCCCGGCGGGGGCCCACGGGGTGGATCAATCCGATCGACGCCGGCCGGTACGGTGGCTTGGTGCTGACACGGGGAGTGCTGCTCGGCGACCGGTACCGGCTGGGCGAGCGGGTGGCGACGGGTGGGATGGGCGCGGTCTGGCGCGGCACTGACGTGCTGCTGGAACGCGAGGTCGCCGTGAAGGTGCTGCTGCCGTCGCTGGTCGCCGATCCGGAGTTCACCGCCCGCTTCCGGGCCGAGGCGCGGATGCTGGCCGCGCTGCGGCACCCCGGCGTGGTGCCGGTGCACGACGTGGGGCAGGCCACGCTCGACGACGGCAGCCAGGTCGACTACCTGGTGATGGAGTACGTCGACGGCGAACCGTTGTCCGCCCGGGTGCGCGCGGTCACGCGGCTGGATCCGGCCACCACCATGTCGGTGCTGGCCCAGGCCGCCGACGCGCTGCACACCGCCCACGTCGCCGGCATCGTGCACCGGGACGTGAAGCCGGGCAACCTGCTGGTCAAGGACGACGGCACTGTGGTGCTCGTCGACTTCGGCATCGCCCGGTCCCGCACCATGGCCGGGCTCACCGCCGCGAACATGGTGCTCGGCACCGCCTCGTACATGTCTCCCGAGCAGGCCACCGGGCAGCCGGTCTCGGCCGCCACCGACATCTACGCGCTCGGCGCGGTGGCGTACTTCTGCCTTGCCGGGCAGCCGCCCTTCCACGGTGACAACCCCCTCGCGGTGGCGCTGCGGCACGCCCAGGAGGACCCGGCGGCGCTACCGGCGGACACCCCACCGGCGGTTGCCGCAGTGGTGGCCCGCGCGCTGGCCAAGCGTCCGGAGGACCGGTTCGGCAGCGCCGCCGAGTTGGCCGCTGCCGCCGCCGATGCCCGCGACGCGACTCTGGCGAGCATTCCGGTCTCGGCCCGCCCACCGTGGGCGCTGGCCGTACCCACTCCCGGGACACCCTCGGCTCTTCCGGTCACCCCGGCCGCTACACCGCCCGCACCGACGCCCGTGCCGACGCCCTCCGGCGCACCGACGCCGTTGGCCGGGTCGACGCCGACCGGGCCCTCCGCGCCGGTCGGGGCCGCCGCTGTGCCCACGCCGGCGGGCTTCGCGGCCTCGCCGGTGACCGGGCCAGGCTCGACCCGCGAGGAGGCGCTCCGGAAGGGGTCGTCCGGCCGACGCCGGCAACTGCTGGTCGGGGTCGGCGCGGTCGCTCTCGTGGCACTGATCGCCGTGGCCGTGGCGGCCCTACGGCCCGACGGAGAGCAGGGTGGGGCCGACGTTCCGCCCGCCCTGGCCGGCGAATCGGCGGCGGCCCCGGGCGGCGGCGCGCTCGACGACGAAGGTGCGAGCACCTCGGGATCCACGCCCAGCGGCGCCCCGGGCGCCAACCGCACCGCGTCCGCCGCGCCGACCGGCTCCGTCGGAGGGGCCGACGCGCCGACCCCCGCCCCGGACACGCGCACCGCGACGCCGGGCAGCACACCGACCGGTACGGCCAGCAGCCGACCGACGCCCAGCCGCACCTCGTCCAGCCGGCCCAACCCGTACACGGCGGCACAGGCGTGCGGCAGCGGCTACCAGGTGATCGACTCGGCGACGCTGACCGGCGGGGACGGGCAGCGCAAGGGCCGGGTCTTCCTGCTGTACCACGCGGGCACCGGCACCAACTGCGTGGTGACCCTGAAGGACACCGCGGTCGGCGCGAAGTCGGCCGCCTCGGCGTACCTGGAGGTGCAGGGGCGGGCACGCAGCACCGACAGCGGGTCCTTTGACTACTACGCCGGACCGGTGCGGGCCAGCGCCGCCGGGACGTGCGTCAAGTGGGGCGGCTCCACCGGCGGAGTCAGCTACGGCAGCGGGTTCGAGCACTGCGACTGAACGACGGGCCGGCAGGCACCGCAACCCTGGGCGGCCTTAAGGTACGGGCATGTCCGTAGACGGGTGGAACACGGTCCTGGTGCTCGGCGGTATCCGGTCCGGCAAGTCCGAGTTCGCCGAGTCCCTGGTCACCGACGCGCCGGTGGTCCGCTACGTCGCCACCGCGCCCGAGGGCGACCCGGAGGACACCGAGTGGGCGACCCGGCTGGCGGCGCACCGCGCCCGACGGCCGGGCAGCTGGACCACCGAGGAGACCACCGAGGACCCGCGCCGGCTGGCCGACGTGCTCGAGTCCGCCGAGCCCAACGAGATGCTGCTCGTCGACGACCTGGGCGGCTGGGTGACGGTGCTGCTCGACCCGGACCACCAGCCCGCCGACGACGTGGCGACCATCACCGAGCTGGCCGAGGCGATCCGCGGGTGTGCCGCCCGGGTGGTGCTGGTGAGCCCCGAGGTGGGGCTGTCGCTGGTGCCGACCACCCCGCTGGGCCGGGCGTTCACCGACGCGTTGGGCGCGGCCAACCGCGCGGTCGCCGACGCCTGCGACGCGGTCGTACTGGTCGTCGCCCAGCCGGTCTCGCTCAAGCCGGCCACCACCGCGACCGAACCGTCCGTTCCCGCCACCGCGACCGCGCCGACGGCTGCCGCCACCGCACCGGTCGTGGCGAGCCTGGCCGACAGCGAGCCCACCCCCGAGGTGCAGCTGCCCGACGTGCTGACTCCCACGCCGCCGGCCGCCCCGACCGGGGAGCCGGGCAACCCGTGGGCCGCGCCGACAATGGCGCTGCCGATGGTGTCCACCGGGCTGGTCATCCAGCCCGGCATGGAGCTGCCGATGCCCGACGAGTACGCCGGCCCGCAGGCGGTCGACCGGCTGGCCACGCTGGACGTACCGGGTGCCGGGCTGGGCGTGCTGGACCGGGTGGTGGGCTTCGCCGCCGCCACCCAGGGCACCTCGACCCCCGCCGCCTGGGGCTCGGTTCGGGTGCTGCTGCTGCACGGCGACCACGCCGGCGGGGCGGCGGCCGGCACCGTCGCCGGTGACTCGGCGCGCCGCGCCGCACAGGCCCGCGCCGGCCAGGGCGCGTTGGCGCGGCTGGCCGCCGAGAGCGGCGCGAGTCTCCAGGTGGTGGACACTCCGGCCTCCGCGCCGATCGAAGACCAGCCGGCCCTCGCGCCGGAACAGGTGGAGTCCGCGCTGCGCTACGGCTGGCGGTTGGCCGAGCAGGCCGCCGACGCCGGCGTACAACTGCTGGTGCTCGGCGCGTGCGGCGCCGGCACCGAGGCGGCGGCCGCGGCGGTGCTCGCGGCGACAGCGGGCGCGGAGCCGCCCGCCGTGCTGGGCCGGGTGATCACCGACTCCGGCGAGATCGACGACGCGGCGTGGATGATCCGCTGCGCGGCGGTACGCGATGCGCTGCATCGCACCCGACGCTCGTCGCGCGGCGCCAAGGACATCCTGGCCGAACTGGGCGGTGGCGACGTGGCGGTGGCCACCGGTGTGCTGCTCGGCGCGACCGCCCGCCGGGTGCCGGTGCTGCTCGACGGGCCGGTCGGGTTGGCCGCCGGCATGGTGAGCCGTGACCTGGCCAGGCAGGCCCGGCACTGGTGCCTGCTGGCCGACCACGGCGGGCACCCCGCCGTGCGGCTCGCCGCCGACGTACTGGGCCTCACCCCGCTGCTCGACCTGCGGATGGATCTCGGCGAGGGCGCGAACGCGCTGGTCGCGCTGCCGCTGCTGCGCTCGGTGCTGGCGCTGTCCGCCGCGCTGCCGGTGCACCCGTCGCTGGCCGGCACCGACGACACCGACCCGGCCGCCGACGAGCCGGAGTCCACCGACCCGAGCTACGCCGACCCGGCTCTCACCGAGCCCGACTCGACCGAGCCCGACTTCGCCGAGCCGGGCCCGGCCAGCACGGGGGCGGACGAGCAGCCGGCGTCGGGCTGGCGTGCCGGCTGAGCCACGGCTGCTCGCGGGAGCCCGGCTGGCGGTCACCACGTTCACCACGCTGCCGGTGCGGGCCGGACGCATCGATCGCCCGGTCGCCGGCACGGCGATGACCCTCGCCCCGGTGGTCGGCGCGCTGCTCGGCGCCCTGCTGGCCGGTCTGCTGCTGCTGGCCGGGGCGCTCGCCCCACCGCTGGTGGCGGCCGGTGTGACAGTCGGCGTCGCCGCGCTGCTCACCAGGGGGCTGCACCTGGACGGGCTGGCCGACACCGTGGACGCGCTCGGCTCGTACCGCCGGGGCGCTGCCGCCCTGGAGATCATGAAGAAGCCGGACGTCGGCCCGTTCGGGGTGGTCGCCCTGGTGGTCGTACTCCTGGTGCAGGCCGCGGCGCTCGCCGACCTCGCCGGTCGGTCCTGGCCGGCATGCGTCGCGGCGGTGGTCGCGGCGACCGCGGCCGGGCGACTCGGTGTCACTGTGGCCTGCCGGCGGGGAGTGCCGGCGGCCCGGCCCGACGGGCTGGGCGCGCTGGTCGCCGGCACGGTCGGCCCGGTCGCGGTGGCCGCCGGCGCGATCGCCGTCGTGCTGCTTGCGGTGCCCGCGGTGCCGGGCCGTCCGTGGCAGGGGCCGCTGGCCGTCGTCGCCGCGATCGCCGTCGCGCTACCGCTGCTCAACCACGTGGTACGCCGCCTCGGCGGGATCACCGGCGACGTCCTCGGCGCGACCGTCGAGGTGGTCACCACGCTGGTCTACCTGGGTCTGGTGCTGTCCGGCTGAACCGGGCCCGGCGGGCCGGGTAGCGTTCGGCTCGACAACACCGGCGCGGCCACCGGGGGATCCCACAATGCTCATCACGGACGACTTCCTGCCCGTACCGGTGCCGGAGTCGCTCAGCGCGACCTACCTGGTGCCGATGGCGGGGCTACCGAAGGTCAGTGCGAAGACAGCGGTGGCGGCCCTGACCGGCCGACTGGCCGAGCCGGTGCACGGGCTGGCCCGGCAGATGCTCGACAGCCCGCTGATGAGCGTCGACACCCGGCCGATCGCCGAGTTCCCCGAGCTGCCACCGGACCTGCTCACCGCGTTCGGTGCCACCAAGGAGCAGCTGGACCGGCTGGCGGCGGCGACGCACCTGGTGGTCGTACAGGCCGAGTACCGGCCCGGTTGGCCACCCGCGCACGAGTGGGCCGCCCGGGCGGTCGCCGCCGCCGTGGCGGAATCCGTCGACAGCGACGTGGTGGACGTCTTCGGCCTCCAGTTCCTCGACCCGGCGACCGCGCTGCGCTCCCTCCCCGACGAGCAGGGCCGCATCCGGCTTGTCGACTGGGTGCTGGTGCCGTACTCCTCGGACACCGAGGGCCTGTGGTTCACCACCAAGGGCCTGCGCCGCTTCGGTCTGCTGGAGTTGCAGACCCAGGGGGTGCCCGACCACCTCACCCGCGCCTGGGGTGCGGTGATGACCGGGGCGGCCCGCCGACTGCTGCGGGACTGGACCGACGGGCTCACCGGCGAGGAGGTGCCGGCGTTCGTGCAGCTGCCGGTGCTGGCCACGGTCACCGGGCACGACATCGCGGTGGCGTACGGCAACCCGGAGCAGCACGGCGCCACCGCCCCGGTGCTGCTCCGCCTCGAACTGGACCCGGCGACCGACCCGGAGGCCGACTCGTTCCTCAGCCTGCGCCCGCCGGCCGGGCACCCCGGCCCGGACGGGCGTTACTACGCCGCCGCCTGCGCGACCCTGTTCTCCGGGATCCAGCCGGACGTGCGCTACGCCCGCTCGGGTGACGCGATGAGCCGTGCGGTCGCCACCGCCCGGGCCGCGCTGGATGACGCGCGGGCCCGGTTCGTCGCCGGCCTTCTCCCCACCGAGTCGCAACTGGTGGTCAAGTACGGCCTGCCCGGAGACGACGGCCCGGAGTACGTCTGGGCGGGCGTCACCTCGTGGGAGGCCCCGGAACGCATCGTCGGCGTGAGCGCCAGCGACGCGAACACCGACCAGAGCGTGCGCATCGGCGCCCCGGTGGTCGTGGAGGCGTCCGACGTGGTCGACTGGGCCGTCCTGGACGCCACAGGCGTCATAGAGGGCGGCTGGACCCAAGCAGTCCTGGAC
>NZ_JAGPXY010000115.1 GCF_018070325.1 Micromonospora sp. H61
GCTTGGGCGGCGCCGACGAAGGCGTTGCGGTCGGCGACCAGGGTGTCGATGTCGGCGCGGGACCGGCCGAGTCGGCCGTCCGCCGCCAGGCGGTCGAAGAGGTCGTTCTCCGGTGAGCCCTTCTCGCGCATCGCCAGGGCCACCGCCACCGCGTGCTCCTTGATCACCTCGTGGGCGACCTCCCGGCCGACGCCCCGCCGGACCGCCGCGACCAGGATCTTCGTGGTGGCCAGGAACGGCAGGAAACGCTCCAGCTCGCGGTTGATCACCGCCGGGTACGAGCCGAACTCGTCGAGCACGGTGAGGAACGTCTGGAACAGCCCGTCGGCGGCGAAGAACGCGTCCGGCAGTGCCACCCGGCGGACCACCGAGCAGGACACGTCCCCCTCGTTCCACTGGTCACCGGCCAGCTCGCCGACCATCGACAGGTAACCCCGGATGATCACGGCGAAGCCGTTCACCCGCTCCGAGGAGCGGGTGTTCATCTTGTGCGGCATCGCGCTGGAACCGACCTGCCCCGGCTTGAAGCCCTCGGTCGCCAGCTCCTGACCGACCATCAATCGGATCGTGGTGGCCAGCGACGACGGCGCGGCGGCCGTCTGGGCCAGCGCGGCCAGCACGTCGAAGTCCAGCGAGCGCGGGTAGACCTGCCCGACGCTGTCCAGCACCCGGGAGAAGCCCAGGTGCTCGGCTACCCGTCGCTCCAGCTCGGCCACCTTGTCGGCGTCGCCGTCGAAGAGGTCGAGCTGGTCGGCGGCCGTGCCGACCGGTCCCTTGATCCCTCGCAGCGGGTAGCGGGCGATCAGCTCCTCCAGCCGCTCGTACGCGATCAGCAGCTCCTCCGCCGCCGACGCGAAGCGCTTGCCCAGCGTGGTGGCCTGCGCCGCCACGTTGTGCGAACGGCCGGTCATGACCAGCTCGGAGTGCTCGTGGGCCAGCCAGGCCAACCGGGCCAGGGTGGCCACCACCCGGTCGCGGATCAGCTCCAGTGAGGCGCGCACCTGGAGCTGCTCGACGTTCTCGGTGAGGTCCCGGGAGGTCATCCCCTTGTGCACGTGCTCGTGCCCGGCGAGCGCGCTGAACTCCTCGATCCGGGCCTTCACGTCGTGCCGGGTGACCCGCTCCCGCTCGGCGATCGAGGCGAGGTCGACCTGGTCGAGCACCCGCTCGTACGCCTCGACCACGCCGTCCGGCACCGCCACGCCCAGGTCGCGCTGAGCGCGGAGAACGGCGAGCCAGAGCCGCCGCTCCATCCGGACCTTCTCCTCCGGGGACCAGAGGGCGACCAGTTCAGGCGAGGCGTACCGGTTGGCCAGCACGTTGGGGATCGTCGTCACGTGCCTCATTCTCTCCTACCCGGCGGCCCGTCCGACCAGCAGGCCAGGGCGGGTGCCGGTGGGGCCGGTTGGCCGTTTTGTCGCCCGGGACGGTGCGCTATCAGCCGGTATCGGATCATCGTCTCCATCTGATCTCCGGCGAAGCCGAATCCACCCTTCACGACAGAGGGCACGCATGCGTAGAAGATCCCTCGCCGGCCTCACCGCGATCGCGGTGACCGGCGGCACCCTGCTGGCCACCGGCGCACCCGCCCAGGCAGACGACCCCATGATTCTGTACGTCAAGCAGGCCGACGCAAACTGCTCCGACCAGGGGCCCGGCTCCGACGACACGCCGTTCTGCACGATCGGTGCAGCAGCCGCCGTGGTGACCGCCCCTGGGGCGGTTCTTATCGAAGGCGGCACCTACGCCGAGCGCGTCACCGTCACCAGCTCCGGCACACCAGAGGCGCGGATCGCATTCACGGCCTGGAACGCCCGCACACCGGTGACGCTTGTCGGCCCGAACGCGGGCCTGGTCATCGGCGGCCAGCACGACATCCAGATCGAGAATATCAATGTCAGCGGGTCAACCGACGAACCCGCCCTCGATCTGCGTAACGCCTCGAACATCATGATCGCGGGCGGCAACTTCACGATGGCGAATGTCGCGACCGCGCCCGCCATCCGACTCGCCAATGTGAGGGTGGCGGCGCTGGAACACCTCACCGTCAGCGGGACGGCGCTTGCCGGCGGCCTGACAATGGATGTGTCCACCAGCGAGGTGCTCGTCGAGGACTCACTGGTGTCGACCGACCCGAAACACGTCGCCGTCGATGACGGCGTGGGCATTCGAGTCGACGGGCCACAAAACACGATCATCGACGGCGACGTCGCCGGCTTCTCCGGCGCTGCCATCGCGGTGGGCCCTGCCGCCGCCGGGACGGTGATCGCCAACAACCGGATCAAGGGCGGGATCGGGTACGGCATCCACAACCGCGGAGCCGTGGGCACTGCCATCGCCAACAACGAGATCCAGGACCGCTGCCTGGGCGGCATCCAGGTCGACGGTGCATCGTCGCAGGTCTCGGTGCAGAACAACGTGCTCCGCAACAACGCCGCCTTCAACCAGGGCTACTGCGACCCGCAGGCTCCCGAAGGCGCTGAGATCGCGGTCCACGACGCCGCGCTGAGCGGCACCGTGATCGATTACAACAACACCTGGCACCAGTCCGCGTCCGCGACCGGCTACTCGTGGAACGGAACCAGGATGGGTCTCACCCAGTTCCGCACCGTCACCGGGCAGGCCGCACACGACCGGTACACGTCGGATGTCCGGGAGAATGTCGACTCGGCGAACTCGACGGTGCCCGGCTACCAGGATCTCGACACCGAGGGCAAGCCACGCCGGGACGATCCGGCCGTGCCGAACACCGGCGCCGGCCCGATCGCGTACGCCGACCGTGGCGCTGCCGAGGCCATCAAACACCCGGTGTCGTCCTTCGACGCCACAGTGGACCTCGCCACGAGCACGGTCAGGGTGGACGCCTCCGCCTCGACGCCGGGCTTCGTCCCGATCCGTGATTACGAGTTCAGCTGGGGCGACGGAATCTCCACCCGCCAGTCCAGTCCGATCGCCACACACAAGTACGCCACGCCGGGCACCTACAACGTCACCGTCAGCCCCATCGGAACCGACGGCCTGAGCGGCAGCAGCACCGAGCAGGTCAGCGTGCTGCGGCGGACCGCTTCCGTGGGCCTGCTCGCGTTGTCCAACCGTCGCTACGTGGGTACAGCCGCGCCGGTCCTCCTGCCGAACCAGGTCGGGTTGACCGCCGCCGCGCAGTACGACCTGGCCGACGCCGGCAACGGCCAGGTGGCCCTCGTCGCGCGGGCCAACGGCCGCTACGTCACGCAGTTGGCCAACGAATCACTCAACGCCGAGAGTCAGATGGTCGGCGCCTCGGAGAAGTTCACAGTCGTCCGCAACAGTGACGGCACCGTCAGCCTCAAGGCGAGCAACAACCTGTACGCCACCGCCGATCCCAGCGGTGCTGTGACGCTCTCGGCGAGCCGGCCGACGATCAGCGCCTGGGAGAAGTTCGCCCAGGTTCCGGTCGCCGACGCGAACAGGTCGCTGAAGGCCAGCGTGAACGGCCGTTTCGTGATTGCCGACGGTGCCGGTGTGAAGCCACTGATCGCGAGCGCGGCGACCGCCGGTAGCTGGGAGCGGTTCGACTTCGCCGACCTCGGTAGCGGTCAGATCGCCCTCTTCGCCCGTGCCAACAGCCGTTTCGTGTCCGCCGACGGCGCGGGCGCCAAGCCGCTGATCGCGAACGCACCGACCGTCAGCACCTGGGAGCGTTTCACCATCGTGCGCAACAGCGACGGCACTGTCAGCTTCAAGGCCGGTATCAACAACAAGTACGTCAGCGCCGACGGCGCGGGCAGCAAGCCACTGATCGCCAACGGCCCGGCCATCAGCACCTGGGAGAGGTTCACCCTCGGCTGAGCCCTACCGCGCTATCGACGCCCGCCGGGACCCTCGGGTCCGGCGGGCGTCGCCTTGCACACTCCGCTCAGCGCTCCAGGATGGCGGTCACGCCCTGACCACCGGCGGCGCAGATGGAGATCAGCCCGCGCCCGTTGCCCCGCTCGGCCAGCAGCTTGGCCAGGGTCGCCACGATCCGTCCGCCGGTGGCGGCGAACGGATGCCCGGCGGCCAGCGACGAGCCGTTGACGTTGAGCCGGTCGGTGTCGATCGCGCCCAGCGGCGCGTCCAGGCCGAGCCGGTCCTTCGCGAACTCCGGCGACTCCCAGGCGGCGAGGGTGGCCAGTACCTGCGACGCGAACGCCTCGTGGATCTCGTAGTAGTCGAAGTCCTGCAACGTCAGCCCGGCACGGGCCAGCATCCGGGGCACCGCGTACGCGGGTGCCATCAGCAGCCCCTCGTCGCCGTGCACGAAGTCCACCGCCGCCGTCTCCGACCAGCTGAACCAGGCCAGCACGGGCAGGTGGTGCGCCGCGGCCCACTCCTCGCTGGCCAGCAGCACTGTGGACGCGCCGTCGGTGAGCGGTGACGAGTTGCCGGCCGTCATGGTGGCCTGCTCGGCGTCCGGGCCGCGGGTGCCGAAGACCGGCTTCAGCGAGGCGAGCTTCTCCAGGCTGCTGTCCGGACGCAAGTTCGCATCCCGGGTGAGCCCCAGGTACGGCGTCATCAGGTCGTCGAAGAAACCTCTGTCGTACGCGGCCGCGAGGCGCTGGTGTGAGCGCAGCGCCAGCTCGTCCTGGGAGCGCCGGTCGATCTGCCAGCGCAGGGCGGTCCGGGCGGCGTGGTCGCCCATGGACAGGCCGGTACGCGGCTCTGCGTTGCGTGGGATCTCCGGCTTGAACGGCTGAAGTGGGCGCAGCTTCGCCGCGATCTTGAGCCGTTCGCCCAGCGTGCGGGCCGAGTTGAGCTTGAGCAGCGTGCGGCGCATCTCCTCGTTGACGGCGAGCGGGGCGTCGGAGGTGGTGTCGACGCCGCCGGCGATGCCCACGTCGAGCTGACCGAGGGCGATCTTGTTGGCGACCAGGATGGTCGCCTCCAGGCCGGTGCCGCAGGCCTGCTGGATGTCGTACGCCGGGGTGTGTGGGTCGAGCCGGGAGCCGAGGACCACCTCGCGGGTGAGGTTGAAGTCGCGGGAGTGCTTGAGCACCGCACCGGTGACCACCTCGCCGATGCGCTGCCCGGCCAGCCCGTAGCGGGCGATCAGGCCGTCGAGCGCCGCGCCGAGCAGGTCCGCGTTTGACGCGTCCGCGTAGCGGGCGTTGGAACGGGCGAAGGGGATGCGGTTGCCCCCGATGACCGCGACCCGCCGGATGCTCTGCACGATCCGCCTCCTCGACATGTGTTGCTTGGACCCTACTGGCCAGTAGGCTACGCCCATGACCGACAGGTACGCGAGCTTCGTCCAATCGGCCGCCGGCCGCGCGCTGGTCAAGCGCCTCGGGCTGCCCGACCCGCCCCGACTGCGCCGACACCACCCCGGCGACCCGCTGCTGGCCGGCCCGGCCCTGCTCGGGGCGGCCACCGGCGCTCGGTACGCCAAACCGGTGGCCATGAGACTGACCGCCGCCGGGGTCGAGCTGGCCGACCCGGCCGCCGCCACCGAATGGGTCGGGGGCGCTCCGGCGCAGCATGCGCCGACCCGTTCGCACGGCGACAACCCGCGGCGGTACGGGGCACTGCTGTTCGACGCCACCGGGATCACCGACTCGACCGAGCTGCGCCAGCTCTACGACTTCTTCCACCCGCAGGCCCGGGCCGTGCTGCCCAGCGGCCGGGTGATCGTGCTCGGCAACCCGCCGCAGGAGTGCCCGACGCCCCGCGCGGCGACCGCCCAGCGCGCCCTCGAAGGACTCGTCCGCAGCATCGGCAAGGAGTTCGGCCGGGGCATCACCGCGCAACTCGTCCAGGTGGCCCGCGCCCAGGGCGACCCCAGCATCGGCCTCGAGTCGACTCTCCGGTTCCTGCTGTCCGGCCGCTCCGCGTACGTGTCGGGGCAGGTCATCCGGGTCAGCGGCGGCGCGGCGAGCATCCCGGCCGACTGGGACCGCCCGCTGGACGGGCAGGTCGTGCTGGTCACCGGCGCCGCGCGGGGCATCGGTGCTGCGCTGGCGAAGGTGCTCGCCCGCGACGGCGCGAAGGTGGTGGCCCTGGACATCCCGGCTGCCGGGGACGCGCTCGCCGCGGTGGCGAACGACATCGGCGGCGCCGCCGTCCAACTCGACCTGACCGCGCCGGACGCGCCGACCCGACTCGCCGAGCACCTGGCCAGCCGGCACGGCCGGGTCGACGTGGTGGTGCACAACGCCGGCATCACCCGGGACAAGACGCTCGGCCGGATGGACGCCGACCGGTGGGACCAGGTGATCGACGTCAACCTCTCCAGCCAGGAGCGGATCAACGACGTACTGCTGGAGCGGGAGCTGATCCCGTCCGGCGGGCGGATCATTTCGGTCTCCTCGATCGCCGGAATCGCCGGCAACCGGGGGCAGACCAACTACGCCACCAGCAAGGCCGGCGTGATCGGGCTGGTCGACTCACTCGCGCCGGCCCTGCGGGAGCGCGGGATCAGCGTCAACGCGGTGGCCCCCGGCTTCATCGAGACCCGGCTGACCGCGCGCATCCCGCTGGTGGTCCGCGAGGCGGGCCGGCGGATGAACAGCCTGGCCCAGGGCGGGTTGCCGGTGGACGTGGCCGAGACGATCGGCTGGCTGGCCTGGCCGGCCAGCGGCGCGGTCAGCGGAAACGTGGTCCGGGTCTGCGGCCAGAGCCTGCTGGGGGCGTGATGGGCGCGCGGCCGGAGTCGGGCAGCCGTACCCCCGTCGAGCTGCCCCGGATGCCGGCGGCCGGAGCGCTGCACCGACGGGCGTTGCTGGGCGCCCTGCCGGGCCTCGGCAAGGGGCGGCGCGGGCCCGACCTGCCGGCGGTCGAGTTGACAGTGGGCGGGGTGAGCGTCGACCGGGCGCAGCTGGCCGACTATGACCGGGTCTGCGGGTTCCGACTCACCGATCGGCTGCCCGCGACGTTTCCGCACGTCATGGGTTTTCCGCTGGCCCTGCGCCTGATGACAGCGCCGGACTTCCCCCTCCCGCTGATCGGCCTGGTGCACGTCGGCAACCGGATCACCACGCACCGCCCGATCACCGCCGACGAGACCCTCGACTTCACCACGTACGCGGAGAACCTGCGCCCCCACGACCGGGGGCGGCAGGTGGAGGTGGTGCTGATCGGCTCGGTCGACGGGGAAGAGGTGTGGCGCGGCGTCTCGACGTACCTCGGTCGGGAACGCAAGCCGGGCGGACGCGAGCCCGGCGAACGTCCCGCGGCGCCGACGGCCACCGCCCGTTGGCGGGTGGAACCGCGCATCGGTACGGAGTACGCGCGGGTCTCCGGTGACCACAACCCGATCCACACCTCCCGACTCGGTGCGCGGCTGTTCGGCTTCCGCCGGCCGATAGCGCACGGAATGTGGAGCAAGGCGCGCTGCCTGGCCGCGCTGGAGGCCCGGCTGCCGGACGCGTACACCGTCGAGGTCGCCTTCAAGCTGCCCGTGCCGCTGCCGAGCACCGTGAACTTCGCGGTCCTCCCGGACGGCGGGCTCGCCCTGCACGACTCGCGCGGCCGACCGCACCTGACGGGTCACCTGCGCTGAGAATTCCGAGCTTGGCAGAAGCTTCCTCGTGCGCTAAGTTGTTCTCACAGCGAGATGTTCTCAGGATGAGAGAGACGTGATGAACGAGCAGGAGTTCCTGGCCGCGTACGACCCACGGGCCTACCCGTCGGTCGCCGTGACCGTCGACGTGGTGGCGCTGACCATCCGCGACGGCGCACTGCACCTGCTGCTGATCCGGCGCGGCGAGGCACCCTTCGCCGGGCACTGGGCGCTGCCCGGGGGCTTCGTCCGCCCCGACGAGGACCTGACCGCCGGCGCCCGACGGGAGCTGGCCGAGGAGACCGGGCTCGGCGGCGAGGCGCTGCGCCGCGCACACCTGGAGCAGTTGGGCAGCTATGGCGCTCCCGACCGTGACCCGCGCATGCGGGTCGTCTCGATCGCGCACCTCGCGTTCGCCCCCGACCTGCCGGACCCGGCCGCCGGCAGCGACGCCGACGAGGCGATCTGGCTCCCGGTGACCGCGTTGACCAGCCGACAGCTCGCCTTCGACCACGGCCGGATCATCGACGACGCGTTGGAGCGGGCCCGCTCCAAGCTGGAGTACACGCCGCTCGCCACCCGCTTCCTCGCCGCCGAGTTCACGATCAGCGAACTGCGCGCCGTCTACGAGACGGTCTGGGGGCACCCGCTGCACGCCGGCAACTTCCACCGCAAGGTGCTCTCCGTGCCGGGGTTCGTGGAGAGCACCGGCACCAGCACCGAGCGCGGTGGTGCCCGAGGCGGCCCGCGCGCCCGGCTCTACCGGGCCGGCGACGCCCGCCTGCTGCATCCGGCGCTGCTGCGCCCCGCCAGCGAGGAGACGGTGCGGTGAGGGCCACGGAGGCCATCCGCCTGGTCGCGGCCGCCCGCACCGACGCGGACCTGTTCGGCGCCGACCAGCCGGCCCACCGCTACCGCGAGCTGGTCGCGGCCCTGCACCCCGACCGCCTGCCGACCGACCCGGCGGTACGCGCCGAAGCCATCGACGCGTTCATCCACGTCACCACCCGGTGGCGGGCACGGCAGACCACCATCCTCGGCGACTACCGGCTCGGCGCGCCGGCCCACTCGGGTGACCTGGCGGACCTCTACGACGTCGGCGACGACCGGCTGCTCAAGCTCCCCCGACGGCCCACCGACAACGACCTGATGGTCCGCGAGGCGCACGCCCTGCGCACCATCGCCGAGCGCGGCGACCCGCGCTACCTGCCGTACGTGCCCCGGCTCGTCGACGAGTTCCGGCACCGCGACACCGCGACCGGCGCGGACCGACGGATCAACGTGCTCGCCACCGCACCCGGCCTGCACGACCTCGACGAGGTGCGGCGCGCGTACCCCGACGGGCTGGACGCCCGGGACGTGGCCTGGATGTGGCGGCGGCTGCTGGTGGTGCTCGGCCTGGCCCACCGGGCGGGCGTGGTGCACGGCGCGGTCCTGCCGCGACACGTGCTGATCGAGCCGGACGCCCACGGCGTGGTGCTCGTCGACTGGTGCTTCTCCGCGGCCGTGGGCAGCACGATCCCGGCTGTCGTGCCCGGCCACCCGGACTGGTACCCGCCGGAAGTCTTGACCAAGCAGCCCTGCGGGCCGGGCACCGACATCGCGATGGCCAGCCACTGCATGAGCTGGCTGATGGGGCCGCGCGCGCCCCGCGAGCTGCACGCCTTCGCGCTGGGCTGCCGGCAACGGTCCCTGGGCGACCGGCCCGACGACGCCTGGCGCCTGCTGCGCGAACTCGACCAGGTGCTGGACCGGCTCTACGGGCCACGCACCTTCCGACCCTTCACCCTCACCCCCTAAGGAGCTGTCATGGGCAGTGGAGTCTGGTCCACCGACGTGTACGACGCCGCCGACCGCTACCGCCGGTCCACCGGCAGGAGCGCCTTCTCCTACAGCGACAGCGGGGCGCGCACCGTGCACCCCGCGCTCGACCCCAGGGACGCGACCCGCGAGAGCCGCGATTCCGACGAGCACCCCCGGTCGACGCCAGTCGCGGTGCTCTTCGACGTGACCGGCTCGATGCGCACCGTGCCGCGGGTCCTGCAGACCAAGCTGCCGCAACTGCTCGGGCTGCTGCAACGGCAGGGCTACGCCAGCGACCCGCAGATCATGTTCGGTGCCATCGGCGACGCCACCTGCGACCGGGTGCCGTTGCAGGTGGGCCAGTTCGAGTCGGACAACCGGATGGACGACGACCTCGGCCAGATCGTGCTGGAGGGCGGCGGCGGCGGACAGATGAGCGAGTCGTACGAGCTGGCCATGTACTTCATGGCCCGGCACACAGTCACCGACAACTGGGAGAAGCGCGGCCGGCGCGGCTACCTGTTCATCATCGGCGACGAGCTGGCGTACCAGTGGGTGAAGGCCCGGGAGGTGGCCGGCCTGATCGGGGACGACCTCTCCGAGGACGTGCCGCTGCGGCAGGTGGTCGACGAGGTGACCCGCCGCTGGGACACCTACTACCTGCTCCCCGCCGGCAGCCACTACGCCGGCAACGCCAAGGTGCTCGACTTCTGGCGGGACCTGCTCGGGCAGAACACCGTCGTGCTCGACGACCTCGACGCGGTCTGCGAGACCATCGCGCTCACCATCGGCCTCGGCGAACAGGCCATCGACCTGGACGAGGGCCTGCGCGACCTGGACCGCGCCGGTTCCGGCGCCACCGGAACCGTGTCGAAGGCGCTGGCCCGCCTCGGCCGGGAACGGCGGGCCGAGGTGTCGACGCTGCCGGCGTTCACCGACACGGCCGGCGGGGTGACCCGGCTGTGAACCACCTGGCGGTGGTCGACCTCGGCTACGGCGACGCCGGCAAGGGCACTGTGGTGGACTGGCTCTGCGCCACCCGTCCCGTGCACACGGTGGTCCGCTTCAACGGGGGCGCGCAGGCGGCACACAACGTCGTGCTGCGCGACGGGCGGCACCACACGTTCGCGCAGTTCGGCGCCGGCACGTTCCATCCCGGTGTGCGTACGCACCTGTCCCGGCACGTGGTGGTGGACCCGCTGGCGTTGGCCGCCGAGGCCGGCCACCTAGCCACGGTCGGGGTGCCCGACGCGCTCGACCGGCTGACCGTCGACGGGGACGCGCTGCTCGCCACCCCGTACCACCGGGCCGCCAACCGGGCCCGCGAGACCGCCCGGGGAGCCGACCGGCACGGCTCCTGCGGGCTGGGGGTGGGCGAGGCCGTCGCGTACGGCCTCGCCCACCCCGACGACGCGCCGCGGGTCGCCGACTGCCACCACCCGGCACTGCTGCGCCGCCGGCTGACCACACTGCGGGACCGGCTGACCGCCGAGCTGGGCCCGCTGGAAGCGCCACCGATCGAGGACTGCCTGCCCGCGTTCACCGGGTTCGCCGACCGGGTCGCCGTCGTCGACGGCAGCTGGCTCGCCGGGGCGTTGCGCACCGGGACCTGCGTCTTCGAGGGCGCGCAGGGGGTGCTGCTCGACGAGTGGCACGGCTTCCACCCGTACACCACCTGGAGCACCACCACGTTCGCCAACGTCGACAGTCTGCTCGCCGAGGCGGGCCGGCCCGGCGACGTGACCCGGATCGGGGTGCTCCGCGTGGTGACCACCCGGCACGGGCACGGTCCGTTGGTGACCGAGGATCCGAGCCTGCCGTTCGCCGACGCGCACAACGCCACGAACCCCTGGCAGGGCCGGTTCCGGTTCGGCCACTTCGACGCGGTCGCCCACCGGTACGCCCTCGCCGCAGCCGGCGGTGTGGACGGTTTGGCCCTGACCCACCTCGACCTGGCCGGCCCCGACCTGCGGATCTGCCGCCGCTACGACACCACGGACCGGCTCACCCCGGGCCCGCCCGGTGACCTGGACCGGCAGGCCGCGCTCACCGCCCGCCTGCTGCGCTCCCGCCCGCTGTACGACGACAAACCGCAGGACTGGCCCGCAGCGGTAAGCGCGGAGCTGGACGCCCCGGTGGTGCTCACCTCGCACGGCCCCACCGCCAACGACAAGACCCCACACGGCCCCCTGCTAGCCCCACGAACCCTGGCCCACGCGGCCTGACCCACCCCGTCCCCGCCC
>NZ_JAGPXY010000116.1 GCF_018070325.1 Micromonospora sp. H61
TCGTCAGTGGGCCGGTCACCGATGCGGTCGGCGACCTGATCAACGCCGGCGGCCTGGCCCGCACGACGTGGAGCGTGGCGAAGTGGCCAGTCCTCGCCATGATCATGATGGTGCTGCTGTCCCTGCTGTTCTGGATCGCGCCGAACGTGCGCCAGCCCCGGTTCCGCTGGCTCACGCCGGGCGGCGCGGTGGCCCTGATCTCCTGGGCGGCGGCCTCCTTCGGCTTCGGCCTCTACGTGGCCAACTTCGGCTCGTACAACACCACCTACGGCAGCCTCGGGGCGGCCATCGCGTTCCTGGTCTGGCTCTACCTGTCCAACTCGGCGCTGATGCTGGGTGTGCAGATCAACTCCGAGGTGCAACGCGGGCGGCAGTTGCAGGCCGGCGACCCGGACCCGGACGAGCCGGTGCTACCGCCCCGCAAGCCCGCCGACGAGTGAGCCCCGTTCGGCCGCGGTGTCCGGTTCGCCGCCGGGCCGAGGGCCGGTTCGTGGCCCGGTGCCGGTTTATCGGGTGGGGTGCCGGGTAGCGCAGAAGGCATGGAGCGTGGCAACAGCAAGCACGGACCGAGGATCGACGAACAGATGAGTCAGGAGGTCA
Organism: Micromonospora sp. H61; assembly: GCF_018070325.1. GTDB lineage: Bacteria > Actinomycetota > Actinomycetes > Mycobacteriales > Micromonosporaceae > Micromonospora > Micromonospora salmantinae. Next base: position 601 of record NZ_JAGPXY010000116.1, read on the forward strand.
GCGGTCTCGTACAGGGGCCGGGGACCGGTGGCTCTCGGGTCGACGAGTCGCGGGTGCCGGAACCGGCTGGCGAGGACCAGCCGGAGACGACCACCGCCCCGGCCGGCGACCTGCGCACCGGCACCCCGCAGGGCATGAGCTCTACGGACGTCGAGCAGCGCAGCCGGCTCGGCCGGTTCATCTCGATGAGCGCGCTGCCGGGCGACCGTCTGGTGCTCATTGCCAGCGCCCGTGAGAACGAGGCGCCGGACGACATCGTGGCGGCGCTGGAACGGCTGCCCGAGGGCACCGTCTACCAGACGGTCTCCGAGGTGTGGGCGGCGCTGGGCAACAAGAACGAGACAACTCGCTGGTGACCAGGATCGCCCCCGATCCGGCAATCCACCGGCGGCTGAAGGAGGTTCCCCGATGAGTGGCGTTACCGAACATGTGGACGTGTCCGTACCCGTACGCACCGCGTACGACCAGTGGACGCAGTTCGAGGAGTTCCCCGAGTTCATGGAGGGTGTGCAGGAGGTCCGGCAGCTCTCCGACACGATGACCCACTGGACGGTGGACATCGCCGGGGTGAAGCGCGAGTTCGACGCCGAGATCACCGAACAGCTCCCCGACGAGCGGGTCGCCTGGCGCTCCACCGGCGGCACCCAGCAGGCCGGCGTGGTGACCTTCCACCGGCTCGACGAGGACAAGACCCGGGTCACCCTGCAGCTCGAGTTCGAGCCGCACGGCGTGGTCGAGCAGGCCGGCGACAAGCTCGGCATCGTCGACCGACGGGCCAAGGGCGACCTGGAGCGGTTCAAGACCTACATCGAGCGGCGTGGTCAGGAGACCGGCGCCTGGCGCGGGCAGGTGGACCGTCCGCAGCCCTGACCTGAGCAGTGACACCGATGGCCGCCGGAATCCCGGCGGCCATCGCCGTATCCGAGCCCGTTTGCGATCATCACGCCCGGGTACGGCTGAAGGTATGACCGACGACAACATCAGGGTGTGGCGGGACGAGGAGCGGCTTCCGTTGGAGGAGTTGGAGCGCGCGGTGTCGGGCTCCAGCCTCGACGGGCAGGCCGACGACGTGACGGGTAACGACGCCGGCGAGGAGGCCGCGTTCGGGCACGGACCGGCCGCGTCGGACCGAGACGGTACGGTCCGGGGCAACAGCCGGGAGGACACCGACCCGCAGCGCGCCTACCGCCCGTCCACCACCGGCCGTACCGGGCCCGACGTCTGAGGATCGCTTCCGGGCTGGGCGGGCACCGCCGGCACGGGAGGCGTGGCAGCCGGCCGGCGCGCGCCCCACTCGTAGAGCGCGATCAGCGCCAGCGCGAGCACCAGCAGGGCCGAGCCCAGCACCTGCACCGACGTGTTGCCGATCAGCACGCCCAGCCCGGCCGGGACGAGCGCCGCGCCGACCCCTGCGGCACCGATCTGGAGGCCGATGGCGCGGTCCGCGTGCGCCGCGCCGACCCGGTCGGCGGTGGTGAGGGTGAGCAGCGGAAAAACCGGTGCGGCGGCGAACCCGACAACGACCAGGCCGAGCACCGCCAGGACGGCCGGCCCGGGAACGGCGATCAGGGCCGCGCCGACGGCCATTCCGGCCAGGCTCGCGCGCAACACCAACCCCGCTCCCAGGCGCTCGGCCACCAGACCCTGCACGACCCGACCGACGAACAGACTGCCCCAGTACGCGGAGACGCAGCCGCCGGCCAACGCCGCACTGAGCCCGCGCCCCTCGGTCAGCAGCAGGAACGCCCACAGCCCGGCGGACACCTCGATCGCCACGTACAGCACGAAGGCGAGCGTCCCCGACCAGACCGCCGGCAGCCGCAGCGTGTCCCGAACCGGAACCTGGACTGTCGACGCCGGCCCGGAATCCGTGGCGGCGGGCATGCCCTGGACAGCCGCACCCGCCTCGGTGCCGGCCGGCGCGGCACGGCGCCAGGCCCGAACGGTGAGCGCGAACGCGGCGGCGAGGACGAGTTGGGCGGCGGCCACGATGCCGTACCCCCAGCGCCAGGCGAGCCCGGCGCTCAGCACCGCGGTCATGATCAGCGGACCGATGGCCACGCCGAGGCCGAAGAAGGCGTGCAACCAGTTCATGTGGCGGGGCCCGAAGGCCCCGGCGGCGTACGCGTTGAGCCCGGAGTCGACAGCGCCGGAGCCGAGCCCGAGCAGCAGCGCACAGCCCACCAGCACCGCCAGCACGGGGCTCACCGAGTAACCGGTCAACGCCAGGCTGGCCAGCAGGGTGCTGCCGGCGAGCAGGGCGCCCACGCCGACCCGGGCCAGCGTGAAGCCGGCCAGCACGCTGGAGGTGAGATAGCCGACGGTGCCGGCGGTGAGCACCCACCCGACGGCCTCGGTCGGTACGTCGAAGTCGCCCCGGATCGAGGGCCAGCTGACGCCGAGCAGGCCGTCGGGCAGGCCGAGACTGACGAACGCGAGGTAGGACAGCAGGAGCAGTGCGGCGCGGGGACGCGCGGGCGCGGTGGACACGAGACACCATCCTGCCGCAGGGGCACCCTAGCGCCGTCGGCACCCGATCGCTCGCGGCGTGAAGAAGTCGTGTCCGTACGGTCGAGAAAACGGACAGCTCATCCAGAATCGGCCGATCGGTGGACGGCAAGCCGGCCGGTTCGCGTAAGAATTTCGGGATGCATCAAGGCTCCGGAATCCTCTCCACGCGTCAGCGCAAACTCGCCTGGCTCGGCTTCCTGCTCGCCGCGCTTCAGGCACCCGTGTCCGCCTGGCTCGTCGCCGACGAGTCGTGGCTGTTCAGCCTGTGCGTCGCGTTGATGGTGGCCACCGTGATCATCGCTGACGACGCGGCACGGCGTCGCCCGGCCGACGCGACAAGCGACTAGCCTCCGCCGCCCGGCCGGGCCTCGTGGCCCGGCCGGCCCCGGCTCCGGCGGCGTTCCTTCATCTCGGCCTCGTAGAGGTGGCGCCGCCCACCCACCAACTCGTCGCGGGCCTGCTGGTCCAACTCCCGGAACAGCGCGTGGTAGCCGTCGTCGAAGTCCTCGACGATCTGAAACGTCCACCGTCCGGCGATGACGTTGCGGCCGCGCAGCTCCGTGGCGATCCGGTCGGCGAGGTGCGGATGCCCGGCGGCGCGAAACTGCTCCACCGCGTCGTCGAGCATCAGGTCGGCGTGGCCGATCAACTGGTGCATCGAGTAGAGGTGCCCCCGGGCCCGCTCCACACACTCCAGCGCCTCGCTGAGCTTGCCGAGCGCGGCGACCGTCGCGCCGCTGACGCCGTCCGGCCGCCGGTGCCGCTCGTCGGGTCCGTCCGCCTGCTGTCCCATCCGTGCCTCCGTGCCGGGTGCCGTCATTCCTGGGTGTTCTCCTGCTGCCCAGTCTGTGCCGGATCAATCCCCCGGGTCAGCGGCAACCGCCCCAGTGGCGCAGCCGACATCCGCCGAGCGGACGAGGTCGACACGGTCACTGGTCGGTTAGCCTCGGTCACCATGCGTGTGCCGTTCAACCGGGTCGCCTCCCGTACCGCCGTCGACTCGGCGCGGTCCACCCTGGCCGCCCTCACCGTCTCCGTGGGCACTGTCGGGCTCGCCGCCGCCGCCGCGCGACCCGGGCTGCTGGCCCTCGTCGACCAGCACGCGGCGGCCGTCCGGGACAGCCTCGACGGGGACCGCACGCCGCTGAGCGCCGCGGCGCTCGCCGGCTACGCCGAGGGGGTGCGCGCCGCCGCCCTGGAGCACGGGTGGACGCCGCCCAGCGGGCCGGTGGACTGGAGCCACCCGGAGTGGCTGCTCACCCGGCTGGTAGCGGTCTGCGCGCTGGCTCGCGCACTCGACCGGCACTGACACGCGAGGGGAGGGCACCCCGCGTCGTACGCGGAACACCCTCCCACCCGTCGTGCCGTTCCGCCCGCTACGAGCGGTACTGCTGGGGTTCGTCCACCCGAGGCATGGCCTGGGTGCGGTCACCCCCGCGGTCGGCCATCTGCCGCTCCACGTCGCTACGCCCGGCCGACGCGGCCTGACGTTGCTGCTGCACCGCCCGGGCCTCCTGGGCCGCCCGCTGCAGCCAGCCGTCCCAGCGGTTCTGCATCGGCTTCACGAGACCACCGCCGACGCCGACGATCAGGATGCCGGCCACCGTGGCGAGCACCGCGATCAGCACCGGAGTGGTCACCGTGGTGGCGATACCCACCTGGTTCAGGGCGGCGATCACACCGAGCGCGATGATGAAGATCGCCGTCAGGTCGGCCAGGACCTTGCCGTACGAGAGCCCTCCCAGCGCCCCGGTGACCAGATCCCGGACAGCGTTGGCGATCGCGGCCGCCACCACCACGATGACGATCGCGATGAACGCACGCGGCAGCCAGGCCACCACGCCGCTGATCAGGTCACTGATCGCGTTGGGCCCCCAGACTCCGAAGGCGAACTGCAGCGTGAACAGCAGTACGGCGTAGTACGCCAGTCTGGCCAGAATGTCGCTGGCGTCGTACTTCGTTCTCTCCAGGGCCCGTTTGATGCCACCGCGTTCGACCGCCTGGTCGAAACGCACCCGTTCCAGCACCGTATCCACGATCTTGAGGACGGCTCTGGCGATGAGCCAGCCGACCACGAGGATGACGATGAAGGCCACTGCCTTCGGGATGAAGAGCAGCACCGACCTCCAGGTGTCGGCGATGGCATCGCCGATGTCGGCCTGCCGGACCGCGAGGGTTTTCAGCATGATGTCCCTCCTGTCGCATGGACTGCGCCGGGCGCATACCCGGCAACCGGTCCGGCACTCCGCGCAGCGCGCGGCGTTTTTCCCGACAGACCTCCGGACAGGGGCTCTGAACTGCCCGAACGGCCACCGCGACGGACTCGGCGACGGCCCGCCGCCGTGGTCGGATGTCTTTTCCGGTCGGCCGACTAGGCTGCGAACATGCCAGGAACGGTCGGGCGGGTCCCCACGCCAGCAACTCCGGGCCCGGGCGCACCCACCGGGTCCGGCCCGGCCGTCGGCGTGCTCGCCCACGACTGGGCCAACACCCCGCTGGGCCCGGCCGACGACTGGGACGTCGCCCTCCAAGCCGTGGTGGAGCTGGTCCTCGCCTCGCCGATGCCGATGGCCCTGGCGTACGGCGACGATCTCGTCCTGCTCTACAACGCCGGCTATGCCGAGCTGCTGGGCACCAAGCACCCCAGCGCCCTCGGCCGCCCGGCCGCCGAGGTGTTCGCGGAGATCTGGGCGCTGCCCGGCGTCGGTGCGGTGATCGAGCGCTGCTACCGGCAGGGCGAGCCCTTCCTGGAGAAGGAGTCCACCCTGCCGCTGGTCCGTGGGCACTCCGCGACGGTGGAGCAGGCGGTCTTCACCCGGGGCTACTCACCGGTGCGCGACAGCGCCGGGCAGATCGTCGGCGTGCTGACGGTCGCGGCCGAGACCACCCACGTCACCGAGCAGTTGCAGAGCCTCAGCGAGGTGGCCGCGGCGCTCGCCGGCACCCTCACCCTCGACGACGTCGCCCGGGTGGCGCTGCGGTACGCGATCACCACGTTCGACCCCGACCAGGCCTCGTTCGCCGTCGACGAGGGCGGCGGCGGCTGGCGCATGGTGCGTCGGGTCCATGGCGAGTTGTTGGACGAGGCCGACGAGCGGCTTCCCCCGCTCTGGCGGCGCGCGCCGGCGGACTGGTCGGCCCCGGTGGTGCAGGCGGCCCGCTCCGGCGGCCCGTCGTTCACCCGCGACGGGCAGCCGCTGCGGGACACCGCCGTGGACCGCCACGACCAAAAGGTCCGCGCGATGGCGGCCCTGCCGCTGGGCACCTCGGTGGTCCGCGGCGGGCTGGCGGTCGGCTACCAGGTTCCGCACACCTGGTCTCCCGCCGAGCGGGCGTTGCTGGCCGCCTCGGCCGAGCTGATCGGCCAGGCCGCCGAGCGGGCCCGCCGGTTCGAGACCCAGCACGGCACTGCCCAACTGCTGCAACGCAGCATGTTGCCGGAGCACCTGCCGGATCTGCCCCGGTTGCGGATCGCGGCCCGCTACGACCCGGGCGTGGACGGCAACGCGGCCGGCGGTGACTTCTACGACGCGTTCCTGCTGCCCAACGGCTCGCTCGGCGTGGTGCTGGGCGACGTCGCCGGGCACGACGTGCAGGCCGCCGCGCGGATGGGGCAGGTCCGGGCCGCGCTGCGCGCTCTGGCCCTGGCCGACCCGACGCCCGCCGCGGTCCTGGGCGGCCTGGACCGGCTGGTGACCAGCCTCGGCGTGGAGGCTGGCACCCACGAGCTGTTCGTCACAGTGGCGTTCGGGGTGATCGACGCGGAGCGGCGGGAGCTGACCCTGTCCAGCGCCGGTCACCCCGCGCCGTTGATCCGCCGCGGCGACCCGGATGGTCGGTTCCACGCCGAGTACGTCGACGTCCCGGCCGGGCCGCCGCTGGGGCTGGGCGGCCGGCCGGGCACCACGACCGTCCCGTTCCGCCGCGGTGACACCCTGCTGCTGTTCAGCGACGGGGTGGTGGAGCGCCGCCGGCAGAGCCTGAGCGCCGGGCTGGCCACCCTGAGCGACGCCATTGCCAAGGCCGGCAGCGGCGACCCCCGCGCGCTCTGCGCGGTGGCCACCGCGGCGGTCCCGGGTGGCACGGAGGACGACGTGGCCGTGCTGGCGGTCGAGCACGCGCTCAAACCGAGTCGTTCGGCGAGCATGGAGGTGCCCGCCGAGCCGACCGCGCCAAGCCGGGTCCGGCACTGGCTGACCGGCCAGCTCACCGAGTGGCAGGTGCCCGAGTCGGTGATCGGGGCGGCGGTGCTCTGCACCAGCGAGCTGACCACCAACGCGTTGCTGCACGCCGGCACGGCCGCCCGGGTGGAGATCGACCTCAGCGCCGAGCGGCTGCTCGTCTCGGTAGCGGATTCCGGCACCCGGGGCACCGTGACCCGGGCCCGTACCGACACGTTGAGCAGTCGCGGGCGCGGCCTCGGCCTGATCGAGGAGCTCAGCGACGCCTGGGGCACCGACCCGTCGGTCCGGGGCTCCACGGTCTGGTTCGAGATCCTCACGCCGCCGGCCGCGCATCCCTGAGCCGCCCGAGGGTAGGAGGACGCCCATGGCTACCGACCGGCCCGCCGGGGTCCTCTTCGATGTCGACGGCACCCTGGTCGACACCACCTACCTGCACACGGTGAGCTGGTGGGAGGCATTACGCCAGACCGATCAGCCGGTGCCGATGGCGGTGGTGCACCGTTCGATCGGGATGGGGTCGGACAAACTCCTGGATCATCTCCTCGGCCCGGAGCGGGACCGCGACGCCGACTCGAAGCTGCGCGACGCGCACGACACCCTCTACGCCGAGTACTGGGAACGGCTCACGCCGCTACCCCGGGCGGCCGACCTGTTGCGGGCCTGCGCCGAGCGGGGGTTGCGGGTCGTGCTGGCCACCTCCGCCTCGGAACCCGAGGTGGGCGCGCTTCGTCGGGCGCTGGCCGCCGACGACGTGATCGACACGGTCACCTCCTCCGCGGACGCCCAGCAGAGCAAGCCGGCACCGGACATCCTGGTCGCCGCGTTGGAGCAGTCCGGGTTGACCGCCGAGCGGGTGGTCTTCGTCGGCGACTCGGTGTGGGACGTCGCCGCGGCCGGGAAGTTGAACATCCCGTGTGTGGGCCTGACCTGCGGTGGCACCAGCCGCGGCGAGCTCGCCGGCGCGGGTGCCGTGGCGGTGTACGACGACCCGGCCGCGCTGTTGCACGAGTTGGCGAACTCGCCGCTCACCCGGCCCCGCTGAGGATCACTCGGGTCCACCGGCACGGATGCGCATAGCCGGAGCCCTTGCGGGGCAAGGACTGTCACCACCTGCCCGCACCTCGCGGGTGCGGGCAGAAGGGTGGTGCCGTGGAGCCGGTAGATGTGGCGTTCGCGCTGGTGGGCCTGGGCGCGCTGCTCGCGGGCATCCTGCCGCGGGTGCTGGAGCGGCGCCCGCTGTCCATGCCGATCGCCTTCCTCGCCCTCGGCATGCTGGTGTTCCTGCTGCCGGTCGGGCTGCCGTCACCGGACCCCCTGGCCCACCCGGAGCTGACCACCCACCTCACCGAGATCGGGGTGATCGTCGCGCTGATGGGTGCCGGGCTGAAGATCGACCGACCGTTGAGTTGGCGGCGGTGGTCGTCCACCTGGCGGCTGCTGGCGATCGCTATGCCCCTGTGCATCGCGGCGGTGGCCCTGCTCGGCTGGTGGTGGGCGGGGCTGGTGCCGGCCGCCGCGCTGTTGTTGGGCGCCGCGCTCGCGCCCACCGACCCGGTGCTCGCCGCCGACGTGCAGGTCGGCGAGCCCACCGACGTGGAGGATTCCGAGGACGAGGTCCGATTCGCGTTGACCTCCGAGGCCGGCCTGAACGACGGGCTGGCGTTCCCGTTCGTCTACGCGGCCATCGCGATCGCCTCGACCAGCCTCGCGCCGAGCGACTGGGTGGCCGAGTGGTTCACGGTGGACGTGCTCTGGAAGATCAGCGTCGGCGTCGGCGGTGGCCTGCTCATCGGATGGCTGCTCGGCAAGCTGTTCTTCCGCGCTCCCAGCGAGCTGCGGCTGGCCCGGCACGCCGAGGGCTTCCTGGTACTGGCCGCCACGTTCCTGGCGTACGGGCTGGTGGAGGTGGTCGGCGGGTACGGCTTCCTGGCGGTGTTCGTGGCCGCCCGGGCCATTCGGGCCGCCGAACGGACCCACGAGTTCCACTCGGTGCTGCACGACTTCGCCGAGCAGGTCGAACGGCTGCTCACCCTGGTGCTGTTGCTGCTGCTCGGCGGCGCGATCGTGGGTGGTCTGCTGGGCCCGCTGACCTGGCCGGCGGCCGCCGTCGGGCTGGCGCTGGTGTTCCTGGTACGGCCGCTGATCGGCTGGTTGTCGTTGCGCGGCGCTCCCGGACGCCCGGCCGAGCACTGGGTCATCTCGTTGTTCGGCATCCGCGGCGTCGGCTCGTTCTACTACCTCGCCTACGCCACCACCAAGGCCGACTTTCCGCAGGCCGAGCTGCTCTGGGCGACCGTCGGGCTGGTGGTGCTCGTCTCCGTGGTGGTGCACGGCATCACCGCGACCCCGGTCATGCAGTTGCTGGACCGGGAGGGAGAGCGGACCTCCGACCCGGCCGAGCGGGACGCCGACGCTCGGCCCGTCGCGGCAGCCGGTCACGCCTGAGCGGATGGCTCAGGCCAGCCTGGCGGCCAGCGCACGGCCCAGGTCCCGGCCGGAGCGCCAGGCGCTCTGCACCCGGGGCTTGCCGAACGCGTCGCCGGCCAGCCCGATCCCGTCGGCGTCGAGGTGGTGGGTGGCGCCGCCGGCGTCGCTGGTCGGCTTCGCGTACGTCCAGCGGTGCACGTGCACGTCGACGGCCTGCTCGGGAAGCCCGAGCAGGTCCCGGACGGCCTGTTCGATCGCCGGGCCGGCCCCGGTGGGTTGGGCCAGGTGCCCGGCCGCGAACTCCGGCACGGTGTGCGCGACCAGCACCGGCGCGCCGTCACCGCGCCGGTCGCCGTCGTCGCAGACGAGGTTGAGGACCGGGTGCTCGTTGACGAACGCGCCCCGAAAGTCCGGCCAGCGCCGGGTCGGGAAGCGCAGTACCGCGGCCAGCGACGGCGACCAGCGTTGCGCCTGCACGACCCGGGTGGCGTCGGTCAGGGCCGGGTCGAGCAGAAGGGCGGCCTGCGGACCCGGCATGGCCAGGGCGACCGCCGCACACGGCTGCCCGTCGACGACCGGGCCGGGTTCCACTGTGAGCACCAGCCGGTCGACTGTCACCGGCACCTCGCCTGCCAGGTGCTCGACCAACGAACGCAGCCCACGGGGGGCGGCGAAGCGCATCGGCCCGGGCACCTCGTGGTTCCCACTCCGGTCGTACGCCTGGAAGGTGTCTGTCCATTCGCGGACCAGCCCGGCGGCGCGCCACTGCTCGACCAGCGCGGCGAAGTCCGGGTCGGTGGCGGTGAAGTAGGCGGCGCCGATGTCCGCGGGCCGGCCCTGGAAGCGTTTGCTGGCCATCCGGCCACCGCGGACGTGCCCCCGCTCCCGGACCTGCACCGGCACCCCGGCCCGGGTCAACTCGACAGCACAGGCCACCCCGGCGATGCCCGCCCCGACCACCACCACGCTCGACCGGTCCTCCGTCATCCGATGATCGTAGGTGGCGGCGTTCGGGCATGAACCACCGACGATCGGGGTACTGGCACACCTGTTCGAAAGAAAGGGTGATGAGGATGACTGACCGCCGCACCGAGCAGGCCGACCAGAATGCCGCGATCAAGGACCCGGACGAGTGGGTCACCGGGGACGAGCCGCCGACGGCGGCGCAGGAGTCCTACCTGAACACGCTGGCCCGGGAGGCCCACACCGACCTCCCGGACGACCTGACCAAGGCCGAGGCGTCCAAGCGCATCGACGAACTCCAGGCCGAAACGGGCCGAGGCCAGTAGCCCCAACCCCCTCCGCGCGATCTTGCACTTTCTGTCGCGACAAAAGAACACACAAGGCGCAAATCAACGACAGCAAGTGCAAGAT
>NZ_JAGPXY010000117.1 GCF_018070325.1 Micromonospora sp. H61
GTTTGCCAGGCAGACGATTATCTTCGTCTCGGGCACTGCCCCTCCTCTGCGCAAGGCCTCGGGCGCTGCGTAACCTTGATCATTTGGTCCGGGGTTGCACGAGGGCTGAACAGAACGTCCTGCACCGTGTACCCCTAAAGAATGGCCAGATGGACACTGTAGGGCTGGGGTGGGTGAGCTCCGTAGGTTGATAAAAAAAGGACAATAGGCCCAAGTGGGTAGAGTCGAGAAGGCGGCGCCCAGGGTTGGTCCATCGTAGAGGTGTGCAGACCGGGACGCCGCGTGTCGCAATAGGGTTGGTGCATGTTTATTTCGTGCTGCTGGCGGCTAGGGGACGCTGGTCTCGTGCGACGCGCTGTTCGCGCCCCCGTTTACCCCCCGGAAACCCCTGACTACGTGTGACAAGGAATGGTAGTGAGTGATCATCGCTCGATCGTGTCTGTGCAGCTCAGCTCTAAGCTCTGACAGTCGATGGCAAGGTTGGGAACCGTTACCTTCGGTAACCGCGGGTTCGGGGTTCGAGTCCCTGGCGGCGCATCACTGAGATGGGTACTGACCTGGGTTTCCAGCTGGGTCGGGGCCTTCTTCATGTTCCGTGCCTGTAGCCGGGTGCTCGGAAGCCGTTGGACCGTTCCGCCCGGGCAACTCGACGGCCTCGGGGACGTGTCGCTCGGAGCGGTAGCCGGCCAGCACGGCACAGACCGCTGCGGTCACCGCCACGGTCAACCGGTGCCGGACACCGCGACGGGCGCGAGGATCTGGCAGACCTGTCAACGCTGCGGGCAGCCCAGCAGCGGCTTCGGGCACGGTGACAGCCGGTGCGTCGGACACGGACGAGATCAGCGATGATGGCAAAGCGGGCATGGCTCACTTCGGACGATCGACAAGCCGTAGAAACCTCGATGATCATCTGAACCGGTCATCCCTGCCCTGCTACCACCAGCAAAGGCCACATCAAGCCGGGCACCCCCCCGATTTTGCCGGGCGGCTCGATGGGGTATCGATGCCGGTTGTGAAGCCCAGGTCGAAGTCCAACCGCCGGCCAACTCGGCTGGCTTCCATGTCGGCTTCGCCGCGATGTGCGGGTGCTCGTCGGGTGCTCGCTCGCCGGGGACAGGTAGCTAGCGGTTGGCACCCAGCGGCCGCAGACGCTGGATCAGCACGGGCACGTGGGACCGCCGATGCCACGTGGGACCCATGAACACGACATGGGCGGGCTCTTAATCCGCGGGTTGTCGACTCCAGTCAAGGGGATCGGGCCGGTGTTCGCCGAGCGGATCGTCGATCACTTTGGCGTGGACACGTTGCAGGTCATCGAGGATGAGCCGGGCCGGTTGGTCGGGCTTGTCAAACGAACCGGCATCCTTGTGCGGAACTGGAGGGCTCTGGCCGCCGCACCCGACAACGGTCAGGCACCTCGGGAAAGTCGTCCGCGTGCGTCCCGGCCAGGGCCCAGTCTGGGCCCTGGCCGGGACTACCGGTCAGTCGATTCGGCCGGCGCGCTGCCGGCCGCGGGTCAGCAGCACGAGGACGACGCCGAGGAGCGCCAGCATCGCCCCGATGGTCAGCGGTGCGGCGATGGTGTCACCGGTCACCGGCAGAATCCGCGAAACGTAGCGGAAGGTGAGCCCGTTGGAGGATCCACCGTCGGTGCTCACGATGACCGTGGTGTTTCCAGCCGGGCAGGGCGGGGTGCGGAAGGTCAACGTGCGACCGTCCGCTGCCACCGTGACCTGGCTGGCCGGGATGGTCTTTCCGCAGATGGTGACCACTGTCGCGCCCGGCATGAACCCGGAACCACCGACCGTCACGGTCGTGCCGCCGCCGGTTGGCCCCTGACTCGGGTTCACGGTGTCGATGCGCGGTGGGGCGATTTCGTAGGTGAACCCGCCTGGTTCGGTGACGTCGTCACCGGGCAGCTGCACGGTCACGTCCACCGGGCCGGGCAGGCCGGGTGGGGTGACGACGGTCAGCGAGGTGCCGTTCGGGTTCACGACGAGGTTGGTCCCCGGAGTGTTGTCGAAGTTCACGCCGGTGGCGCCGGTGAGGCCGGTCCCGGTGATCGTCACGGTGGTACCACCGGTGATCGGGCCGGTGTTCGGCACGATCGAGGTGATCGTCGGCGCGACGTACGTGAACGGTGGCGCGACGGCGGTGCCCGCAGGGAACACCAGTCGCACGTCCGCAGGTCCGGCGGTGTTCGGCGGGGTCACGACGGTGATCGTGGTGCCGGCCGGGTTGACGGTGAAACCGGTGCCGGGCACCCCGTCGAAGGTCACTCCGGTCGCCCCGGTGAAGCCGGTTCCGGTGATGGTGACGGTGGTGCCACCTGAGGTCGGCCCGGTCGTCGGGGTCAGTCCGGTCGCGTTGGCGGCGCTGCCGTCGGCGACGTAGGTGTAGTCAAGCGGAGTCGCCGATCCGCCGCCGGTGGTCACCACCACGGCCGCCGGCCCGACCGCGCCGGGCGGCGTGACCGCCGTCAGCGACGTGCCGCCCGGGTTGACCGTGACGTTGGTGGCTGGCGCACCGTCGAAGGTGACGGTCGTGTCACCGGGGACGAGGCCGGTGCCGGTGATCGTCACCGTCTGGCCGCCTGATTGCGGGCCGGTGTTCGGCGTGATCGACGCAGCGGTGGGCGGTGCCGCCACGTACGTGAACCCGTTCGGTGCGGTCGCGTTCGCGCCTGGGATGAGCACGGTCACGTCCACCGGACCGACCTGCCCGGGTGGTGTGACCACGGTCAGCGAGGTGCCGCTCGGGTCCACGACGAGGTTGGTGCCCGGCGTGTCGTCGAAGGTGACTCCGGTCGCGCCGGTGAACCCGGTCCCGGTGATCGTAACCGTCGTACCGCCGGTTGTCGGGCCGGTGTTCGGCACGATTGACGTGATCGTCGGCGCGATGTAGGTGAACGTCGGCGCGGTCACCCGACCGGCCGGAAAGACCAACTCGACCAGGGCCGGTCCCTCCGGGTTCGGCGAGGTCACCACGGTGATCGTGGTGCCGGCCGGGTTGACCGTGAACCCCGTGCCGGGTAGCCCGTCGAAGTCCACTCCCGCCACACCGGTGAAACCGGTGCCGGTGATCGTTACCGTCGTGCCGCCGGCGGTCGGCCCGGATGTCGGCGTAAGACCGGTGATGACGGCCGCGCTGCCGTCGGCCAGGTACGTGTAGCCCAGCGGCGGCGACGTGCCGTTCACCGTACTGACCACGACCGACGCGGGACCGACCGCACCAGGCGGAGTGACCGCCGTCAGCGAGGCACCGCCCGGCGCCACCGTGACACCGGTCGCCGGTACGCCGTCGAAGGTGACCGTGGTGCCGCCCGCAATGAAGCCCGTACCGGTGATCGTCACCGTCTGACCGCCCGACTGCGGGCCCTCGTCCGGGGTGATCGTCGCGGCGGTGGGCGCCGCCGGTGGGCGCTCACAGGTGGCCTCGGCCACGATCACGGTCCCGACCGGGATGGTCGTCGGGACGCCGAGGACGGTGCCCGACAGGGTGAGCGTGGCCCGCACTGCGATGGCGGTGGCGCCGGTGGCGGTGGTCGTCTCGACGCGGGTCAACGAGGCGTTCAGGCTGGCACCCGCCAGCCCCGGCCCCACGACGGCCGCGCTGCCCACGACGGCGGGGGTGTTCGCCGTCAGCGTGACCGCCGAGCCGAACAGCTCTAGCCCGGCGAGCGTGGTGCCCGCACTGGTCGCGCCTGTCTGCGGGCAGGTCGCGGAGGCGGTGACCTCGGTAGCGTCCAGCACGTCGATACCGAGCACGGCCAGGTTGAGGCCGTTGACGCTGGACGACGCCGACGACATACCCGCCGCCCTGGTGGCGGTGACCTCCTCGACGGTGCCGCTGGCGGTCACTCCGAGCGCCCCGGGTACCGAGATGGCCAGCAGGGTTTCGGTGTCGGTACCGCCGGCGGCCGGCGCGGTGGCCGTACCGATGACAGCATCGGCGGTGATCACGGCTATACCGGCCACCGCCGCGGACAGGTCGATAACGGCACCGCGTGCGTTCGCGTCCCCCGGTGCCGCCCGTGCCGGCGTCCCCAACCCCAGGGTTGCCAGGCCGGCGACCAGCATCGCCGTGGACGCGCTTGTGATTCTTCGCAGGACAGGCCTCACCAATTTCCCCCGTTCAGTGGACTGACGGGCCTGTTCGGCATGGCGCACCCGTCAACAACTGAACGAGGACAAAGCGGACAAGTTGTGGCATATCGTAACCGGGTGTCGATCGGACCTGCGACGTCTGGCACCGGGTCGGCCTGCGGCGTCGCTGATCTCCCTAAGGGAGGACAGAACCCGCGGGTACGCCAACCCGACCCACCACGGGACGCGCGGGGTGGCGTGCCTACCCCGCGCCCACACAGGTTGAGGACACATGCGCACCACCACGATCGGCGACGTGAAGGTCCTGCTGCCGGACCTCGAACCGGACGACCTCGACACCACGGCGGACCTGGCCGGCGGCCTCACCGAGGCCCTGGTCGAGGGCGCAGCGTGGCGCGGCTCGCACCTTGAGGACGCCCGCATCCGCAGCAGCCTGATCACCGGCGTGGACCTGAGCGAGAGCACCTGGGAAGCCGGGAGCCTCTACGGCTGCGAGATCACCCGCACCGACTTCTCCGGCGCGACCCTGACCGGCATCACCATCGAACGCTGCGCGATTACCGGCTCCCGGTTCACCGGCACCAGACTCACCGACGTACGCCTCAAGGACGTCCTGTTCGACGGCTGCCGCTTCGACTACGCCACCTTCCAACGCGTCACCGCCGCCGGCTCGGTCGCGTTCACCGACTGCACTCTCACCAACGGCGCGTGGTCTTCCTGTCGACTACCTCGCATCGCCCTGCGGTCATGTGACCTCACCGGACTGGAATTGGACTCCTGCCACCTCGACGGCACCGACCTGCGCGGCAGCCGGCTGAAGGGCCTCAAGACGCCGCTGGACAACCTGCGCGGCGCCACCCTCGGCGAAGACCAACTCCCTGACCTCACCCAGCTGACCGTCGCCGCCCTCGAACTCACAGTGCGCAACCACTGAAGCCGAGGAGGCATCGTGCTCGCTGAACCCACTGGCAGCCCGGACACGATCCTCGTCTGCGTCCGGGGCAACTCCGGCTCCGGCAAGAGCAGCATCGCCCGCGAGCTACGACGCCGACACGGCCGGGGCTGCGCCCTGGTCGAGCAGGACTACCTGCGCCGCATCCTGCTGCGCGAGCGGGACAAGCCCGGCGGCGCGGCGCCGGCGTTGATCGGGCAGACCGTCCGGCTTGCGCTTGACCACGGCTATCACGTCGTGCTGGAGGGCATCATGCACAGCAGCCGTTACCGCAGCGTGCTGACCTCCCTGCGGGACGACCACCGCGGCCGGTCACTGTTCTGCTATCTCGACGTGTCCCTGGCCGAGACCCTGCGCCGACACCTCACCCGCCCGCAGGCCGGTGAGTTCACCGCCGAGCACATGAGCGGCTGGTACGCCGCCCATGACGTCCTGGGCTGGCCCGACGAACTCGTCCTCCCCGAGACCACCGGACTGAACGAGGCCGTCAACGCCATCGCCGCTGCGGCTGGGCTACCCCAGACCGGACGCGACGACGACGTGCTCCCGAGCGTCCCGTCCCGGTAGAGCAGCTCAGCCGGCCACCGATGTCGCCATCCCGGCGCACCGTTCGCCAACACAGCCCCGAGTGGACACCCGATGACTCGACCACGATCATGCTCCCACTCCGCGTGGCCACACCGGACGGCCGCTCGACTGCGGCAGGATGACCGGATGCGACACGTCGTGCTGTTCCACTCCGTGTACGGGCTGCGGCCCGCCGTGCGCGCCGCCGCCGACCGGTTACGCGCCGCCGGGCACCAGGTCAGCACCCCAGACCTGTACGGCGTCCCGGCCACCGACACCGTCGAGGAGGGCTTCGCGCTACTCGAGAAGATCGGCCAGGAGGTGGTGCTGGACCGAGCCCGCGACGCGCTGCGTGACCTGCCACCGGCCACGGTGCTCGCCGGCTTCTCGATGGGCGCCGGGGTGGCCGGGGCGCTGCTGGCCGAACGCCGCGACGCCGCCGGCCTGCTCCTGCTGCACGGCACCGGCGGCGCCCCGGACGCGGTCCGACCCGGGTTGCCGGTGCAGCTGCACCTCGCCGACCCCGATCCGTACGACGCGCCGGACGAGGTCGACGAGTGGCAGCAGGCCCTGACCGACGCCGGGGCCGACCTGACGGTCTTCCACTATCCCGGCGTGGGCCACCTGTTCACCGACCCGGACGTCGCCGAATACTCCCCGGACGCCACCGCGGCGTCCTGGCCACGCGTGCTGGCCTTCCTGGCCGCCCGCTGAACACCCGTCCCGCGGACCGCGCCCGCGTGGTGCTCGCCCACCACACCGGATGGTCGGCCGGGTGTGCCGGGGTCAGGTGGACAGAGGCTGGGTGGGGCACCCTACGGCTTCAGCACGATTTTGCCTCGCGCATGGCGGGACTCGCTCAGCTCGTGGGCGGCGGCCGCCTCATCCAGAGAGAACACGGCCGCGACCGGCACTGTGAAACGACTCCGCTCGGCGAGTTCGCCGACGGCGGCGATTCCTTCGAAAGCCGGTGTGTCCGCGCCGGGGCCAGAGCCGCGCGACAGGTGCACCCCGTAGGCCGCGGCGTTGATGTCGGCGATGCTCACCACCCTGTCCGGGCTCGCGACCAGCCCGACCAGGTCTGGTAGAGAACCAGAGCCGGCACAGTCGAGTACGACATCCACCCCTCCGGGCAACAGAGTGTGGACCCGCTCGGCCAGCCTGGGGCCGTAGGTGGTCGGGATCGCCCCGAGCGCGGCGACGAACTCATGGTTGCGGTCGCTGGCCGTGCCGATGACGGCCGCACCGCGAGCGACAGCGAGTTGGATCGCGGTCGTGCCGACCCCGCCGGCCGCGCCCTCGATCAACAGCGTAGTGCCGTTCTTGACGCCCAACCGGTCTAGCACTCGGGTGGCCGTCTCGATGTTGCCCGCCGCGCCGCCGGCCTGCACCCAGGTCAGGGCGGCCGGCTTCGGTGCCCACGCGGCCAGGACGGCGTACTCGGCGTTCGCTCCGCCCATCTGGGCGTAGTCCGTGATCCCGAAAACCTCATCTCCTACCCGAGCCGTGGTCACCCCGTCACCGACCTCATCCACCACGCCGGCAGCGTCGACACCGGGCACGTGCGGCAGACGGAGCGGCATCCACTCCTGGAATCGGCCGGCGCGAACGTACGTATCGGCAGGATTGACACCCGAGGCCCGAACCGCCACCCGAATCTGGCCGGGTCCGGCGTGCGGTTCCGGTGCCTCCGAGACCTCAAGGACACTCGCGGGACCGTACTTCGAAAATTGCAAAGCCCTCATACGCACGGACGCTAACGCAGGCCGCTGTCCGCCTCGCTAAAGTGAGAGTCGTGACCGATCGTTTGCCTCACGCCCTCCGCTCCGACGCCCTGGACAACCGCGAGCGCATCCTCGAGGCCGCCCGCGCTGTCTTCGCCGTTGACGGCCTGGACGTGCCGATGCGGGAGGTTGCCCGGCGCGCCGGGGTTGCACCCGCCACCCTGTACCGCCGATTTCCGACCAAGGAGATGCTGGTCACCGAGGCATTCACAGAACAGATGTACGCCTGTCGCGGCGTTGTCGACGAGGGCCTTGCCGATTCGGATCCATGGCACGGTTTCTGTCTCGTGATCGAGAAAATGTGTGAACTGCACGCACGCGACCGAGGCTTTACCGCAGCTCTAATTTCGACCTTTCCCAAAGCAGTTGATTTCGAGGCGCGCCGGGAATACGCGCTGAGAGCGATCGACGAACTGGCCCGGCGCGCCAAGGATGCGGGTCGCCTCCGCCCCGACTTCGTCCTGGACGACGTCATCCTCGTGCTCATGGCCAACAGTGGTATCCACGCGACCTCGCCGACCACTCAGGTCAGCGCCTCCCGGCGCTTCGCCGCGCTCGCCATCTCGGCGTTCCAAGCCTCTCCGGATGTCTCGCCGCTCCCGCCCGTGGCGCGGTTGGCGCCCCCGGCGTCGGTATCCGGACGCAGCCAAGCGGGCCAGTAATCGCGGCGACCCAGCCGGCCGGGATCCCGGCCGGCTGGGTCGCCGGATCGATCATGTTCAGGGGACGGCGGAGTTTCGGCGAGCCGCCGACCGAGCCGCTGACCTCGCTCAGCGGACGCTGGCGCCGATGCGCGGGGGCGTGGCGGTGCCGTGCACCCGCTTGGCGTGGCTGGCGAACAGCCGGGGCGCGATGATCGGCATGAGCAGCCGGGCCGGCAGCGGAGCGTGCGCCAGCACCGCCTTGACCACCTCCGGATCGCCCTCGTACATGGCAAGGCCGAAGGCCAGCGGGAGCTGCTTCTTCGGGGACTTGCTCATGCCGTGCTCGCCGAGCTGCATCCACTCCCGGGCGGTGACGTGCCGTTGCGCCAGCGGCAGGATCTCGCTCTCCTCCAGGGCCATGTGCTCGATCAGCGCGGCGCGTAGCTGCTCCAGGGCGTCCGCGAGCTGCTCACCGCCGCGTGCTGTGCGGCGCCACTGGGGGAGGAGGCCGACCACCGCCGCGTGGGCGTCCTCGATGGCGTGGTGCTGCGCCTCCATGGTGGGGACGATCGCCGCGGCCTCCGCGCCGCCGCGCTCCAGCAGCCGGGGCCAGAGCAGCAGGTCCTCGCCCTCGTGGTGCAGGTGCAGGATGTGGCAGAGCATCTCGGCGTGGGCGCCGACGACCTCCGCGCGCGTGGCGTCGCCCGGGGTGACGTCGCGGACGAGCTGCGGCAGCAGGCTGAACTCGCGACGGAGCGCCGAGTGCGCCATGTACATGTCGCGTACGTCGGCCATGGCTTCGCGCTGGTTCTGGTTCACGGTGACCTTTCCGAGGGATCAACTGGCACAGATCTGTTGATCATGCTCGGTGCCACTTGGAACCGGCTTGGAACCGCCAACAGTGACGGTCAGCGGGCCATCGCCGCCGTCGCCTCGGCCAGCCAGTGCGGCGACTCCCACCGACGGGCGACCCGCGCGGCGAGGGTGAAGTGCCGGGTCGCCTCCTCGGTGCGGCCCACCAGCCGGAACAGCTCACCGAGGGTCAGCGCGACCGGCCGCACCACGGCCGCTGTGGTGGAGAAACCGGCCAGTTGGTCGCGTACCGGGAGCAGCGCGTCGATCACGGGCTGGGCAAGGTCCCGTCGACCCAGCGCCACGACGACCATCCCGCGCACGCTGAGCAGCGCCGACTCGAAATAGTCCGGGCGGTAGGTGTGCCGCCCGATCGGCATGGCGCGCGCCTCGTCCAGGCGCCCGCTTCCGATCAGCGCCAGCGCCAGCAGGTCGTCCACGATCGGGCCCAACGACCCCCGGATCCGCCGGGTCGCCTCCAGGTGCTCAGCGAACCGCCCCTGGCTGATCAGCAGGGTGCCGGTGGAGAAGTAGTGGAAGGCCTCGGCGTGCAGCGAACCCTGCCGCCGCATCTGCACGGCGACCTGGTCGTAGTGCCGCCGCGCCGCGGCGAAGTCGCCGGCGATGTGCGCGAGAGCGCCCAGCGAGCACAGGTTGATCGTCTGCGCCTCGTTCAGCTGGTACGTCTCGGCGAGCCACCCCTGCCGGGCGACGCTGAGGCGCAGTTCGTCCGGTTCGTTGAGCGCGGCAGCGCAGTGGCCCAGCGCCTGCTCGGCGACCGAACGGTAGGTCACCAGCCCGTGCTCGTCGGCGAGGTCACGCAGCTCACTGGCGAAGGTCCGACGGTCCGGCGCCTCCCGCTCGTAGCTGATGGTGCGCAGCCGCGCGGCCAGCCCGAGGGCGCGCAGCTCGGGGTCGTCGAACCGCCGCGAGAGGGCCAGCGCCTCCCGTCCGGCCGCCACGCCTCGTGGATCGGACTCGCCGTCCAACTCCGTGGCCAGCGCCTCCAGCAGCCGGCAGCGGGCGACCGGGTCCAGGTCGTCGGCGCGCAGCAGCCGCCCGAGCAGCTCGACGACCCGGTGGTCCACCACGCCGTACTCGTGGGTCAGCCACGGGGTGGGCACGGTCCACGCGGTGAACGCCGCGACCAGCAGGTCGTCGCGGCCGGACGCCGCGGCGACGTCGATCGCCCGAGCGCGGGTCTGCCGGGCGGCGGCCACCGCGCCGGCCCGCGCCTGGGCGCGCAGCAGCCGCCCGAGCAGGTCGACC
The DNA here is from genome assembly GCF_018070325.1 of Micromonospora sp. H61. Lineage (GTDB taxonomy): Bacteria > Actinomycetota > Actinomycetes > Mycobacteriales > Micromonosporaceae > Micromonospora > Micromonospora salmantinae. The sequence continues at coordinate 10,175 of NZ_JAGPXY010000117.1, forward strand.
TGGAGCGCGTCGCGGTCCCCGGCGACAGTGGCGGCGGCCTCGACAGCGTTGCTGAGCAGCTCGATCGCGGCGTCGTACGCGTACCGCCGCTCGGCCAACTCGGCGGCCCGGATGGCGTAGTCGACGGCGAGCGGTGCGGTGTCGGCCGACGCGGCCCGGGCGTACTGGTGGGCCAGGGCGGGGTAGTCGTCGGGCCGCAGCCGACGGGTGGCGGCGGCGATCCGCGCGTGCAGTCGGGTGCGGCGCAGCTGCGGCAGGTCGGTGTAGATGGTGTCGCAGACCAGGCCGTGCACGAACCGCACCCGCCCGGGCGCCGGTTCGGTGAGCAACCCGGCGGCCAACCCGGTTTCCAGCGCCCGCAGGACGCTTCCCTCGTCGGTGCCGGCAGCGTCGACGAGCGTTCGCACCTCGGCCTCCCGACCCACGGCCGAGGCGAGACGCAGCACCGAGACGGCCGTCGACGGGAGGCGGGAGAGTCGTCGGCGCAGCACGTCGCGGACGCCCTCGGGCACGTCGGAGGTGGCCACGAGCGTGCCCTCGGCGGCGAGCAGTCGCGCCGACTCCCGGACGTAGAACGGGTTGCCGCCGGTCCGCTCGGCCAACGCGGTGACCGTGTCCGGGTCGACCGTGGTCCGGGCCAGCGCGCCGAGCAGCCGTTCGACCTCGGACGTGCTCAGACCGCCCAACGGGATCCGCTGCGGTGACCGGCGGGCCAGGACGGCCATCGCGTCGGCGAGCCGCTCGGTGTTGTCGGCGGGACGCAGCGCCCCGACGAACAGGACGGTGCCGGTGGTCATCTCGGTGACGCTCTGCAACAGCAGCAACGTCTCCGCGTCGGCGGCGTGCAGGTCGTCGAGGATCATGGTGACCGGTCTGCGGGCCGCGGCGGCGTCCAACCAG
>NZ_JAGPXY010000118.1 GCF_018070325.1 Micromonospora sp. H61
CGGCGGTCGGCAGCGGACGCGCCCACCTGGCCCGGCGCGTCGCCCCCGCCGCGCTGGCCCGCGCGTACTCGGTGAACGCCGTCGGGCAGGAGGTGCTCTACGTGGGAGGCCCCCTGGCGGTGACACTGAGCCTGCTGATCAGCGGCCCGACTGCCGCACTGCTCGCCTTCGCGGTGATCGGCAGCGCCGGGCTGCTCGGCATGGTCGCCGTGCTGCCACCGCGCGAGGCCGACCGGCAGCCTCGCGGGAAGGGCTCCGCGCTGCCCGGCCAGGCCACCCGCCGCACCGTCGTCGGCACCCACGTCGGCTACATGATGGGGATCGGCGCGATGTGGGTGCTGGTGCCCGCGTTCGCCACCACCGTCGGGCACCCGGACCAGGCCGGGCTGCTGGTGACCATCTGGTCGGTGGGCAGCCTGGCCGGTGGCGTGCTGCTGGCGAGCCGGGGGCGGCCCGGCAGCCCGGCGGCGGCGTACCTGACGATGCTCGGCACACTTGCCGCCACCTCGGTGGCGCTGCTGCTGCCGCGCAACGTGCCACAGATGGCCGTGGCGCTGGCGGTCTTCGGTATCGCGCTGGCGCCGTTCCTCGCCGTCACCGACGAGATCCTCGCGCGGTCCACCCCGGCGGTCCGGCTCCCCGAGACGTACGGGTGGTTGCAGACGGCCGGGCAACTCGGCATCGCCGCCGGCTCCGCGACCAGTGGCGTGGTCAACGACCAATTCGGTAACACCTGGGCGTTCCTGGTGGTCGTCGGCGCGCTCGCGCTGGCGCTGGTCGTCGCGCTCAGCCGCCGCCGGACGCTGCGGCTGCCGTCCGCTGCGCCGCGGGCCGAAACGGTCGGGTCGGCGGTCCCCGCCGGCGGGTCAGGTTTCGGCCGGGACGACGCCGGGTAGCCAGCGCCGACGCGGACCGGTATCGACGGGGGGCACGGCGTGGGCTACCGAAATCGCCAAGGTGAGCAGCCGGGCGACCCACAGCACAGCGAGGACGAGGCCGGCCAGGCGCCACTGGTGCAGGTCGAGACGGACACCGAGGTCCCCGCACCGGCGGACACCGACGTCCGGCCGGACATCGTGACCGAGCCCGACAACTCGGGCGTCGCCGGTGGTTCGTCCGGCAGCAGCGGCGGCGGTTCCAGCATGCCGGGGCACCCGGACGCGACTCGCTGACCCGGGATCAGCGGCTGGTCAGCGCGCCCCGGGCCTCGGTCATACCCTTGTTGGCGAGCCCGTCGGCCCGCTCGTTCTCCGGGTGGCCGTTGTGCCCCTTGACCCACAGCCAGGTGACCTCGTGCCGTTCGCAGGCCGCCTCCAGCCGCTGCCACAGGTCGGCGTTCTTCACCGGCTGCTTCGCGGCGGTCCGCCAACCGTTGCGCTTCCACGACGCCAGCCAACTGGTGATGCCGTTGCGCACGTACGTGCTGTCGGTGTGCAGCTCCACGGTGACCGGCCGGTTCAGGCTCTCCAACGCCTGGATGGCCGCCATCAGCTCCATCCGGTTGTTGGTGGTGGGCGTGGCCTCACCGCCGCACAGCTCCCGCTCGTGATCGCCGTAGCGCAGCAGCGCACCCCAACCACCCGGACCGGGGTTGCCGCTGCACGCCCCGTCGGTCCAGATCTGCACGCCCCTGCCGGCCGCCGCGTCCACCATGCCCGGCAACCTACCGGGCGCGGACGTCGTCCTCCCCGCTCGGGGGGCCGGCGCGCCGAGCCGTCGGCGCCGGACCCACCACCGCGGGTGGGATGGCCGGCGCGGGCCGGGTGGGGCGCAGCCGGTCGTGGACCCGGTGTGCGGCGTCACCGGCGGTCGCGGCGATCATCGGCCACAGCCGGGTCGAATTCATGATCGCGACCTCCTCGGCCGGAGTGGTGCCGCCGTCGAGGAAGCGCAGCACCCGCTCGGCCGGATTGCGGTCGAAGAGCCGGTCGAAGAACTCGGGACCGCCCACCCCGCCCCGGTCCAGCGCCCGCAGCGCCACCGCGTCCATCCAGCGGTGCCGGCGCGGGTACGCCGGCTCGGGCACCGGCGCGCGGCCGGCAGTGAGGGCGCGGGCCACCTGGTCGGCCTGGCGGTGCATGGCGGAGAAGGTGAAGCCGGTGGAGGGGCGGGTCGCGCCACCGGCCGTGCCGAGCCGGACCACGCGGGGGGTGGGCCGGGCCGGGAACGGCGCGTCGGTCATCGGGATCACCCCGTTCTCCACCTCGCGCACCCGCAGCCCGGTCGGATCCAGCCCGAGCAGATCCCGGTAGCCGGCCAGCGCCGCGTCGTACCCGGCGTCGGTCAGCAGGTCCGGCGAGAACTCGGTGTACTCGACAAGGGCGTAGCGGTCGCTCACCGGCAGCACGTAGCCGAAGGAGACGCCCCGGGGCGGCTGCGGGGTACGGAAGTCCATCAGCACCGCGCGCGTCGGGTCGAACGCCGGCCGGTCAGCCTCCAGCCACCACCCCCGGAAGTGCTGCAACCAGGTGGTTCGCCCCGCTCGCGCCGGCGGTCGGGGACGGGAGTCGAGCACCCAGCCGGCCCGTACGCCGCGCCCGTCGCCGGTGCCCACCAGCACCCGGTCACCGTCGTCGCGCACCGTCTCGGCGGGCGCGACGATCCGGATGGTGTCGAGGCGACGCTCGGCGTCGGCAGCCCGGTCGTAGACCGGGCCGGAGCGGAGCATGGCGTACCGCAGCGGGGTGAGGTCCAGGACGCGGCGTCGCGCCGCCGTCGCCACCTCGACCTGCTGCCAGCTCGCGCTCAGAAGCGGGTCCAGGTCGCTGTCGGGGTGACCCCAGAACGCCCAGGTGCGGTCCTGACCGCGGCGGCGCACCGGGTCGACGATGGCGATCCGCAGATCCCGGACGCCGTGCCGGTCCAGTGCGGCGAGCAGCAACGACGCGGCGCCGCCGCCACCGAGCAGCGCGAGGTCGACGTCGAGCGGCGCGGAGTCGGTCACCCGCACCACGCTGCCACACGGTCCGGTTCGCACGCGTGCCGCCACCCGATGGCCAGGTTGACAGGCAACCCATTGGTTGCCTAACTTGACAAGCAACCGAATGGTTGCCTGTTGCGGGGAGGGTCGATGGACGACGCGTTTCGGGCGCTGGCCGACCCCAGCCGGCGTCGACTGCTGGACCGACTCAACGAGCGCAACGGCCAGACCCTGCGGGAGCTGTGCGACGGGCTGGCCGGCACCCGACAGTCCGTCAGCAAGCACCTGTCGGTGCTGGAGGCGGCCAATCTCGTCACGACCGTGCGGCGCGGCCGAGAGAAGCTGCACTACCTCAACGCCGCCCCGATCAACGCCATCGCCGACCGGTGGCTCAGCCGCTACGACCGCGAGCGCGCTGCCACCCTGGCCGACCTGACCACCGCATTGGAGCGACAACCCATGGAGAGCCCGACCTTCGTCTACACCACCTACGTCACGAGCACCGCGCAGCGACTGTGGTCCGCGCTCACCGAACCGGCGTTCACCCGTCGCTACTGGGGTGGAGTCGCGCTGGTTTCGGACTGGCAGGTCGGGTCACCAGTGCTGTGGCAGGACGCACCGGACGGCGAGCCGCGCGACCTCGGCCAACGGGTGCTCGTCGCCGAGCCCTACCGACGTCTCTCCTACAGCTGGCACGGCTTCCAACCCGAGCACGCCGAGCACTTCGGCTGGTCCGCCGAGGAGCTGGCCGCCCGCCTCGGTGAGCGCCGGTCGACGGTGACCTTCGAGATCGAACCGCACAGCGCGTCGACCGTCCGGCTGACCGTCATCCACGACGACTTCTCCCCCGACAGTGAGATGCACCGGGCGATCAGCGGCCAGCTCGACGGCAGCGGCGGCTGGCCGGAGCTGCTGGCCAGCCTCAAGACCCTGCTGGAGACCGGCGAGCCGATGCCCGACCCGACCCCGGCCCAGGCCCACTGACCCGAGCGCGCACCCGACGCGCCCGGTCGTCGATCGCGGGCGGCCAGGCGGTGCATTTCCGCCGTCTCCGGCAATACCTCGCCATCGACACAGCGACGACAGCCCGACCGGATGGCCATCGATCGGAGCACCGGTGCCGGTCGGGCTGTCCGGGCCTTTCCGCAGCTCTCCCCGCCTTCGGGTGGACACGTGACGGCAACGAGGATTTCTCATTTTCACCTGATCGAGGACCCAACCCACCTAGTGTTGGGCACACCGGTGCTAGTCACGGAGTTGGCCACCCGAACGACGTCCCACGCAGTCAGCGGACGAAAAGTGAGGGAAGACGCGTATGAAGGTCTCAACAGCACTCTGCTCGGCGGCGCTCGGCGTGGGCCTCGGCACGCTCCTGCTGCCAGGCGCCGCACTGGCCGACACCACTGTGTCACCGGCCACCACCCCGGTCGGTGGGACCGTCGTGCTCACCGCGACGACCTGCAACCCGAAGTCGGGTGACGCCCTCTTCCGGGTCACCGGCCCCAACCGCGACCAGAACGTCCGATCCACCACGGCCGCCGCCGGCGGCGGGCTGAGCGCCGAGCTCTTCACCGCCGGGTTCACCCTGGGCACGTACACGGTGGCGGCGACCTGCGGCGACGGCAGCTCGGCCGGCACCGCCACCTTCGCCGTCACCCCGATCGGCGGCGCGCCGGCCGGCTCCGGCGGCGACAACCGTGACACCGGCGCTCTCGCCGCCGGCGGCACGCTGCTCGGCACCGCCCTCGCCGGCGCGGGCACCCCGACGATCCGGTACGGAGGTGCACACGTGCGGTCGCGGCGGGCCCTGGCGGCAGTGGTGGCCCTGCTCGGCGTGACCGGGCTCGGGCTGATCACCGTCGGCCTCACCGCCGACCCGGCGCGGCCACCACGACCGTCGGTCGAAGCGCCGACCCGCACCCACCCCGCACCGGACCTGGCTCCGCTGCCACCCGCCGCGCCGGTCCGGGTGCAGATCCCCGCCATCGACGTAGGCGCCGACATCGTCCCCGTCGGCGCCGACGCCGCCGGGGTGCTGGAGGTGCCGCCACTGGACCGGCCCACCCTCGCCGGCTGGTACCGGCACGGGGTCAGCCCCGGTGAGACCGGCAACGCCGTCCTGGTGGGACACGTCGACGCGCCGTCCGGCCCGGCGGTCTTCTTCGACCTCGGGCGGCTCCGCGCCGGGCAGCAGGTACAGGTCACCCGCGCCGACGCACGGGTCGCCACGTTCACAGTGGACGACGTCCGGGCGTACCCCAAGGAGCACTTCCCCACCACCCTGGTCTACGGCCCGGCGGACGCCGCCGGGCTGCGCCTGATCACCTGCGGCGGCCGGTTCGACGCCGCCACCGGCAACTACGTCGACAACGTCGTCGTCTTCGCCACCCGCACCGCCTGAACCGAGCCGCCTCCCCGCTGTCGGGAGCCGGACCCTGGTCGGCAGAATGCGGTGGCACCATCCCCTGATCGGGACGGTGCGCCGGCGACGGGGAGGCACGCGGTGGATCAGCGACCGGTACGGGACCGGACCGGTCGGGGCGTACGCGCCCTGGCCCGGAGACTGCTCGGACGGGTCGAGGACGGCTCCCCCACCCCCCGTCGGTCCAACCCGGACGCCGTGGTCGACTGCGCCGTCTACGTCAACGGCCGCCGGGAGCCCGGCCAACCGCACTACGCCGACGCGTACGCCCGGGCACGACACAGCCGCGACGCCTTCGTGTGGCTGGGACTACACGATCCCGGCCCGGCGGTGCTCGCCGCGGTCGGCCAGACCTTCGGCCTCGACGAGCTGACAGTCGAACAGGCGCTCGCCGACGGGCACCGGCCCACAGTGCAGCGCCACGGGCCGGTCACGCTGCTGGTCCTGCGCACCGCCGGGTACGTGGAGCACGACGAGCTGACCGACACCTCCGAGGTGATCGACACCGGGGACGTCATGGTGCTGCTCGGCGACCGCTTCGCCATCACTGTGCGGCACGGCGCCGCCGGGGCACTGCGCAGCGTCCGCGCCGACATCGAACGCCGCCCCGCGCTGCTGGCCGCCGGACCGTGGGCGGTGGCGTACGCGGTCTGCGCCCGCATGGTCGACTCCTACCTGGAGGTGGCCGGGCACGTGGAACGGGACCTGGAGCGGGTCGAGGAGGCGGTGTTCGCCCGCGACCGCACGACCGACATCCAGCACATCTACCAGCTCAAACGGGAGGTGGTGGAGTTCAAGCGGGCGGTCCTGCCGTTGCAGGCGCCGATGCGTACGCTGCTCGAACCCGACGGCCCGCCGCGTGCCCTGCACCGCTGGTTCGTCGACGTCGACGGCCGGCTGAGCCGGGCGGTGGACCGGGTGGCCGCGTACGACGACCTGCTCACCTCGATCGTCCAGTCGCGACTGGCGCAGCTCGCCGTCGAGCAGAACAACGACATGCGCAAGATCGCCGCCTGGGCGGCCATCGCGGCCACCCAGACCGGCATCGCCGGCATCTACGGCATGAACTTCAACCACATGCCCGAGCTGGCCTGGCGCTACGGCTACGCCGGGGCCCTCACCCTGATGGCGGCGGCGGCCCTGTTCCTGTACCGGCTGTTCCGCCGCTCCGGCTGGCTCTAACCTCCGCCCGGCCCGGCCCCGGCGAGCCCCGGCCCGGCCCGGCCCGGCGATCTTGCACTTTGTGTCGTCAATATGCACTATTTGTAAATTATGTCGCGACAGAAAGTGCAAGATCGCGGTGACCGGACGCGGGGGCGGGGCAGGGGCGAGGGTCGGGGGTGCGTGGGGCAGGATGACGGATGTGGGTAAGGGTGCAAAACGTCGGCGGGGGAACGCGACGACGGGACGGGCGTGCCCGTGCGGCTCCGGCCGGGCGTACGCGGACTGCTGCGCCCCGGTGCACGGCGGCGACGCCCCGGCGACGGCCGAGGCGTTGATGCGCTCCCGGTTCAGCGCCTTCGCCCTCGGCGACTCCGGTTACCTGCTGCGCAGCTGGCACTCCTCGACCCGACCCGCCTCCCTTGAGCTCGACCCGGGGCAGCGGTGGACCCGACTGGAGATCGTGGAGACCGAGCGGGGCGGCCTGCTCGACACCGCCGGCACTGTGACCTTCCACGCCCACTACCGGGACGCGGGCCGGCCCGGCACGATGACCGAACACAGCCGGTTCGTCCGCGAGGACGGCAGGTGGGTCTACGTCGACGGTGACCAGGTCTGACGGCTGCGCCGACGGCCGGGCGGGGCGTACGATGACGTCGGCGTAGTCCTGCGCCGCATCTCCCTCCCGACGCTCACGCCGTCGGCAACGCGGAGGCAAAGGGGGCCTGGAGCCCGGGACGTGGTGCCACATGCCGTTGCCTCTCAGTGTGCTCTAGTGAGCACGCGGTTGGCAGTCCCGCCTTGCGGTGAGACGGTCCCGGTCTGACCCGCTGGCGCGGTGCCGGGTTGACGCTTCAATGCCACCAGCCCCGCGAGTGGGGTCTTGCGGTCGGCTCCACGTCCAGCCGCCGGGCCACTCCCGGCGGTTGTTGCGTCAGCCGCGAGCGCGGCCAAGTTGTAGGCGGCGTTGAGGTCCCGGTCGAGGACCAGGCCACACGATTCGCACTGGTATTCACGCTCGGACAGGGCGAGTTTGGTTTTCACCGCGCCGCAGCCCGAGCACGTCTTGGAGGAGGGATACCAGCGGTCGGCCAGGATCAGCCGGCCGCCGTTCCACCTGGTCTTGTAGGTCAGTTGCCGGCGGATCTCGGCGAACCCGGCGTCGGCGATGTGCCGGGCCAGCTTGCGGTTGCGCAGCATCCCGGTGACGTTGAGGTCTTCGATGACGACCGTGGCGTATTCGCGGGTCAGCCGGGTGGTGAGCTTGTGCAGTCCGTCGCGGCGCAGGTTCGCCACCCGGGCATGCGCCCGGCCGAGCCGGGCTGCCGCTCGCTCCCACCGCTTCGAGGCGCGTCGGCCGGTGCGCCGGTCCGGGCCGGTCTTGCGCGCCAGTGCCCGACCGAGCGCCCGCATCCGCTGGCGCGCTGTCGTCAGGTATCGCGGGTTGTCGATCAGCTCGCCGGTCGACAGCACCGCCAGGTGCCTGATGCCGACGTCGACGCCGAGCACCGCGCCCGGCCGGGCGGGTAGCCGCTCGCCGCGCTCGACCTCGACGCAGAAAGCGACGTGCCACCGGCCGCCGTCACGTCGCACGGAGGCGGACATGATCCGGGCGGTGCCGTTGTCGATCCGGCGGGCGAGCTTGCGGGCGGACTCATGCAGCTTCAGCCGGCCCAGCCGGGGCAGCACCACATGCTTGCGGTCGGACTCGATCCGGATCGTCCCGGTGGTGAACCGCACGGACGCGATGCTGCGGCGGCGGGACTTGAACCCCGGGAACCCGACCGGCCGGCCGGCGCGCTTACCTGAGCGCGAGTCGGCCCAGTTCTTCAACGCGCGAGCGAGGGCGTCGAGGCCGGTGTTGAACGCCTCCTTCGAGCACTCCCGCCACCACGGCGCGACGTCGGGCTTGGCGACGTTCCACGCCTTACGCAGGCCGGGCAGCGTCCACGACAAGGTCGGGGTCAGCATCTCCTCCGGCACGCCGTAGGTGCGTTCGGCGGCCCGCTGATCCATGACCGCCTTGACCCTGGCCAGCGCCCAGTTGTGGGCCACCCGGGCCGCCCCGGCGTGCGCCAGCACGCCACGTTCCTGACCAGGGGTGAGGTCCAGGGCGAACCGGTACGCCTGGATCGTCTTCACGCCCGGCCCTCAGCGGCGGCCTCGACCGCGCGACCGGCACGGTTCGCGGCGGCGCGGCGGCTATACAGGCGGGCGCACAGCAACGTCAGGATCTCGGTGACATCACGCACGAGATCGTCGTCCACCTCGGCCGGGTCGCGCAGCAACGCGAGGAACTCCTTGCGGTGCCCGTTGAACGCCGAACCGACCTCGGTCACCACCCGGTCCACCGCCAGGCGCTGCCCGGTCGCCCACACGGCGACCCGCGCGACCTGCCGGTCCAGGTCCGGCTTCTGCTCGGCCGACGACACGCACGCGTACACAACGGTCTACCCGGCCTCAGTGGTCGCACCCGTCAACGGTTCACCGACCATGATCAGCCGACCGAGTCGATACACGGGAACAGGCAGCGTCCCGGACTCGTAACGCCGCCGTGCGGTCGCGTACGAGATGCCGGTAGCCGCCGCCCACTCCTTCAAGTTCACGCTGCCCACCATAGACAACTAGTAAGCACTAATGACCAACGATGTGTTAGCAGCAGTCAACCCCACTCCGGCGGGTTCGACGGGAGCGTGAGTCCCGGTGACCGTGCCGTTGACCGGGAGCATGTGATGACCACCCAGAGATCGTTCAAGGCCCGGGTCCGGGCCCGGATGGAGAAGACCGGCGAGAGTTACACCACCGCCCGCCGGCACCTGATCAATCGGACCGTCGAGTCGGCTCAGGAATCCACCGCCGCGTCCCCGTCACCTCGCCACCGAACACGAGGTGCCAGGCTGGTGGGCACAGACCATCACCGTCGGGTACGAGCAGGCACGCGGCCTGCGCGCGCCGGGTCAACGACGCGGCGGTGGCTTCGAGGCCAGCGCGAGCCGGACGGTGGCCGTGCCGGCGCTGCGGCTGTTCGAGGCGTTCGCCGACGAGACGGCACGCGCCCGTTGGCTGCCCGACGTCGAGGTACGCGTCCGCACCGCCACCGCGCCGCGCAGCTTCCGGGCCGACTGGGCCGGGGGTCCCACCAGGATCGTCGTCGGCATCGACGCTGTCGGCGAGTCAAAGGCCCGGGTCAACGTCGTGCACGAGAAGCTGCCCGGAGCCGAGCAGGCCGCGGAGCTGAAGGGGTACTGGCGGGATCGGCTCGCCGCGCTGAAGGTGTTGCTCGAGACGGACGGAGACGACCGATGACCATGACATTCATCAACCTGCCGGTGCGTGACCTGACCACCGCGACCGAGTTCTACCGGGCGATCGGCTTCACCAGCGACCAGGCCGAGCCGGACGGCGACAGCATGGTGCTCACCATCTCCGACACCACCCGGCTGGTGCTGCACCTGCGCTCGGGCTTCGAGGCGTACACCGGGGTCGCCACGCCGGACACGGCGACCAGCCGTGAGGTCGTCGTCGGCTGTCGGCGCCGAGCCGGGGGCAGGTCGACGAACTCGTCGACCAGGCGGCGGTCGCCGGTGGGGAGTCGCTCGGGCCGGGGATGGCCAACGGGCCGATGTACATGCGCGGCTTCCGGGACCTCGACGGCCACCAGTGGTCGTTCCTGCACATGGCCGGCTGACCGCGCGGCCCAGCGACGGCCCGAGGAGGCCGCCGCCGGGCTCCGGTCAATCCGGGCCGCCCGGCACGGCCGCGGCCACACCGGTGGGCACTGCCGTCCGGCGCCGGCAGCGGGTCAGCAGCACCAGCGCCACCACGAGGTACGCCCCGGCGGTCAGCGCGAACGCCACAGCGTTGCCGGCCGCCGTGGCGAGCAGACCGTAACCGGCGTACGTCACGATGATCAGCACGTCGGTGGCCATCCCGGCCAGGGAGGTGACGGTGGCGCGGCTGGTGCCGGTGATCCGGGCCTGGAGTCGCGCGTCGGCCAGCACTGTGGCCAACTGCGCCGCGCCGAAGGCCACCGCGAGCAACACGAACCCGGCCGGGTGCCGCAGCAGGGCACCTCCGGCCAGCGCGACGCCGACCAGCCCCAACAGTGCGGCGTACCCTCGGCCGCCCAGCCGCTCCCCCGCCGGGGCGAGCAGCCCGCCGACTGTCACTCCGGCCCAGAGCAGCAGGAGCAGCAGGGGTACGGCCTGCGCGCCGACGCCGGTGTCCAGGGCGAGCAGCGGGGTGTACTCGTCCAGGGCGCCCCAGTCGGCGGCGACCACGGCCACCAGCAGCACGGCGGCCCGCACCGGCGGACGGGGGCGGGCCGCCGTGCTGCTGGTGGCCG
>NZ_JAGPXY010000119.1 GCF_018070325.1 Micromonospora sp. H61
GTCTGCCGGTCGAGGTGGCGGCGGTGCCGGACCGCACCTTCTACGCGCAGCCGCTCGTCGACGGCCGGCCCTCGGTCGCCGACACCCGGCGGGAGGACGCCTACCAGGGGCACGGCTGGACCAGCGCCCAGTTGGGTGGGCTGCGCCTCACGGCCGGCGAGCCACCCCGCCGGCCCGGCGAGGTGGTCGTCGACAGCACGCTCGGACTGCGCGCCGGCGCACCGGTCACCCTGCTGACCGCTGTGGGCCCGGAGTCGTACACAGTCACCGGTCTGGTCGACGGACCCGGCGTCCACGTCGCGGACGAGGTCGCCGCCGCGCTCGCGCCCGGTGTGCGGGCCATCGGGCTGGTGCTCGCGCCGGACGCCGATCCCGAGCGGGTCGCCACGGCGGCTCGCGGAGCCGTCGGCGGCGACGGACGGGTGCTCACCGGTGCCGCCCGTGGTGCGTTGGAGCCGCGCGGCGACGCCCGTACCCGGTGGATCGGCATGCAGGTGCTCACCGCCACGGCGGCCCTCGCCGGCTTCGTCACGGTGTTCGTGGTCGCCTCCACCTTCGCGTTCACCATCGCGCAGCGTCGCCGTGAGCTGGGCCTGCTGCGCGCCGTCGGCGCCACCGGGCGCCAGGTCCGCCGCATGGTCTACGCCGAGGCGCTCGCCGTCGGCGTCTCGGCAGGGCTCGTCGGCCTGCTGGTGGGCGCGGCGCTCGCCCCGTTGCTGGGTCGGCTGCTGGTCGACGTCGGCTACGAACCGTCGACCTTCCGGGTCCGCTACGAACTCTGGCCGGTCGCGGTCTCGCTCGCCGCCGGGCCGGTGATCGCGTTGCTGGCCGTCTGGTCGGCGTCCCGCCGAGCGGCGCGGGTCCGCCCGTTGGAGGCGCTACGCGAGGCCGCTGTGGAACAGCGACCGATCGGTCGGCTGCGCGGCGCCACCGGAGTGCTGCTCCTCGCGACCGGGGCCGCTCTCAGTCTGGGCACGGCGACCGCCGACGAGGCGCGGGTGGGGGCGCAGTACGCGCTCTACGCGGTGATGGCGCTGGTTGCCGGCACCACAGTGCTCGCCCCGGTGGTGGTCGGGCCGCTGGTGTGGCTTTTGCGTTCTCCGGTGCGTCGGCCCGGTGGCGCGATCGGGATGCTGGTCCGGGGCGGGGCGTTGACAGCGACCCGGCGGACCGCCGCCATCGCCGCGCCGGTGCTGCTCACTGTCGCGTTCGCGGTACTGGTGTCCGGGATGGTGCGCACCAGCACCGCCGCGTACGCGGCGGGTCGGGCGGACAACGTGAACGCAGGCTGGATCGTCGTGCCGGACCGCGCACCCGGCCTGTCCGACCGGGCCGTCGCCGCCACCGGTGGCACCGCGCTTCTGCCGACCACCGTCTACCGCACCGACCCCGGAACGTCGCCGCAGGACCGGCCGATGACCGCGCTCGGCGTGGACCCGGAGGGCTTCGCCGCCGCGAACCGGGTGCTCACCGTCGTCGCCGGTTCGCTGAACGACCTGAGGGGTGACGACACGGTGGTGGTCGGCGTCTCGGCGAACCGGCTGCCGTCCGAGCCGTACCCGGTGGTGTTCGCCGACGGGACGACGGTGTCGTTGCGCGTCGTCGCCGTGGTCGACGACACCTCGATCCCCGGCGATCTGCTCGTGCCCCGGGCCGTGGTGCGGGCGCACGACCCCTCGGCGCTGACGTCCACCGTGTACGTCCGGGACCGCGTCGATCCACCGGTCGGCGCGCGGATCCTCGACGTCCCGGGCTGGGCGGCCGAGGCGGACGCCGCCGAGGACCGGCTCGTCTGGCTCTTCACAGTGCTGCTGATCGGGGTGTCCGCCGGCTACGGGGCCATCGCGGTGGCCAACACGCTGCTGCTGGCCGCCGCCGGCCGCGCCGCGGACCTGCGGCTGATCCGGATGGCCGGGGCGACCCGACGGCAGGTCATCTGGCTGGTCACGGCGGAGTCCGCACTGGTGGTCCTGATCGGTGCGCTGCTGGGTGGGGCTGTCGCGTTCGGCGGTCTGCTCAGCATCAGCGCCGGCCTCGCCGAGCAGGTCGGTGCACCCGTCGACCTGGTGATGCCGTGGTCGGTGGTCGCCGGGGTGGTGGGCCTGTGCCTGCTGCTCGCGGTGCTGTCCAGTGTGTTGCCGACGTGGCGGCTGCTGCGTCACCGTCCCGCCCGGTCACCGGTCGGTGGATGACCGCGCCCCCGCACGGGCGGTTGGGCCGCTACCGTCCACGGATGCGATCCGCGCGCCCGGTCGGGCTGCTCCTCTCCGCCGCCGCCGTCGTGCTCTGGGCGTACGGCATGACCACGTGGCAACCGCTGACCGAGCCGCTCGGCCCGTGGTCGGAGCACCTGCCGGGCAACAACGCCTACTGGGCGCGCGACCTGCGGTTCATGGCGATCATGGCGGTGCCGCCCGGGTTGGTGCTGGCCGGGCGGGGGCAGATGCGGTGGAGCGGCCCGGCGGTGGTGCTGGGCGGCTGCTGGGTCGCCGCCGACGTGGCGATCGACCGGGCCGACCCGATCGGCTCCGACGCGACGGTGCTGCTCGCCGTCGCCGGGTGCGCCGTGCTCGGTGTGGTCGCGGCGCTTCTGCTGTGGTGGGAGCGCCGCACCCCGCCAGCACGGGAGCCTGACACGTCGTCGGGGCGGGAGCGCGGCACGCCTCCGGCCACCGACCGGCGGGTGCTGACCGGGGCGGCCTGCGTGGCCGGGGTCCTGACACTGGTGGCGGCAGCTATGGAGTCACCGACCGACCGGGAGCCGGAGCTGAACCAGGGCGCCCTGGCCACGGCGGCGCTGCTGGTGGCACTGGCCGTCGGTGCCGCGCTGGCGGCGGCTCCGACGCGGACCGGGGTTCGCGTCGGGCTGGCGGCCGGCCTCACCGTGGTGGCTCTGCTCGGCGTCGGGCTGGTCCGTGCCACAGCGCCCGGCACACGCCTCCTGCCGGAGGTCGCTCTCGGGGCGGTGCTGCTCACCGGGGTCACAGTGCTGGCCTGGGACTGGCCCGGTGGTCGGCCGATCTGGTGGCACCACGCCCTGGCCGCGCTCGTCGCGCTCGTGGGCCCGGTGGTGTTTCTGGTGGCCACGGCCATCCCCATGATGATCATGATGCCGATCGGCGCGACGTTCACCGCGCTGGCCGGCAACAGCCCGATCCACGCCGCCGACTCCGATCTGCTGGTCTCCCTGGCCGGGCTGCTCTCCGGGCTGGGTGTGGCTGTGCTGCTGGCTCGGCCGAGCGTCGAAGACCGTCGGCGGCTCCGCTAGCTCACTCGACGACCGGCAGCACTACCTCGTTTCGGCGCAGGAACCACGGCTTCCACGGCGGGTCGAAGCGCGCGTACCGGATGGCGCCGGTCGGTTGCAGCCCGGCCGCGGTCACCGACCGGCCGAGCATCGTGGCGCGCTGGCTGAACGCCTGCTCCGTCCACCGCCCGGAGAACCGCATCGCCGCCGCCAGCCGCGCCGGAACCGCGCGGATCCGCACCCGGGCGTCCACCGGCTCGGGCAGGGTGGCGGTGGTGAAGCTGGCCGGCATGACGAACTGGATCAGGTACGCGCCCGGCCACTCACCCTCGATCTGCACCACCGGCGCGGTCATGGCGATCTTCTCCGAGCCGCTGGCCGCCGCCATCGCCGGCGCGGCGGAGCCGATCGGGTGCCGGGCCCGATTGGCGCCACCGATGTACGCGGCCAGCGGCCGGAACGCCTCGATCGGCGCCCGGGTGAACGACGCCTGGATCTGCATCTCGGCCACCAGGTGGGCGGGGTACCGACGCAGCTCGAAGCCGGGGTGTCGGGACACCACCCGGTACGGCTGCTGTTCGGTCATGGCGCGGCTCCCAGGGTCTGCTGGGACAGACGCTACCGCCCGTCCGGCTCCCGCTCGGCCGAAGTGGGCCGCTCCGGACCGGGGGCGAGGGCCCGGGTGGTCAACCGCCAGTACTGCCGCTTGCCCTCGTCGCGCAGCACCACCCCGATCTGGCCCAGCTCGCGGCGCAACTCCCGGGCGTCGTCGCGGCGGTCCCGCTCGACGGCCCGATCCCGGGCCCGCAGCAGCGCGTCCGCGCCGGCCGGCAACCCGGGCAGGTCCGGAACCCACAGCCGGTACGCCGACCGGTGCGGGTCGTCGTCCGCCCAGCCCCAGCCGTGCGCCCGGAACGCCGCGGCCAGTTGGGCGGCCGGCAGGTCCGTCGACTCCCGGATTAGTTCCGCGCCGTCGGCGTCCAGCAGCACCAGGTGCTTGTCGGCGAGGAAGACCACCCGGGTGTCGACCCGGGCGATGGTCCGGTTCTCATCGGAGCGGCGCAGCTGGACCTGCGCCCCGTCGACGGTGACGATCAACCGTTCGGCGGTGCCGATCCCGGCGATGACCAGACCGGCCAGGACGCCCACCCCGATGGTGGCGGCGGTGGCCTGCGGCTCGGGCAGCCGGTCCAACCATTCGATCAGGTCGCCGAACGGCACCCAGGGCAGCCGGGCGAGCCAGCCCGTCGCCGCCGCGAGGAGCCATCCGGCGCCCGCGCCGAGCAGCGGGAAGCCACCCCACATGACCGCCAGCTCCAGCGGGCCGCCGCTGACCACGGTGCGCGGACGGTAGCTGGCCATGTCCATGGTCAGGACACCTCGCGGCGCATCGTCCGGAACAGGCCGGCGGCCAGCGGGAGGACCATCCAGACCAGCAGGGACACGACGATCCGCCCCCACTGCTCCCCGCTGAGCGCGTCGCTGCTGAACAGCGGTTCCATGGTCTTGCTGGTGTCCAGCCATTCGGACGGGCCGCGCAGCGGTCGGACCATCTCGCCCAGCACTCCCCAGACGGTGGGCAGCAGGAAGTAGCCGACGATGGCGAGCGGCGGGTTGAGCAGCAGCAGACCGAAGGCGGCGCCCATCAGCACGCCGGTGACCTGGAGGATCACCGCGTTCAGGATCAGTGAGCCGTCGAGCTGCCAGGTGCCCGCGCCGCCGGTGGCGGAGGCGACCAGCGTCCCGACGGCGGCGAGGGCGAGGCTGGCCAGCACCGAACCGAGCGCCGCCACCATGACCGCGACCAGCTTCGCGGTCACCACCCGCTCCCGGCGGGGCACCAGGGCGTACGTGGTGAGGGCGGTCCGCTGCGACCACTCACTGGTGATCGAGAGGATGCCGAGCACCGGCAGTAGCACGCCCACCGGCAGCAGCGAGGGGACGAAGAAGTTGCCGAACGTCTGGTCGGCCTCGTCGGCGTAGATCAACTGAAGGGTGACGACCACGGCGGCGATCAGGCCGATGGTGATCAACAGCCAGCGGCCGGCCCGCGTATCGACGAGTTTGCGCAGTTCAACGCCGGTGAGGCGGAGCAGCGACGGTCGGCGTACCGGGGTGTGGTGCCGGGGCGCTACGGTGCCGGCAGCGGGCGCGGTGGTGGTGGTCATCGGACGGACTCCTTCGTCGATTCGCCGGCGGTCAGGGTGAGGAAGAGCTGTTCCAGGCCGCCGCCGCTGGCGGGGCGCAGCTCGGCCAACGCGACGCCGGCATCGGCGGCGGCCTGGCCGACCGCCTCGGCGTCGGCCTGCACGAGCAGCCCCTCCGAGCTGTCGGCGGCGCTCAGGTCGGCCACCTCCAGCGCCCGGCGCAGCGCCGCGCCGTCGCGGGCCCGGACCACGGTGCCACCGCCGGCCAGCAGCTCGTTCTTGTCGCCCTGGGCCACGATCCGGCCGCCCCCGATAACCACCAGCCGGTCCGCGACCGCCTCCACCTCGCGCAGCAGGTGGGAGGAGAGCAGCACGGTGCCGCCCCGGTCGGCGAAGTCGCGCAGCAGGCCGCGCATCCAGAAGATCCCCTCCGGGTCCAGGCCGTTGGCCGGCTCGTCGAGGATCAACACCCGGGGGTCGCCGAGCAGCGCGTGCGCCAGCCCGAGCCGTTGGCGCATGCCCAACGAGTACGCCCGTACCCGACGCTTCGCGGCCACCGCGTTCAACCCGACCAGGTCGAGCTTCGCGGCGACCTCGCGCCGGTCCAGACCCATGGTGTACGCGGACAGCGTCAACGCCTCGCGGCCGGTGCGCCCGGCGTGCTGGGCGGAGGCGTCCAGCAGCACCCCGACCTCCCGCCCCGGGTTGGGCAGTTCCCGGTACGGGTGCCCGGAGACGGTGGCGCGGCCGGCGGTCGGCGCGGTCAGCCCGCAGATCATGCGCATGGTGGTCGACTTGCCGGCGCCGTTGGGGCCGAGGAAGCCGGTGACGGTGCCCGGCTCGCACTGGAACGACACGTCGTCCACGGCCGGGTGTGGCCCGTATCGCTTGGTGAGGTTCTCAACGGTGATCATGCGGTTGAGCCTGCCCGCGCCGCCCGGCCATCCGCTGCGGCCACCGGTCGGTGCCCCGTCGACCTTGGTCGATCATCGGATCTCGACTTTGGTAGCTGGTTGTCGGGCGCCGATGCTGCCTAGCATGGGCGCGTGACCAGCATCGCCGTCCCGGAGCACCCCTGGCTCTTGCCGGGGGAGCTGGCCGTGCCGGTCGACCGTGCGCGCACCCATCCGCGCCGCACCACCCGGGACTGGCTCGTGGACACCATCGCGTTCCTGGTCTCCCTGCTCTGGGTGCTGTTCGCCACCGCCGACGCCCTGTCGCCCGACCCGTCGATGGCCACCGCGCTGCCGCACGGCTGGATGACCGGCGCGGACGCCCTGCTCGGGCTGGTCTGCTGCGGGCTGCTCTGGCTGCGTCGACGGTGGCCGCTCGGGCTGTTGGTGGCCACGACACCTCTGTCGCTGTTCTCGATGGCCTCGGCCATCCCACTGCTGATCTTCTACTTCACTGTGGTGGTGCACCGACGGACCGCCGTGGCGATCGCGGTCACCGGCGTCGGCCTCGTCACCAACATGGTCTTCAGTTGGCTGCGCCCGGACCCAGCCATGTCGTACTGGGCCACCGCGTCCTGGGGCGTGGTGCTCAGCTTCGCCGTGCTGGCCTGGGGGATGTTCGTCCGGGCCCGCCGGCAGTTGATCGTGTCGTTGCGGGAGCGGGCCGAGCGGGCCGAGGCGGAGCAGCAGCTGCGCGTCACCCAGGCCCGCCACCTCGAACGCACCCGGATCGCCCGGGAGATGCACGACGTGCTGGCCCACCGGATCTCGCTGCTCAGCCTGCACGCGGGTGCGCTGGAGTTCCGCCCGGACGCGCCGGCCGACGAGGTGGCCCGGGCCGCCGGGGTGATCCGGGGCAGCGCGCACGCCGCCCTCCAGGACCTGCGGGAGGTGATCGGGGTGCTCCGGGCCGAGGACGACGGTGCCGGCGACGCCCCCGAGCCACCGCAGCCCACCCTCGCCGACCTGCCGGCCCTGATCGCCGAGTCGCGGTCGGCCGGGGTGCGGGTGAACGTCAGCGACAGCGTCGCCAGCCCGGGGGAGGTGCCGGCGGCGCTGGGCCGGGCCGCGTACCGGATCGTGCAGGAGGGGCTGACCAACGCCCGCAAACACGCTGCCGGCGCGGCCGTCACCGTGGACGTGGCCGGCGGGCCGGGCGCCGGGCTGACCGTGGCGATCGGCAACCGGTGGCCGGTCGGGGCGCCGGCCGGCGGCACGCTGCCGGGTGCCGGCACCGGCCTGGTCGGCATCAGCGAACGGGTGACCCTGGCCGGCGGGCGGCTCGCCTACGGTCGGGACGACAGCGGTGACTTCCGGCTGGCCGCCTGGCTGCCGTGGCCGGCGTGACCAGCCCTGCCGGCGCAGCCGGACCGCCGGACGCGACCGGGGCGGCCGCTCCACCGGTACGCGTGCTGATCGTGGACGACGACGCGTTGGTCCGGGCCGGGCTCTCGATGATCCTCGGCGGTCTGCCGGACCTGGTCGTGGTCGGCGAGGCGGCCGACGGTGGCGAGGTGCCGGCGGCCGTCGCCGCGTACGCCCCGGACGTGGTGCTGATGGACATCCGGATGCCCCGGGTCGACGGGCTGACCGCCACCGAGGCGCTGCGTGCCCAACCGCACCCGCCGGAGGTGCTGGTGCTGACCACCTTCGACGCCGACGAACAGGTGCTGCGGGCGCTCCGCGCCGGGGCGGCCGGTTTCCTGCTCAAGGACACCCCACCGGCGGAGATCGTGCGTGCCGTACGCCGGGTCGCGGCGGGCGAGGCGACGCTCTCACCGACGGTGACCCGGACGTTGATCGCCCACGTGACCGCCGCCGCCCCCGGCCCGGTCGGCCCGGACCCGCGCCGCGAACGGGCGCTGCGGCTGCTCACCGGGCTCAGCGAGCGCGAGCGGCAGGTGGCTGTCGCGCTGGGGCGGGGCCACACCAACGCGGAGATCGCGGGGGAGTTGTTCATGAGCGTGGCGACGGTGAAGGCGTACGTCTCCCGGCTGCTGACCCGACTGGAGCTGAACAACCGGGTCCAGGTGGCGCTGCTCGTGCACGACGCCGGCCTCGTCTGACGAGGCGTTGCCGGGGCCAATGGCGGACATACCAACGCGGATGAGCTTACACTCATTTTTGGTTGTTCCATCGCTGGTTGTGTCAGGAGTGATCGTGGACGGCTTTGTCGGACGGGACCGTGAACTCGACCTCCTGGGCGGCGTGCTTTCTCGGGTGCAACGGGGTGGCCGTGCTGGTCGGCCTGGGCGGGCCCTTCTCATGCGCGGTCGCCGGCGGGTAGGCAAGTCCCGACTGGTCGAGGAGTTCGTGGAGCGGGCCGAGGTGCCGTACCTCTTCTTCACCGCCTCCGCGCAGCCGACCGTCGCAGCCGAGCTCGCCCTCTTCGTGGAGGAGGCGGCCGCCTCGACACTGCCGGGTGCGCAGATCCTTCGGGAGCAGCAACCACAGACCTGGGACGCCGCGCTGACCCTGCTCGCCGCCGCGCTGCCGTCCGACCGGCCGAGCGTCGTGGTCCTGGACGAGATGCCGTACCTCATCGCGGGCGACCCGGGCTTCGAGGGAACGTTGCAGAAGGTCCTCGATCGCGAGTTGTCCCGGCGACCGGTCCTCCTGATCTGCGTCGGATCGGACCTGGCCATGATGGAAGCCCTCAACGACTACGGCCAGCCGTTCCACCAGCGAGCCACGGAGATGGTCATTCCGCCGCTGAGCCCGGCCGACGTCAGCGACATGCTCGGCCTGTCCGCCGCCGACGCGTTCGACGCCTACCTGGTGTCCGGCGGTCTGCCGCTGATCCTCGACGAGTGGCCGACCGGTGCATCCGTCCACGAGTATCTGACCGACGCGGTACGGGATCCGACCTCTGCCCTGCTGGTCAGCGGCGAGCGGGCACTGGCGGCGGAGTTCCCGCCCCAGTCCCAGGCGGGTCTGGTGCTGCGGGCCATCGGCTCCGGTGAGCGGACCTTCTCGCTGATCTCCCGCGCGGCAGGGAATCTTCCGCAGGCGTCCCTCAACCGCGCCCTGCGCCTGCTGACCCAGAAACGGGCCGTGGAGGTCACCGTTCCGCTGTCGACCAAGCCGTCGCGGGAGACCCGGTACGCGGTGGCCGATCCGTACCTGCGTTTCTGGTTGTCGTTCCTGGGGCCACACCTCTCCGAGATCGAGCGGGGGCGGGGCGACCTGACCCTGGACCGGATCGACCGGTCGTGGACGTCCTGGCGGGGGCGGGCCATCGAACCTGTCGTCCGGGAGGCGCTGCGCCGGCTGTCCGGTGACCATCTACCGGCGGAGGCGGCGACGATCGGCGGCTACTGGACCCGGACCAACGACCCGGAGATCGACATAGTCGGCGCCGACCGTGCGCCCGTCGCTCGGAGCATCAGCTTCGTCGGATCGGTCAAGTGGCAGGAGAACCGACCCTTCGACGCGCATGACCTGGGCCGGCTGCTCCTGCACCGGTCTCAGCTTCCCGGCGCCGACGAATCGGTGCCGGTCGTCGCCGTGTCGCGCAGCGGCACCGCCGTCGACGGCATCCGGGTGCTGTCGGCGGAGGATCTGCTTACCGCGTACCGGAATTGAACTTTCGTCCGGTGTCCGCCGTACCCATGGCCGAGGATGTCGGTGCGGTAGGTCCGCCGTACCGCTGCCGAACTGCGGGAGGCCTGCCGTGCGAGTTGGTGAGCAGTCGACGGATCCCATCGATCAGGTACTGGGTGAGGTGCCGATGCCGGCACCACTGACCCCGGAGGATGTCCGGCTCGCGGTCCGGGCGGTGGTCGTGCACACCGCCGAGGAGTGGCCCACCGGGCCGCTGTGCCGCAACGACGGCGCTTCCTATCCGTGCCGGCTGCACCGCTGGGGGCGTCGGGTGTTGGAGACACACGGGCTCAACGAGCGGCAGATCGAGGCGTTGATCCGGCATGGCAATCCGTTCGTGCACGTGCCGTTCCCGTTCACGGCGACCGGGCCGTCGCGGCAACAGGCCGCGCGGGTCGTCCCCCAGGGGGTACGGCCCACCGCTGCTGGCCGGCCGGTGACTCCCCCCGTCACCGCGCCGCGCTGGCCCCGGGCGAGCTGAGCGCGCTACCCCTCCGCCCACCCGA
>NZ_JAGPXY010000012.1 GCF_018070325.1 Micromonospora sp. H61
CGCCCAGGTGGTCGGTGTGGTCGACGGCGCCCACGGTGAGCGCGGAGTTGGCGGCACCCGGGCTGCCGATGCTGGCCGGGCCGCTGTTGCCGGCGGCGATCACGAAGAGGGCGCCGGTCTCGGCGCTGAGTCGCTCGACCGCCTGGCTCATCGGGTCGCTGCCGTCGGTGGCCTCACCGCCCAGGCTCATGCTGACCACCCGGGCCTTCTGCTCGCGGGCCGCCCACTCCATGCCGGCGATGATCCACGAGTTCTGTCCGCTGCCCTCGCTGTTGAGCACCTTGCCGATGTGCAGGCGGGCACCCGGGGCGACGCCCCGCTCGGCGCCACCGGACGCGGCGCCGGTGCCGGCGATCGTCGAGGCGACGTGCGTTCCGTGGCCCTTGTAGTCGAGGATGTCGGGCTCCTCGGGCACGAAGCTGCTGGACTCGGCGATCTGGCCGACGAGATCCGGGTGTTCGGCGTCCGCACCCGAGTCGAGAACCGCCACGTCGACACCGGTGGCGGTGTTGCCCTCGGCCCACAGCTTCGGCGCGCCGATCTGCGCGGTGGACTCGGCCAGGTCCGCGTGCACCCGACCGTCCAACCAGACCTTGGCGATGCCGTTGGCCAGGGTCGGGGCGTCACCCGTACGCCGGGTCGAACCGGCGGTCAGCGCGGTCCAGAACCGGTCGGCGGTGGCACGCTGGCGGGTCAGCGCCGCGCCCTGCACGCTGTCCAACGGTCGGACCAGTTCGGCGCCGTCGACGGCGGGGCGGGTGCGGTTGCGGGCCGCCGCGTCGGTCATCGTGACGATCAGCGGAAGCGCGTCGGTGTGCGCGTCGTCGTAGCCGTCGGCGATGAGGTCGGTGACGTTGAACAGTTGCCGGTCCAGCAGGCCGCTGGTCACATAGGACAGCGCGGCGTCCGGGTAGACGTAGGTGTCGCCGTCGCGAACGCCACCGTCTTCGCCACCCCGAGCGCCTACTCCGGCTTCCAGGCGTGGCCGCAGCAGCCGGGCACGACCGTCGACCGTACGGTCACGTACACCAACCTCGGCAGCGCGTCGATCGACCTGAAGCTGGCCCTCGACGCGGCGACCGCGCCGGCCGGACTGTTCGCGCTCTCCGCCGACCGGGTCACCGTGCCCGCCGGCGGTACCGCCACCGTGACGGTGACCGCCGCGTACGACAAGCTGCCGGTGGAGAAGCAGGTCAGCGGCATGATCGTCGCCACCGACGACACCGGTGCGGTGCGTGGGCGCACCCTGATCGGCGCCGGCAAGGAGGGCCAGCGGCAGAACCTGACGCTGGTCGCCAAGGACCGCGACGGCAAGCCGCTCGTCGGCAAGGTCATCCTCACCGCCGACACCCTGTTCACCGCCGTGGACCTGCCCGAGAGCGGCACCGCCACGCTGCGGCTGCCGGTGGGAAGCTGGAACGGTTGGATTTCCACGGACGTGCGCGGCGCGCACGGGCCGCATTCCAAGGGCATGGCGATGCTCAGCTTCACCGACGTGAACCTGGACCGCGACCGCACCGTCACCCTGGACGCGCGCGCCGCCCGACAGGTGCAGGCCCGGTTGCCGCAGGAGGCCACCGCCAGCGCGTTGCGGATGGACATCCACCGGTCCACGAAGAACGGTCTCACCGAGAGTCAGGTGCTGCCCGACGACTCGTACGACAGCATGTGGGCGTTGCCGACGAGCCGTCCGGTGACCGACGGCGAGTTCGAGTTCGGCGCCCGGTGGCGGCTGGAGCAGCCGGCGTTGACCGTTTCGGCGGGCGGTCGCTCGTACGACGATCTGTTGGTGAAGCGGGCGACCCCGGCGCTGCCGGCCGGTCGTCGCCAGCTGGACGCGGTCTACGTCGCCGACGCGTCGGCGGCGGGGCTGGCCAAGCGTCCGGTCCGGGACCGGGCCGTTGTGGTGCGCCGCAGTGACAGTGTGGACATCGCCACCCAGGCGCAGGCCGCCGCGGCGGCCGGAGCGAAGCTGCTGCTCGTGGTGAACGACGGCGTCGGTCGGCTCCAGCCGTGGGACGAGGCGGCGTGGAGCCCGGAGAGCCCGGCCCCGGTCACAGTGGCAACCCTCGGCGCCGACGAGGGTGGGCAGCTCATCGCCGCACTGGAGCGTGGTGCGGTGCGGCTCACCGTCGAGTCGCACCCGGAGACCACCTACCTGTACGACGTGGCGCACCACTGGACCGGCACGGTGCCGGCCGACCCCACCTACCGGCCCACCAAGCGGCAGTTGGCCCGGGTCGACGTGGAGTTCCGCAACTACCGGCAGGGCAAGGCGCTGGAGTTCCGCACCGACGTCTGGCGCGGCTGGGCGTCGAGCAACCAGGAGCCGGCCCCGGCGCAGGGCCGACGCACCGACTGGGTGAGCGCCGACCAGCGGTGGATCGACGACGCGTTCATCGCCGGCGAGACCGGTCAGCACCTGATGGCGGTGACCACGTACCCGGCCGGCAAGCCGAGCGCCGTCACCTGGTTCGGGCCGATCCAGCGCCCCCGGATGGGCGGCAGCTACGTGCCGGTCCGGTACCTGGACACCGTCTACCTGCCCGCGCCCGGGTGGGGCGACGGAGGCGGGCACATCGGTGAGGCGTACGCGAACTACGACATGGTCAACCGGACCACCCTCTACCAGGGCGACAAGGAGCTGAACTGGGGTAACGCCGAGTACCTCCAGGTCTCCGGGCTGGCGGGGCAGCGGCTGCCGTACCGGCTGGTGGTGGAGAACGACCGGGCCGCGTGGACCAACCCGTACTCCCGGCAGACCCGCACCGAGTGGGGCTTCCACTCGGCGGTCACCGGGGAGGAGTCGGCCGAGGTGCTGCCGATGATCCAGCTGGACTACCAGGTGGCCATCGACTCCGCCGGCAGGGCGTCGCGGCGGGCACCGCTGACCGTTGTCGCCTCCCACCTGCCCGACGTCACCGGCACGATCGGCGCGGTGACCGTCGAGGTGTCCTACGACGACGGGGCGACCTGGCAGAAGCAGCGGCTGACCCGGCACGGCGACGGCTGGCGTACCTCGCTGGCCGCACCGGCGAAGGCCGGCTTCGTGAGCCTGCGCACCACGGCGCGGGACAGCGCCGGCAACACCGTGAGCCAGCGCATCAGCCGGGCGTTCGGCCTGCGCTGACAGCACTGCGGCCGGCCGCCGTCCGGGGGTGCGCGAACACCCCGAGCGGCGGCCGGTGCCGTCAGTGGAGTTCCTCGGCGAGCCGGTCCCACTCCGTGACGACCGGCAGCAGGTCCCCGGCCAGCCAGGCGGCGCTCTGGTCGTCGTGGTGCGGGTCGCCGGGCACCCCGCAGGCGCCGAGGGGGACCACCCAGCGGCTGTCCGAGCGGCGGGCCAGGTCCCAGACGAAGCGCGCCGCCGGCCCCCGGAAGCACCAGTGGGTGACCCCGGGAACGCTGGAGGTGGCCAACACGCAGTCGTGGTCACCGTCGAGCCGGGGGCCGGGCCCGGTGTCCGGCCCGGGCAGGGCCCGCCACGGCGCCAGCCGGTGCAGGTCCCCCCAGGGCACCTGCCCGGCCGCCGCGTCGGCGACCTCCTCGGCCGCCTCGCGTACCAGCGCGGTGATGTCCACACCGGGCAGCGGGGTCGCGCCGAGCAGGTGCTCCAGCGCGTGACCGACGCGCGGCGTCAGCGCCAGCCAGGGCGCGAACACCTCGGGGTACGCGGGCGGCTCGGCCAGCGCCGCCAACGCCGGGTGGGCGGCCATCCGGCGTACGACAGCCGCCCGCAGGATGGCGTAGGCCGCCGCGTCAGTGCTGTCGGCGGCCATCCGGCGATCCCAGCGCAGCAGTCGTTCACGCAGCGCGGCGGCGGCCGGACCGAGCCCCGTCGACTCGGCGAGGACCGCCAGCAGCGGCCCGGCCGCGCCCAGGTACGTGTCGGTGTGCACCGAGGCCATCTCGTCGGCCGTCCAGGCCGAACGGGCGTCGAGCAGCTCGGCGATGCGATGCGCCCGGTGCGGTGGGGCGAACTCCACCCCGAGTGGCGCCGCCAGCCCGCGCTCGTTGGCCATCACCGACCGACCGATCACCTCGGCGCGGGGCATCGGCGCGTGCCAGCCCTGCCAGGCGTACTCGGCGTCCCATCCGGGGACCACCCGCCGGCCGTTCTCCGGGTGCCGTACCGGCACCGCCCCGGCGACCCGGTGCAACAGCCCTCCGGCGGTGTCCGCCGCCTGCACCACGTTGACCGGCTCCACCCAGTGCCGCAGCGCGTGGTCCACATCGGCCACGGTGCGGGCGCGCAGCAGCTCCGGCAGCGTCGCGAAACCGAGGTCACCCCGGACCCGGGGCGGGTAGCGCAGGCTGACGGCGGTCTCGTCGTCCGGCCCGCCGGCGATCACCGGACCACGATCGGTCTCCACCACCTCGACCTCGACCGGGTCGGCCCCGGCCACCTCGATCGTCTCGACGTGGCGGTGCGCCGGTCGCCAGCCGTCCGGGCCGAGCGCCTGCACCCGGGGGCCGTCGCGGCGCAGCCGCTCCGCGTACACGTCCTGGTAGTCGGCCATCGCGTTGGTGATCGCCCAGGCCACCGGACCGGTGTGCCCGAAGTGCGCGATGCCCGGCACACCCGGCACCGCCAACCCGAGCACGTCGTACTCCGGGCAGGCCAGCCGGATCTGCTGGTAGACGCCGGGATCCTCGATGAACCGGTGCGGATCACCGGCGAGCAGCGCGGCCCCGGTGCCGGTGCGCTCGGCGGCGAGCAGCCACCCGTTGCTGCCGGCCACGGCCGGCCCGTCGGTGGCGAACAGGTCGACCGCGTCCGGCCCGAGCCGCTGCGCCACGTGCTCGCGCCAGAGCTTGCCGGGGAACCCGGCGAACAGGATGTGGTGGCCCAGCCAGATTGCGAGCGGCGTCCACGGCTCCCACCGACCCGGTCGCAGCCCGGTGGCGGCGAACTCCGGTGACCGGGCCGCCCCGGCGGCGAGAGCGGCGTTGACGCCGTCCACGTAGGCGCCCACCCACTCGGCGGTCGCCGGGTCCAGTGCCGCGTGGCAGCGGCGTGCGGTGTCGTCGAGCCGGACCTGCCGGACGAACCGGTCCCAGTCGAGCGCGTCGGGGCCGAGGAACGCCGCGCTGGTGCCTTGGGCGCGGTGCCGTTCCACCTCGATCTGCCAGGCCCGGTCGTACGCGGTCACCCGGCCCTGCGCCGCCGCCAGCGCGATCGGGTCGTCGGCCCGCAGGTGCGGAACCCCCCACGGGTCGCGGAAACGCCGCTCGCCGTTGGCTCGCTCGCTCCGCTCGCTCACGCCGGCTCCGGGGCCAGTGTGGTGGCGCGGCGTCGGGCCGCGGGGACGACCAGCGGGGTGCCCGTCTCCGGGTCGTCGATCACCCGGCAGGGCAGCCCGAACACCTCCGCCACCAGGTCGGCGGTGACCACCGACGCCGGCTCCCCGGCGGCCACCACTCGGCCGTCGCGCATGGCGATCAGGTGGGTGGCGTAGCGGGCCGCGTGGTTCAGGTCGTGCAGCACCGCGACAAGGGTGCGGCCCTGCTCCTCGTGCAGCCGGGCGCAGAGGTCCAGGATCTCGATCTGGTGGGCGATGTCGAGGTACGTGGTCGGCTCGTCGAGCAGCAGCAGGGGCGTCTGCTGGGCCAGCGCCATGGCGATCCAGACCCGCTGCCGCTGCCCGCCGGACAGCTCGTCCACCGCCCGGTCGGCGAGGTCGTCGACCCCGGTCGCGGCCATCGACTCCTCGACCACCCGCTCGTCCTCGCGGGACCACTGCCGCAGCAGCCCCTGGTGGGGGTAGCGACCCCGGGCGACCAGCTCGGCGACGCTGATGCCGTCCGGTGCGATCGACGACTGCGGCAGCAGGCCGAGCGTACGGGCCACCTTGCGGGCCGGCAGATCGTGAATGTCCCGTCCGTCCAGCAGCACCGCACCGGCGCTGGGGCGCAGCATCCGGGACAGGGCGCGCAGCAGCGTCGACTTGCCGCACGCGTTCGGGCCGATGATCACCGTGAAGGACCTGTCAGGCACCGCCACTGTCAGGTTCTCGGCGATGGTGCGCTGGTCGTAGGCGAGGGTCAGCGCGGTGCCGCCGAGTCGGGAATCGCCGGGTCGCATGGGTGCTCCTTCGAGGGCGTCACGGGTGTTCACAGCCGGCCCGCCCGACGTTCCATCGCCAGCAGCCAGACCAGGTAACCGCCGCCGATCACGCCGGTCACCACGCCGACCGGGAGTTGGTGCCCGGCGAACGCGCGCTGCGCAACCAGGTCGGCCCCGACCAGCAGCGCCGCGCCGACGGCCATCGACGGCAGCAGGTTCGGACCCGGGGCCCGGGTCAGTCGTTTCGCCACGTGCGGGGCGACGAGCGCCACGAAGGACACCGGCCCGGCGGCGGCCGTCGCGAACGAGACCAGCAGCACGGCGGCAGCGAGCAGCACCAGCCGCAGCCGGCGTACCGGCACGCCCAGGGCGCTGGCCGCGTCGTCGCCCAACTCCATCATCCGCAGCGCCGGGGCGCAGCCGACGAGCACCAGCGGCGCCAACACGACCAGGACGGCGAGCAGCGGCCCGGCGTTGGCCCAGCCTCGCCCGTCCAGGCTGCCGGTGAGCCAGAGGACCGCGCGGGCGGCTTCCATCAGGGGCGCCCGGGTCAGCAGGTAGCCGTTGACACCGGTCAGGATCGCGGACACCCCGATACCGACCAGGATGAGCCGGAAGCCGTGCACCCCGCGCCGCCAGGCGAGCGTGTAGATCACCAGACCGGTGCCGAGACCACCGACGACCGCCGCGCCGGCCAACGCCAGGCTGCTGCCACCGAGGACGACCACCACCAGCGCCCCGGTCGACGCGCCCTGGGTGAAGCCCAGGATGTCCGGGCTGCCCAACGGGTTGCGGACCAGCGACTGGAACACCGTGCCGGCGAGAGCCAACGCCGCACCGACCAACAGGGCGGTGACCAGCCGGGGCAGGCGCAGCTCGAGCACGATGAACTGCTCCGCCACGGTGCCACCGCCGGTCAACGTGCGCAGCACGTCCGCCGGCCCCATCGGGTAGTCACCACTGCCCAGGGCCACCAGACCGAACCCGGCCGCGAGCACCGCCGCGCCGGCCCCGACGCCCAACGCGCGGGGCCGAAACCGCAGCGACAACCCCCATGAAGTACGCAGAACAGTCACGGCTGAGCCACCGGTCGGCGGGTGACCAGCCACAGGAAGAGCGGACCGCCCAGCACTGCGGTCACCATGCCGACCTGGAGTTCACCGGGGCGGCCCAGCACCCGGCCGAGCACGTCGGCGCCGAGCAGCAACGCGGGCGAGAGCACCGCGCAGTACGGCAGCAGCCAGCGCAGGTCCGGGCCGGTCAGGGCGCGGACCAGGTGCGGCACCAGCAGCCCGACGAAGACGATCGGGCCGCACGCGGCGGTCGCCGCACCGCAGAGCAGGGTGACGGCGACGATCACGGCGGCGCGGATCAGCGCGGGTCGAGCGCCCAGGGCTCGCGCCGCGTCGTCGCCGAGCGCCAGCGCGTTCAGCGGTCGGGCGGCACCGAGCGCGACCAGCAACCCGATGAGGATGAACGGCAGCACCCGGGTGACTGTCGCGGAGTCCGCGCTGGCCAGTGAGCCGACCGTCCAGAAACGCAGCCGCTCCAGCGACGCGGTGTCCAGCAGCATCACCGCGCTCACGTAGGAGTAGAGGGTGGCGTTGAGCGCCGCCCCGGCCAGCGCGAGTCGGGCCGGGGTGGCGCCGCGTCCGCCGCCGACGGCGTAGACGAGCGCGGTCACCGCCGCCGCGCCGAGCAGCGCGAACCAGACGTACCCGCCGACGGCGGTGACGCCCAGGAACGCGGCGGCGGTGGCGACGGCCGCGGACGCGCCGGCGTTGATGCCGAGCAGCCCGGGGTCGGCGAGTGGGTTGCGGGTGAGGGCCTGCATGACCGCGCCGGCCACACCGAGGGCGGTGCCGGCGAGCAGCCCGAGCAGGGTGCGGGGCAGGCGCATCCGGTGCACCACGGCGTACTCGGTGGCGTCGCGGTGCAGTAGTCCGGACCAGACGTCGGCGAGCGGCATGGCCTTCGCGCCGACCGCGATGCTGAGCACCACGATCACCGCGAGCAGTGCCACGGCGGTGACCAGGCCGGCGGCGCGGGCCGCCCGGCGGCCACGCCGGCTCGGGGGTGCTGCCGTTTGCCTGGCCGGCACGGGCGGTGCCGGTCGGGTGACGGTGGGTGTGGCGTCCAGTGTGGGCTCCGGGGTGGTGGCGACACGGCGTACCGCTGTTGACAATGACCGAGGTTAGGCTAACCTAACCCCGCTGCCCTGGTCGACCCCGGCCAACCCTTGATCGAAAGACAACACCATGCCCGATGCCCTGTCCGCCCGCCGCCTCTCCCGCCGTGGCCTGCTGGCCGCCGGTGGCGCTGCCACCCTGGCCACCCTGCTCGCCGCCTGCGGCAAGGACGACGCCGCGAAACCCGCCGCCGGCAACGGAAGCGGTCCCTGGTCGTTCACCGACGACCGCGGCACGAACGTCGAGGCGCCGGCCCGTCCGACTCGCGTGGTGGCCTTCACCGGCGTGGCGGCGGCCCTGATCGATTTCGGTCTCGACAAGCAGCTCGTGGGCGTGTTCGGTGAGACCAAGCGCGCCGACGGCACGGCCGAGCCGCAGGCCGGCGACCTGAACGTCGAGGGCGTCGAGATCCTCGGCAACGTGTGGGGCGAGTTCAGCCTGGAGAAGTACGCGGCGCTGCGCCCCGAACTGCTGGTCACCCACATGTACGACCCCGACGCGCTCTGGTACGTGCCGGACGAGAGCAAGGCCAAGATCCTCCCGCTGGCGCCCAGTGTGGCGATCACCACCGCCCGGGTGCCGATGACCAAGCCCATCGAGCGGTACGCGGCGCTGGCCGAGTCGCTCGGCGCGGACCTGTCCGCGAAGAAGGTCACCGACGCAAAGGCCCGCTTCGCCGCCGCCGCCGAGGCGGTCCGGCAGGCGGTCAAGGCCAACCCCGGGATCAAGGTGATGGCCTGCTCCGGCAGCCCCGACCTCTTCTACGTCTCCAACCCGAAGGTCAGCACCGACCTGATGTACTTCGCCGAGCTGGGCGTCGACATCGTGGTCCCCACCAAGCTCGAAGCCGGCGACTACTTCGAGGCGCTGAGCTGGGAGAGCGCCGGCAAGTTCCCGGCCGACCTGATCCTGCTGGACAACCGCAGCACCGCCTTGCAGGCCAAGGACCTCACCGCCAAGCCGACCTGGCAGCAACTGCCGGCGGTCAAGGCCAACCAGGTGAGCCCGTGGGACGCGGTACCCCGCTTCTCGTACGCCGGCTCCGCGCCGCTGCTGGAGAACCTCGCCACCGCCATCCGGAACGCGAAGAAGGTCAGCTGACGCCATGAGTACGAGCGCCGCCGCACCGATCGCCTCGCAGTACCGCTTCTACGCCGCGCACGTCGTCCGGGCCCACCGGGTCGGCGCCTCGCTGATCCGGGTCACCTTCGGTGGCGCGGAGCTGGCCGACTTCGCCGGCGGCGGCCGGGACCAGAGCGTCTCGCTGTTCCTGCCGCATCCCGGGCAGCACGCCCCGGTGGTCCCGGTCGAGCAGGGCGAGGACTGGTTCGGCGGCTGGCGGGCACTGCCGGCGGACGTGCGCGCGGTGCTGCGCTCGTACACCATCCGGGAGCACCGCCCGGCCGACACCGCTGTCGACATCGACTTCGTCAGCCACGGTGACACCGGCCCCGCCTCCCGCTGGGCGGCCCTGGCCGGCCCCGGCGACCGGGTGTTGCTGCTGGGCCCGGCGGTGCCCGACAACCGCAGCGTCTGCTTCCGCCCGCCGGACAGCACGGACCTCGTGCTGCTCGCCGCCGACGAGACCGCGCTGCCGGCCACCGAGGGCATCCTGGCCTGGCTGCCCGCCGGCACCCGGGTGCGCGCCTGGATCGAGGTGCCCGACGCCGCGGACATCACCGACCTGCCCACCGCTGCCGACGCCGAGATCAGGTGGATCGTGCGGGGCAGCACACCGCCCGGCAGTGACCTGCTGGTCAGCTCCGTTCGCGCCGCCCGGCTCCCCACCGGCGGCACCCCGTACGCCTGGATCGCCGGCGAGTCCGGCGTCGTGCGGGCGCTGCGCCGGCACCTCGTCGACGAGCGCGGCTTCGACCGCCGGAGGGTGACCTTCGCCGGCTACTGGCGACACGGACTGTCCGAAGAGGACCTGCGAGCCGAGGCGCTGGCCGGCGCCTCCGCCTGACTGACGACCCCAACCGATCGGCAGCACTGCCCCGAGGCGCACCGCCGCGCCGGGGAGGGTTCCGGCTGCCCCTCGTCGAGAACGTGGAAGGACATTCCGTGACCGTGCCGACGTACCCCGTCGAGACCACCACGCCGCCACCGGCGTCAACCGCCGCGCGGGCCCAGCTGCTGCACGCCGGCTCGGTCGAGCAGTACCGCCGGACGATCGCCGACGGCGTCGACCGGGTCGCCCGTCGGGTGGCCACAGTGGACCGTCCCGGCACCGGAATCACGCCGGCCGAGCTGGCCCCAGTGGTCGACCGGGTCGACCTGGACCGTCCGCTCGGCGACGCCGGAGCTGCCCTCGACGAGCTGGAGAACGTCTACCTGCGCGACGCCGTCTGGTTCCACCATCCCCGCTACCTGGCACACCTCAACTGCCCGGTGGCCATCCCGGCACTGCTCGGTGAGGCGGTGCTCACCGCCGTGAACTCCTCACTGGACACCTGGGACCAGAGCGCCGGGGCCACCCTCATCGAGCGCCGGCTGATCGACTGGACGGCCGAGCGGATCGGTCTCGGCCCCCGCGCCGACGGCATCTTCACCAGCGGCGGCAGCCAATCCAACCTGCAGGCGCTGCTGCTGGCCCGGGAGGAGGCGTGCGTCGACGCCATCGGCCCGGCAGAGCGCGCCGAACTGCTGCCCCGGTTGCGCGTGCTCACCTCCGTCGCCGGTCACTTCAGCGTGCAGAAGTCGGCCAAACTGCTCGGCCTCGCCCCGGACGCGGTGATCGCGGTACCCACCGACGCCCGGCGACGGATCCGGCCGGCCGCCGTCCGCGAGGAGATCGCCCGGTGCCGGCAGGCCGGGCTGGTGGTGATGGCCGTCGTCGGCACCGCCGGCACCACCGACTTCGGCTCGATCGACCCGCTCACGGACCTGGCCGGGATCTGCGCGGCAGCCGGCGTGTGGCTGCACGTCGACGCCGCGTACGGCTGCGGTCTGCTCGTCTCGCCGACGCGCCGGCACCTGCTCGACGGCATCGAGCGGGCCGACTCGGTGACCGTGGACTTCCACAAGTCGTTCTTCCAGCCGGTCAGCTCCAGCGCGCTGCTGGTCCGCGACCGGCGGACGCTGCGGCACGTCACCTACCACGCCGACTACCTCAACCCGGCCCGGATGGTGGAGCAGCGCATCCCCAACCAGGTCGACAAGAGCTTGCAGACCACCCGCCGTTTCGACGCGCTGAAGCTCTGGCTCACCCTGCGGGTGATGGGCCCGGACGCGCTCGGCGGGCTCTTCGACGAGGTCGTCGACCGGGCCGCCGACGCCTGGCTACTGGTCAGCGAGGACCCGCGCTTCGAGGTGGTGACGCGCTCGGAGCTGAGCACCGTGGTGTTCCGCTACCTGCCCACCGGCCCAGGCCGGGAGTTGGCCGACGCCGCCAACCTGCACGCCCGGGAGGCCCTCGCGGCGTCCGGTCTCGCCGTGGTCGCCGGGACCCGGGTGGACGGCCGGCATTTCCTGAAGTTCACGCTGCTCAACCCGGAAACCACAGTCGACGACGTCGGGTACGTCCTCGACCTGATCGCCACCCACGCCGGCCGGTACGTGCACGACCACGTCGACGCCGACCTGACCTGCACCGTCGGCTGACGCCGATGAGCCTGCCCCGTCGGCTGACGCCGGTGACCACGAACCCGCGCCTGGAGACCCCGATGTCCACCCACGACTTCATCGCCATCGGGTTGGGCCCGTACAACCTGGGCCTGGCCTGCCTCACCGCGCCGATCGACGAACTCGACGGGGTGTTCCTGGAGGCCCGGCCGAGCCTCGCCTGGCACCCCGGCATGCTGCTGGAGTCGGCCCGGTTGCAGACCCCGTTCATCGCCGACCTGGTCAGCCTCGCCGACCCGACGTCGCCGTACTCCTTCCTCAACTACCTCAAGGAGATCGGCCGGCTCTACCCGTTCTACATCCGGGAGAGCTTCTACCCACTGCGCAGCGAGTACGACGCGTACTGCCGGTGGGCGGCGGCGAAACTGCCGAACCTGCGCTTCGGTCAGAGCGTGACCACTGTGGAGTACGACGCCGCCGACGAGCGGTACGTGGTGCGGGCCAGCACCGGCACGGGGGAGACCGTGGAGTACCGGGCCCGGCATCTGGTGCTCGGCACCGGCACCCCGCCGCACCTGCCCCCGGCCGTGGCCGACCTGCCCGGCGACGCCGTGCACAACTCCCACTACCTGGAGCACCGCTCGGCGCTGCGCACCAAGCGCAGCATCACAGTGGTGGGCAGCGGGCAGAGCGCCGCCGAGATCTACCACGACCTGCTCGGCGACATCGACCGGTACGGCTACCAGCTCAACTGGGTGACCCGGTCGCCGCGGTTCTTCCCGCTCGAATACACCAAGCTGACGCTGGAGATGACCTCACCGGACTACGTGGACTACTTCCACGCGCTGCCCGAGGCGACCCGCTACCGGCTGGAGTCCGAGCAGAAGGGCCTGTTCAAGGGGATCAACGCCGACCTGATCAACGACATCTTCGACCTGCTCTACGCGCACAGCGTGGACGGGCCGGTGAACACCCGCCTGCTCACCAACACCGAGCTGGTCAGCGCCGAGCACCAGGACGGGCAGTACACGCTGGGGTTGCGTCAGGTGGAGCAGGAACGCGACTTCGCCCTGCGTACGGAGGGGTTGGTGCTGGCCACCGGCTACCACTACCGGGTGCCGGAGTTCCTCACGCCGGTGTCAGACCGGATCCGCTGGGACGCGCACGGCCGCTTCGACGTGGCCCGCAACTACAGCATCGACCACAGCGGGCGGGGCATCTTCCTGCAGAACGCGGGCACCCACACGCACAGCATCACCTCACCGGACCTGGGCATGGGCGCCTACCGCAACTCCTGGATCATCAGCGAGCTGCTCGGCCGGGAGCACTACCCGATCGAGAAGA
The DNA here is from genome assembly GCF_018070325.1 of Micromonospora sp. H61. Taxonomy (GTDB): domain Bacteria; phylum Actinomycetota; class Actinomycetes; order Mycobacteriales; family Micromonosporaceae; genus Micromonospora; species Micromonospora salmantinae. The sequence continues at coordinate 13,165 of NZ_JAGPXY010000012.1, forward strand.
GCATCACCTTCCAGCAGTTCGGGGTGTCGTCGTGACCACCGTCTTCACCCACGTCGACGACGGGCTCGGTGAGTTCGCGCTGCGGCCGCTCGATCCGGACGCCGACGCGGCGCCGCTGCACGCCTGGGTGACCCACCCGAAGGCGGCGTTCTGGATGATGCAGGACGCCGACCTGGCCCAGGTGACCGAGGAGTACCGGCGCATCGCCGAGCACCCGCACCACGACGCGTTCCTCGGCCTGTGGCGGGGGAGTCCCGCCTTCCTCGCGGAGCGCTACGACCCGGCCCACGTCGAGCTGGTCGGCCTGTACGACCACCAGCCCGGTGACGTGGGCATGCACTTCCTCTGCGCGCCGGTCGACGCACCAGTGCACGGCTTCACCCGGGCGGTGATCGGCACCGTCATGGCGTGGCTCTTCGACGACCCGACGACCAGGCGCGTGGTCGTCGAACCGGACGTGCGCAACACCGCCGTGCACGCGCTGAACGCCGCCGTCGGCTTCACCGTCGTCGGCCCGATCGCCAAGCCCGAGAAGGACGCGCTGCTCAGCGTCTGTACCCGAGCCCAGTTCCAGGCCGCTGCCGACCGCGCCACCGCCGACCGCGCCGTTGCCACCCGAACCGAAGGAGCCCCGGCGTGACCACCACCGCCGTCCCCACCCACCCGCCCGTCGCCACCGCGCACAACGCCTCCGGCGACCCGGTCGGGCACCTCACCCCGCAGCGCTGGGCCCGGGCCAACCGGCTGCTGGTCCGCAAGGCGCTCGCCGAGTTCACCCACGAGCGGCTGCTCGGCCCGGAGACCGTGGCCGGCCCCGACGACCGGCAGTGGTACGAGGTCCGCAGCGACGACGGCACCGTCACCTACCGGTTCGCGGCACGGGTGCTCGCCCTGGCGCACTGGCAGATCGACGCGGACAGCATCACCCGACACCGCGACGGCACCTCGCTGGCCCCGGACGCGGTGGACTTCATCGTCGAGCTGCGCGACACCCTCGGGCTCTCCGCGCGGGTGCTCCCGGTCTACCTGGAGGAGATCACCTCGACGCTGGCGGGTACGGCGTACAAGCTGGCCCAGGCCGCGCCGAGCGCCGCCGAGCTGGCCGAGGCGGACTTCCAGACCATCGAGACCTCGATGACCGAGGGCCATCCCTGCTTCGTGGCGAACAACGGCCGGCTCGGCTTCGGCGTCGACGAGTACCACCGGTACGCCCCGGAGGCCGCCGCGCCGGTGCGGCTGGAGTGGCTGGCCGCGCACCGGGACCACTCGACGTTCAGCAGCGCCGCCGACCTCGACTACGACACGCTCATCGAGAGCGAGCTGGACGCCGATACCCGGGCCCGGTTCGCGGCCACGATGGCCGATCTCGGGCTGGACCTCGCCGACTACCACCTGATCCCGGCGCACCCGTGGCAGTGGTGGAACAAGCTGGCGGTCACCTTCGCCGGGGAGTTGGCCGAGCGGCGACTGGTGCATCTCGGCCCCGGGCCGGACGTGTACCTCGCCCAGCAGTCCATCCGCACCTTCTTCAACGTCAGCCAGTCGGGTCGGCACTACGTCAAGACCGCGCTGTCGGTGCTGAACATGGGCTTCATGCGGGGGCTGTCGGCCGCGTACATGGAGGCCACCCCGGCGATCAACGACTGGCTGGCCGAGCTGATCGCCGCCGACGAGGTGCTGACCGGCACCGGCCTGACCGTCATCCGGGAGCGGGCCGCCGTGGGTTACCGGCACCGGCAGTACGAGGCGGCGACCGAGCGCACCTCCCCGTACCGCAAGATGTTGGCCGCCCTCTGGCGGGAGAGCCCGGTGCCCGAGTTGGCGCCGGGGCAGCGACTGTCCACGATGGCCGCGCTGCTGCACGTCGACGACGAGGGCGGCTCACTGGCGGCGGCGCTGATCGCCCGGTCCGGCCTGGCGCCCGAGGTGTGGCTGCGTCGCTACCTGGACGCCTACCTGACCCCGCTGCTGCACAGCTTCTACGCCCACGACCTCGCCTTCATGCCGCATGGCGAGAACGTCATCCTGGTCCTCGACGAGCAGGACACCGTCCAGCGGGTGATCTTCAAGGACATCGCCGAGGAGATCGCGGTGATGAGCGACAAGGTCGAGCTGCCGGCGGCGGTGGAGCGGATCCGCGTCGAGGTGCCCGACGACACCAAGCTGCTGACCATCTTCACCGACGTGGTGGACTGCTTCCTGCGGCACCTCAACGCCGTCCTGGTCGAGGCCGGCGTGCTCGCCGAGGACGACTTCTGGCGCACTGTCGCGGCCTGCGCCGCCGACTACTTCGACCGGGTGCCGCACCTGGCCGAGCGGGTCCGCCACTACGACCTGTTCGCCCCGGAGTTCACGCTGTCCTGCCTCAACCGGCTGCAACTGCGAAACAACCAGCAAATGATCGACCTGGCCGACCCGTCGGCGGCGCTCCAGTTCGTCGGCACCCTCACCAACCCGCTCGCCGCCCACGCTCCGGCCCGGTGACCGCTATCGCGTTTGGTCGGCGCGCACGCCAACGGGTGCAATAGGCGGATGGGAGTTCTGAGTACCGCCAGCCTGTTCGCCGCCACCCTCACCACCGGCCTGACCGCCGGGCTGTTCGCCGCCTTCGCGTACGCGGTCATGCCGGGTCTGGCCCGCACCGACGACCGGACGTTGGTGCTCGCCATGCGGCGGATCAACGAGTCGATCCTCAACGGGTGGTTCGCTGTGTGCTTCGGCGGCGCGCTGCTGTTCACGCTGCTGGCGGCGGCGCTGCACCTGGGGGCCGAGCGTCGGGCGGTGCTGCCGTGGATCGTCGCCGGGCTGGTGCTGTACCTGGTGGTGCTCGGCGTCACCGCCGTGGTCAACGTGCCGCTCAACAACGTGCTGGCCCGCGCCGGCGACGTCGACGACGCCACCGACCTCGCGGCGCTGCGGGCGCGCTTCGAGATCACCTGGGTACGCGGCAACGTGGTCCGCGCCGTCGCGTCGACCGGCGCCTTCGGATTGCTGGCGTGGGCGCTGGTCGCCGAGGGCCGGCTGCTCGGCTGAGACCGGATGGGCGAGCGACCGACCGGGCCGGCGTCGGCTCAGTCGGTCGGCTCTGCCGTGCCGGCCCGCTGGAACGCGCGGGCCAACTGGGCGAGGTCGAAGCCCTCGAAGTGCTGGAGGAACCGGCGGCGTACGGCGGCCAGGTGACTGGGCCAGGCTTCCTGCAGGCGGGCGTAGCCCGCGTCGGTGAGGACGGCGTTCCAGCCGCGCGCGTCCTCCTCGCACCGTTCCCGCCGGACCAGGCCCTGCGTCTCCAGCCGGATGATCGTGCGGGTCATGCCGCTCAGCGAGAGGTGGCAGAGCGCGGCGAGCTCGTTCATGCGCATCCGCCGCTCCGGTGTCTCGGAGAGGTTCATCAGCGCGGTGTACTCGGTGAGCGGTAGCTGACGGTCACCGACCATGTCCGCGTCGATCGCGCGGGGCAGGACGTGCATCACCTGGCCCAGGGCGCGGACCAGGGACTCCTCATCTGGGGTGAGGGGTTGCGGAGTCGCCGCAGAGGGGTTGGACATCCTCTTATCATACTTGTTTGACTGAGCAAGTGCTCACCCTCCGTGTGATCACGCCCATAGGTCGCATATTTGCTTGACCAATCAAGCGCCGGTTAGCGTTCCCGTCGTCAGGCAAGGACCTCTGAAAGGCGCCACACATGACCAGGATCGGGATCATCCTCGGAAGCACCCGCCCGGGGCGTAACGGCGAGGCCGTCGCCCGCTGGGTGCTGGAGATCGCCAAGCAGCGCTCCGACGCGGAATACGAGCTGATCGACCTGCTCGACTACCAACTGCCGCACCTCGACGAGGCGTACCCGCCCTCCATGGGCCAGTACAGCCAGCCGCACACCAAGCGGTGGGCCGAGACGATCGCATCGTTCGACGGGTTCGTCATCGTCACCCCCGAGTACAACCACTCGACCTCGGGCGCCCTGAAGAACGCGATCGACTTCCTCTACGCCGAGTGGAACAACAAGGCCGTCGGCTTCGTCAGCTACGGCTCGGTCGGCGGGACGCGCGCCGTGGAGCACCTGCGCCTGATCTCCGGTGAGCTCCAGATGGCCGACGTGCGCTCGCAGGTCGCGCTGTCGCTCTTCACCGACTTCGAGAACTTCAGCGTCTTCACGCCCAACCAGTTCCACCAGGACTCGCTGACCACCACGCTCGACCAGGTGGTCGCCTGGAGCATGGCGCTCGCTCCGCTGCGCAAGGGCTGAGCGTTTCGCGCCTTTCGGAAACGGCCGTGGGGGATCCCACGGTCGTTTCCGGGCGTTCAGGCACGCTCTGCGCCGGCGAGCAGATCCAGCGAGAGCTGCCACCGGCGCGCTGATGGCAGCAATCCACGGCCAACGTCGGAGGGGCGCGTTCACTAACCTTGGCGCGATGAGCCGATCCACCGCCGCTGGTCGGGCTCCGCTCTGGCGCGACCGGACCTTCGGCACGTACTGGGTGGCCCAGTCGCTCTCGGCGGCCGGCGACTCGTTCGCCTACCTGGCGGTGCCGCTGCTGGTGCTCCAGGCGACCGGGTCGGTGGCGCGGATGGGCCTGCTCACCGCCGTCGCGGGCGCGGCGTCCGTCGTCGCCGGGATCTTCGGTGGGGTGCTGGTCGACAGGTACGACCGCCGCACCCTGATGATCGTGGCGGATCTGACCCGGCTGGTGCTCTACGCCCTGGTGCCACTGGCGTGGCTCGCCGGCCCGCAGGTCTGGCTGCTCTTCGTCGTGCTGCCGATCTGCGAGGCGGCCGGCATGCTGTTCCAGGTCGCCGCGGTGACCGCGGTCCGCAACCTCGTGGCCTCCGACCGGATCACCGAGGCCAACGGCCGGTTGCAGGCGACGTACGCGGCGGCGGCCGTCCTCGGGCCGCTGCTCGCCGGTGTGGTGGCGGCGCGCTTCGGCCCGGCCACCGCCATCGCCGTCAACGCGGCGAGCTTCGCGCTCTCGGCGGCCGGCCTGTGGCTGATCCGACTGCGCCCCGTCACGACGGACGAGGGGGTGGCCCGGCAACGTCCGCTGGCCGAGTTCCTGGCCGGGGCGCGGTTCCTGTGGCGACAGCCCGTGCTGCGCGCGCTGACCGTCCTGCTGTCGGTCTTCATCTTCCTCACCTACGGCTTCGTCGACGTGCTGATCTACCACGTCACGCACGACCTCGGTGGCTCCGAGGGCGCCGTCGGTACGGTGCTCGGCCTGGCGGCGTTGGGCACTGTCGCCGGCGCGCTGCTGGTGGCGCCGCTGCGCCGCCGTCGCGGCTTCGGCCCCACCTGGATCGGCGCGCACGCGATCTGCGGTTTCGCCGTGGCAGGGGTCGGCATCGCCACCACGGTGCCCGCCGTCACCACGCTGACCGCCGTGTACCTGTGCTGTCTCAGCGTCGGCGGGATCTGTTCGATGTCCCTGCGCCAGGAGATCACCCCCGATCACCTGCTGGGCCGGGTCACGTCGGCGTTCTGGAGCACGCACTACGCCCTCGGTCCGGCCGGCGCTGTCGTGCTGACCTGGGCCGCCGGCCGCTACGGTGCTCCGGCGGTCACGCTCGCGGCGGGCGCGGGGTGCCTGTTGGTCGCGGTCGGCGCCCTCTTCACCCCGATCCGCCGAGCCGGCGCGGAGCCGGCCGCCGGGCAGCCCGGACTGCGCCCGGCCCCGGCCGGCGGCACCGTTGGTTGAGACGCTATGGAGCTGATGTCGTAAACGATTCAGGCTGCGGGGAGGCTCCAAGCGGTGGGGAAGGTGCGGACGGCCCGGCCAGCGGTCGATTCGTTTGTGACATCAACTCCAAAGGCGCCGACCACCACTGTGGCCTCCTGGGCGAGCGGAGCGGGCGCGGTCAGAACTCCTGGTACATCACGTGCAGGCCGACCCGGCCGAGGGTGGGGTGACGGAACGCGCCCGGCACGGTGCCGATCACCGCGAATCCCTCCCGCAGGTACAGCCGCACCGCAGACGTGTTGCTCTCCGCCACCGCGTTGAACTGCATGCCGGCGTACCCCTGCCGGCGGGCCCAGGTCAGGGCGTCACGGCACAGCGCGGTGCCCACGCCGCGGCCCCGCGCGTCGGCGGCGACCATGAAGCTGGCGGTGGACACATGCGCGCCCGGCCCGGGCCGGTTGGGGCCCATCTTGGCGGTGCCGAGCACCCGCTCGCCGTCGACCGCCACAACGGTCCGCCCCGGCGCCGCCTCGACCCACGTGCCGTACGACTGCTCGGCCGTCATCGCCGGGTCGTAGGGGAACGTCTCCTGTGCCCGGATCACCTCCTCGATGATCGGCCACACCTGCGACCAGTCCCGGTCGACGAACTCCCGAATCAGCACCCGGGGAGGTTAGGCCCGGGCAGGGGCCCCGGACAATCCGTTATCCGCTGGTGCATCTGTGCGGCCTACGTCCGACCACGCGCCCGGGCGGCACCCGCGCCGGGTCGTCAGCCCGAGGCGAGCGCGGCCAGCTCCTCGTCGAGCAGCGCCGCCAGCCGGGCGGACCGCCCGGGATGACTGCGCGCGGTCATCCCGCGGCTGGGCATCTCCACAGTCATCAGCAGGTACAGGTGCAACCGGTAGAGACCGAGCCGGCGGCGTGCCGAGGCGTTCAGCACCAGGGGTTCGGCTGCGTTGGCCTGATAGCCGCGCAGCAGGGGGTGCTCCGGCTCGTCCTCGACCCGTCGGAAGAGCAGCGGCGAGACCAGGTCCAGCAGCGGGTCGCCGTAGAGGAACCGCTCGCCGTCCACCAGGCCGCGCAGCCGCAACCGGCCGTCCCCGTCGGGCGCCGCCAGCACGTTGCCGTCCCAGCAGTCGAAGTGCAGCAGCGCCGGGCGGCGTACCTCGTCGAGCACGTCGGCGTGCCGCCCCACCAGCGCACGCAGGTGCTCCGGGGTCACCGGCAGTCGGACGTCCCAGTCGGCCGCGTCGGCCAGGAGGTCGTCGAGCATCGCGGTGAACGCTGCCCGCCAGGTCGGCCCGGCGGCCCGGTCGCCGTCGTACCCGAACCGCTCACCGGTCACCCGGTGCAACGCGGCGAGGGTCACCCCGAGGTCGTAGCGCGCCGGGCCGTCGTCGACCGCGACCCCGGCCTCGGCCAGGTCGGACAGCGACCGGCCGGGCAGCATCGCGGTGACCAACCACTCGCCGTACGCCGGGTCGGCGCCGCACCGCAGCACCGCGGGGACGGGCACCTGCGGCGCCCGCTGCGCGACGAGCCGGAAGTACCGCTCCTCGGCGGCGCAGAGCCCGCGCTCGTAGCGCAGCAGCGGCGTTCCGGCCGGCGGCGCCAGCTTCAGCACCACCCGACTGTCGTCGTCGAGCAGCGCCCACCAGACCGTGGCGTACCCGCCGCCGGTTAGCGGACCGGCGTCCCGGACCCGGGTGCCCGGCCCGAACGACGCACCGACCAGGTACGCCACATCGGCTCGCGTGAGGGGCCGCTGGGTCGGGCTGGCACCGGTCACGACGTGCTGTCACCTCGCCGTGCGCGTGGCGCGGAACCCGCTGTGGCGCGGGTGGACAGTGGGACGGGACCGGCGGTGTCGCGGCGGACCAGCTCGGCGGGGAGCACCTCGACCCGGGGCGTCGGGGCCCCGACGCCGAGCACCAGGGACATCGCCCGCACACCCATGTCGACAAGGGGCAGCCGCACGGTGGTCAAGGCTGGGGTCACGTCCCGGGCGATCGGCATGTCATCGAAACCCAGCACCGAGATCTGCTGCGGCACTGCCAACCCCCGCGCGCGCAGGGTGGCGAGCGCGCCGATGGCCATCGAGTCGTTGAGCGCCACGATCGCGGTCAGCTCCGGGTCGGCGTCGAGCAGTCGAGCGGTGGCCTCGGCGCCGCCGTCGCGGTCGAACTCGGCGTACCGGATGCGCCGTTCGGGCAGCTCGCGGCCCTGCTCGGTGAGAGCCTGCCGAAGCCCGGCGAGCCGGTCGGTGGTGGTGGTCAGGATGCGCGGGCCGGCGACCACGCCGATCGCCCGGTGCCCCAGACCGCACAACTCCTGCCCGGCGAGGTAGCCGCCGGTCCGGTTGTCCGGCATCACCGCGTCGCCGGAGTGCTCGTGCCGGCCGATCACCGCCACCCGCCCGCCGGTGGCCTCGTACGCGGCGAGCTTCTCGTTGAGCTGCCGGGTGAACGCCTCGTCGTGGTAGCCCGAGCCGGCCAGTATCAGCGCCGCCACCTGGTGGCCGCGCAGCAGCTCCACGTACTCCAGCTCGCGGTCCGGGTCCCGGTAGCTGTTGCAGATCATCAGCAGCCGGCCCTGGTCGGTGGCGACCCGTTGCAGCCCTCGGGTGATCTCGGCGAAGTACGGGTCGGAGACGTCGTGCACGATCACGCCGACCGCGCTGCGGTGCGAGCGGGCCAGCAGTTGGGCGTGCGCGTTCGGCACGTACTGCAGCTCGGCGACGGCGGCGAGCACCCGTTCGCGCAGCTCGTCGGTGACCGGCTTGCTGCTGCCGTTGATGACGCGGGAGGCGGTGGCGGGTGAGACGCCCGCCCGGCGGGCCACATCGGACAGGGTCGCCATGGCCCGCCCCCTCGATCTGTTGACGGCGTTTCGTCGTGCCGGCTAGCGTCACCGTACCGCAGAGAAAGCCCTTTCCCGCAGGGAGGCCCGGCCGTGTCCGAACGCTTCGCGGTACTTCAACTTGATGACCTTCCCGCCCGGCGCTGTTCGTGTGGGACCACCCGCCGGGGTTTCATCGCCGAGAGCGAGGGCCAGGCCAGCGTGCATCTGCTCCAGGTGCAGGACGCGGTGACGCACCACCACCGGATCGCCACCGAGTACTACGTCGTGCTCGCCGGTGAGGGCGAGATCGAGCTGGACGGGGTCCGTCACCCGGCTCGGCCGATGTCCGCGTTCCTGATCAAGCCGGGCTGCCGGCACCGGGCCATCGGCGACCTCACAGTGCTGCTGGTGTCATTGCCGGCCGCTGACGACACCGACGAGTACTTCGATGCGTGATCGGTCGGCGCCGCTGCCCGGCGGGGTCGGGGTGTCCCGGCTGCGCGTCTACGACACGGTGGCCCCGGACGGTCTGGTCGGCGGCACCCCGCACGTGCACCTGTGCTGCACCGAGGGGTACGTGGTGACCGGCGGCGAGGGTGCGGTGCAGACCCTCACCACTGCCGGGTACCGGGAGACGTCGCTGCGGCCGGGGGTGGTGGTCTGGTTCGAGCCGGGCACCGTGCACCGCCTGGTCAACACCGGCGGGCTGAGCATCGTGGTGCTGATGCAGAACAGCGGCCTGCCGGAGGCCGGCGACGCGGTGCTGACCTTCCCACCCGAGGTGCTGGCCGACCCGGCCGTGTACGCCGCCGCGGCGGCGTTGCCCGACGGGGGAGCGCCGGGTGCGGACGTGCACGCCGCGTACCGCCGTCGGGATCTGGCGGTGACCGGCTTCCAGGCGCTGCGCTCCGGTGGGCCGGCGGCGCTGGCCGCGTTCCACGCCGCCGCGGTAGCCCTGCGCCAGCCGCTGCTGGCGCGGTGGCGGCAGCGGTGGGAGGCCGGCGCGGGCCGTGCCGCCGCCGACACCGCCGCGCAGCTCGACGCCCTGGAGCGGGGGGATCCCGGCCACCTGGGCGACGCCGGCGTGTACGCGGTGAACGAGCCGGTCGAGCGGGGCCGGTTGGGCATGTGTGGCCTCCTCGACACCTACCCGGCGGCCGGCTGAGCGTCCCTTCGGGACACCCGTCGGGCGGTGAGGCATCGGTGGAAACAGATCGAGGAAAGGCCTTGCCCGGCGTGAGGGTGCCGCCTACGCTCCAGGAAAGCGTTTGCCTGATCCGCCGACCGGCCCGGTCCCTGGGCGTCGTGCCGGGCCCCGAGGAGGTTCCGCGTGACCGAGAACTCTTTGGACACGGCGGGCCGGCAGGCCGCCGCCGACGAGGCGAGCGGTGCGCAGGCAGCCGCTCCCACCCCCGGTGCCCCCCATGCCGTCGACGGCCGGTCTCCGTCCACTGTGGTTAAAGCGCCGCCCGACGGCGCGCGTCCACCACGTCGCACGCTCGGTCGCCGGGCGGTGACCTTCGCCGACTCGCTCTGGCGCCCGGCGCTTGTGCTCGCCGTCTTCTTCGCCGCCTGGTGGTTCGTGGCGGCCCGCGAGTACGTCCCGAACTACCTGGTGCCCACCCCCGGCCAGGTGTGGGAGACGATGACCACCCAGTGGTCCGAGCTGGCCCGGCACACCCTGGTGACCCTCTACGAGACGGTGCTCGGCTTCGTGCTGGCCGCCGCGTTGGGTCTGGTCACGGCGGTCGCCATCGCCTACTCCCGCACGCTGGACAAGGCGCTCTACCCGATCGTCCTGTTCGCACAGGTCATTCCGAAGATCGCCATCGCGCCGCTGCTGGTGGTCTGGTTCGGCCTCGGCCTCACCCCGAAGATCATCCTGGCGGTGCTCATCGCGTTCTTCCCGGTGGTCATCTCCGGCGTGGCCGGGCTGCGCTCCACCGACCCGGAGCTGCTCGACCTCGCCGCCACGATGGGCGCCGGGCCGTGGCGCACCTTCCGCAAGATCCGCTTCCCGAACGCGTTGCCGCACCTGATGGCCGGCCTGAAGGTGGCCGTCACCCTCGCCGTGGTCGGTGCCGTGGTCGGTGAGTTCGTCGGCGCCAGCGAAGGGCTCGGCTACGTCCTGTTGCTGGCCAACGGCAACCTCGACGCCCCACTGCTGTTCGCCGACCTGATCCTGATGTCGGCCATCGGCATCGTCCTGTTCGTCCTGGTCGAGATCGCCGAGGCACTGCTCATTCCGTGGCACGCCAGCCGCCGAGCCGGCGTGTCCCTCACCACCTCCTGACCGACCCCATCACGGAGGCACCGATGAAACGCACCGCCACCACCATCCTGGCCACCGCCGCCCTGCTCCTCGCCGCCACCGGCTGCGGTGGGGACGACCCCGGCGGCAGCACCAACGCCGACGGCAGCAAGCAGGTCACCCTCACCCTCAACTGGGTGCCCTACGGCGAGCACGCGCCCTTCTACTACGGCCTGCAGAAGGGTTACTACTCCGCCGAGGGCATCGACCTGAAGATCCTGCCCGGCAACGGCTCGGGCAACACCGTCAAGCAGGTCGCCCAGAAGCAGACCGACTTCGGTTGGGCGGACAGCCCGGTGCTGCTCAAGTCGGTGGCCAGCGGCATGCCGGTACGCAGCCTCGGCGCGTACCTGGAGAAGGGTCCCTCCTCGGTGGAGTTCTTCACCGAGGAGAACATCAAGACCCCGGCCGACCTCAAGGGCAAGACCGTCGGCGGCACTCCCGGCGACGCCCTCTACGCGACCTTCCCGGCCTGGCTGGAGAAGAACGGCCTCAAGAAGGACGACGTCAAGGTGGTCAACGTCGACGCCGCCGGCAAGATCGCCGCCCTGGCCGAGGGCAAGGTCGACGCCATCATGGGTTTCTTCCACGACCAGGCCCCCACCATCGAGAGCAAGACGGGCAAGAAGGTCGACGTGCTGCTCTTCGCCGACTACGGGATGAACCTGCTCGGCACCGGCCTGATCGCCAACACCCAGACCCTGCAGAAGGACCCGGAGCTGGTCCGCAAGTTCGTCCGGGCCACCCAAAAGTCCTGGGCCGACGCCGCCCGGGACCCGGCCGGCGCGGTGAGCGCGATGACGGCTCTGGCCGAGAACGAGCCGGCGCCCGAGGTGCTCACCAAGCAGCTCACGCTCAACATGCCGCTGATCGGCGCGGACGGCCCGCCCGGGGTGAACACCGAGGCCCAGTGGACCGAGACCATCGACCTGATGTCCCGCTACGCCGAGCTGAAGGACCCGGGAGCGCCCAGCGCGTACTGGGACTCCTCGTACGCGGCGCAGGGGTGACCCGGTGACCACCGCGCCGGCAGCCACCGGCACCGCCATCGGGATGTCCGGGCTGACCGTCCGGTTCACCACCCGACGGTCGCAGACCACAGCGTTGGACGACGTGTCGCTCGACATCGAGCCGGGCGAGTTCGTCACGATCGTCGGCCCGTCCGGCTGCGGCAAGTCCACCCTCCTGAAGATCGTCGCGGGATTGGTCAAGCCGACCAGCGGTGACGTGTCGCTGCTGGAGCGCCCGGTGCGCGGCCCGCAGAAGGAGATCGGCTTCGTCTTCCAGAAGGCCGCGTTGCTGGAGTGGCGCGGTGCGCGGGCCAACATCCTGCTCCAGGCCGAGATGCGCGGCATGGACCGGGCGCAGGCGGCCCGCCGCGCCGACGAGCTGATCGAGATGACCGGCCTGACCGGCTTCGAGAAGGCGCTGCCACACGAGCTGTCCGGCGGCATGCAGCAGCGGGTGGCGCTCTGCCGCGCGCTGCTGCACTCCCCGCCGGTGCTGCTCATGGACGAACCGTTCGGCGCCCTGGACGCACTGACCCGCGAGCAGATGAACGCCGAACTGCACCGGATCTGGCGGGAGACCGGGACCACAGTGGTGCTGGTCACCCACTCCATCGCCGAGGCGGTCTTCCTCGGCACCCGGGTCGTGGTGATGAGTCCCCGGCCCGGCCGGATCATCCGCACCTTCCCGGTCGAGCTGCCGGCGCACCGCGACTACGCGCAGGTGATGTCGGATCCCCGCTTCGACCGGCTCGCCACCGACCTGCGTGGGTTGCTCGGCAGCGCGGCCGCCAACCACTGAGCGCGGATCGGCACGACCAGCACGACGGAAGGAACACCATGACCCGCAGGTCGATCGGCATCATCGTCAACGGCGTGACCGGACGGATGGGCTACCGGCAGCACCTCGTCCGGTCGCTGCTGGCCATCCGCGAATCCGGCGGTGTGGCGTTGGCCGACGGCACCACCATCTGGCCGGAACCGGTTCTGGTCGGGCGCAACGAGACGAAGCTCCGGGAACTCGCCGAGCGGCACGGGCTGACCGACTGGACCACCGACCTGACCTCCGCGCTGGCCCGCGACGACGTCGAGATCTACTTCGACGCGCAGGTAACCCAGCAACGGGAGAAGGCGATCCGGCAGGCCATCGAGGCCGGCAAGCACATCTACACGGAGAAGCCGCTGGCCGAGGACACTGCGGCGGCCCTCGACCTGGCCCGGGCGGCGGACGCGGCCGGCGTCCGCACCGGTGTCGTGCAGGACAAGCTCTTCCTGCCCGGTCTGCGCAAGCTCAAGCGCCTCATCGACGGCGGCTTCTTCGGCCGGATCCTGTCGGTACGCGGCGAGTTCGGGTACTGGGTCTTCGAGGGCGACTGGCAAGCCGCTCAGCGGCCGTCGTGGAACTACCGGAGCGAGGACGGCGGCGGCATCGTGGTCGACATGTTCCCGCACTGGCACTACGTGCTGGAGGAGCTGTTCGGCCGGGTCACGGCCGTCTCCTGTGTGACCGCCACCCACGTGCCCGAACGGGTCGACGAGGCCGGTCGCCCGTACGCGGCCACCGCCGACGACGCCGCGTACGCCACTTTCGAACTCGACGGCGGGGTGATCGCGCAGATCAACTCGTCCTGGGCGGTGCGGGTCTACCGCGACGAGCTGGTGGAGTTCCAGGTCGACGGCACGGAGGGCAGCGCGATCGCCGGCCTGCGCAACTGCCGGGTGCAGCACCGGGCGGTCACCCCGAAGCCGGTGTGGAACCCGGACCTGCCGGCCACCGAGGACTTCCGCGCCCAGTGGGCCGAGGTGCCCGACAACGAGGAGTTCGACAACGGCTTCAAGGTGCAGTGGGAGGCGTACCTGCGGCACGTGGTGGCCGGCGAGCCGTTCCGGTGGGACTTCCTCGCCGGCGCGCGCGGCGTGCAGCTCGCCGAGCTGGGGCTGCGCTCCGCCCGCGAGGGTGGCCGCATCGAGGTGCCGGAGCTGCGCTCATGAGCGCCGAGGTGGTGCTGCCCGGTGGACGGCGGCACCGGATCGCCGGCGGGAGCGGCTTCACCCGACCGGCCGCGCCGGCGAGCAGCCGGATCGCGTACGCCGCCGCGCACGTCGTCGCCGATCCGGGCGCGGAGAACGTGCCGGGCGCCCCGGCGACGGTGGACTGGGACACCACCCTCGCCTTCCGGCGGCATCTCTGGTCGTACGGGCTGGGGGTCGCCGAGGCGATGGACACCGCCCAGCGGGGGATGGGGCTGGACTATCCGGCCACCCGGGAGCTGATCCGGCGCAGCGCCGCCGAGGCCCGCGCGGTCGGCGGGCGGATCGTCGCCGGGGTCGGCACCGACCAGATGCCGGTCGGCCCGGCCACGCTGGCGGCGGTCACCGCCGCGTACGCCGAGCAGCTCGACGACGTCCGCGCCGCCGGCGCCCGGCCGGTGCTGATGTGCAGCCGGCACCTGGCCGCCGCCGCACGCGGCCCGGAGGACTACCTGCGGGTGTACGACGAGCTGCTGAGCGCCGCCGACGAACCGGTGGTGCTGCACTGGCTGGGTCCGATGTTCGACCCGGCGTTGACCGGCTACTGGGGTGCTGTCGACCTCGACCTGGCCGCTGACACGGTGATCGAGCTGATCAAGGCGCACCAGTCCACAGTGGATGGAATCAAGGTGTCGCTGTTGGACGCCGACCGGGAGGTCGCGTTGCGCCGCCGCCTGCCGGCCGGGGTACGCCTCTACACCGGTGACGACTTCCACTACCCGGAGCTGATCCGGGGTGACGAGGTGGGCCACTCCGACGCGCTGCTCGGGGTGTTCGCGGCCATCGCGCCGGCCGCCGCCGCCGCGCTGGCCGCCCTGGATCGGGGCGACCTGACGGCGTACGACGAGATCTTCGGGCCCACCGTGCCGCTGGCCCGGCACCTGTTCGCGGCGCCGACCTGGCACTACAAGACGGGGATCGTGTTCCTGGCCTGGTTGGCCGGGCACCAGGACCATTTCACGATGGTCGGTGGCGCCCAGTCCGGTCGGTCCCCGGCGCACCTGGCCACGCTGCTCACCCTGGCCGACGCGGCCGGGCTGCTGCCCGACGCCGACCTGGCCGCCGCCCGCGCCCGAGCGCTGTTCACCGTGGCGGGGGTGGCCCAGTGAGCGGCGAACTCACGGTCGGCAGCGCCGACGGGCTGCGGCGCTTCTCGTTCAACCAGGCCACCGCCCAGCGCTGGCCGCTGCCCGAGGTGGTGGCCGGGTGCGTCGCGGCCGGTGTACCGGGCATCGGCCTGTGGCGGGAGCCGGTGGCCGAGTACGGGTTGGCCCGCTCGGCGAAACTGGTCCGCGACGCCGGTCTCGCCGTCACGTCGCTGTGCCGGGGCGGGTTCTTCTCCGCCGACGACTGGCGCGCGGAGAACCTGCGGGCCATCGAGGAGGCCGCCGCCCTCGGCGCTCCGGAGCTGGTGCTGGTCTCCGGTGGGCTGCCGGCCGGCAGCCGGGACGTCGACGGCGCGCGGCGTCGGGTCGCCGACGCGATCGGCGAGCTGGCCCCGCACGCCGAGGCGGCCGGGGTACGGCTGGCCATCGAGCCGCTGCACCCGATGTTCGCCGCCGACCGGTGCGTGATCGCCACCCTCAACCAGGCGCTGGACATCGCCGAGCGGTTCGACCCGGCGGTGGTCGGCGTGGTCGTCGACGCGTACCACGTCTGGTGGGACGACACGGTGTACGCGCAGATCGCGCGGGCCGCCGCCCGGATCGCCGCGTTCCAGGTCTGCGACTGGGTGACCCCGCTGCCCGAGGGGGTGCTGCTCGGCCGGGCGTTGCCCGGTGACGGCTGCATCGAGCTGCGTCGGCTGCGCGAGGCGGTGGACGCGGCTGGCTACGTCGGCCCGATCGAGGTGGAGGTCTTCTCCGCCGAGGTGTGGGCGCGTCCGGGCGCGGAGGTGCTCGACGCGGCGATCGCCGGCTACCTGCGCCACGTTGCCTGACGTCTCGGAACGGCGGTGGACGGCGGCGGTCGGCGCCTGGCTGGGCATCGGCACCGCACCCGCCACGCTGGTGCTCGGCGCGGCGATGGCCGCCCGACATGGCGGCGCGGTGCCGGTGGCCGGGCTGCTGGTCGGCGGGGCGCTGATGACGGCCCTGCTCTGGGGGCAGGGCCGGATCGGGCTGCGCCGGCCGCTCGGCGACGGCGGGACGTTGACCGCGGTGCTGCCCGCGTACCTGGGGGACACCTCGCGGCTGCTGCTGGCGGCGGTTCTGGCCGTGTCGATGATCGGTTGGAACGGGTTCAACGTCGGGCTCGGCGGGGCCTCGCTGGCCGCGTTGACCCACCTGCCGGGCTGGGCCGGGCCGGTACTGCTGGAGGTGGCGGTCCTCGCCGTCTCCTGGGCGCCGGCCCGGCTCGGCAACCGGGTCGCGGTGGTCACCACGCTCAGCGCGGTGGTGCTGGTCGGCTGGTGCCTGACAGTGCTGCCACCACCCGGTGCACCGGTCCGCCTCGGCGGCGGCGGGCTCGCCGACGCCGCCGCGCTGATCGGGTACGCGGCCGTGTTCGCGCTGCGCGCACCGGACTTCAGCGTGGGCCTGTCCCGAAGGCGGGACCTGGCCTGGTGCGTGGGGCTGCTGATCGGGCCGGCGCTGCTCGGGGTGCTCGCCGGGGCCGGCCTGTGGCTGCGGACCGGCTCGGCCGACGTGGTCGCGCTACTCGCCACCGGCTCGGGGCTGGCCGCGTACGCGAATCTGTTCGTCGCGGTGGCGGTCTTCGCGGCGGCGCTGACCACCACGTACTCCGGTTCCCTGGCGTTGCGTGGTCTGGCTCCCCGCCTGCCGGCGCGGGCGGCGATGCTGCTCGTCGCGGTGCTCGGCGGCATGTTGGCGGTGGCGCGGTTCGACCGCCTGGTGCTGCCCTGGCTGACCCTGCTGGCCGCCGCGTTACCGGTGCTGGTGGTGCCGATGGCAGTGGAAGCGGCGGCCCGTCGGCGCGGTCGTGTCCCGCGTACCGTGCCCGCCTGGTGCTGGATGCCGCCGGCGCTGCTCGCGGTGGCCTGCACGCTTGCCGGGGTGGGTGTCGCCCCGCTGCTCGGGCTGGCCCTGGCCGCGGCGTGCACTGTGCTCTGGCGGCGACGCGCAGACGTGCTCTAGCTAGTCGCTCCGGTTCGTGGCCACCCAGTCGCGGGAGGCGGTGAACTTCTCGACCGGGTCGCCGAGGACCGACCACGGCCACTCGGTGACCATCCCGTCGAGCAACGCGAACACGTGCGCGGCCGCATCGAACTCCTCGGCC
Source organism: Micromonospora sp. H61 (assembly GCF_018070325.1). Lineage (GTDB taxonomy): Bacteria > Actinomycetota > Actinomycetes > Mycobacteriales > Micromonosporaceae > Micromonospora > Micromonospora salmantinae. The sequence continues at coordinate 30,266 of NZ_JAGPXY010000012.1, forward strand.
AGTTCGAAGGTCAGCGCGAAGATCGCCAGCCGTGGCGCCCAGCCGGGACCGGCGGGAACGTAATCCGGGTGGAAGATCGAGTTTTCCGCGGCGGTGAGAAGCTCGGCGCGGACCTCGTCCGAGTCGAAGTACGCGTTGCCCTCTTCTACGTCGGTGGCCTCCCACCTCTCGAAGTGGGCGACGGCCACCAGTTCGTGCAGGAGGCTGTTGGGCCCGGCCGCCGCGGCGGCGCTCCGCGCGAAGTCGAACATCTCCTCGTGGCTGCCGGACCACTTCTTACACAGATACTGCAACCGCTGCTCGTGCGCGACCACGTGCCCCGGGTGGAGTCGCGTCACCGCCTCGAAGCGTTGCTGAGCCTCCGCCGCCCCGATGCCCAGGCCCCGGGCGCTGGTGACCAGCCAGGCTCGTGCGGTGACGTTGTCGGGTTCCTGGGCGAGCACCTTCTCCAACATCGCCTCGGCGTAGTGCAACCGCTCGTGGAACGCCTTGAACTGGGCAGCGGCGGTGTACTTGGCCCGCTTGCCGCCACGTGCCTCCCACGCCCAGTGCACCGCGTGACAACCGGCGACCAGCACGGGCAGCGTCGACTCGGGCTCGGCGTCGATCCAGTCGCCGATCCAGTCCTGGATCCCGTCGACCCCGCCGACCGCTTCCATGAGGAAGGCCATCTCGTCCGGATCGGCGGCCATGGTGAGCAGTTCCCGGGCGAACTTCCACCTGCGCTTCTCCAACGCCCGGATCAGGGCCTTCCGGTGCGGGTCACCGTAGGTCGGGTCCAGTGCCGGGGCCTTTGACCGCTTGATGAATGACCACATGCCACCGAACCCCCATGTCGTACGCCAGGTGGCCGCTGATACTAGATGATCACGCGGCCTGCGGCTGACCGGTGCGCGCGCCTCAGCGGTGGCGGAGCCGACTCGTGGGGCTGGGCGGCATCGCCGAGGCGTTGTGATCTTATACGCACCAGTGATCCGTAACACCGCGCAAATCTTCGATTAACCGTCGTGGACTTGGGTGGGGGAGCGCTCCCAGTGCGGGTCGCGATCGATGAGAAACGCTCCACAAGGGAGCAACCGAAAGGAGCCTCGTGGCTACAGGCACGAGCGGAAACAGGCTGCGAAGACTGGCGATACCTACGCTGGTCGTCGCGCTGATCACCGGCCCCACCGGTGTAGCGGGAACGGCGGCGGCGGCACCCGCGGGGTCGTCGGGTAACGGCAGTGGCGCCGGCTACTTCACCGCCGGGTCCGACAAGAAGGTCACCCTGACCGACGGGGCGGACCGCCGACCCGGCGGCGACCGTGCGGCCACGCCGAAGGCAGCCGTCGACGAGACCGGCTCCGGCATGTACGTCGTCGAGTTAGCCGAGGACCCGTTGACCACGTACACCGGTGGGGTGTCCGGTCTGGCCCGGACCCGCCCGGCGGCGGGTAACCGGCTGGACGTGACGTCGACGCCGTCGCAGGCGTACCGCCGGCACCTCGACACGCAGCGGGGCTCCGTCGCCGCCGCGGCCGGGGTCACTGTCAACGCCGTCTACACCACCGCCTTCAACGGGTTCTCGGCGAAGCTGACCACCCAGCAGGTGAGCACGTTGCGGGCGGACAGGCGCGTCCGAGCCGTCACCGCCTCGCGGGCCCTCGGCACTCCCTCGGCGCCGCCCACAGCGACCACGGCGACCGCCGCCAACCCGACGCCCGCCACCCCGAGTGACGCGGACCAGTCGGCGCCGACGGACCGCTCCGGCCGGCCGGCCAAGCCCGGCCCCGGCACGGGCGCGGGCATGGTGATCGGCGTCCTGGACACCGGCATCTGGCCGGAGAGCGCGTCGTTCGCCAAGAAGATGCCCGCTCCCGCGAACTGGCACGGCACCTGCCAGGCCGGTGTGGCCTTCGTGGCCGAGCACTGCAACGGCAAGATCGTCGGTGCCCGGTACTTCGCCGACTCGTGGCTCGCCGGCGGTGGCTCGGTGCCCGAGGGCGAGTTCCTGTCCCCCCGCGACGCGTCCGGGCACGGCACCCACACCGCCTCCACGGCGGCCGGCCTGCCGATCTCGAACGTCACGATCGACGGTCGCCGCTTCGGTCCCGTCACCGGGGTGGCGCCGGATGCCCAGATCGCCGTCTACAAGGTGCTCTGGGGTGGCATGGGCTACGACGCCGACATCATCGCCGGCATCGACGCGGCCGTCGCCGACGGCGTGCAGGTGCTGAACTTCTCGATCGGCTCGCAGCTCGGCGACTGGGAGGCCAACACCCCCATCGGCGTGGCGTTCCTCAACGCCTCGCTGGCCGGGGTCTTCGTCGCGGCGTCAGCCGGCAACACCGGCATCGTGAGTGGAGCCATCAGCAACGCGGCACCCTGGGTGACCACTGTCGGCGCGGCGGTGACCAAGCTCGACGAGGCCACCGCCAAGCTGGGCGACGGCACGAAGCTGGTCGGGGGCTCGCTGGACGCCCTGCCCGGCGGTGGCGCACGGTCGCTGGTCTTCGGCGAACAGGCCGGCTCGCCCGATCTGGGCGCGGTCTACTGCGAGCCCGGCAGCCTGGACCCCGCCAAGATCAAGGGCAAGGTGGTTGCCTGCGCGCTGTCCGACATGTTCGGCTCCGCCGCCGAGATCAAGGCCAAGGGCGGGGCGGCGATGGTGGTGTTCGACCCGGTCGGCAACTACCGGATCAACTCCATCTTCAACTTCCCGGTGGTCTACCTGCCGACCGAGAAGCAGGCCGGCACGCTGTTCAACTACCTGATGCGCCACCCCACCGACGCGACCGTGTCGTTGCGCACCGGCGGTGACGGCTCCAGCGTCCCGGGCATACCGAGCGTGGCGGACTTCTCCTCCACCGGCCCGGACAAGGTGACCCTCGGCGTCTTCAAGCCGGACCTGGTCGCGCCCGGGTCGAACATCATCGCCGCGGTCTCACCAGCGGGCAACTTCGGGCGACAGTACGACGCGTACTCCGGCACCTCGATGGCCTCGCCGTACGTGGCCGGGGCGGCGGCGATCCTGCGCGCCACCCACCCGGACTGGTCACCTGGCGCGGTCGCCTCCGCGCTGCGCACCACCGCCACCGACACCGTCGGCACCAGCAACCCCCTGGAACAGGGCAGCGGCTTCATCAATCTGCCCCGGGCCACCGACCCGGGACTGGTCATCGAGCCCACGGCGGCGGAGCTGATCGAGTTCAGCGAGACGACCGAGCCCGACGGCAAGGCACTCAACCTGCCGGCCATCTCGTTGCGCGAGTACGACGGGACCCGCCCGGTGACCCTCACCCGCACCCTGACCAACGTGGGCAAGGCGCGGGAGACCTACCGTTCGTCCGTGTCCGGTCTGCCCGGCATGAAGGTCACCGTGTCGCCGGCATCGGTGACCCTGGCGCCCGGCAAGTCCGCGACGGTCACCATCACGCTGCGTCGGGGCAGCGCCCCCTGGGACCGGTACGTGACCGGGTCGATCACCTGGCAGGGTAAGGCGCACAGCGCCCGGATACCGGTCGCCGCCCGTCCGTGGGGCATCGCGGCCCGGCCGTACGCAGACGACGGCGAGGAGTTCGCCCGGATGGCCAACGGCGCCTTCGGCATGGTCCAGCCGGGCTTCACCGGCCCGCTCGTCGGTCGCAGCACCGGTTACACCCCGATGCGGCGCACGTCGTACTCGATGCCGGCCGGCGTCTACGGAGGAGTGTTCGACCCGAGCGCCACCGGAGTGAAGAAGGTCGACTTCACGGTGCCGGCGAACACCGCCGGCATTGTCGTCGAGGCCAACACCGCCGATCCGAACACGAACCTCGATCTCTACCTGTACAAGGGCGACACCCTCGTCTACAGCAGTGACAGGTTCTGGACCAGCGCCGAGCAGGCGTACAAGTTCCTGCCCGAGCCGGGGCGCTACACCGCGTACGTGTTCGCACAGTACCCAGGTGGTCCCGTCGTCGACTTCGAGCTGGGCCACGCCATCATCGGCCGTAACGCCAAGTATTCGGGTGCCACCCTCACACTGCCCTCCACCTCGGAGCGCGGTCAAGGCTTCAACTTCACGCTGAAGCCGAACAAGCCGCTGGCCGAGGGTGACTTCTGGGCGTACACCGAGTACAGCACCAACGGCACTGTGGTCCCCGGCAACCTCGTCTACACCCAACAGAGTTCCTGGCAGTAACCGTTCATGATCGGTGGGGCGGTGCCGACGTGCACCGCCCCACCGTTGCTTCGTCACCCACGACGTTGCGGCGGCTGCCGGTCGTACCTGCCACCTTCCCATCTGAAGGGTGGCGCCGGTCAGGTAGCCGGAGACCGGGCTCGGACGGTGACGCCGTGGTCATGCCTTCAGGGCAGCGGGTAAGCGGTGAGGCGGTCGGCGAGTTGCTTCGGGTGGCTGAGTGACACGCAGTGCCCACCGTCGATCTCGTCCGGGACGACGCCGAGTCGGTCGGCGGCAACCCGGCGCTGGAAGTCCGCCGGGAAGAACTGGTCCTCGCGTGCGAGGAGCACCGTCGTCGGCACGTCTGGCCAGGCGTCCAGGGGCCACGGCTCGTCGCCCTCCGCGCTGACCTGGTCCCGGCTGTGTGATGCTGCATCCGCGATGATCTCGGCCGGGACACCGTTGTAGAACTGCTGCTCCTCAGCGAGCCCCTCGGCGCTGCGGTAACCGGTGTTGGCCCACCAGTCACCGGGCCTTTCACCGGGCTTGGGGACCATTGGTGTGAGCAGGACGAGTAGTCGCACCGGCAGCTTGTCGGCGATGAGCGGCGCGGTGAACGCACCGTAGGAGTGCCCGACGACCACGAGGTCGCCCCGGTCGCCGATCGCGTCGACGACCGTCTGGCAGAACTCGGCGAACCCTGCGGATCTGTCCTCGATCGGCAGTTCCGGTACGACCACGTCGTGGCCGCGGCTGGTCAGCTCGGGGACAAGGAGATGCCAGTCCCAGGCGCTGCCCCCGCCGCCATGGATCAGAACGAAAGTCGCCATGTCCCGAACCCTCACACACTGGTACGACAGCCATCGTCCACGGCTTTGTCGACCGGAGGTGGGCAGCACATGGCAGCCTTGCCGCAGCACCTGAGGCTGCGGCCGACTGATCGCCCTTGGCACCGGCGGTGGGCTCACATATTCATGATCGGGAGCTGCGTGTCGCCCGGCTCCAGCCTGGCGAGCAACTGTTCGGGTTGCCCGGTCACCCTCGACAACGCCTCCAGTGCCGCCGCCCGGTCGCCCTGGTCGCACCACACGACGGCCAGGGCGATCCCTAGTCCGTTGGCGACGTGTGGGCTGCGTTCCTTCGCCAACCGGGCGGCGTCGAGGATGTCCCGCAACGCGTCGTCGTGGCGGCCGATGCGGCTGCGCGCCATCGCCCGGTTGGCGAGCAGCATGACGCGCACGATCGGGGTGCACTCGCCGGTGAGCTGGCGGCCCATCAGCTCGGCGGCCCGCTCGTAGTCCCGCATCCGGAACGCGGCAGCCCAGCCGGTCAGGTCGGTGAGCTGGATCAGGTCGATCACCCGGCCCTCTTCCGGCCAGGTCTTGCGGTAGCTGAGCCGGAAGCTGATCCAGCCGTTCGAGTCCAGGGCGGGCAGCAGCGGGCGAATGTCGGTAGCGCACTGCTCCGGGCTCGGCGGGCAGTGGAGAAACGCCGGCCTCGGGTCGGCCACCAGCGCCCGGCCCTCGTGGTCGAACAGCCAGTTGCCGCGATGCGCGTCGCCGTGCAGGATCTTGAGGGAGTGCAGGCGCGCCAGGGTGTGGCCGATGGCGTAGCCGTCCGTGTCCGGCGTGAACCGGCCCGGCTCGGCCACCCACAGGTCCCGGAACTCGCGGTAGTCGGTCACCACCGGCCGGGCCTCGTACGGAAATGGCGGCGGCACCCGGTCGGCATAGGAGCACAGGTAACGGATGCTCTCGCGTTGCCCGATCACCAGCGGGTAGCGCGGCCCGCCCTCGCCGGTGAGACCAGACAGTGGCACCGCGGCGCACTCGCCGACCGACTCGACGATGTCCCGCGGCCACCGATCCGTTTTGTGGTCGGCGGGCACCTCGTCGCGGAGCAGGACGATCTGGCCGCCCGCCACCAGCTCGCGGACGGCGCAGAGATCTGTTCCGGCGAACTCGATCACCTCGACACCCGTCGATCCCAGCATCATGGGTCGATCCTAGAATGGGTGCCGTGGCCGGGAACGATCAGAATGTGGCGCTGGTGACGCAGACGCTGGTGGCCAACGCCAGTGGCGTCCTGTCCCGGCCGGAGGCACTGACCCTCCCCAGGTTCCTCGATCTCTGCTCGCTCTGCGAGGCCACGGTTCTCCTCGACCGCATGGAGGCACTGGGCGCCTCGGGCGAGTACGTCAGTGGCCTCAGCAGCCGGCTCGCTCGCGAGGGGCTGTACCGGACGTTTGCGCCGACTCTGTCGCGCGACGAACTCCGCCGGGTCGCGCTGCGACTGCCCGACGAACTCGCGAAGCGGGTCACTGACGGCGACGGCGACGACCCGTCGGCTGCCGGCGAGACCGGCGCGGTGGTCGGCCTGGACTACACGACCGGCCTGAACAACCTCCTCGCCCAGGTCGACGGGCTCGGCGGCTTTGCCAGCGCGGGTGACGCCTTGGTCAAGGACCGGATGCACCGGGGCAACGGCTACCTGGTCGTGGCCGCCGCGCACGGCCTCGACTACTTCCCGGACTTCGATCGCGTGCCGTTCGTCGCCGGCACCCTGCAGAAGACCTACCGGTCGCTGCCGCGCCAGCTGTACGACAAGATCGCCGAATCGCTCGAGGAGCCGCTCACCGGAGGCGACGTCGTCGCCGAGTGGACGGCCATGTCGACGATCCCGATCCCGCCGATCGCCGCGCTCGTGCTGTCCCGCGCGTCCCGTCTCAGGGACATTCCCGAGCAGTTGCTCCGGGTCCGAGACGAGTTCAGCGGTTACCGCCGCTACTTCGGTGACTTCAAGGCCGAGTTGCAGGCCGCCGACACGATCCGCGAGCGTCGCAGACTGCTGGCCCGCTACCGAACCCTGCTGGAGGAGGCGAGCGGCCCGCGACGCGAGGCGGTCTCGGTGACCGAGATGCTCAACCTGACGGAGAAGGCGGTCAAGGTGGCCGCCGCCCCGACCTTGCCGACCAGTTACGGCGCCCTGCTGGTGACGCAGCCGGTCGACTGGATCAGCCGTTGGTGGCGCCGCCGCCCGCTGGCCATCCTGTTCCGTCTGGACAGCAAGATGCCCAAGCTCCCGGAGTACCGGCAGTTGGCCGCCCGGCTGTGGGGCCCCGGGCCCGCCGCCCGCCTGCACGACCAGGCCGCCGCGCACGGCGCGAACGTGCGGAAGCTCCTGTCCGAGGCCGAGGTCACCCTCCCCTGAAGGCCCGGCTGCGACGCGGCACGCCCTGCCGAGCGGCGGCGGACGGGGTTGACCCCCGCCCGCCGTCGCCCGACGGTCAGGTGACAGTGATGGTGAGGTTGAGCGAGCGGGTCTCCCCGCTGGTGTAGGTGACCGTCACCCGGGCGGTGTAGGTCCCCTTGCGGGGGTAGCTGTGCGCCGTCGACCGTAGTGTCGATCCGTGCGTGATGGCGCTGTTGTCGCCGAAGTCCCACGCGTAGTCGGTGATGCTCTGCCCGGACGGCGCCGTCGCCGTGGCGGTGAGCGTGGTGGTCAGCGGTGCGGTGCCGCCGGTCGGGTTGGCGGCCAGGGACAACGTCCCGCTCGGCTCCTGTTTGACCCCGGCGCCGTTGAACCGCAGCCAGTCGAGGGCGAGCAGGTCCGGGGTGCCGTTGACCTGGGCGGCGTTGACGAACTTCGCGTACAGGGTGGTCGTGCCGGTGGGCTTGTTGGTCAGCGTGACGGTGGGGGAGACCAGGTTGTCCCACCCGCCGGTGGAGCCGATGGTGGCCGTGCCGATCAGCGTGCCGGTGGGCGAGCCGGTGCGCAGTTCGATGGTGCCGCCGAGCCCGCCGTTGGTCACCCCGAGCGTCACCGAGCCGACGTTGCGCAGGTCCGCCGGCCCGAACGCCACCCAGTCGTTGTGGTCGACTTCGCCGAGCCGCTTGCCGGCGCGGGCGGTGGCCCGGTCGTTGACGGTGACGCCGGACTGGGCGCTGAAGTGCTCGGCCTCCTTGCTCTTGGGCTGCAACTGGACGCGGGTCGAGCCGGTCAGCGCCGGTACGCCGCCGGCCGCGCCACCGTCGGTGTACTGCGCGGTGATCAGGGTGTAGAGGTTCTGCCCCGGCCCGTGGCCGTCACCGGCGTCCGCCTCGGTGGCGAGCAGCCCGGAGCAACCGGTGTAGACGTCCAGCGGGTGGGCGTGCGAGTCGTGGCCGAGCTGCGTCTGCACTGTCACCTTGGCGCAGTCGATGGCGCTCTCCTCCGGGTCGGTGACCGTCACCGTGTACGGGATCTTGTCGCCGAAGTCGAAGAACCCGCCGTCGGGCACTGTGATGGTCACCGTCGGTCGGGTGTTGCCGACCACCACGTCGGTGACCGCTGTGGCGGTCAACCCGTTGCCGCTGTTGCGCACTGTCAGCCGGGCGGTGTGCTTCCCGGCCGTGGAGTAGGTGTGGCTCGGGTTGGCGGCGGTGGAGTCGGTGCTGCCGTCGTTTGTGAAGTCCCAGGCGTAGCTGAGCGCCGACCCGTCACCGGCGGACGACCCGGCCGAGGAGAACGTCACAGCGAGCGGCGTACGTCCGGTGTCCGGGGTGGCGGCGATCTTCGCGGTCGGTGGCCGCCCGTTGGCGACGTAGTCGATCCGGTAGATGCCCGCGCCGGCGTTGCTGCCGCCGCGACCGCTGCCGGTGCCCTCGCCGAAGTCGATGACGTAGAGCGAACCGTCCGGGCCGAACTCCGCCTCGAAGGGCTGGATCCAGCTCATGTTGCCGAAGATCCCGTTGATCGACTGGAGGTCACCCACGGCGGTCGGGCCGAAGCGCGTGTTGCTGAAGGTCTGCGCCGTCTTGTGGATCGACAGCGTCTTGAACCACCTGCGGGTCAGCTCATAGGTGATCCACTTGCCCTCGAAGTACTCGGGGAACTTCGTGGTGCGGGTGTTGGCCGGGTCGTAGTCGTAGACCGGGCCGCTCATCGGCCCGCCACCGCCGGTGCCCAGCTCGGGGAACTGGGTGGAGGCGGAGTACGCGTACCAGACCAGCGCGGACTTCGCCGCCGGCAGGGTGGTCAGGCCGGTGTTGTTGGGTGAGTTGTTCACCGGTGCGGCGCAGTTGAACTTCGCCCCCGAGGTGTTGGCGGCGAAGTTGTAGTCGTTGAACGGGATGTTGTTGCCCACGCAGTACGGCCATCCGAAGTTGGCGGCGCTGGTGATCCGGTTGAACTCGACAGTCCCCTCCGGACCGCGGTTGGGGTCGGCGGCGCGGGCGTCCGGACCGTAGTCGGCCACCAGCACCGCGTTGGTCTGCGGTTCGACGGTGATCCGGAACGGGTTGCGCATGCCCATCGCGTAGATCTCCGGCCGGGTCCTCGCGGTGCCGGCCGGGAAGAGGTTGCCGCTGGGCACCGTGTACGTACCGTCGGACTGTGGGGTGATCCGCAGGATCTTGCCGCGTAGGTCGTTGGTGTTGCCGGCGGTGCCCTGGGCGTCCCAGGCCGCGCGGCCGGCGCGCTCGTCGACCGGGGTGTAGCCGCTGGAGGCGAACGGGTCGGTGTTGTCACCGATCGCCGCGTAGAGCCGACCGGCGGCGTCCATGGCCAGCGACCCGCCCATGTGCGAGTTGGCCCGGCCCTCACCCCGGTAGGTGGGGACGGTCAGCAGGCGTTTCTCCGAGGAGAGCGCGACGCTGTTGTTGGCGACAGTGAACCGGGACAGGTTGAGCTGTTTGAGGGTCTTGTCCGACCAGAGCAGGTAGATCCAGCCGTTGCTGGCGAAGTTGCGGTCCAGGGTCATCCCGAGCAGCCCGTCGGACTGGTCGGTCATCGCCGAGGTGTACGCGAAGTCCAGCAGCGTGGTGACCTGGAGGGTGTCGGAGTTGACCACCTTCAGCGCGCCGGTGCGTTGGATGTAGTAGACCTTCCGGTCCGGGCCGACGGCCAGCTCGAAGGGGTCGGCCAGGTTCTCGGTGACCAGCCCCACCCGTTCGAAGTTGCTGGTCTTGGTGGCCGAGCAGTCACCGGCGACCGCGCCGGCCGCCCACTCGATGCCGTAGCGCAGGTGCTCCAGGAAGGTCGGGGTGCTGAACTGGGAGCTGGCGTGCCCGCCTGCGGTGAACCAGGACCGGCCGCCGTCGTAGCGCTGACACCAGGAGTACGCGTGGTCGACGCCCTCGTCCAGGCCGTTGATCCCGTCGTGCACCTTGATCTGGGCGAGGGTGTGCACGTTGCCGGTCGGGTTGGTCCGCCAGTTGTACCACTCCTCGCTCTGCTCCCAGAGCTCCGGCAGGTTGCGCGTGGAGGGGTGCGCCCGGTCGAGCACCTTGACCCGGCCGGGGAAGGTGCCGCCGGTGGACGAGAAGTCGGGGTGGTAGTCGAAGATCGTGCCGACCAGGCCCTCGTACCAGGGCCAGTCACGTTCGCTGGCCGACGCGGCGTGCAGGCCGGCCCAACCACCGCCGTTGCGGATGAACGTCTGCAACGCGGCCCGCTGGCTGGCGTTGAGCAGGGCACCCGAGGTCGGGAGACTGTTGGTGTTGTTGAACACGAGAGCGTCGAAGGTGGCGAGGTTGGCGTCGGTGAAGGCCGCCGCGTCGGTGGTGGCGACGACCTCGAAGTTGTGGGCGGCGCCGAGCTGCTGGATCGCTGCGATGCCGGCCGGGATCGAGTCGTGGTAGAAGTTGGTGATCTTGGAGAAGACCAACACCCGGAAGCGCGGGGCGGCCTCGGCGGGCAGGGCGGTGGTGGTGCTCACCACTGTGGCGATGGCGAGCAGGATCAGGCAGAACGCACGGAGGTGTCGGGGCATGGGGGCGCTCCCTGTCGGACGGTGAGGGGTCGGAAAGCGCTTTCTCGCTGCCCGCACCACGGTACTGACAGCCAGTGACGACCGTCAATAGCTTGCTGGTAAGCGGTTTCCCGCCCCGGCGACGTCCGCGCCTCGGTGACCCCACGAACCGATGGGTACGGCCTAAGCTGTCCTCTGGATACGTCCGGTGACGCTGTGGATGCTGCGTGTTCCACCGACCTGGGGAGGTCTCATGACGGCGCCGTCCACGTCGGAATTGCCCGAGGGTCGCGGTGCCGACCGGATCGACACCACGACCGTGCATCCGGCTCGCCGCTACAACTACTGGCTCGGCGGCAAGGACAACTTCGCCGTCGACCGGGAGTCCGGCGACCAGATCGCGGCCGTCTACCCAGGGGTGCGCACGCTCGCCCGGGAAAACCGAGCCTTCCTCGGCCGGGCGGTCCGGTTCCTCGCCGACGAGGTCGGCGTCCGGCAGTTTCTCGACATCGGCACCGGCATCCCGAGCGCCGACAACACCCACGAGGTGGCCCAGTCCGTCGCCCCCGACTCCCGGGTGGTCTACGTCGACAACGACCCGATGGTGCTGGTCCACGCCCGGGCGCTGCTGACCAGCGACCCGGCCGGCGCCACCGCCTACCTGGACGCCGACCTGCGCGACCCGGAGAAGATCCTCGCCGACCCGCAGCTGCACACCACAGTGGACCTGTCCCGACCGGTGGCGCTGGTGCTCATCGCCGTGACGCACTTCCTCACCGACGACGACCGCCCACACGAGCAGGTTGCCCGCTTGCTCGACGCGCTGCCGTCGGGAAGCTGGCTGGCGCTGACCCACTTCACCACCGACCACATCCCCGCCGAGATCGTCAGGCGGATGGAGGCCGAGTTCGCCGCCGGCCGGATGAAGCAGGACGCCGTCCCCCGCGACCGCGCCGAGTTCGCCCGCTTCTTCACCGGTCTGGAGCTGGCCGAACCGGGCATCGTCCCGGTCACCGAGTGGCGGCCTCAGGTGCCACCTGAGCAGCGCCCGCCCCTAACCGACGCCTCCATCTACGGCGCGGTGGCCCGCAAGCCCTAACCGGCCCGATCAGGACTTCGTCGCTAGGCACGGCCTGACCAGCTGGTGCTCTGACCACGAACGTTCACGGTGTTGGATGACACGCCGCTCAGCCTCCGAGGTGGGCGCCGTGTCCGCGTTGAGGCTGTGCCGGTGGCACAGCCCGTGCGTGTGCGGCGGCTGTCCGACTAGGAAGGTCAGCAGCGGCTGCGAATTACGAACGCCAACGACGATGGGGCCAGCCCGCCGTACGAACGGCAGCCTGACCCACACCGTGAACGTTCGTGGTCAGAGCACTAGCAGGGCTTGGCGTACCAGTACGGGTCGAACTCCACCCAGCTTGCGCCGGCTCCGTCGACGAAGCCGTGGGCTTCATTGCCGTTCTGGTCCAGCAGATAGGCCCAGTAGCTCGGAGTCTGGTTGTTGTAGACGGACCCCCAGCCGTTCCAGTTGAACAGCGCGTAGCTGCCACAGGCGTAGATCACGAACATGCGGCCGCGGAAATCGCCCTCGGTGTAGAGGCACAGGGCGGTGTAGGGGCAGGAGCCAGCGGTCTGCGAGGAGATCCCGGAAACGCTTGCGTTGTTGTTGTCGTCGGGGCCGGACTGGATGGCCTGCGCGGAGATTCCGGCAACGCTCGCGCGGTTGCTGTCGTCGGGGTTGGCGTGGGCGGCCGAGGGCACCGTGAGGGTGGCGACGACAGCGGCGAGTGCGGCGATGAGGAACAGCCGTGGTTTCATGCGACCACAGTGATCAATGTATGGCACTGCGTCAATAGACTCGATATGTGGGGAAAATAACGCATGCGTCCCATTCTCGTGAAACCCCAGAGGGATGCCGCGGCCGGATCCTCGCCGGCAGTGGCGCCGAGCGTGGGGAGACGGGTGGTCCGCACACCGTCGGCGGTGAGCGACAGCGGGTTTCGCCGCCACCGCTGGGGCGTCGGGCCGGGCCCTTGCCGGTCAGGCAAACGGCTTCGGGTCGAAGCTGATGCCGCCCCGTTCGGCCATCCGGAGCACCCGAGCGCCGTAACGCGGGGGTTGGCGCAGGTAGAGGGTGTAGCCCGTCGCCTGGAACCTCAGGTCCAGGTCGCGCCCTTCCAGGTGCCAGCAGGGCTCCCCTGGCTGTGAGGGAGCCTCCTGGCGCAGGCTCTTCAACTCGAACGGCAGACAGATGGAGTCCAAGCTGCCGACGATGTCCCACACGCTGTGGAAGATCAACGTGGCCGGCGCGACCCAGAAGTGAATCTGCCCAATCGGCCCCGGATCGATCCGGCGCACGATGTAGTCGAGGTCGAGATGCAGTTTCGTGGCCGACGGCGCGGTGGGGTCGAGGTCGTCGTCCTCCCGGTAGTCCAGTGTCGAGTCTTCCGGTGGGCCCTCGTCGTCAGTGACGGCGAGCGCGTGAATTCGGCAGTAGTCCCACGATGTTTCCACAAGGTCCCGATCGGTCAAGGTGGCCTTACGGAGACCAGATTCGGGGTGCACATCCGTCGTCATGAAACGATTATCGCCAGCCGCGTCGACAGCGCCAGATGTCATTCTGCGCGTGCGGGCTCCGTCGGCCGGGCGAAGAAGCGAACGATGTCCTCCGCAGCGGTAGGGGACAGCGTCATCGCCTGGACCCGTGCGGACATGTCGGCGATCGGGTGAATCCTGCTGAACATCGACTCTTCGTACGTCCGAATCGCCGAATTCGGGTCGGCCGGGTTGGCGGCGAGCCGGCTGGCGAGTTCTGCGGCGTCGAGCATGGCCTGGTTCGCGCCCTCGCCGACCGGTGGCATGAGGTGCGCGGCGTCGCCGATGAGGGTGACGCCCGGCCGGCTGGTCCAACGCGTGTCGGTGGGCATCGCCTCGATCAGGCGTGGCGTCGGCGCGCACTCGGCGGCCTCGATGAGTGCGGTGAGGCGGGGGTTCCAGCCAGCGAACAGGTCCAGCAGGGCGCGCTTACTGCGGTACGTATCCAGGGACCGGTCCTTTGCGCGCAGCGAGATCCCGACCCGGAGGTTGCCGTCGCCGAGACGTTGCGCTGCCAGGATCTGGTTCACCCCGACGCACCACAGGTTGCCGGGGCCGACCAGCTCGGCGAGATCGGGATGACGCCGGTCGACGTCGTCGACGCTCAACTCCACCAGAGTGGCCACATAGGACAATCCGACGTCGGTCAGCAGCGACCGGACGACTGAGCGCGCGCCGTCCGCGCCGACGAGGATGTCGCAGCTGGCTCGGTGGCCGTCGTGGAACGTCAGCTCCCAGCCCTCGTCGGGTCGTGGGGTCGCCGCGACGAGCCGGTGCCGCCAGGCAACCATGTCGTCGGGGAGGGAGTCGAGCAGGAGATCACGCAGTGCGCTCCGGTCGATCTCGGGACGTCCGGAGAATGAGCCAGGTTGCGGCTCGTGGTGCACCAGGATGCGTCCGGTCGGGTCGAGGATGCGATGTTCCTCGCCCTCGGGTCGTGCCTCCGACCGAAACCGGTCGGCGAGACCCGCCTCGGCAAGGGCCAGTTGCCCGGACTCCGGGTGCAGATCGAGGGCACCGCCCTGGGGCCGCGCGGATCGGCTTGCTTCCCGGTCGTACACCACCGCGTCGATGCCGTGTCGGTGCAGGATCCGAGCCAGCGTCAACCCGCCGAGTCCACCACCGGCGATCGCAATTCGCGTTCTCACGGCGCTACCGTACACTGTATTGGTGGATACACCGTACGGTAGCGAGCCGTTGCCCGTTTGGGAACGGCCCGAACCGCAGCCGCGGGCGGTGCCGGTGCCGTTGAGCCGCGAGAAGATCGCCGCTACGGCGATCCGGCTTGCCGACGCGCACGGCCTCGACGGGCTGTCACTGCGCAAGATCGCCAAAGAGCTCGGTGTCGGCCCGATGCGGCTCTACGACTACGTGATCAACAAGTCGGAGTTGCTCGATCTCATGGTCGACGTCGTCTACGCCCGGATCGCCGAGGTGGGCCAGCGCTCCGGGTGGCGCGACACGGTGCTGGCCATCGCCCACGCGACCCGCGCTGCCGCCCTCGACCACGAGTGGTTCTCCGACGTGCTCGGCGGACGGCCACACCTGGGACCACACGCGCTCGCCGTGGGCGAAGCGACCGCCGCGGCGCTCAGTGCGGCCCCCGGTGTGCGTGACATCGACGATCTCCAGCGAGCGGTGGGCGCCCTCAACGCCTTCATCATCGGATCGGTCCGCAGAGAGGTCACCGAACGACGCACCGCACGTTCCACCGGCACCGACGAAGCCGCCTTCCAGGCCAGCCTCGGCCCTTACCTCACGCGCATGTTGAGAACCGGCAGGTACCCCACAGTGGCCCGGCTCGTCATCGACGGCGCCCACCTCAACGTCGAGGAGACCTTCAACCACAACCTGACCACCATCCTGGACGGCATCACCCGCCGACGCTCGACGTGATCCGTTGCGCTGCGGCCAGCGCCTCCCGAGCCCAGACAGGAGCCCACGAGTGGACGTCAGCCTGGCGACGAGCGCCGGCAGGGCCGATCGGCCGAACGAGGACTTCGTCGGTGCGGTTCCCGGCGCTGTCGTCCTGCTCGACGGCGCCGGCATTCCGGGAGCCGAATCGCTCTGCTCCCACGGCGTCGCCTGGTACACGCACCGCCTCGGCGGCGCGCTGCTCGGCCACCTGTCGCGCGGCGACGGGCGAGAACTCGCCGCGATCCTCGCCACCGCCATCGACGAGATCGCCGCCGAGCACGGCCACACCTGAGACATCGCGGACCCCAGCAGCCCGCAGGCCACCGTCGCGATGGTCCGCGCCCACCAGTTCCGCTTGGACTGGCTCCTGCTCGCGGACTCCTTCCTCGTCATCGACCAGGTCGACGACGGCCCGCTGGTGATCACCGATGAGCGCGAGATGACTGCCCGGCGGGAATGCGCGGCGCCGCTCGCCGGCATTACCCGAGGAACGCCAGAGTACGACCGGGTGCGGGCCTCCTGCGCCAGGGCGCTGCGTGCCCGCCGGAACCAGCCGGGCGGCTACTGGATCGCCAAGGATGACCCGCGCGCGGCGCGGGAAGCGGTGACCGGAAGCCGGTCCCTCGCCGACCTGAACGGTGTCGCGTTGCTCAGCAACGGTGCCAGCCGCATCGTCAGCCCGTACGGTCGGACCGACTGGCCGGGCGTGCTGGACCTGCTTCGCGCCAGCGGGCCGGCCGGCGTCATCGCCCGCGTCCGGCAGGCCGAGGCGCAGATTACCGGTGGCGCGGATGCGTACCGCCCGGACGACGCCACAGTGGCCCGCTGCACGCACCTGCCGCGGTAAGCACCTGCCCGTGCCGCGAGCGTGCTCGGCTCAGGCGTGAGACGGGGGAGCTGCGACAGGGGCTCGGTCGTCGGACCCCTCCGGCAGGGTGATGGGGGCCGCGATGATCCGGCTGGGCACCACCGGCGCGTCCCGGCCGGTGCCCCGCCGGCTGTCGCCGTCGGAGGATTCCTCGTGGTAGTCCTGCTCCACGTTGACCGACCAGACGTCGTGCCTACTCCCGGTGGCGATGTTCTCGGCGGTGAGCATCGCGGTCAGCATCGAGTGGTCCTGGTTGTTGTAGCGGTGCATGCCGTTGCGCCCCACCGGGTGCACGTTCGGCACCGCCTCGGTCAGCCAGGCCCGGATCACGTCCACGTTGTGCTGGTAGCGCTCGTCGTACACCGGGTAGGCCTTGGGCATGCGCACGACGTAGCCGGCCTCCACCACGCCCTGTCGAACCAACCCCAACCGCTCCAGCTCCGCGGTGGCGAGCGCCACGAGGTCGGCATCCGGGGTACGCCACATCTCGTCGTCCTCGAACACGAAGTACTCCAGGCCCAGGCAGGTGCGGCCGTCCTTGACGAGGTACGGCGACCAGGAGCCGAAGTTCTGGATCCGGCCCACCCGTACCCCCGGGTCGTGCACGTAGATCCAGTTGTCCGGGAACGAGAACTCCGCCGGCACGACCAGGGCGACCGTCAGGAAGTCGCGGTAGCGCAGGTCGGCCGCGCAGGCCAGCACCTCCGGCGGCGCCGGCGGGTGCAGCGCGGTCACCAGCTCCGAGATCGGCATGGAGGAGATCACGTGGTCGGCAGCTTCGGTACGCTGCCCGCCCGCGCCGTTGATCGTCACGCTGATCGCCCGTCGGCGGGCCGGGTCGCGGTGCACGGCCGTTACCCAACTACCGGTGGACAGTTGCCCGCCCCGCTCGCGAACCTGCTCGGCGCAGCGCTCCCACATCATCCCGGGCCCGTACTTCGGGTACTGGAACTCCTCGATCAGGCTGGTCACGTCCGTGCGTCGACGCCGGGGCAGCAGCGCGTTGCGGATGGCCGTGGCCAGCGACAGGTTTTTGATCCGTTGCGCCGCCCAGTCGGCCTGCAACCGGTCCGCCGGCATACCCCAGACCTTCTCGGTGTACGTCTTGAAGAAGATCGAGTACAGCCGCCAGCCGAACCGGGCCGACACCCAGCCCTCGAAGTGTGACTGGTCCCGTGGCGGCCGCAGCCGGGCGCGGGCGTACGAGCCGAGGCAGCGGACGGCCTCCGGCAGACCCAGGTTGCGCAGCGCGTTCACGGCACTGAGCGGGTAGTTGAACAGGGCGCCCCGGTAGAAGATGCGGCTCATCCGGGGCCGGGTCAGGAAGTCCTCGTCCGGCAGGATCTCGTGCCAGAACGCCTCCACCCGGGGCACCTTTGTGAAGAACCGGTGCCCGCCGATGTCGAACCGCCACCCGTCGCGCTCCACTGTTCGACTGATCCCGCCGACCACCTCGTCGGCCTCGAACACCTGCACCGAGCGGCCGTGCCGGAGCAGCTCGTACGCCGCGGTGAGCCCGGCCGGCCCCGCACCGATGACGACAGTGCCGTTCTGCTCGCTCATGCTGACGCGCTCCCTGCTCACCGCCGTGGTTGAGGCGCGGCGTCTACCCGCTCTGCGCAGAATGTCACACTTAGTGGTAGCTGGTCCCCGCTTCGGCGGGGCACGCTGCGGCGTACCACGAGAAGAGCGACTTCCCCGCGCGGCCGGCGGACCGGGGGAGCGGGGAAGCGGGGCAGATGGACCGGTGGCGCAGCGGCGCGGCGACGCTGGCCGCCCGGGCCGTCGCGGCCGGCCGCGGCGGAGCGCGTCTGGCCCGTCGGGTGCCGGCGCCCTGGCCGTACATCATCGGCCTGTTCCTCGGCGCGAAGCTGCTGCTCACCCTGCTCGGGCTCCTGGTCCTGCACGCCTGGGACGGCGTCCCCGGTGCCCCGCCGCCGGATGAGGCGTTGATGTGGGCGCAACAGCGGGAGATCTCCGGGCACCGGTGGATCTCCTTCTGGTTCGCCTGGGACTCGCTGCTCTACCTACGGCTGAGCGAGCTGCCCCTGAGCGGGCCGTGGCGAGACTTCGGCTTCCCCCTGCTGTACCCGTTCCTGGCCCGGCCGGTCGGCGTGCTGCTCGGCGGCGACACCGCACTGGCCCTGTTGCTGATCAGCAACGTCGCGTTCCTGCTGGCGCTCTGGTACGGCTACCGGCTGGCGGAGCTGCTGCTCGGCGACGCGTACGCGGCCCGCCGGTTCACCCGGTACCTGGTGCTGCTGCCGACCGCGTTCCTGTTCCAGGCCGCGTTGACCGAGTCGCTCTTCGTCTGCCTCGCGTTGGCCACCTTCTACTACGCCGAGCGACACCGGTGGCTACTGGTCGGCGTGATCGGCTACTTCCTGGCGATGAGCCGCTCCGTCGGCCTGCTCGTGGCGCTGCCGCTGGCCCTGGTGCTGCTGCGGCAGCACGACTGGCGGCTCGGGCCGCGCGCCCTGCTCGGCTACCTCCGGATCGGCTGGCCGTTGCTGCTGCTCCCCGCCGGGTGGTTCACCTTCATGGTGTACTGCCGGTGGCGGGGCGGGGACTGGTTCGCCTACCAGCACGCCCAGGAGACCGGATGGGGCATCGAGGTGCAGAACCCCGTTCCGGTGCTGCTGAACGGGTTGACCGGGGAGCTGCGCGACGCCGCTCGGGCGTGGTTCGCCGTGGCCGTCCTCGCCGTGCTGGTCGCCGGGTTCCGCCGCCGGGACCTGGCCTACCTGGTGTACGGCGTCCTCATGGTGCTGGTGCCGCTGTCGATGGGCCCGCCGGTGTACAAGAGCCTGCTGCGCTATCTGCTCGCCGCTTTCCCGGTCGCGCTGGTGCTGGCCCGCTGGGCCCGCCACGCCAGCGTCGACGTGTGGCTGACAGCGACGCTCGCCGTGGTGCAGGGCGTGCTGTTCGTCCTCTGGCTCACCTACTGGACCCACATGATCATCTGATCGGCGCCGCCAACCCCTCCTACCTGACCGTGGCCCAGTTCGCCGCGCTGCAGACCCACCTGCCGCAGTGAGCGGAGGGCGGCCGTGCCTCGACGAGGTGCCTGTGCGAGCCTCCTACGGACCTGAGAATCGCACTGAGTGGAGGCCCGGTGTTCGCCCTGCCGCTGACCGAGGACGTCGAGCTGCGCCCGTTGAACCCGTGGCTGGCCGAGGAGTTCCTCACCCACCTCGACCGGGCCCGCGAGCACATCCAACCCTGGGTGTCGCCGTCGTTCGTCGCCACCGACCTGCCGTCGGCCCGTGCGGTGTTGCAGCGGTACGCCGACCTCTGGGCCAGCGACAGCGGTGGCATCTGGGGGCTGTGGTGGCGGGGCACGCTCGTCGGCGGGGTCATGTTCGTGTCGTTCGACGTGACCCGTGGCGTCTGCGAGGTCGGTTGCTGGGTGGAGCCGGCGGCGCAGGGCAGGGGCCTGGTCGCCCCGGCGGTGCGCCGGATCGTCGACTGGGCGGTGCGCGAGCGCGGCATCCAGCGGGTGGAGTGGCGGACCAACGCCGACAACACCCGCAGCAAGGCCCTCGCCGACCGGCTCGGGCTGCGCCTCGACGGCACGCTGCGCCAGGTCAGCCCGGGTCCGCACGGTCGGATCGACCTTGAGGTCTGGTCGGTGCTGGCCGACGAGTGGTCCGCCCGCCACGCACCGTCCACTGACGACAGCGAATAGTTGTCATACCCGCGCGGCACCATGCATCCATGGCCGTCCCCGCGCTCACCCCTCATTCCGACCCGCCGCGTTCCGTGCCGCTGCGTGAGGCGCGCACCCGGTTCAGCCAGCTCGTCGCGCTGGCCGAGCTGACCGACGCGGTCACCGTCGTCACCCGCGACGGCGATCCCCGCCCGGTCGCCGCGATCGTCCCCGCCGCAGCCGCCCGCAGCGGCGCCCAGGCCCGCGCCGACGCCGACCGGCTCGCGACGGTCACCGCCGGCTGGGCCCGTCGCCTCGAGGAGCAGCACCGACGCAGCACACAGCGGCACGCCGCCGAGCTTGGCGCGGTCC
Organism: Micromonospora sp. H61; assembly: GCF_018070325.1. GTDB lineage: Bacteria > Actinomycetota > Actinomycetes > Mycobacteriales > Micromonosporaceae > Micromonospora > Micromonospora salmantinae. Next base: position 50,541 of record NZ_JAGPXY010000012.1, read on the forward strand.
GCGCGGCGCTGGCCGAGGCGTGGGCCGAGCTGGACAGCCGGGTCGTCCCGGGCAGCGACCCGACGCTGGCCCGGCTGCGCGCCGCACACGCCGACCTGCTCGCCGGCTGACCCGCGTCCGCGCGGCGTTGGCTGCACCCGCGCGGGTGACGATGTGGCCGGCGTCGGGTCAGCCCGTGGCCGGGTACGCGTGGGTCTCGGTCGCCTTGACCGCCACCCAGACCCGCTGGCCGGGGATCAGCCGTAGCTGTGCGGCGGCGGCCGGCGTGACGTCGGCGGCCACCCCGATCGGTCCGTCCAGTTGCACCCGCACGTTGTCACCGTGGCGCTGGACGCCGGTCACTGTGCCCGCCCAGGTGTTCCGTGGGCTGCCCTCCGGCCGGGCCGGGTGCAGAGCCACCGCGGCCGGACGGAACGCCACGAACGCTTCGCCGTCCAACCGGTCGGCGACAGTGAGGGTCAGCTCCGGCGACACCCGCACCCCGTGCCCGTCGGCGCGACCCCGGTACAGGTTCAGCCCGACCAGCCGGGCGACGTAGTCGGTGCGGGGGCGGGCGGTGACGCTCGGCCCGTCGCCCTCCTGTACCACCCGGCCACCCTCGACGATGACCAGCCGGTCGGCCAACGCCAGCGCGTCCAGCGGGTCGTGGGTGACCAGCACCGTCGCGCCCGCGTGCGCCGACAGGTGCCGGTGCAGCTCCGCGCGGGTGTCCAGCCGGGTGCGGGCGTCCAGCGCGGCGAGCGGCTCGTCCAACAGCAGCAGCGACGGGGCCACGGCCAGCGCGCGGGCCAGCGCCACCCGCTGCGCCTGACCGCCGGAGAGCTGCCGCGGCTTGCGCTGCGCCTGCGCGTCAAGCCCCACCCGGCCCAGCCACTCCCGGGCCGTGGCGCGGGCGGCCCGCCGCTCGACGCCGTGCCGGCGCGGCCCGAAGGCCACGTTGTCCAATGCGCTGAGGTGCGGAAACAGCAGGTAGTCCTGGAAGACGACGCCGATCGACCGGCGTTCGGTGGGCACCCAGCCACCGGTCGCCGGGCGGTCCAGGTCGACGTCGTCGAGGGTGACGTGCCCGTCGGTGAGGGGATGCAGCCCGGCCAGCGCCCGCAGCGCTGTGGTCTTGCCGGCACCGTTCGGGCCGAGCAGCGCCACCACCTCGCCCGGCGCGACCCGCAGCGGCACGTCGAGCCGAAAGACGCCCCGGTCGACGACGAGCCGCGCGTCGAGAAGCCGGTCGCTCATGCGGTGGTCATCCACCGGTCCCGCAACGCCACCAGGATGCCCACCGACACGACGAGCAGCACCAGGCTGAGCACGATCGCGGACTCCAGGTCCGTCTCCAACGCCAGGTAGACGGCGAGCGGCATGGTCTGCGTCCGACCGGGGTAGTTGCCGGCGAAGGTGATGGTGGCACCGAACTCGCCGAGCGCCCGCGCCCAGCAGAGCACCGCCCCGGCGGCCAGACCGGGCGCCACCAGCGGCAGCGTGACGTGGGTGAAGGTGGTCCACCGGCTGGCGCCCAACGTCGCAGCGGCCTCCTCGAAGCGGTGGTCGGCGGCACGTAGCGCACCCTCCACGGCGATCACCAGGAACGGCATGGCGACGAACGCCTCGGCCAGCACGACACCCGTGGTCGTGAAGGGCAGGGTGATGCCGAACGTGCTGTCGAGCCAGCCGCCGAGCAGGCCCCGCCGACCGAAGACCAGCAACAGCGCCACCCCACCGACCACCGGCGGCAGCACGAGCGGCACGGTGACCAGCGCGCGTACCAGCCGACGGCCGGGAAACTCGATCCGGGCCAGGACCCAGGCGAGCGGCACCCCGAGCAGCAGACAGAGCGCGGTGGCCAGGGTGGCGGTCTGCACCGACAGCCGCAGGGCGGTCAACGCGCCCGGCTCGGTGAGCCGCTCGGGCAGGGTCGTCCACGGTGTCCGGATCAGCAGCCCCGCCAACGGCAGGACGAGGAACAGCAACCCCAGCCCGGCGGGGATCACCAACGCCGCCGGCACCCGCCCCCGCCGTCGAGACGTGGCCGGGCGACCGCGGCGTGCGTCGTGGGTGTGGACCTGCCTCACGGAGCCTGGAACCCCGCCTCGGCGAGGACCGCCTGCGCCGGCGCCGAACGGACGTACGCGACGAAGGCCCGTGCGCCGTTCGGATTCGGCGCGTCCTTCAACGCGACGATCGGATAGTCGTTGACCGCCCGCGCCGACTCGGGAAACTCCACGCCGGTCACGTCGGCGCTCGCCTCCCGCGTGTCCGTGCGGTAGACCAGTGCCGCGTCGACCTCGCCGAGCTTGACCTTGGCGAGCGCACCCTTGACGTCCCGTTCCAGGGTGACCGGCGTCAGCGCGACGCCGGCCGCGTCCAGGGCGGTGCGGGCCGCCGCGCCGCAGGGAACCTGACTGGCGCAGAGCGCCACCTTCACACCCGGGCCGGTCAGGTCGGCCAGGCCGGCCACTGCCGTCGGGTTGCCCCGAGGCACCGCGATCACCAGCTGGTTTCGGGCGAAGACGCTCGGCGCGCCGTCGGCGTCGCCGGCCTCGACGACAGTGGTCATGTTCGCCGGGGCGGCCGAGGCGAACACGTCCGCCGGCGCCCCCTGGGTGATCTGGTTGGCCAGGGCGGAACTGCCGGCGACGTTGAGGGTCAGGCGACTGCCCGGGTTGGCGGCCTCGAAGTCCTTCCCGATGCGGGTGAACGACTCGGTCAGCGAGGCCGCCGCGAACACGGTCACCGGGCCGGTCACCCGCCCGTCCCCACCGCTGCCGGTTGCCCGGCCGTCGCCGCCCGCGCCGCAGCCGGCCACCGCCAGGCCCGCCGCCACCAGGACAGCCACCGCCGTACGCCTGCTCCGCGCGACCGTCCCCGCGTTCATCTGGCCGACCGTCCGCGAGCCGGGGCGGGTGCGGCCCGCTCCACCACGACCGTTGTCGACTTGATCACCGCAACGGCCACCGAACCGACCCGCAGGTCTAGCTCGTCGACGGCCTCCCGGCTCATCAGCGACACGACCCGGAACGGGCCCGCCTGGATGTCGACCTGGGCCATCACCGTGTCCTTGCGGACGTCGACCACGATGCCGCGCAACCTGTTGCGGGCCGAGGAGAACTCGGCGCCCGCATCCGGGTCGGTGGCCTGAGCGCGAGCGAACGACGCCAGGTCGACGCCGTCGACGACCCGGTGGCCGTGCTCGTCGCGCCCGGCCGTCAGGCGCCCGGCGTCCACCCAGCGGCGAATGGTGTCGGCGCTGACGCCGAGCAGGTCGGCCGCCTCCCCGATCCGGTACGTCGTCACCCGCTCACCCTAACGGCCGCATTTGCCATGGCGAAAGCCCGGCATGGGCAGCAACCGCGTGAACGAGGGGGTAGCAGGGCCAGCAGTTGCGTCTGACTTCTCGGTCTCACGACGCCTGCGGCTCCCTGGGGCGCGTGCGGACGACCCGTTGCGGCGTCAGGGCCGGCGGGGGTGGCCCTTGAGGTGCCGGCCCAGCTCGCGGGCGATCTCCCGGTTGGCGTCGCGCTCGGCCAGCGTCTGCCGCTTGTCGTAGGAGCGCTTGCCCTTGGCGAGGGCCAACTCGACCTTGGCGTAGCCGTTCTCGAAGTACATCGACAGCGGAACGAGGGTCACCCCGCCCTCGCGGACCTTGTCCAGGATCCGGTCGATCTCGGCGCGGTGCAGCAGCAGCTTGCGGTTGCGACGCGGGGCGTGGTTGGTCCACGTGCCGTAGGTGTACTCGGCGATGTGCAGGCCGTACAGCACGATCTCGCCGTCGCGCTCGTGCGCGAACGCGTCCACCAGCGAGGCCCGCCCCTCGCGCAGTGACTTGACCTCGGTGCCGACCAGCACGATGCCCGCCTCGTACGTGCGCAGCACCGTGTACTCGTGCCGGGCCTTCTTGTTCGAGGCGATCAACCGGCGGGCGGATGGCTTGGACGGGGTCACCAGGCGACGATATCCGGCCGCCGGAGTAGTCGTACCGGCCGGCTCAGTCGCGTGCCGGGCGCGCGCGGCGTAGTCGCGCGGTGAGGTCCCGTACCGCGTCCCCGAACGCCTCCTGCGACTCACACGGCCAGTGCCCGAGGATCGGTGGGGGAACGCTGTCGCTGGGTGCCGGCACCACGTCCTGCGGGTCGGTCAACCGCCGGTCCACAGTCGCCGGCGGACCGGTCAGCGTCTCGGCCTCCCCGGGACGGTGGGAGGCGAAGATCCAGCCGCCGATCGGGTCGGTGTCGCGCCACAGGTTGATCCAGCGCCAGCCGATCCGTTCGCCAATCTCCCGCAGCGCCGGCTCGTCGGCGTAGGCGGGGAACAGGCGGGAGTACAGGCGGCCCAGCGGCGACCCGTAGGTCAGCAGGGCTACCCGCTCGGTGATCCGGGTGGGCAGTTGCAGGACCGTGGCGGCGAGCAGCACCGAGCCGTGGCTGTGTCCGGCAAGCAGCACACCGTGCCCCTGTTCCACCAGGTAGGTGATCCGCTTGGCCAACTCCGGCACGGCCCGCTCGGCGTAGCAGGGCGGCGCGAACGGGTGCGCCGCGCGGGGCCAGAAGGTGCCCAGATCCCAGAGGACCCCCACGTACCGACGGAACTGCGCCGTCCGGTACGCGAAGATGCCGCCCACCACCAGGCCGAGCAGGATCGCGGCGATCACGTAGCTACCCGACCCGATCAGGAAGTTGACCATGTTTTCCGGCACTCCGACGTAGCGCTGCGCCACGTCGCCGGGTAGGAGCTGGAGCAGGCCGAGCACGCTGGTGGCCAGGCCGAGCGCCGCCAGGCCGGCGTACACCACGGAGAGCGGCTCCAACCGTTCGGTGAAGCGGGCCCGCGCCACCGCCTGCTCCACCCGCCGCAGCCGGTCCGCCGCCTGCGGCGGCGCGTCCGGGAAGTCGGCGGCCACGATCGCGCGCGCGGCCCGCCGCCGCCCGCGCCGGGTCAGCCTGGTGACCAGGCCGGCCACCAGCAGCGCGGTCACCACTGCCAGGAAAAACCCGAAGATCGCCCATTTGTACGCCAGGGGAGGGCTGGTCTCCAGGCCGTCCGCGGTCGTCCCCTCGCGGTCGAGCAGGTCCGCCACCCGGTAGACCAGCTCGGCCGAGAACGCCACGGCGAGGCCGGCCGAGATCGTGATGAAGACCGGCGCTCCCAACGCGCGGATGGGTGACCGGCTCTGCCCGCCGCCCCGTCGCCAGATCACCAGCGCGGCGAGCGCGATCACCAGCACCGTCTGGCTGACGAACAGCCAGGCCACGATCGCGCCGTAACCGGGCAGCGCACCGCCTTGCGGCCACGGTGCCGGGCTGATGACGACGTGCACGATCACCAGCATCGTCAGGCCGCAGGCGATGATGCGCAGCCCGCGGAAGACGCCGTCCACCCGGGGCGACGGGTCGGTGCGGTCCATGCTCGGCACCACGGTGACCAGGATCAGACAGGCCAGCAGCGCCGCCCCGGTGGCCGTCAGCAGGGTCACCATCACCCACGAGCGGTGCTGGCTGGCCCGCGCGGCCAGCAGGCTGGCGCTCAGCGTGGTGAACGCCGCCGCGACGTGGACCGAGCGCAGCCGACCCACCAGCGGCTCGCCGTCCCATTGGCCGACGGCGCTCAACTGGTGTTTCGACGTCGGCGTCGACGGCGTCCGGAACGCGTCGAACGAATGGCCCGGGCGGGCGCCCAGCCACCAGACCAGCCCGATGGCGGCGACCGGCACGAGCGCCAGCACCCCCAGGCGCAGCCCGGGCGGGCGCCCACCGAGCCAGGACAGCCAGCTCCGGCCGGCCAGGCACGACGGGCTGTCCATGCAGCGCCACGCGACCAGGTCCAGCGCCACCCCGACGATGGAGAGCACGTAGAGCACGGTGAGGGTGAGGGCGAGCACCCGGCACAGCGCCATGAAGCCGCGCTTCGAGACGGTGTTCGCCGGGCGCATCCAGAGCGCCACGTTGCAGAGCATGAACGGCAGCAGGAAGACCAGCGACAGCGTCCGCACGGCCGTGCCGGACGGCAGGTCACTCCAGCGGTACGCCTCCAACGTCACCCCGTCCGTCCCGGTGGAGTCCGGATAGCCGGGGCGCGGTCGGTAGAAACCGCCGCTGCGGTCCCCGGCGACCTGGTGCACGTACGGCCGGTCCAACACCTGGTCCGCGCCCGCGCCGGAGACACCGTGCACCCGCAGCTCCACGATCCCGCCCGACGTCGTCGGTCCGGTCGGTGTCGCGTCCGCCATGGGCCCCCCGAGGTGTGCGCGGCAACCGGGCGGGTCGTCGATGTCCGGCCACCCGCGCGGCTTCCCGGCTTACCCGTCTGCCGGGCGGTCAACCGTGGGCCGGGCCTCGGCGATGGTGCGGTCGACCCTCGACAGGTGATTTCATGGCGCCATGGCGAACCCGGTGATCCTGACCGTCGACGACGACCCCGTGGTGTCCCGGGCGGTGGCCCGGGACATCCGGCGCCGCTACGGCGACCGCTACCGGGTGTTGCGGGCGTCCTCCGGGCCGGAGGCGCTGGACGCGCTACGCGAGGTCAAACTGCGCGGCGAACAGGTGGCGCTGCTGCTGGCCGACCACCGGATGCCGGAGATGACCGGTGTCGAGTTCCTGGAAGCGGCCATGGACATCTTCCCGGCGGCCCGCCGGGTGCTGCTCACCGCGTACGCGGACACCGACGCCGCGATCGAGGCCATCAACGTGGTCGACCTGGACCACTACCTGCTCAAGCCCTGGCACCCGCCGGAGGAGAAGCTGTACCCGGTGGTCGACGGGCTGCTGGAGGCGTGGGCGCTCACCCCGGACGCTGGTCCGCGACGACCGTGGTTTCATCGTGACCGGTCCGGATCTGCTCGCCGGGGGGCGGCGACCGGCCGGCTGGTCGTTGTCGCGCGACCCGTACCACCTGGAGACCAGCGTGCCGGGCGTGTTCGCTGCCGGGGACGTGCGGGCCGAGTCGGTCAAGCGGGTCGCCTCGGCCGTCGGCGAGGGTGCGATGGCGGTGTCGCTGGTGCACCGCTACCTGGAGGCCCAGTGAGCCGGGTTTGCGAGCCCCGCAGTCGCGAGCGAAGGAGGCCCAGTGACCACCGAGTCTGATCGGCTGACATCTGCGCAGTTGCGCACTCTGTTCCTGTTCGAGGCGCTCGACGACGGGCAGCTCGACTGGCTGGCCGAGCACGGCCGGGTCGAGCAGCGCGCCGGCGGCACCCTCGTGTACGGCGAGGGTGAGCCCGCTACCTGCTTCTTCGTGCTGGTGCGCGGGGCGGTGGCGTTGAGTCGCCTGGTGCGCGGCGACGACGTCGAGGTCAGCCGAACCGACCAGCGCGGGGTGTACGGAGGGGCCACTCAGGCGTACCTGGGTGACCAGGTCGAGCAGAGCTACCGCAACAGCCTGCGGGCGGTGACCGACGCGGAGTTCTTCGTGCTGCCGGCGGAGGACTTCGCGTACGCCCTGCGGTCCTGGTTCCCGATGCCCATGCACCTGTTGGAGGGGCTGTTCTTCGGGATGCGGGACAGTCAGGCCATCGTCGGTGAGCGGGAGCGGTTGCTGGCCCTCGGTTCGCTCTCGGCGGGGTTGACCCACGAGCTGAACAATCCGGCCGCGGCGGCGGTGCGGGCCACGTCGGTTCTGCGGGACCGGGTCGCCGGGATGCGGCACAAGCTCGCCATGATCGCCGACGGGCGGCTCGACGGCAGCGCCCTGCACGGTCTGGTCGCCCTGCAGGAGGAGGCGGTCGCCCGGGTGGCCGGCGCGCCGAAGTTGACCCCGATGGCCACCGCCGACGCCGAGGACACCCTGACCGACTGGCTGCAGGACCATGGCGTCGGCGGGGCCTGGGACCTGGCGCCGATCCTGGTCGGCGGTGGGCTCGACGCGGCCTGGCTGGCGCAGGTCAAGGCCGCGGTCGGCGCCGCGGACCTGGAGGCGGCGGTGCGTTGGCTCACCTACACCGTCGACACCGAGCTGCTGATGCGCGAGATCGGCGACGCGGTCACCCGGATCTCCGGGCTCGTGGGCGCCGCCAAGCAGTACTCGCAGCTGGACCGCGCCCCGCACCGGGTGGTGGATGTGCACGACCTGCTCGACGCCACGCTGGTGATGTTCAAGGGCAAGATCCCCGCCGAGGTCAAGCTGGTCCGGGAGTACGACCGGGACCTCCCACCGGTCCCGGCGTACGCGGCCGAGCTGAACCAGGTGTGGACCAACCTGATCGACAACGCGTTGGGCGCGATGGGGGAGAAGGGTGTGCTGACCGTCCGCACCGGACGGGTCGGCAACCAACTGACGGTGGAGATCACCGACACCGGGCCGGGTATCCCGCCGGAGGTGCGTCCGCGGATCTTCGAGCCGTTCTTCACCACCAAGCCGGTCGGCGCGGGCACCGGTCTGGGGCTGGACATCTCGTACCGGATCGTGGTGCACAAACACCACGGCGACATCCGGGTCGAGACCGAGCCGGGACGAACCACCTTCCGGGTCCTCCTACCGATCACCGAGGGCGCACCGGACTGAAGTTCCGCGCGTCCGCCGCGCCGATCTTGCAGTTTCGGTCGTCGATATGCGTGATAAGCCGCTTGTGTCGGGACAGTAAGTGCAAGATCGCGAGGGTGGGGCGCGGGTCAGACCTGGTGGGTGGGGGTGAGGAAATCGGCCAGTACCTGGGTGTGGGTGGAGAACGCCAGCTCGACCGGGTCGGTGAGCACCAGCCACTCGGTCGCCTCCTCGGTCGGCGCCGAGGGTGGCAGGTCCTCGGCCGCCCGCTCGGGCAGCACTCCGAAGACCATCATCGTGCCGCCCGCTGGCGCCCCGTGCACCGCGAACAGGCGGGCGTCCTCGGCCGCCGCGATCAGGCCGGTCTCCTCCCGCAGCTCCCGTACGAGTGCGTCGGACCACTCCTCGCCGTACTCGATGAAGCCGCCGGGCAGCGCGAGCAGGCCGCGGGCCGGTTCGATGTCCCGGCGGACCACCACCACTCCCAGCCCCTCGGCGGTGCGGACCGGCAGCACCGCGACCGCCACCGGCAGCGGGTTGCGCCAGATGGTCTCGCCGCAGACCGTGCAGACTCGCGGCCATCCGGCGGCCGGCGGGTAGGCGGCGCCGCAGTAGGAGCAGTGCGAGTACGGCGTGCCGGTCATGCCGCAGCACGTTACTCCGATCCGCGCCCAGCCCGTCGCGCCGCCGCCTCGTCCCGCGCCCAGCCCGTCGCGCCGCCGCAAGCCTCCCGCGCCGCCGCCTCGTCCCGCGCTCAGGCGGCCGGGTCGCCGGTGTAGAAGGCGGTGGTGCGTTCGGCGGCGGCCTTCGCCTCGTCGGCGTCGGTGCCGGCGGCGATGCTCGCTTCGCACCACAGCTGGCTGCTCAACTCGATGGCCCGTCGTCCCTCGGCGGAGGCGGTCCACTCGGCGCCCTGTTCCGGGGTGATCCCGCTGCCGTCGCCGGCCAGGTGCGAGGCGAGGCCGAGCAGCCCGAGGTCCCAGCCGACACCGACCGCGCCCGGCCCGAACTGGGCCCACCGGTCCTGGTCGACGTGCGCGATGTGGTCCAGGTCGAGGCGGGCCCGCTCGTCGCCGACCGGGGTGACCCGCACCTCGATCCAGCTCACCTCGCCGCCCATTTCCCAGGTGGCGGTGAAGCGGTGCGGCGGTTCGCAGCTCTCGACGGTGCCGTGGGCGTTGCCCTGGAGTTGGTACGTGCCGCCCAGCCGCAGGTCGCCGGAGATCGGCAGGAACCAGCGCGGGATGCGCTCGGCGCTGGTGCAGGCGTCCCACAGATCCTCGGCCGTCGCCTGGTAGGTCTGGCTGATCGTGGTGACCCGCGCCTCACCGGCTTCCAGGGTGCGGCTGCCGACCTTCCGCTGGACGGCGTTGATCTGCTCGGTGGCGTCGAACATCAGGTGTTCCTCTCATCGGGTGGGTCGGCGGGCCCGCGCAGCCGACGCTCGCGTCGGCCCCGGGCCAGCTCGGTGGCGAGTGCCGCCAGGGGTGGGGCCCAGAATCGGCGGAAGTGCTCCAGCCAGCCGTCGACCTCGCGCAGTGGGCGTGGGTCGACGGCGTAGAGCCGCCGGGTGCCCTCCGGCCGCACGGTGGCGAAGCCGTTGTCGCGCAGCACCTTGAGGTGCTGGGACACGGCGGGCTGGGAGATGCCGAACTCCTCGCGGATGACCGCGCTGACCGCGCCGGCGGTCTGCTCGCCACCGGCGAGCAGTTCCAGGATGCGGCGCCGGACCGGATCGCCCAGCACGTCGAAGGCGTGCACGACGACAGTTGTATCACTGACGGCTTATTTAAGCCAAGTCTGATATTCCGATGAGCTTGTCCAGCCGGATCGGTAGCTCCCGGATCCGTACGCCCGTCGCGTGGTGCACAGCGTTGGCGACCGCCGCGGCGGCGCCGACGATGCCGATCTCGCCGATGCCCTTCACCCCGGCCGGGTTCAACTCGTCGTCGCGCTCGTCCAGCCAGTACGCCTCGATGGACTCCACATCCGCGCAGCCGGTGATGTGATAGGTGGCCAGGTCGTGGTTGACCCAGTCGCCGTACCGCTCGTCGAGCAGCCCCTCCTCGTGCAGCGCCATCGACAGCCCCATCGTCATGCCGCCGATGAGCTGGCTGCGCGCCGTCGTCGGGTTCACCACCCGCCCCGCCGCGAACACCCCGAGCATCCGGTTCAGCCGCACCTCGCCGGTGTCCGCGTCGACCCGCACCTCGACGAACTGCGCCCCGTACGCGTACCGGGGCAGCGCGGGCTGCCCTCCCACCTCCTCGGTGGTGTCCGCCTCGGCGGTGACCTCGCCGGTCGGCGGCCCGCCGTCGCGCAGCTTCTCGCGCAGCGCCTGCGCGGCCCGTATCACCGCCCAGCTCCAGCTGGCGGTCCCCATCGAGCCGCCGGCCAGCGCCGCCGTCGGCAGCGCGCTGTCCCCGATGCGGATCTCCACCCGCTCCGGCGGCACCCCGAGGGCATCGGCGGCCACCTGCCAGATCGCCGTCCGGGCGCCGGTGCCGATGTCGGTGGCGTTGATCTGGACCAGGAAGCTCCCGTCGGGCCGGGCGGTGGCCGTCGCCGTGGACGGTCGGGCCCGGGCCGGGTAGCTCGAACCGGCCACTCCGGTCCCGATCAGCCAGCGCCCGTCGCGTCCGGCCCGGGGCGACGGGTCACGGCCGGCCCAGCCGAACCGCTGGGCGCCCTCGCGCAGGCAGGCCACCAGGTTGCGGCTGGTGAACGGGCGTCCCTGGTCGGGGTCGACAGCGGTGTCGTTGCGGATGCGCAGCTCGACCGGGTCCAGGCCGACGGCGATGGCCAGCTCGTCCACCGCGGACTCCAGGGCGTACGCGCCGGGGCACTCGCCGGGGGCACGCATCCAGAACGGCGTGGGCACGTCGAGGCGGACCAGCCGGTGCGTGGTGCGGCGGTGCGGTGCGGCGTACATGCTGCGGGTGTAGACGGCGGTCTGCTCGGCGAACTCCCGGATGGTGGAGGTCTGGCTGATCGCGTCGTGGCAGATGGCGGTGAGCCGGCCGTCGGTGTCGGCGGCGAGGCGGACCCGCTGGATGGTGGGGGTGCGGTAGCCGACCGGCCCGAACAGTTGCTGGCGGGTCAGCGCCAGTTTGACCGGGCGGTCCATGTGCCGGGCGGCGAGGGCGGCCAGCACCACCGACGCCTTGGCGTACCCCTTGCTGCCGAAGCCGCCGCCGACGTGCTCGGCGACGACCCGGATCGACTCCGGCGGCAGCTCGAACAGCTCGGCGAGGGTGGCGCGCACCGGCGTGGCGCCCTGGGTGGAGTCGTGCACCAGGAGCCGCCCGTCGTGCCACTGCGCCGTGGTGGCGTGCGGTTCCATCGGGTTGTTGTGGTACGCCGGCGTCCGGTAGGTGACGTCCACCCGCACCGGGGCGGCCGCGTACCCGGCGTCGAAGTCGCCCTCGGCGGTGTCCGTCGGATAGCTGGGGTTGACCTGGTCCGGCTTGTAGAGGCCGGGATGGTCGTCGGTGAGCACTGTGCTGTGCGGGCCGGTGTCGTAGTCGATGCGGACCAGTCGGGCGCCCTCGCGGGCCGCCTCCAGGCTGGTTGCCACCACCACGGCGACGTACTGCCCCCGGTAGTGCACAGTCGGCTCCTGCAACAGCCGCAGCTCCGGCTGCGGGCCGGGTGCCATCCGGGGCGCGTTGCCGTGGTGCACCACGGCCAGCACACCGGGCGAGGCCAACGCCTCCGTCGTGTCGATCCGGGTGATCCGGCCCCGCACCACCGCTGACGGCACCGCCCAGCCGTAGGTGACCCCGTCCACCGGGTACTCCACCGCGTACCGGGCCGTGCCGGTGACCTTCGCCGCGCCCTCCAGCCGGGGGTACGCCCGTCCGACGGCCCCGGTGCTCACGACGACGCCAGTTCGGTGAGCGCCCGCACGGTGATGGCCCGGGTCAGTGGCACCTTGAAGCCGTTGTGCCGCAACGGGCGCGCCTCGGCCAGCTCCGCGTCGGCGGCCCGTGCCGCCAGCTCCGGGCTGAACGGACGACCGCGCAGCTCCTCCTCGGCCCGGTACGCCCGCCACGGCCGGTGCGCCACCGCCCCGTACGCCAGCCGCACGTCGCGGACCACGTCCCCGTCGAGGTTCAGCACCGCGGCCACCGAGCCGGCGGCGAAGGCGAACGAGGCCCGGTCGCGCACCTTGAGGTACGTCGAGCGGCGCGCGGCCGGTAGGGGCGGTAGCCGCACGGCGGTGATCAGCGCGCCCCGGGCCAGGGTGGTCTCCCGTTCCGGGTGGGTGCCGGGGGAGCGGTAGAGGTCGGCGATCCGGACGTCACGGGGGCCGTCGGCGTCATGCACCTCCACCACTGTGTCGAGGGCGGCCAGCGCGACGGCCAGGTCGGACGGGTGGGTGGCCACGCACTGCTCGGACCAGTCCAGCACCGCCAGGTCGCGGTTCTGGCCGTGTAGAGCGGCGCAACCGCTGCCCGGCTCTCGTTTGTTGCACGCCTTGCTCGTGTCCTGGAAGTAGACGCAGCGGGTGCGCTGCAACAGGTTGCCGCCGGTGGTGGCCATGTTGCGCAGTTGTCCGGAGGCGGCGGCGAGCAGGGCGCGGGCCAGCACCGGGTAGTCGCGGCGTACCACCGGGTGGGCCGCCAGGTCGCTGTTGCGGACTGTCGCGCCGATCCGCAGCCCACCGTCGGGCAGCTCCTCGACGGTGTCGAGTGGAAGCCGGGTCACGTCCACCAGCACGTCGGGGCGTTGCACCCCGAGCTTCATGAGGTCCACCAGGTTGGTTCCGCCGCCGAGGTAGGCGGCCTGCGGTTCGGCGGCCAGCACCGCGACCGCCTCGGCCACGTCGGCGGGCCGGTGGTAGCGGAACGCCTTCACGAGGACGCCGCCGTCTGGCGCACGGCCGCGACGATGTGCGGGTACGCGGCGCAGCGGCACAGGTTGCCGGCCATCCGCTCGCGGATCTCCGCGTCGGTCAGCTTCGCGGGCGTGTTCAGGTCGCCGGTGACCGCGCTGGGCCAACCTCGGGAGACCTCGTCGAGCATGCCGCGGGCGGAGCAGAGTTGCCCGGGGGTGCAGTAGCCGCACTGGAAAGCGTCGTGCGCGATGAAGGCGGCCTGCAACGGGGACAGCTCGTCCGGGCCGGCCAGCCCTTCGACGGTCACCACCGACCGGCCGTCCACGGTGACCGCGAAGACCAGGCAGCTCTTCACCCGCCGGCCGTCGAGCAGCACCGTGCAGGAGCCGCACTGGCCGTGGTCGCAGCCCTTCTTCGCCCCGGTCAGGTCGAGGTGCTCGCGCAGCGCGTCGAGCAGGGTGGTGCGGTTGTCCAGGGTCACCTCGCGGGACGCGCCGTTGACCTCGACCGTCACCCGGGACGAGTGGCGCTCGTCGATCGTCGTCGCGTTCTCTCCTCCGCCCTGCACCGGCCCAGACTAGCTTTGTCGGTATATCTCAGGGCGAATAACGCAAAGCCCCTCGTGCGGGAGGTGACGACGGTGACCGCCGGACTGCTGCTCGCCGCCGGCGCCGGGCGGCGCTACGGCCGGCCGAAGGCGCTGGTCGAGCTGGACGGCGAGCCGTTTGTGCGGCGCGCGATCCGGCTGCTCGGCGACGGCGGCTGCGCACCCGTGCACGTGGTGCTCGGCGCGGGCGCCGACGAGATGCCCGACCTGCCCGGCGCGGTGCCGGTCCGGCACGATCGCTGGTCCGACGGGCTGGGCTCGTCGCTGCTGCGGGGCCTGGCCTCGCTGCCGGCCGACGTACCGGCCGCCGTCGTGGTCCTCGTCGACCAGCCGCTGCTCAGCCCGATCGCGGTGCGCCGGGTGCGCACGGCGTACGCCGACGGCGCGGTCGTCGCTGTCGCCACCTACGCCGGCCGGGCCGGGCACCCGATCCTGCTGGCTCGACGCACCTGGCCGCTGCTGAGCGGGTACGCCGTCGGCGACCGCGGCGCCCGCGACCTGATGCGCGACCGGCCGGACCTGGTGGTCGAGGTGCCCTGTGACGACGTCGGGTCCCCGGCCGACGTGGACACCCCGGCCGACCTGCTCCGGCTCCGTTCGCTCAGCGGCGGCTCAGCCAGCGGGGGAGCCCTTCGCTGGTGACCGCGTGATAGGTGATCATGACGATGACACCGATCAGTCCCAGCAGCGGGCTGACGAACCAGCCGAGCAGCCCGCTGAGCCCGTACAGGATCAGGCCGGTGACCGGTCGCAGCCGCTGCGTACGCACGTACTCGGGGTCGACCCGACGCTCCAGCAGCGCCGGGTGGCGGTGCAGGTAGCCGAAGAACACCAGCCAGGGGGCCGACATCAGGGCCGCGGCCAGCGCGTACAGGGCGACGGCAGCGCGTTGGTCGTCGGTGTCGCCGTGGGTGAACGCGGACGCCAGCACCGCTGTGGGAAAGGGGATGATCACCGCGCCGAAGAGCACACCGAGGTTGATCCAGCTCAGCGTGAGCGTGGTGCCACGGATCAGCCGCAGCAGCGCGTGGTGGTTGAGCCAGAGCACCCCGATGTAGACGAAGGACACCACGAAGGCCAGATAGGAGGCGCCCTCGCCGAGCAGGCCGGTGAGCAGTTCGCCCTCGTGGTATTCGGGCACCCGCAGCTCGATGACCAGCAGCGTGATGACGATGGCGAAGACGCCGTCGCTGAAGGCCGTCATCCGGTCGGTGGCGGACACTCGCCCCTTGGGATCGGCCTGCTCGACCTCGTCGGGTGCTGCGGACATTGCCGCAGGCTAGCCACTCGGCAGCTCGGTTGGTGGCGGTTTCATCCGATCCGGACGGGAACGGCCGCCCGAGGTTGACACCCCGGGCGGCCGCTCGCACCGCCCCCGTTCAGGCCACCGGCGTCGCGGTGCCGGTGGTGCGGGCGAGCCGCTGGTGGGCACGGATCAGCTCGGCGTAGCGCAGACCGCTCGCCTTCACCGTCCGGCGCTGGGTGGCGTAGTCCACGTGCACCAGCCCGAAACGCTTGTCGTAGCCGTACGCCCACTCGAAGTTGTCCAGCAGTGACCAGACGAAGTAGCCGTCCAGGGGAACCCCTCGGGCCACCGCCGACGCGCACGCGGCCAGGTGCTGCTCCAGGTGGTCGGTGCGTTCCTTGTCCTCCACCGTGCCGTCCGGGGTGACCTCGTCCGGCCACGCCGAGCCACTCTCGGTGACGATGATCCGTCCCGGCCGGTACTCCTCGTGCACGTCGACGAGCAGCCGCTCCAGGCCCGCCGGGTACATCTCCCAGCCCATCGCGGTCTCCACCGAGCCGGGCACCGGCACCTGCCGGGCGTACGGGGCCGCGCCGGTCGGGTCGTCGACCACCAGCTGACGGAAGTAGTAGTTCACCCCGAGGAAGTCCGTCGGCGTGGCGATCACCGCCAGGTCGTCGCCGCGTACCGGCGGCTCGACCCCGTAGGTGGCGATCATGTCGGCCGGGTAGCCGCGCCCGTGGATCGGGTCCAGCCACCACCTGTTGACGTGCCCGTCGGCCCGGTGGGCCGCCGCGACGTCCTCGGGTCGGTCGGTCGCCGCCTCGATCGGGCTGAGGTTGACCACCAGGCCCACCGAGGCCGGCCGGGCGGCGTTGGCGCGGATCGCCTGGGTGGCCAGGCCGTGCCCGAGCAGCACGTGGTGCGAGGCGTGCACCGCCCGGGTGAGGTCCCGCTCGCCGGGGGCCATGGTGCCCTCCAGGTGCCCGATCCAGCACACGCAGAGCGGCTCGTTGACAGTGCACCAGTCGGCGACCCGGTCACCGAGGCGGGCGGCCACCACCGCCGCGTAGTCGGCGAACGCCTCGGCGGTGCTGCGCTCCGGCCAACCACCCCGGTCCTGAAGGACCTGCGGCAGGTCCCAGTGGTAGAGCGTGACGAACGGTCGGATCCCGTCGGTGAGCAACGTGTCGACGAGCCGATCGTAGAAGTCCAGCCCGGCGGCGTTGACCCGCCCGACGCCGTCGGGCATGACGCGGGGCCAGGCCACCGAGAAACGGTACGCGTCCACGCCGAGTCGGCGCGCCAGCGCCAGGTCCTCCGGCCACCGGTGGTAGTGGTCGCACGCCACCGCGCCGGTGTCGCCGTTGTCGACAGCGCCGGGGGTCGCCGAGAAGGTGTCCCAGATGGACGGCGCCCGGCCGTCGACGTCGACGGCCCCCTCGATCTGGTACGCCGCCGTGGCGACACCCCAGAGGAAGTCGGGTGGCAGCTTGGACAGGTCGGGCACGGGTCGGTTCTCCTCTGGGGTTGGATGACTCACTTGACCGCGCCGGCGGTGAGGCCGGCGACGAAGTAGCGCTGCAGGGCCAGGAACCCGACGACGACCGGGATGCTGACCACCAGCGAGGCGGCCATGATCTGGTTCCAGTAGACGTTGAACTGGGTGGAGTAGCCCTGCAGGCCGACGGCCAGGGTGCGGCTGCCCTCGTCGGTCATCACCGAGGCGAAGAGCACCTCACCCCACGCGGTCATGAACGCGTACACGGTGACCGCGACGACGCCGGGCACGGCGGCCGGCAGGATGACCTGGAACAGGGTGCGCAGCGGCCCTGCGCCGTCGACCTGCGCCGCCTCGTCCAGACCTCGGGGGATCGAGTCGAAGTAGCCGACCAGCATCCAGATCGAGAACGGCAGCGAGAAGGTCAGGTACGTGATGACCAGGCCGGTGCGGCTGGCGTACAGCTCGATGCCGGTGGCGTTGCCCAGGTTGACGTAGATGAGGAACAGCGGCAGCAGGAACAGGATGCCGGGGAACATCTGCGTGGACAGCACCGTCACCGAGAAGACGCCCCGACCGCGGAACCGGTACCGGCTGACCGCGAACGCGGCGAAGATCGCCACCGCCACCGAGCAGATCGCCGCGATGCTGGACACCACCAGGCTGTTCACCAGGTACCGGGCCAGCGGCACGGTGCTCCACATGTCGATGAACGGTTGCAGGGTGGGCCGGCTGGGCCACCAGGTGAAGCCGTTCTGCACGTCCTGCAACGGCTTCGCCGCCGAGGTGACCATGACGTAGAGCGGGATGACGACGAAGAGGGTGAGCAGGGTCAGCACGATGCGCCGGCCCCAGCGTTCACCGGCGGTCTCACGCATGATCGTCCCTCCGACGGTTGGTGATCAGCAGGTACGCGGCCGAGACGACCAGCAGGAACAGCAGCAGCGCCACCGACATCGCCGACCCGGAGCCGAAGTCCCAGGTCTTGAAGGAGCTGCGGTAGATGTGGATGGAGATCAGGTCGGCCTGCTCCGGCGCGGAACCGCCGAACAGCACGAACGGGGTGTTGAAGTCGTTGAACGTCCACAGGAACAGCACCAGCAGCAGCACCAGGTTGACCGGCCGCAACATCGGCAGGGTGACCGAGCGCAGCCGGCGCCAGAACCCGGCGCCGTCGATGGCGGCGGCCTCGTACAGCTCACCGGGCACGTTCTGCAGCCCGGCCATCAGGCACAGGAACGCGAACGGCCAGTTGCGCCAGACCGACACCACCAGCAGCGACCAGAAGCTGTTGTCGCCGATCAGCCAGAACGGCCGTTCGTTCATCAGCCCGAGCTGGTCCACGAGCACGTGGTTGACCAGGCCGGTGTCGCGTTGCAGCAGGAAGCTCCAGGTGATCACGGCGGCGTATACCGGCAGCGCGTACGGGGTGAGGAACAGCGCCCGCAGGATCGCCCGTCCACGGAACGGCCGTTGCAGGACGACCGCCGCCGAGATGCCGAGCAGCCAGGCGAACCCGACCGAGAGCAGGCTGTAGGCCAGGGTGATCCAGAACGAGTGCAGCAGTTCCTTGCCGGCGGCGCTGTTCAGGTCGAGCGTCGCCCGGTAGTTCTCCAGCCCGATGAAGGGCGCGGTGGACCAGTCGCGGATGTGGAACTGGGTCAGCTCCAGCAGGCTCATCCAAACCCCGACAACCATCGGGATCACGTGGATGGCGAGTTCCAGCACGACGGCCGGTGCGAGCAGCAGGTACGGCAGGAGCGAGCGGCGGGGGCCGCGGGGCCGGCGGGCCGGCTCCCGGGCCGGCGACCCGGCCCGGGGTTCGCGCTGGTCGGCGTCCGGCGCGGTGGTGCTGGTTGCCATCGGGGTCCTCTCGGAGGCGGTGGCCGTGGCCGGGCTCAGCGCCCGACCACGGCCACCGGTGACGCCTGGGTCAGCGCATCTTCTGCTGCGCGTCGGTCAGCTTGGCCTTCACCGACTCCTCGGTGACCGGCTTGCCGCTGGCCGCGTCGGCGAACAGCTCCTTCATCGCGGTGCCGACCAGGGTCTCGAAGGTGCTCTCGTCGGGCACCTGCGGCAGCGGGGCGGCGGTGGTGACCAGGGTCTCCTGGATGGTCTTCTGCTCGGGGGCGCTGAACGCCGGGTCGGAGGCCGCGGTCTTCACCGCCGGCAGCGAGCCGTACGTCTTGTTGAGGAGCGTCTGCTCCTCGTCACTGGTCATGAACTTGACGAAGCTCAGCGCGCCGTCCTTGTTCTTGGTGTGCTTGAAGACCGCCATGTTGATCCCGGCGACCATGCTGTTGACCTTCTTGCCGCCGGCCGGCGGGCTGGCCAGGAACGGCACCGGGGCCACCCCGTACGCGTCGGCGGGCATGTTCTGCGTCTTCAGGTTCGACCCGGCGGACTGCCACAGCAGCATGGCCGCCTTGCCGTTGGCGAAGTCGGAGACCGACTGGTTCTGCGCGTACTCGGCGTTGCTCGGGTTGGTGATCTTGTCGGCGGCCATGAAGTCGATGTACCGCTTGATCGCCGAGACGTTCTGCGGGGTGTCGAAGGTCGGCTTGCCGGCCGAGTCGAACCACTCGCCGCCGTACTGCTGGCTGAAGGTGAACGCGTGGTGGGCGTTCTCCGACGGGTTGGCGCCCTCGATCGCCAGGCCCCACTTGCCGCCGGTGCTCAGCTTCTTGCCGTACTCGGCGAGTTGCTCCCAGGTGGTCGGCGGCGCGGTGATGCCGGCGTCGGCGAACGACTTCTTGTTGTAGTACAGGCTGTACGCCATGCTGTAGAGCGGCACGGCGGCCGGCGGCTTGCCGGGGGCGCCGGCGGCGGCGAGCGCGGCGGGCACGATCCGGTCCTTGCCGCCGACGGCCTGCAGGGCGGCGTCGTCGAACTCGACCAGCGCGCCGGTGGCCTGCAACGACGCCGACCAGGTGTTGCCGATGTTGACCACGTCCGGGCCCTTGCCGGAGGCGGCGGCGGCCAGCAGGCGGTTGAGCAGATCCGACCAGGGGACCACCTCGACGGTGACCTTGATCCCGGTCTGCTTCTCGAACTTGTCCAACTCCGGCTGGAGGATGGTCTTGTCGGCCTCCAGGCTGGCGCCCTGGTTGCTGGCCCAGTAGGTGAGCGTCTTGGGCGATGCGGCGGAGTCGTCGCCGGAGCCTCCGCAGGCGGTCAGCGAGGCGGCCGCCAGTACGGCGGCGGTGAATATCCCGAGGTGTCGTCTCGACACGGGTCAGCCCTTCCGGTGCGTGGTGGGGGTCCGCCGACCTTCGTCACCGATAGGGGTCGGGCGACGGGGGCCGGCTGCGGACAGGGTTCGGGGGTGCGCCGTTGGGGTCCGTCGGCGTTTCCCGGGAGTTACATCACGGCTTAATTTATGTCGTCATTAAAGTTGCTGGCCGGTGGGTCGTCAAGCACGAGGCGGTTACAGTCGCCTCGAACGGCCGACGGGAACGAGGTGACGAGTGGAGCTGGCGCGTGCCACCAACCGCAGCGTGCGGTTGCGCAACCGGTCCGCCCTGCTGACCAAGCTCTTCCTGGACGGCCCGCTCACCCGGCAGGACCTGGTGCGCAGCACCGGGCTGAGCCAACCCGCGGTCAGCAACGTGGTGGCCGACATGATCGACGAAGGACTGGTCGCCGAGGTCGGCGCCGCCGAGTCCGACGGCGGCCGGCCCAGCATGCTGCTGCGGATCGCGCCGCGCTTCGCCTTCCTGATCGGCGTCGACGTCGGCGAGACCCGGGTCCGGGTGGAGCTGTTCGACTTCGCGATGGCCCTGCTGGCCAGCGTCGAGTACCCGCTCGACCCGGCCCGCACCGAGCCCGACCTGGTGGCCGGGCACGTGCTGGCCGGCATCGAAGCGGTCACCAGCCAGGCCGGGGTGGCCCCGCGCGACGTGCTCGGCGTCGGCGTCGGCGTCTCCGGCGTGGTCGAGCAGGGCGCCGAGGCGGTCGTGCACGCCCAGGCCCTCGGCTGGGACCGGGTGCCGCTGGAGCGTCTGATCGGCGCCGGCACCGACCTGCCGCTGCACATCGACAACGGCGCGAAGACCCTCGGCCAGGCCGAGATGTGGTTCGGCGCCGGCCGGGGCGCCCGGCACGCCGTCTTCGCGCTTGTCGGCTCGGGCGTGGGCGCGTCGGTGGTGACCAACGGCGCCACCTACCGGGGCGCGTCCAGCAGCGCGGGGGAGTGGGGGCACACCACTCTGGTGTACGGCGGCCGGGTCTGCCGGTGCGGCGCGCGCGGTTGCCTGGAGGCGTACGTGGGGGCGGAGGCGATCATCGACCGCTACCGGGAGGCGCGCCGGGGCCGACCGGTGCCGGGCGAGGACGAGGAGTCCCAGATCGCCGCGCTGGTCGCCGCCGCCGAGACCTCGGCCACCGCCCGACGCGTGCTGGAGGACACCGCCGGCTACCTCGGCGCCGGGGTGGCCAACCTGATCAACCTGTTCAACCCGGAGCGCGTGGTACTCGGCGGCTGGGCGGCGATGGCCCTCGGCGACCTGCTACCGGCTGTGCGGGAGGCCGCCGGCCGACAGGCGCTGCGCCAGCCGTACGAGCAGGCGTCGATCGAGCTGTGCCGGCTCGGGGTGGACGCGGTGGCGCTGGGCGCGGCAACCCTCCCCATCGCCCGCTTCCTCACCGAGGGTGGCGTCCGCCGCTGAGCGGTGACGACTGCAGCGCCGTCGGCAAATTACCCAAAAAGAATCCTCGGGATAAATAACGAAGTTATAGATCGATGTCTTGACGCCGTCGCAATCTCGCCGCAACACTCCTACGAGAGCGCTCTCCGACCCGCGACGCCGCATCGGCGGCACCACCCACGGCGCCACGGGGCGAGCCGATCCCATCCACGCGGCACCCCCTCGTAGCCCTCTATCGACAGGCGATGTCATGACATCTCGTGCAACATCCGTACGTCCGCGTCCTCGACGCGTCGTCCGGCACCTGCTGGTCGGGCTCACCGTGGCCCTGGTCGCGGCGCTCACCCCGACCGGCGCCACCACGCCCGCGCAGGCCGCGCCCACCCTGCTGTCCCAGGGCCGCCCCGCCACCGCCTCGTCCAGCGAGAACGCCGGCACCCCGGCCTCCGCAGCCGTCGACGGCAACACCGGCACCCGCTGGGCCAGCGCGTTCAGCGACCCGCAGTGGCTCCAGGTCGACCTGGGCGCCCGGGCCACCATCAGCCAGGTCAACCTGCTCTGGGAGGGTGCCTACGGCCGGGCCTTCCAGCTCCAGACTTCCGACGACGGTGCCACCTGGACGACGATCTACTCGACCACCACCGGCACCGGCGGCACCCAGAACCTCACCGTCACCGGCGCCGGCCGCTACGTACGGATGAACGGCACCGCCCGGGGCACCGGCTACGGCTACTCGCTCTGGGAGTTCCAGGTGTACGGCGAGACCGGCGGCACCACGCCGACCTGCGGCAGCACCAACGTCGCGCAGGGCAGCCCGGCGACCGCCTCGTCCAGCCAGGACGCCGGCCTCGCGGCATCCGCGGCGGTCGACGGCAACCCGGGCACCCGCTGGGCCAGCGCCGCCAGCGACCCCCAGTGGCTGCGCGTCGACCTCGGCAGCACCCGCACCATCTGCCGGGTGGTGCTCACCTGGGAGGCCGCGTACGCCCGGGCCTTCCAGCTCCAGACCTCGGCTGACGGGACCACCTGGACCACCATCTACTCCACCACCACGGCAACCGGCGGCACGCAGTCGCTCACCGTCACCGGCAGCGGACGCTACCTGCGGATGTACGGCACCGCCCGAGGCACCGCCTACGGCTACTCGCTGTGGGAGCTGGCGGTGAACACCACCGGCGGCGGAACCGGCGAGCCCCCGGTCGACACGACCGACCCGCGCAACCCGAACCTCGGGCCGAACACGTTCGTCTTCGACCCGAGCACGCCGACGTCGACCATCCAGAGTCGACTGAACACGCTCTTCACCCAGCAGGAGACCAACCAGTTCGGCCCGCAGCGCTACGCGGTGCTGTTCAAGCCCGGCAACTACACCGCCGACGTCAACCTCGGCTTCTTCACCCAGGTCGCCGGCCTCGGCATGAGCCCCGACGACGTCAACCTCAACGGCCACGTGCGTGCCGAGGCGTTCTGGTTCGGCGGCAACGCCACCCAGAACTTCTGGCGGGCCGCCGAGAACCTGTCGGTCACCCTGCCCGCCGGGCAGACAGTGGAGCGCTGGGCGGTGTCGCAGGCGGCGCCGTACCGGCGGATGCACCTGCGCGGCGCGCAGAACCAGATCCAGCTCTGGAATGGCGGCGACGGCTGGTCCAGCGGTGGCCTGATGGCCGACACCCGCATCGACGGCCTGGTCGTCTCCGGCTCGCAGCAGCAGTGGTACTCCCGCAACAGCGAGTTCGGCAACGGCTGGACCGGCTCGGTGTGGAACATGGTCTTCCAGGGCGTCAACGGCGCTCCCGCGCCAAGCTTCCCCAACCCGTCGCACACCGTCATCCCGCAGACCCCGCAGGTACGGGAGAAGCCGTTCCTCTACGTCGACGGCACCGGTGAGTACCGGGTCTTCGTGCCGGCGCTGCGCACCAACTCCACCGGAACCAGCTGGTACAACAAGACCCCGGCCGGCTCGTCCATCTCGCTGTCGCAGTTCTACGTGGTCCAGCCCGGCACCAGCGCCGCCACCATCAACGCGGCCCTCGCCCAGGGGCGGCACCTGCTCTTCACCCCTGGCGTGCACCGCGTCACCGAGCCGATCCAGGTCAACCGGGCCGACACTGTCGTCCTCGGTCTCGGCCTGGCCACCATCCAGGCCGACAACGGCGCGGTGGGCATGCGGGTGGCCGATGTGGACGGCGTGAAGGTGGCCGGCATCATGTTCGAGGCCGGCACGACGAACTCGCCGGTGCTGATGGAGGTCGGGCCGTCCGGCTCGTCCGCGAGCCACGCCACGAACCCGACCTCGCTGCACGACGTGTTCTTCCGCATCGGCGGGCCGCACGTCGGCAAGGCCACCAACACGCTGACTGTCAACAGCGACAACGTGATCGGCGACCACATGTGGCTGTGGCGGGCCGACCACGCCGCCAGCGGCGTACCGACCGGGTGGACGCTGAACACCGCCGACACCGGGCTCACCGTCAACGGCGACAACGTCACCATGTACGGCCTCTTCGTCGAGCACTACCAGAAGTACCAGACCATCTGGAACGGCAACGGCGGGCGGACGTACTTCTACCAGAACGAGCTGCCCTACGACCCACCGAACCAGGCGGCCTGGATGAACGGGTCGACCCGGGGCTACGCCGCGTACAAGGTGGCCGATTCGGTGACCAGCCACCAGGCGTTCGGGCTGGGCAGCTACAGCTACTTCAACGTCAATCCCGCGGTGGTCGAGGAACGGTCCTTCGAGGTTCCCAACAACCCGAACGTGCGCTTCACGAACATGGTCACCGTCTCGCTCGGTGGCGTCGGCACCATCAACCGGGTGATCAACAACGCCGGTGGCACCGCGAACGCGGCCAACCAGCAGGTGTACCTGACCACCTATCCCTGACCGGGGCGCCCGCGCCGGCCCGGACGTCTGACGGACCGGGTCGGCCGGGTCGCACCCAGGGCCGTGGCCGGCCCGGTCCCGCCGAGACCGGGCCGGCTGCGGTCGTGCCGCTCAGCCGGCCAGCACCTCGGCCGCCGCCCGCTCACCGGCGCGCACCGCTCCCTCCAGGTAGCCAGTCCAGCGGGTGGCCGTCTCGGTGCCCGCCCAGTACACCCGCCCCACCGGCGACCGCAGGTGCGGGCCGTAGGTCCGCCAGGTGCCCGGGGTGAGCGCACCGGAGAAACAGCCCCGGGTCCACTCGTCGGCCGACCAGTCGTACTCGACGAGATCCACGGGGTCCTCGGCACGCGGCCCGACCACGCTGGCGAACGCTTCCAGCAGGCACTGCCGACGTCGCGCGGGGGACATGCCACGCAGCGTGGCGGCGTCCGTGGAGTAGCTGAACCCGGTCAGCACCCCGATCGGTGAGGTCGGGGTGGAGTTGTCGACCGTCTCGGTGAGCGGACCGGCGCTGGTGGTGGCCACCCCGGAGCGCCCGTCGGCCCGCCAGAACGGCTCCGGGTAGACGGCGTGCACCTTCAGTGCCGAACCCATCGGCATGCGCTGGGTGAGCCCGTCACGCAGTGGAGGCAGCGGAGGGTCGTACCGGATCCGGCCGGCCAGCGCCGGGGCCAGCGCGACCACCACGGCGTCGCCGTCGACGCGCCCGGTGTCGGTCCACGCCGTCACGCCGTCGACGGTCTGTTCGATGGCTCGCACCGGCGCGGCCAGCGTCAGCGTGCCCGGTGGCAGGGCGGTGGCCATCCGCTCCGCCAGCGCAGCCGGCCCGCCCACGATCCGGTCCTGCTGCGCGCCACCGGCCATCCCCAGCAACGGCCCGGTCCCGCCGGCGCTGCGCAGGTAGAACAGCAGGTGCAACAGGGACAGCTCGTCGGCGCCGGTGGCCAGCAGCCCGCCGGCGAGCACCCGCCCCAGGTAGTCGGCGGTGTCGTCGTCCCCGGCCGTGACGGCGAGCCACCCGCCGAGGGTCGTCCGGTCCCACAGTGCGGCCTCCGGCGTCGCCCAGGGTGCGGCCGGGTCCAGTCGTGCGGCGTACTCGTCGAGCAGGCCGAGCACCCGGCCCACCTGCACCGGCGGCTCGGCCTGGCGCGCACCGGCCCAGAGCACCGTGGGCGCGCCGATCGATGCCGAGGCGAAGGTGGCCAGCCCGTGCTCGGCGACCAGCGCGTACATCCGATCCTGGGTCGGACCGATCCACTGCGCCCCCAGGTCGAGTTGCGTGAGCTCGGGCAGCCATCGGGTCAGCACCCGACCGCCCACCCGGCCACGGGCCTCCAACAATCGCACCTGGGCGCCGGCACGGGTGAGCGTCAGCGCGGCGGCGAGCCCGGAGAAGCCGGCGCCGACCACAATCACCCGCAAGCCGTCGACCACACCGGGGTCTACCCACAACCGTCGCGGGCATGGCTACCGGATCCGGGCGCGGCACTCGCGGACCGTATCCCTGCTCTTCATCCTTTGCTCTGCACCCGCCGATGCGACACCCGTGCCCGTGCACCCGTCGCGTCCGCGGGTGCAGAGCAAAGGACGCCAACAGCGGGCCGGGTCGGACGCCGACAATTTTCCGCCGGCCTGTCGATCCGGGCGGCCGCCGATCGTGTGGAGGATGAGAGGTCGGCGACGGGCCGGCCCCCCGCGAGGAGGAACGATGACGCTGTACCTGCTCAGCATCCACCAGCCGCAGGGTGAGCTGCCGCCGGAGCCGGAGTTCCTGGCCGGGGTGATGCGTCAGCTCGGCGAGCTTCGCGACGAGTTGGCGTCCACCGGGTCGTGGGTCTTCGGGCAGGGCCTGCACGGCCCGGAGACCGCCACCGTGCTGCGGCCCCGCGACGGCGAGGTGCTCACCACCGACGGACCGTTCGTGGAGGGCAAGGAGTACCTGGGCGGCATCACCATCATCGACGTGCCGGACCTGGACGCCGCCCTGCTGTGGGGCCGCCGCTACGCGCTGGCCACCACCCTGCCGATCGAGGTGCGCCCCTTCCAGGGTGGGGCCGGCGACTGACAGTGCCCGATGTGGAGACGGTGTTCCGCGCGGAGTACGGCCGCGCGGTCGCCGTCCTGGTTCGCCTTCTCGGCGACATCGACCTCGCCGAGGAGGCCGTCCAGGAGGCTTTCGTCGTCGCGGTGGCGCGCTGGCCGACGACCGGCCTGCCGCCCAGTCCGGCCGGCTGGATCATCACCACGGCCCGGAACCGGGCGATCGACCGGCTGCGCCGCGACGCGTCCCGGGCCGACCGGCACGCCCAGGCGGCCCTGCTGTACGCCGCCGACCCACCCGCCGAGGAGGGACCGGTGCACGACGACCGGCTACGGCTGATCTTCACCTGCTGCCATCCGGCGCTCGCCCCGAGCACCCGGGTCGCCCTCACCCTGCGGCTGCTCGGCGGACTGAGCGCCGCCGAGATCGCCCGAGCCTTCCTGGTGCCGGAGCCGACGATGGCGCAGCGGCTGGTCCGCGCCAAGTCGAAGATCCGCAACGCCGGGATCCCGTACCGGGTGCCCCGCGACGCCGACCTGCCCGACCGGCTGCACGGCGTCCTCGCGGTGCTGTACCTGATCTTCAACGAGGGGTACACGGCCAGCGCCGGCCCGCATCTGGTCCGGGCCGAGCTGTGCGTCGAGGCGATCCGGTTGACCAGGCTGCTGGTCGAGCTGATGCCGGACGAGCCCGAGGCGCTCGGCCTGCTGGCGTTGATGCTGCTCACCGAGTCCCGCCGCCCCGCGCGGACCAACGCCGAGGGTCAGCTGGTGGCGCTGCCGAGCCAGGACCGGGCCCGGTGGGACGCCGAGCTGATCACCGAGGGGCAGGCGCTGGTCCGCCGCTGCCTGCGCCGCGACCGGCCGGGCCCGTACCAGATCCAGGCCGCGATCGCCGCCGTGCACAGCGCCGCGCGGCGCGCCGCCGACACCGACTGGGCCCAGATCCTTCAGCTGTACGACCAGCTGACGGTCGTCGCCCCCAGCCCGGTGGTGGCGCTGAACCGGGCCGTCGCGCTCGCCGAGCTGTCCCGACCGGCGGTCGCGCTGACCGAGGTGGACCGCCTCGACCTGGTCGGCTACCACGTCTACCACGTGGTCCGCGCCGACCTGCTGGCTCGGCTCGGCCGCGGCGGGGAGGCCGTCGAGGCGTACCGGACGGCTGTCGCCCTGACGGACAACGCGGCTGAACGGGCCTTTCTCACCGGGCGCGCGACGGCCCTGAGCGCGCGTCTGCCACCGGGGTAGGCCGGGACTGGAGGCAAGCTGTCAACTGATCCAAGCCCAGCGAACCCAGCTCCAGGGCCTGGCGATGGAATGCGCGCCGGTCGCCGGGGAAGGACGAGCGGCCTGCCAGCCACACGCGCTCACCCGCCTTGTAGGCCAGCGCCTGCCCTGGCCGGCCCAGGTAACGCGCGAGCTCGGCGGATGCGTACGGCCCCTGATGGCAGCGGTCCTGCAACAGCTTCAGCGCCGCGTCCGCCGTCCACACGGCTCCATCGCCAGCTGGCATCGGCAGTCGCAGGTGCAGGCCGATGTCGAGCACGACCCGCGCGGCGCGCAGCAGCCGCATGTACAGGTACCCCAGTCGAGCACCCGGCTGTTCGTAGAGCCCGAGCTCGTCCATGAACCGCTCGGCGTACAGTGCCCAGCCCTCCTGGCTGCCGGAGAGGCCGCCGAGCAGGTTGAGCCTCTGCCCGAGGCCACCCCGGCACACCTCCGAGCCGAGGTGGAGGTGGTGGCCGGGAACACCCTCGTGATAGGCGGTGCTGTAGGCGTACCAGGTGGGGAAACTCGTCGCGTCCTCGGGGACTGACCACCAGACCCGGCCCGGCCGCGTCAGGTCCCGCGACGGCCCGGTGTAGGCGATGCCGGACGACGTGGTCAACCGCGACTCGACGCGCCGCAACGGGGCGGGGATGTCGAAGTACACGCCGTCCAGCCGCTCGGTGGCGGCCTCCAACAGTTCCTGCAACCACGCGGCGAACGACTCCCTGCTGTGCAGGGTGCCGGGTGCGTCGGGGCTGTTGAGCCGGGCAAGCGCCTCTGGCACGCTCCCGCCCAGAGCCTTCGCTTCCGCGATCAGTTCTGCCTCTATCGCTCTGAACTCGTCCCAGCCCCAGCCGTACAGCTCACGCACATCAGGCTGGGCCGCGAGGAAGGTGCGCACCCAGAGTTCGTACCGCTGCTCGCCGAACGTCTCCTCCTCGACGGCCTGTGGTGCCAGATCCGCTGTCAGCGTCCCAGCCAGTTTCTGGTACGCCTCTCTCGCGTCCGTCGCTGCGGCCTGCAACGACGCCCGCTGACACCCCTCGCCGTAGCGCTCCACCAGGGCGACATCGTCGTCGATCCAGTTGCGGCAGCGCTGCGCGACGAGCTCCACTTGACGCCGCGCCGGCAGATTGCCGCGCTCTGCGGCGAGTGAGAGGCTGCGGGCATACCCGTCCAGGGCGGCGGGGATCGCGGCTACGCGTGCGCCGACACGAGCCCAGGCCTCCTCGAAGGCAGCGCCCTCGGCGTCGGAGCCGGGAACCGCGGCCTCGACGGCCTGGCGGATGAGCTGGAGCGGACCGGTGGCGGCCACGTGCAGTTCGCGCAGGTCCTCCCCGGCATCGTGGAAGGCGATACGCGTGTGCAGCCGTTCGGCGAGGTGAGCGTGCAGCGGGCCGGTGGCCGCCAGTGCGTCGCCCAGGCTCTCGAGCTCGCCCAGGGCGCGGGCTGCGAGGTCGGCCCGGGCCTGGTGGCCCTCCGGGCTGTAGTCGGTGAGCCCGTCGACATCCTGCTCGCCAGCCTCGACGACCGCTGTGCAGGGGTCGAGGCTGGCCATGTCGCACAGGAGCCGATTGGCGAAGCCCTCGATCACGGGGCCATGCTAGGGCCTCGACCTAGCTGCCGTGGTACGAGCCGCATCGATCGCGGTGGCCCGGCTCGGTCGGGACGCCGAGGCCGTCGACGCGTACCGGACGGCCGTCGCCTTCACGGACAACGCCGCCCGAACAGGCCTTCCTCACCGCCCGCGCGGCGGTCCTCAGCGCGTGTTTGTCATCGGGGTAGGCCGGGAACCCGACGCACCGCCGCAGCAGGGATGGGGGGGCCATGGCGTACCGACCGACCGCCGTCGACACCGTGCCCGACCTGTCCACCCTCACGCTGGGCGTGGAGGAGGAGTACCTGCTGCTCGACCCGGACAGCGGCCGGAACCTGCCGGTCGCCGATGAGGTGCTCGCCGCGCTGCGCGGCCTCGCCCGGGACCAGAGCCGCCAGGAGTTCCGGCACAGCATGGTGGAGATGGTCACCCCGGTCTGCTCCGACCTCACCGAACTGCGCGCGCACCTGGTGGCGCTGCGCCGATCCGCCGCCGAGGCCGCCACGGCGGCCGGCGCCCGACTGGTGGCGGTCGGCGCCACCCCGGTGGCCGAACCCCACCGGACGGTCCCCGACGAACCGCGCTACCACGCGATGTCGCGCCGGTACGGTCCGGTGGCGCACGACCCGGCGGTGTGTGGCTGTCACGTGCACGTCGGGCTGCCCGACCGGGAACTGGCCGTGCAGGTCTGCAACCACCTGCGGGTGTGGCTGCCGGTGGTGCAGGCGATCACCACCAACTCGCCGCTGCACGACGGGTACGACACCGGGCACGCCAGTTGGCGCTCGATGCAGTTGGAACGCTGGCCCAGCATCGGACCGACGCCGTTCTTCGACTCCGTCGCCGACTACGACCGCACTGTCGGCGAGCTGATCGCCGCCGGCATCATGCTCGACGCGGCGATGGTCTACTGGTACGCCCGGCCGTCGTCGACCTACCCGACGGTGGAGGTGCGGGTCGGTGACGTCTGCACCGAGGTGGACGACGCGGTGCTGGTCGCCGCGCTGGTCCGGTCCCTCGTGGCCACCCTCGCCGACGACGTACGCGCCGGGGTGAGCGCCCCGAACGTCCGGGACTGCCTGGTCGCCGCGGCGCACTGGCGGGCCGCCCACGACGGTCTCGACGGCGAGCTGATCGACCTGCGTGCCGGCGGCACCCGCCCCGCGTGGGCACTCGTCGACGAGCTGATGGCGGTGATCGCCCCGGCCCTGCTGCGCCACGGCGACCTCGGGTACGTGTTGGCGCAGCTCGCCCGGCTGCGCCGCGACGGCACCGGCGCCACTCGGCAGCGGCGGGTGCTGGAGCGCGCCGGAGACCTGCACGTGGTCCTCGACGACCTGGTCGCCCGCACCGCCGCCGGCTGACGGCCCGTCACGGCCCAGCGGGTCAGCGGATGTCGTGGGTCTGGAGCCACAGCTCCAGCAGGCCGAGTTGCCACAGCTTGTTGCTGCCGGCCGCGGCCTCCGCCCGGTCCGGCTCGGCCAGCAGATGTGCCACGTACTCCGGGCGGAACAGCCCCCGCTCGCGCGCGGCCGGCGCCTGCAACGCTTCGGCCACCAGCTCGCGCACCGGGCCGTCCACGTTGCGCAGTGCCGGCACCGGGAAGTAGCCCTTGGGCCGGTCGATCACCTCGGCGGGCAGCACCTCACGGGCGACCTCCTTGAGCACGCCCTTGCCGCCCTGACTGACCTTGTGCTCCGGCGGGCAGTGCGCGGCCAGGGTGACCAGGTCCTGGTCGAGGAAGGGCGTACGCACCTCCAGACCCCACGCCATGCTCATGCTGTCCACCCGCTTGACCGGGTCGTCGGGGAGCATCAGGTGGGTGTCCAGGCGCAGCACGGCGTCCAGCGCGGTCTGCGCCCCGGGCGTGGCGAGGTGCCCGGTGAGCAGGTCCCGGCTGGCGTCGTGCTCCAGCGCGTACGCCGGGCCGACGATGCGGCGCAGCTCGTCGTGGTCGCGGTCGAAGAACGCGGCGGCGAACGTCTCGGCGGCGCCGTGCCGGGGCGCCTCGACGAGTGGCTGGTGGTAGCCGTAGCCGGCGAACACCTCGTCGGCGCCCTGACCCGACTGGGCCACCTTCACGTGCTGCGCCACCTGCTCGGAGAGCAGGTGGAAGGCGACCACGTCGTGGCTACCCATCGGCTCGGTCATCGCCAGCACGGCCCGTCGGACGGCGGGCACCAGGTCGTCGTCGGCCAGTCGGATCCGATGGTGGTCGGTGTCGTACGCGCGGGCCACCAGGTCGGAGTAGTGGAACTCGTCGCCGGACTCGCCGTCGCGGCTGTCGAAGCCGATGCTGAACGTCCGCAGGTGTTGCTGGCCGGCCTCGGCGAGCAGCGCCACGATGAGGCTGGAGTCCAGTCCGCCGGAGAGCAGCACCCCCACCGGCACGTCGGCGACCAGCCGTCGGCGTACCGCCGCGCGCAGCGCGTCGCCGATCGCGGCCCGCCAGTCGGCGGCGTCCATCCCTTCGTCGGCGGGCTCCCGCACGTAGTCGGGTCGCCAGTAGACCTCCTCGCGGCTGCTCCCGTCCGCCTCGATCACCCGCAGGGTGGCCGGCGGCAACTTGCGCACGCCACGCAGCACCGTCCGCGGCGCGGGCACGATAGAGTGCCAGGACAGGTAGTGGTGCAGCGCCACCGGGTCGATGCCGGTGTCGACGTCACCGGCCCGCAGCAGGGCGGGCAGGGTGGAAGCGAACCGCAGCCGTCCCGGTGTCTCGGCGAGGTAGAGCGGTTTGATGCCGAGTCGGTCGCGGGCCAGGATCAGCCGCCGCCGCACCCGGTCGACCAGCCCGATCGCGAACATGCCGACCAGGTGGTCGACGAAACGTTCACCCCAGTGGGCGTACGCCACCAGGATCACCTCGGTGTCGCTGGTGGAGTGGAAGGCGTACCCGGCGTGGCGCAACTCCTCGCGCAGTTCCGGGTAGTTGTAGATGCAGCCGTTGAAGACCAGCGCCAGGCCCAGGTCGTCGCGGACCATCGGCTGCCCGCCCGCGTCGGACAGGTCGATGATGGTCAGCCGGCGGTGCCCCAGGGTCACCCAACCGTCGGCGAACAGGCCCTCGTCGTCCGGGCCGCGTGAGCGCATCGCCTCGGTCATCCGGGTGACCGCCGCCGCGTCGGGCGAGCGGCCGTCGAACCGCGCCTCCCCGCTGATCCCGCACATCAGCCGGGCCTCCCGTCACCTCGCCCCGACCGGTGCCGGCCGGTCCCGCCGACCGGACGGGGCCGCTGGCTACCCGTGGGCGCGGGGAGCAAACCCGTCAGCCGCGCAGGGTACGGAGGATGCGGGCCAGCTCGGTGCGGTCGGTGTCGTCGAGGTGCCCGAAGAAGCGGTCGGCCTCGGCCCGGCGGGCGGCCCGGATGGCGGTGCTGACCCGGTCGCCCTCCTCGGTGAGCGCGACCAGGGTCGCCCGACGGTCGGCCGGGTCGGGTCGGCGTTCGACCAGCCCTCGCATCTGGAGGTCGTCGACGACCTCGGTCGCCGAGCGGGGCGCGATGCGCAGGTGCTCGGCGAGGGTGCCGGGGCGTACCTCACCGTGCCGGGCCAGCACGCCGAGGGCCCGGGACTGGCTGGGCGTGACGTCCCAGGGCGCCAGTGAGTCGCGGCTCTGCCGGCGCAGACGGGACGCCACGGCCCAGAACGTCTCCGCCAGGCTCTCGTCGTCGGCGCTCTCGACGGTGTGCTCGGTCACCGGAATACGGTAGCAGGATATGTGGTTGCTCCCTCATGATGAGGTAACCTCAGCAATATTGTCGACGAAAGGTAGTGCCCCCCTTGGAACCCACCCCGAAGGGCCGCGACCGCGGCCACCGCACCGTCAGCGCCGAGGAGAAGACGCAGGCCCGTCAGGTGTCGCTGCGCCGCATCGGTCGCCTGTTCACCCCCCACCGGCCGGCGCTGGCCGCCGTCACCGCGATCATCGTGGTCTCCTCGATCATCGCGATGGCCACCCCGTTCCTGCTGCGTGCCGTGATCGACCGGGCCCTGCCGCAGGGCGACGTGACGCTGCTGGTCTGGCTGGTCGTCGGCATGGTCGCCGTCGCGGCGGTGACCTCCGCCCTGGGCGTCATGCAGACCTGGATCTCCACCCAGGTCGGCCAGCGGGTCATGCACCGACTGCGCACCGACGTCTTCAGCCACCTCCAGCGCCAGTCGCTCGGCTTCTTCACCCGCACCCGCACCGGCGAGGTGCAGTCCCGGATCACCAACGACATCGGCGGCATGCAGGCGGTGGTCACCTCCACCGCCACCGCCGTCGCCGCCAACCTCACCACAGTGGTCGCCACGGTCGTCGCCATGGTCGCGCTCTCCTGGCAGCTCTCCCTGGTCTCGCTCGTGGTGCTGCCCCCGGCCATCTGGCTGACCCGTCGGGTCGCCCGGATGCGTCGCGAGATCACCGCCCAACGGCAACGCGAACTCGCCGACCTCAACGTCACAGTGGAGGAGGGGCTCTCGATCAGTGGCGTCCAGCTGGCCAAGACCCTCGGCACCGGCCCGGCGCTGATCGACCGGTTCACCGCCTCCTCGGCCCGCCTTGTCGACCTGGAGCTGCGCAGTGAGCTGGCCGGCCGCTGGCGGATGGCCTCGATGAGCATCATCTTCGCCGCCGTACCGGCGGTCATCTACCTCGCCGCCGGGCTGCCCGGCACCGCCGGCACGCTGAGCATCGGCACCCTTGTCGCCTTCACGGCCCTGCAGGGCGGCCTGTTCCGACCGCTGATGGGACTGCTCAACGTGGGTGTCTCGCTCACCGCCTCGCTGGCGCTCTTCGCCCGGATCTTCGAATACCTGGACCTACCGGTCGACGTGGCCGACCCCACCGAGCCGGTCCGCCTCGACCCCTCCCAGGTACGCGGCCACCTGCGCCTGGAGGACGTCACCTTCGGCTACCCGGGCAGCGACACCGCAGCCCTCGCCGGGATCACCCTCGACGTGCCCGCCGGCACCAGCCTCGCCCTGGTCGGCGAGACCGGCTCGGGCAAGAGCACCCTCGCCGGGCTGGTCAGCCGACTGCACGACCCGACCGCCGGCCGGATCACCGTCGACGGCGTCGACCTGCGCGACCTGCGCCTGGCCGACCTGGCCGCGATCGTCGGCGTGGTCAGCCAGGAGACGTACCTGCTGCACACCACCGTCCGGGCGAACCTGCGCTACGCCGGGCCCGAGGCCACCGACGCCGAGATCGAGGACGCCGCCCGCGCCGCCCAGATCCACGATCTCATCGCCGGGCTGCCCGACGGGTACGACACAGTGGTCGGCTCACGCGGGCACCGGTTCTCCGGCGGTGAGAAGCAGCGCCTCGCCATCGCCAGGACGCTGCTGCGCGACCCGCGCATCCTGGTCCTCGACGAGGCCACCAGCGCGCTGGACACCGAGACCGAACGCGCCGTACAGCGGGCCTTCGACGTGCTCGCCCAGGGGCGCACCACGATCACCATCGCGCACCGGCTCTCCACGGTCCGCGACGCCGATCAGATCGCGGTGCTCGACCACGGTCGGATCGTCGAGGCCGGCACCCACGCCAGCCTGCTGGACAGCAACGGCCGCTACGCGACGCTGGCTGCCTGAAACCCGGATCACAACCGTCTCGAAACAGTCTTAGAACTGTCTCGTTATGGTGCCGTCAGGTGGCGGTAAACGGTCGCCCGCGAAACCCCCAGCGCGGCGGCGATGGCGTCCACCGAGTGGGTGCCCGCCGCATGCATCCGCCGGGCCGCCTCGACCTGCTCCCGGCTCAGCGCAGGCGGCCGTCCCGGCCGCCGACGTCGGCTCGTCGCCCCCGCACCGTCGGCCACGCCCGGTGGCGTCGCCGAGCTAGCGCTTGCCGGGGCCGCGCCCCTCGCTGTCACACGCGTCGGGGCTTCGCCCGCTGGCGGCGGGACCGTCGTGCGCGGGGCGGCTGTGACGTCCGTGCGCGGCCCGGTCGTGGGGTCCGTGCGCGATCCGGCTGTGGGGTCCGTGCGCGGCCCGGCTGCGGGGTCCGCGTGCGGCGCGGTCGCGGGGTCGGCGCGCGGCCCGGCTGCGGGGTCCGTGGGCAGCGGGGCCAGCAGTCGGCGTGCGCCGTCGAGCATGTCGGCGCGCAGCACCTCGTCGGACACGTCGGTGAAGAAAACGACCGGATCGCTGCACGCGCCCACCGCCTGGACCGCGAGGACCCGCTCGCGACGCCCCGCGTTCGGTCCGGCGATGAGGTCGTTGGCCCGCATCGCGACCTCCATCAGGCGGTGGTACGTGTCGCCCCGGCCGATCAGCGCGATGTCGTGGAAGAGCATGCCGAGCGGCCGGCGGTGGGCGAGCATGGTGTCCAGCCAGCCCTCCAGCACCGTCCACCGGGCCCGCTCGGTGGGCTGTGTCTGCGCCGAGTCGAGCAGCGCCTCCAGATCCGCCACCAACGGCTCGACCAGGGCGGCGAGCAGATGCTCCTTGGCGGGGAAGTGGTACAGGATCGCGGTCTTGGTGAGGCGCAGCCGCTCGCCGATCTGGCGCAGCGAGGTGCGCTGGTAGCCGTGTTCGGCGAACAGGTCGAGCGCGGCGCGCAGGATCCGGGTGCGGGTGTCGTCCGCGGGATCGGCGGTCATGCCGGCCAGCCTAGCGACGTCCTGACCGGTGGGCACCATCACCATTGATTCGACTGACCGTTGGTCAGTACAGTGGTGGCGGTCGACGCAGCCAACGGCAGGAGGGGCCATGCCCGTCATCTCGATCGGCAACCTGGTCAAGACGTTCGGCGCCATCCGGGCACTCGACGGGTTGGACCTGCACGTCGAGCAGGGGGAGGTGCACGGCTTCCTCGGGCCCAACGGCTCCGGAAAGTCCACCACCATCCGGATCCTGCTCGGGCTGCTCCGCCGCGACTCCGGCGACGCCAAGGTGCTCGGCGCCGACCCGTGGCGCGACGCGGTCCGCCTGCACCGCCGGCTGGCGTACGTGCCTGGCGACGTCAGCCTCTGGCCCAACCTCACCGGCGGGGAAGCCATCGACCTGCTCGGTCAACTGCGCGGCGGCCTCGACCGGCGTCGCCGCGACGAGCTGCTGCACCGCTTCGACCTGGACCCGACCCGCCGCTGCCGCACCTACTCCAAGGGCAACCGGCAGAAGGTAGCCATCGTCGCCGCCTTCTCCTCCCCGGTGGAGCTGTACGTGCTCGACGAGCCGACCTCCGGCCTCGACCCCCTCATGGAGGCGGTGTTCCAGGACGAGGTCCGGCGGGTCAAGCAGGCCGGCGCCACAGTGCTGCTCTCCAGCCACGTGCTCGCCGAGGTCGAGGCGCTCTGCGACCGGGTCAGCATCATCCGCGAGGGCCGCACCGTCGAATCCGGCACCCTCACCCAGCTGCGCCACCTCACCCGCACGGCCGTGACCGTCGAGACCGCCCGCCCGGTCACCGGCCTGGACGCGCTGCCCGGCGTGCACGACGTACACGAGGTCGACGGCCGCACCCACCTGGAGGTCGAGCCGGCCCACCTCGACGAGCTGCTCGGCCAGCTCATCCGCTTCGGCGTCCGCGCGCTGACCAGCACACCACCCACCCTGGAGCAGCTCTTCCTCCGCCACTACGGCGACGACCCCGCCGCCACTGCTGGCACGGACGCTCCCGCCACCGCCGCATCGGGGGCTCCCGCCGCCGGCTCCTCGGACGCCGATGTGCAGGCGGACGCCCCGCAGGGCGGTGCCCGGTGAGCGCCCTCACCGGCACGACCCGGCTGGCCCGGCTCGTGCTGCGCCGCGACCGGATCCGCCTCACCATCTGGATCCTCGGCACGCCCCTGCTCGGCTACGCCCTCGCCGGCAGCGTCGCCGGTATCTACCCGGACCAGGAGACCCGGCTGGGCTACGCCACCACCTCGGCGTCCAGTCTGGTCGCCCGCGCCTTCAACGGCCCCATCCACGGCACCGACCTCGGCGCCGTGGTCGTCGCCGAGACGTACGTGACGCTGGCCCTGATCGTCGCGCTGCTGAGCACCTTCGCGGTGACCCGGCACACCCGCCAGAACGAGGAGACCGGCCGCGCCGAACTGCTCGGCGCCAACGTGGTCGGCCGGTACGCGCCGCTCACCGCCGCGCTGATCGTCATCGTCGCGGCGAACACAGTGGCCGCCGTGCTGCTCGCGGTCGCGCTGGTCGGCGCCGGTCTGCCGCTCGCCGGCTCCGTCGCGGCAGCGGCCGCGATCGGCGGCGTCGGGGTCGCCTTCACCGCTATCGCCGCGGTCACCGCCCAGCTCTCCGTCACCTCGCGCGGCGCCAACGCGCTCGCCGCCGCCACCCTCGGGCTGTCCTTCGTGCTGCGCGCCGCCGGAGACGTCCTCGGCGAACAGAGCGCCGACGGCACCCGCGTGCGCAGCGCCTGGCCGTCGTGGATCTCCCCGCTCGGCTGGGGCAACCAGGTCCGAGCCTTCGACGGTGAACGCTGGTGGGTGCTCGCCCTGCCCGTCGCGCTGCTGCTCGCCGGAGTGGCGCTGGCGTACACCCTCGCCGAGCGACGCGACCAGGGCGCCGGGCTGATCGCCCCCCGACGCGGCCCGGCCACCGGCGCGCCACGGCTGCTCAGCCCCACCGGGTTGGCCTGGCGGATGCAGCGCGGCACGCTACTCGGCTGGGCGGTCGGGGTGGCCGTGCTCGGCCTCTCCATGGGCGTCGCCGCCGACGAGTTCAACGACATGATCGACGCGAATCCGGCCGCCGCCGAGGCGATCAACGCGATGGGTGGCGGAGCCGACCTGATCAACGCGTACCTGGCCGCGATGCTCGGCCTCTTCGCCCTGACCATCGGCGCGTACGTCGTGCAGGCCCTGCTGCGCGTACGCGGCGACGAAGCCGACGGGGTGCTGGAGGCCGCCCTCGCCACGGCGGTCAGCCGTACCCGCTGGCTCGGCACCCAGGTGCTCGCCGCGACACTCGGCGCGGTCGCCCTGCTGCTCCTCGCCGGCGTCACCACCGGCCTCGGGTACGGCATCGTCACCGGAGACCCGCTCGGCCAGGCCGTCGAGCTGGGCGGCGCCGCGCTGCTGCGGCTACCCGCCCTGCTCGTGATCGCCGGCGTGGTGACCGCGATCTTCGGGCTGCTGCCCCGCTGGTCGGTCGTGCTGTCCTGGACGGCGTTGCTGGTCTTCCTGCTCCTCGGGCAGCTCGGCGCGGTGCTGGAGCTGCCACAGGCCGCGCTCAACGTCTCGCCGTACACCCATGTGCCGGCCGTGCCCGCTGTCGACCCGGCGGCGCTTCCCCTTGTGGTGCTGGCGGCGGTGGCCGCGGCCCTGCTCGCCGTCGGCGTGGCCGCCTTCCGCCACCGCGACGTCCCGTCCTGAGCCGTGTTCCTTGATCCCTGCTGACTGCCGCCGACAACCGGAACCGGGGGGCGGGCAGCTCGCGGGCGTGGGTCGGGGCGGACGGGATTGCCTGGGGCTGGCAGCCTCGATCGCGTGAGCGACCTTCTGACGCAGCTTCCGGCACTCCTCGGCGTCCTGGTTGGCACCGCGGGCACGATCCTCGCCACGTCCCTCGCCGACCGCGCCCGATGGCGTCGCAGCCAGAGCGTCCGCTGGGACGAGCGGCGGCTCGACGCGTACGTCGACTACGCGCACGCCCTCAAGGAGAGTCACGCGGTGGCGCTGCGACTCACGGCCGAGCACCGGCCGGGATCGCGAAGCCACCCCATCGACCGCGAGGAGGGGCTGGTCCGGCTGGCTGAGGCGGACGCTCGGCGCACCATCGTCTGGGAGAACCTGCTGCTGCTCGGCGACGAGCCGACTGTCGCCGCCGCCGCCAGCTGGCGGGACGCGATCTGGCAGGTCGAACGGCTCGCCCGGGGAATCGTCGAGTCGCCATCGGACGTGGCGGGCATGCTGACCCGGGTCGACGAGGCCCGCGACGGGTACTACCGGGCGGCCCGGCGCAGTCTCGGGGTACGCGGGGGGTCGGTGGAGCAGTCCGCGACGCTGCGGCAGGCGTTGGTCGACCGGTCCACCGCGACGCCGGAGGCGCCCGCCGTATAGGTGCGGCGGTGCCCGTGGGTCCGCTGCGGGCGCTCCCATGTGGGACGTCGGCTGATGCCGACTGACGGGTACCGGACACCATCGACGGCCGTGCAGGGGGTTTGTCGCACGCTACCGCGACACTGAGGCTTCCTCGACCGGGGAGGTGCCTCGTGCCGTATGTCAGGTCCCACACCAGGAAGGGTGG
The DNA here is from genome assembly GCF_018070325.1 of Micromonospora sp. H61. Taxonomy (GTDB): domain Bacteria; phylum Actinomycetota; class Actinomycetes; order Mycobacteriales; family Micromonosporaceae; genus Micromonospora; species Micromonospora salmantinae. The sequence continues at coordinate 89,831 of NZ_JAGPXY010000012.1, forward strand.
CGCGCGGGTTCGGGCGCACTACCGAAGGCGGCGCAGGGGCAGCGTTCGGCGCAGATCGACGGCCCGCCGCGTGGCCGGTGGCGGCAGATCTGCCAACGGCTGGGTTCTGGCGCTGTGTGCCGTCGTCGTTTTCCTGCTCCTCCGCATGGTCATCGACTTCGTGCAGCGGCACCCATACTGGTCCGCCCTCCTGGTGAGCCTCGTCGTAATGGCGGCGGCCGCGGTGGGTCTTGTCGTGTCGAAGCAGCGTGCCCGCGAGCGGGCCGACCAGGCCCAGCGGGACAGGCTGATCGCGGTGACCGACACGATGAGCGGACCCGAGTTCGAGCAGTGGTTCGCCCGGATCCTGGTCGCATCCGGGTTTCGGAACGTGACGGTGTGCGGTGGCTCCGGCGACCGGGGAGCGGACGTCCTGGCGGTCGCTTCCGACGGCCGACGCGTCGTGGTGCAGTGCAAGCGGCAGAGCCCTGACAACCGGGTCGGAAGTGCCGCGATCCAGCGGTTCGCCGGCACCTGCCGAGACATCCACGGTGGCGAGATCTGCATGCTCGTGACTAACAGCTTCTTCACTGCGGGCGACGGTATTCAGATAGCCCGACAGCTCAACATCACGCTCGTCGACCGGGATGCGCTGGAAATGTGGGCCTGGACGGGGAGACCAGCGCTGGGGTCCATCGCGGGAGGCGGATCGCACTGACGCAGAACGTCGGGGCAAAGGCTGGCGGGGCTTGACCGTGCTGACAGCCACGGCCTCGTGGGCACGCTTCTGATGCTGCTTGCAGCGCTCCTCGGCGTCCTGGTCGGCACGATCCTCGCCACCTCGCTCGCGCGATTGAATGTCTCTGAGGACAGCGGCCGCCGCGACGCGCGCACAGGTGACCGTTCAGGTGGTGGCGTTTAAATCCTCTTTGATCAACACTGTTCGTTGTGAAGGCCTTCGTGGGGGTGACTGACGAGAGGTGGTACCGCTTCCTTGCGGAGCGTCCCGCGCTGAACGAGGTCAACTTCTGGCGGCCCTCCGGCGGTACATTTCGGGCTCTCACTCCAGGCGAGCCCTTCCTGTTCAAGGCACACTTTCCGCTGAACCGGGTGGTGGGTGGCGGCTTCTTCAGCGGCTTCACGCAGCTACGGATCTCCGAGGCGTGGGAGCTCTTCGGCGAGGCCAATGGAGCTTCGAGTATCGACGAGATGCGCCGCAGTGTCGGGCGCTACCGCAAGCAGGCGATCGGTGCAGGGGAAGATCCGATCATCGGCTGCATCTTCGTCCGGGACGTGACCTTCTTCCCCGACGAATCGACCGTCGATCCACCGCCAGAGTTCGCGTCAAATATCGTGCAGGGCAAGACCTACAACCTGGCCGACGCCGGTTCGGCGTCGTACTTCGACCTGCTGATCCACCGTCTGATCGGGACGACGGCGGCGGTTGACCTGAGCGGGCCCTGGCATCGTCCCGGACCCGTCTACGGAGACCCGCGACTGGTGCCCCAACGGCTCGGGCAGCAGTCATTCAAGGCGGTGGTCCTGGGAGCCTACGGCCGACGTTGCGCGATCACCGGCAACAGGGTCCAGCCCGTGCTGCAGGCCGCGCACATCCGCCCGCTCCCGCTGGGGGGCGAGCATCGGCTGGACAACGGCCTGTTGCTCAAGTCCGACGTGCACATCCTCTTCGACCGTGGCTACCTGGGCGTCGATCCGAAGCACCGCCTACTGGTCAGTCCGCGGCTTCGCAGCGAGTTCGGCAACGGTGACCAGTTCTATGCGAAGGCGGGCGAACAGATCGCTTTGCCAGAACGACGCCGCGACCGGCCGCGTGCTGATTTCCTCGAATGGCACCTCGACACCGTCTACAAGGCGGCTTGATCCAGTACTGCCCGCGCTAAGCGAGGCTCGGGTTGATTCGGTTGCCCGGACGCCGCTAGGCCGGCTAGTTGGACGTAGACCTCACGTGTGGCTGTCGCGATGCCGCGGCGGTTGAGGACCTAGCCGGTCAACCAGACCCAGCCCTCGTGCGTCGGTCGGTCGCAGACTGAGACGACGCGGAAGGTCAGGGCATGATCCCTGGCGAACTGCACCGAGGCTCGGCCGTCGATGACGAGCAGGTCGCCGGGGGAGGGACGCGCGGTCACCAGTGGCCGAAATTGTGGTGGTGCTGCTGCGGTGGCGGGCACTTCCGCGTGCATCGTCTGCCAGTCACGCAGCGCCCGCTTGATCCGGTCGTACTCCCGGCTGAGCAGCCGTACCGTCTCGTTGAGCATGGCCAGTTCATCCGACACCCGGGCCTGGAATTCGCGTACCTCATTGGGGTCGGCGCCGCGCCGGCACGCGGCGAACTCGCGGGTCCGCACCTCGTGCGGCGTCAACCTGCCTGGGTAGCCGGCGGGGTAGGGCTGGCCACCTCACGGCGGATGCCCATTCGACGGAGATCGCTGGCGGATCGTCGCGGTAGCGCCGCCCGTTGTCGGGAGCCGAACCGTACGCGCCCATGCAAGCCTTTACTTTCACGAACTTCGATGTCCCGGTCTCGGCTCGACGCGGAGCCGCCATGCACCGTGGACGGTGATGAGGAGGCTCCATGCGCGGACGCAGATGGGCGACCCTGGTGACGGCGGTAGCGCTGGCACTGGGCGGATTGGTCGGGGTCAGCGCCACTCCGGCTGCGGCGGATCCGCCGGGCGGCACGCTGCGCAACGTCTACTCCGACGGTCAGTTCTGCAACAGCTATGGCAGTGAGGGTGTTCGGACCGGCCTGTGGAGCCGGTACTACTGCGAGTACCGCCAGTACGGCCCCAACGCCCCCGGCTTCTACTTCCTCTGGACCTTCAGCTCCTAGCGCACGCACCTGCTTGGACGGGTGCTCTCGGGCCCGATTGGCCGCCGCCGGATCGACCAGACCGGCGGCGGTCATCCGCTGCCCAGCTGATCCGTCGGTGCGGGCGCGAGACCGAGGCTTCGTCGACCGGGGAGGCGCCTCGTGCCGGATGCCAGGTCACACGCTAGGAACGGTGGCGCGTGGGTTCGGGCGCCACGGCATTTCTGCTCGTCGGCTCTCCTGGTGAACTGGATTGGCGGGCGGTCACCTGGCGGCACCTCGAGGGCTACCGGCAGTGGGCACAGCTCGGCCGTGCCGGTGGTTCGACAACCGAGGCTCCCAGCGGGTCCGCGGTCCGGTGTGGATCGGGTGTGAGGAAAACCCCTCACCTGACGATCGTCGAGTGTCGGGCCCCCGTGCACGGCCGTTTTCCTGACAGCGTCCGCAGTCCCAACGCCGTACCGTCCGGGTCAAGCATGGGGAGGAGCCGGATGAGTTTCCTGCAGCAGGCAGAGCAGTCGCCTGACACCGAGCGGATGTTCGACACGGACACGAAGGCGATGGGCTACCTGCCCAACTACACCAGGTTGTTCGCCCACAGCCCGGCTGTGTACCTGGCGTGGCAGCAGCTCAACGGTTCGGTGAAGACCGGGATGGAGCTGCGCCGCTACGAGTTGGCGACCCTCGCCGCAGCTCGGGCCCTGAAATCCTCCTACTGCGGCTTGGCGCATGGAAAGGTCCTACGCGACAAGTTCTTCGACGCGCCGACCGTCGCCGCCATCGCGTCGGACCACGGCAGCCCTGTTCTCTCCGCGCAGGAGGTCGCAGTCGTCAACTTCGCCGGAAAGGTCGCGGCCGATGCAAGCTCCGTCACCGAAGCCGACGTCGCGGGCCTGCGCGGTCACGGTCTCGATGACACGGAAATCTTCCGCGTGATCCTCGCCGTTGGCGCCCGATGTTTCTTCAGCACCGTCCTCAGCGCCGCCGGGGCTGAGCCCGATCCGCAGTACAACGAGAGCCTGGACGTGGATCTGCGGCAGGCGCTGAGCTTCGGCGGTTAGACCCAGGAAGAACGCACCGACCAGGCTGTCCCAGTGTCAGTCGGCATTCTGGACGTCAACGTCGAATCCTGGCTCAGGGGCGAAGACCGACTGCCGTGGCTGCTCCAGTACTGGTTCGACTCCTGTTCGGGCGTCGGTCGCGGCCCAACGACTCGGACAGGCGCTTGCCGGTCTCCAGGTGAGTGCCGCCTCGCCGAAACGACTCGCCGTCGCCGCTCTGGCCCGAGCCAGGCGAGGCACCACGGCTCCGCATACCACAATCGAAGGTGCCTCGGGCGGCGGTCCACAGGTGCATTCGCTGTCCACAGCGGCCGTCACGCGGGCAGTACTCGGCCGTACGCCGGGGCAGGGTGGGGCGGTGGACCCGAGGTTGCATGCTCTGCTCGTGTGCGGCAATGGGCTGGTCGCTCGACGGGACATACTGCGGGCGGTCCCGGCCTGGACGATCCAGACCGCCCGGCGGGCGAACCGGCTGATACAACTGCTGCCCGGGGTCTACGGCGACGCGGCGCTGATCCGTCGCGCCAACTCCGACCTGCCGACGCTGGCCCGGGTCGAGCGGGACGTCGCCCGACGCGCTGTGCTGGCGTACGTCGACGGGCGCGGGGCGCTGAGTCGCCTGACCGCCCTTGACGTGTGGGGACTGCGCCGCCAGTCACCAGAGGAGGCGGTCTATCTCGACGTGCCACAGGGCTCAGGCCTGCGTGATCGGCCGCATCTCCTGGTACGACGTCGCTCCGGCTTCGTGGTCGCGCCGCCGCAGGTGGTGATTCGGGGAGGATTGCCGGTCACCCGGCTGGACCGGACCCTGGTGGACTCTTGGCCGCTGTTGTCGCCGGTCGACCGATCAAGCCTGCTCATCCGTGCGGTCAACGATCGGATGACCACGCCGCGGCGTTTGGCCGCCGCCCTTGCCGAGGTACCCCGGATGCCCGACCGTGGGGCACTGAGGGGTTTGCTGGACCGGCTCGCCGCCGGGTGCCGCAGCCCGTTGGAGATCTGGGGCCACGATCACGTCTTCACCGGCCCGGGAATGCCGAGGTTCACCCGGCAGGCGCGGGTACGGGTCGGCGCCCGGACGATCTACCTCGACATGTTCGCCGAGGCGGAACGGGTCAACATCGAACTGGATGGCGCGACCAGCCACGGCGACCCGGCCGAAACGCGAGATCGACCTCCGCCGCGACGCCCTGCTCGCCACCATCGGCATCCTCGTCGTCCGCTTCACCCACCGTCGCCTCACCGCGGACGCGGTTCAGGTCCGCCAAGAGACTCTGGCCATTCTCGCCCACCGCACCACTTCATGATCATGTGCTGAGAAGTAGGTCCCACCGGCCCCCCGCACCTACTTTTCATCACTTGATCATGGGGGAGAGGGGCGGGGGAGCTACTCGGGGGTTGGCGGGACGGGGGTGGGGTGGGTCTGTTGTGGGGGGACTCTGGGCGTGGGTGCCGACTCTGGTGGGTGCTCGCTGTGGCGGTGGAGGAGTTCGGCGATCCATCGGGCGGCTTCTCGTTGCGCGGTGAGCATGTGGCCGCGGGCGTCGGCCAGCTCGTGGTCGTCCGCGTGGTCATTCAGGATCGTCGCCCACTGGCGGCTGAGCTCCTCGGCGTACCGGGCCTTTCGGATCTGCTCGTCGAACTGGAATTCCAACTTGACCAGGCGGTCGACGTGCGGCTGGAGCGCCGGCATGATCCGTTCGTCGAGTCGTACGGCGGCGTCGGGGCGGCAGGTGAGCGTGATGTCGCCCCGTTGGTAGTGCCACAGGGGATCCTCGGCGAGCGCCCGCTGCAACGCCACCTCCAGGTCTCCGGCCCGGTGCGGGGGCAGGTCCCGGGCGGCGTCGGCGGCCAGCCGGGTCAGCCGCTGGATCGCGTTCGGTTGGAAGTACTGCACGTACCAGCTCAGCACCTCGGACCGCAGACTCGCCGGTGACGACCAGGCGAACGTGGCGCGGATGTAGAACGAGTACACGTACCCGCGTGCGGGGACCGCGATCAGCCGGGGTGCGTCGCGTTGCTCGACGAGTGGACCGGGCGGCGACGGCGCGGCAGCGGAACCGACGGGCGCCTCGTCCTGGAGCGCGGCGACCAGCCGATCCCAGCTACGCGCCCACCACCGCCAGCCGCGCACACCGGCGTCGCGGGCGATGGTCAACCCTCGTACGCCCCGGTGTCGCCACTGGTCCGCGGGCCTCGGCCTCCCGTCGGGGGCGTCCGTCATGGCACCCCTCCACGGTCACGGATCCGCGTTTCACGCTAACAACCGGTGACCGATATGCCCGCCGCCACGCCGTCAGCGAGCAGACCGCATACCGACACGAACCAGACCATGGGTCGTCGACGGTGGGACGGCCGAGCCGGTCCGACATCGCGCCGTCGCCTGGTGATCGTCCGGGGGTCGTGTGGCGGTCAGCCGCGGACGACATCCTGCCCGGGTGCGCACACTGCCGACCGTCGTCGCGTACCGGCTGCTCGGAGGCGTCGGTGCCACAGTGTTGTCCGGTGCCGGCCTGGCCGCCGGGGCGCTCCCGGTCGGCGCGCAGGCCGCCTGGTGGAGCGCGTTGCGGCAGCTCGCGGGGCCGGGTCTGCTCTGCGGGTACGCCGGCCTGACCCTGCTCGTGGCCGCCTGGTGGTGGGCGGGCCGGCACCCGCACGCCCCCGACGAGGTCGTCGACCGACGTTCCGCCGCGCTCACCCTGCTCTGCTGGGCGGGGCCGTTGCTGGCGGCGCCGCCGCTGTTCAGCCGGGACGCGTACAGCTACCTGGCGCAGGGAGCGATGGTCCTCGCCGACGTCGACGTGTACCGGCACGGGGTGGCCCGGTTGGGCGGCGCGTTGGCCGGTGAGGTGCCGCAGATGTGGCAGCAGACCCCCGCGCCGTACGGGCCGGTGTTCCTCGCGGTGGCGGCGGTTGTCAGTGGCGTGACCGGCGGCAAGCTGGTGCTCGGCGTGCTCGGTCTGCGCCTGGTGGCGCTGGCCGGGGTGGCGCTGCTGGTGGCGTACCTGCCCCGGTTGGCCCGGCACTGCGGCGTCGATCCGGCCGCCGCGCTCTGGCTGGGCGTGCTCAACCCGCTCGTACCGTTGCACCTCATCGCTGGCGCGCACAACGAGGCGGTGATGCTGGGGCTGCTGGTGGCCGGGCTGAGCCTCGCCTTCGAGCATCGCTACGGCGCGGCCACCGTGCTGGTCACCCTCGCCGCGCTGGTCAAGGTGCCGGCGGTGGTCGGGCTGCTGGTGGTCGTGTCGCTCGCCGCGCGCCACCGTGGACTGCCGACCTCGGTGGCCCGCACCGCCGGGTTCGTGGTGGGCACCACCGCCGTGGTCACCTGGGCCACCGGCATCGGGTACGGGTGGGTCGGCGCGCTTGGCACCCCGATGTACCGGCACAGTTGGTCGATCTCCAGCGCGCTGGGTCGGGTGGCGTCACGCGCGGCCGGGCGGTTCGGTCTGCACCTGGGCGACGCCCCGATGCGGTTCTGCCTGGCGCTGGGCGTGGCCGCCGCACTCGCCGTGGCGGTCGGGGTGTGGTGGCATCGGCGACGGCTCGGGCCGGCGTACGCGCTGGGGTTGGTGTTGGTGGCGGCGGCGCTGCTCGGCCCGGCGACCCGGCCCTGGTACGCGCTGTGGGGTCTGGTGCTGCTCGCGGCGGCGGCGCACGGGCGGGCCCGGCCGGCGGCGGCGCTGGGCGCTGTGGTGCTCGCGTTCGTGGCGCTGCCCAGCGGCTTCGGACCGGATGTGGCGCAGGCGGTGCTGGCCGTCGCCGGGGTGCTGGTGGGGTTGCTCGCGGTCGGCTCGCTGCGCCTGCTGGTGCCACCCGCCCCTGTGGAGCTTGCCCGATGAACGCGGGTCGGCGGCGGGTGGTGACGGGTTTCGGCCTGGTCGCCGTGCTCGCGGTGGCGATCGCGGTGTTGCCCGGGCATCGGGGTTGGTTCGACGTCGGTGTCTACCACGGCGCGGTCGGGCACTGGGTGCGCGGCGGTGACCTGTACGAGTGGACCACCGGCAACGGGTACGGCTTCACCTACCCACCGTTCGCCGCGGTGAGCATGGCGCCGATGGCCGCGCTGGCCTGGTACCCGACGATCGTGGCGAACCTGCTGCTGACCGCGTTGGCCGTCGCGTTCCTGCTGCACCTGCTGGTGGACCCGTTGGCCCGGCGGCACGGCTGGACCCGTTGGTACGCGCTCGCGTTGGCCTGCTGTCTGCTGGCCGGGCTCAACCCGGTGCGGGACACGGTCAGCTTCGGACAGGTCAACCTGTCGCTGGTGGCGCTGGTCTACGTGGACCTGTGGTTGTTGGAGCGGGGCAGTCGGCTGGCCGGCGTGGGGGTGGGGTTGGCCGCCGCCGTCAAGCTCACCCCGGCGATCTTCATCGGGTACCTGCTGGTCACCGGGCGGTGGCGGGCCGCCGCCACGGCCAGCGGCACCCTCATCGGCGCCACGGTGCTCGCGGCGGTGCTCGCGCCGCAGGCCAGCCACACGTTCTTCGCCGAGGCGTTGTGGGACACGGACCGGGTCGGTGAGTTGGCGTACGTGTCGAACCAGTCGCTGCTCGGCCTGGTCGCCCGGCTCGATCCGGCGCACCCGGACCGGCGGGTGTGGCTGCTGCTCGTCGTTGCCGTGCTGGCGGTGTGGGCGGTACGGGCACGCCGGGCCGTGCGCGACGGCGACGAACGGGCCGGCTTCGCGCTGACCGGCGTCGCCGCGTGCCTGGTCAGCCCGGTCACCTGGGTGCACCACCTGGTGTGGCTGGTACCGGGGCTGGTGGTGCTCGCCGCGTCCGCGCTGCCGTGGCCGCCGGTCGACGCGACGGCCCGCCGTCGGGCGAGTGCCGGTGCCGCCGGCTACGTCGTGCTGTGCAGTGGGCTGGTCTGGGTCTTCGCCAACGGCTCGGACGGACCGTGGGGGTTCGTGGGTGCCAACGCGTACGTCTGGGTCAGCCTCGGCATGCTCGCGCTGCTCCCGATCGGGCGCGCCGAGACAGATGATCATCCGGGGTTAACCGAGCATTGTGGAGCAGTTGGGGTGCCGAAGGGTGTTGCCGCCGACCGGCAGCGGTGAGACTGGGTCCGGTCCGACAATCACGCGGATCGATGGATCGGATGGTCTGGAGGCAGCCTGTGTCCACCCTCGTGTCCCCGCTGGCCACGCTCGGCGCGATCCGCCGGCGTACCACCGCCCTCGCCCTGCTCCTCGCCATGGTCGCCGCCGCGCTGGTCGGCCCGTCCGTGGTCTCCCCTCGGTCGACCGACCCGGCCTTCGCGGCGGTCTACAGCTCCTGCACCATGAGCCGCTGCGCGGACGCCCGCACCGCCCGTTCGGGCTGGTCCGCCAAGGCGTTCCCGACCAGCCGAGGCTGGTACTCCTGGAGCGGCGGGAAGTCCAACTTCGCCGGCGGCCGGTTCTACAACTACGAGGGTCAACTGCCCGCCAACGCCACCTACTACGAGTACGACGTCTACCCGCGCACCCAGGGCGCCGCCCGGGACGCGTACCGGATCGTGGTGAACCGCAGCACCGGGGTCACCTGGTTCTCGCCCAACCACTACACCGACTTCTACCGGCTCTGACCGACCTGGGGGCCGGCCGGCCGCGGTCGGCCGGCCCCGCCGCGGGTCGTCGCCCCCGGACAGATTCAGGAGGAACGTGATGGTCGACGAGCACGCGGGTCGGGTGCCCGATTGGCTGATCGTCCGCCACGGCGGCGGCCTCGACGTGCCCGGCGCGGTGGTGCTGGCCGGAGCGATGACGCGGACCAGGGCCGACTTGTTCGCCGCGCTCGCCGCCGTACTGGCCCTGCCGGCGTACCTGGGGGACACCTGGGACTCCCTCTCCGACGTGCTCCGGGACCGGCTCGACGCCGGCCCGCTCACAGTGCTGATCACCGACGCCGGCCAACTGCTCGTCGATGAGCGCTCCGATCAGCGCGGTCTGCTGCTCGCCGTGCTCGGCGACCTCGCCACCAGCGCCCCGCACCCGTTGCGCATCGTCCTCGACGAGGCCGCGCCGTCCTGACCGGTGAATCGAACCCGCCGTCGGTGGCGGTGCCCGGCGGTGCGGGTCGGTGTCACCCGCACCGCCGGTCGTCCGGGTCAGTGCGTCGCGGGCGGGATGCTCTGCTCGTACTGGAAGACGTTGTGCGGGTCGTACTTGGCCTTGATCTTGCGCAGCCGGGGGAAGTTGCGCCCCCAGTAGGCCTTCTCCCACTCGGCCATGCCGATGTTCGGCACGTTGACGTAGGCGCCGTCCACGTAGGGCCGCAGCGCCTGGCTGAACTCGGCGATCCAGGTCTGGGCGATCGGGGTGATGGCATCGTCGCTGTCGGGCTCGCCGCGTTTGCCCCAGCCCGCGCCGGGCTCCGAGTAGAAGAGCGCGTCGCGGTGCGGGAACGCCGAGCCGCCAAAGGGCTCCTGCCGTTGCGCCCCCCGGCCGAAGGCCTGGGTGAAGAAGTTGCTGTCGGGCGAGGGCGCCTTCTCCATGAACTCGCGGACGATGCTGACCGCCTTCTCCGGAAACGGCTCGCGGGTGAACTGGGAGAAGAACTTCCATTTCGCCGGGTCGTCCTCGTTCGGGGTCTGGAAGCCGGCGTAGACGTCGCCCCAGTTGCCGGTCTGCACCGTGACAGTGGGGTTGCCGATCGACAGGATCGGCGCCAGCAGCTTCCTGGCCTCCGCCTCGGATCCGTCCGCCAGCACCGCGAAGAACAGGATCTCGGTCGGGTGGACCTCGAGCTGGCTGCCGAGACGCGGGTCGGTGAAGGGTGCGACGCGCTGCCAGGTGTCGAAGACCTCGTGCAGGTCGCCGAGACCGGGCCAGGTCACCTGCAGGTACGCGACGCTGGTGACCGGAGCGACCTTGTAGGTCAGGGAGGTGACGATCCCGAAGTTGCCGTTGCCCGCCCCGCGCAGCGCCCAGAGCAGGTCCGGGTAGTTCCACGGGTCCACCTCGAGCACCTTCGCCCCGTCGGCGCCCGCCGCCACGACGATCTCCGCGCCGATCAGGTTGTCGCAGGCCATCCCGAGGTAGCGGGTGAGGAAGCCCAAGCCGCCGCCGAGGGTGGCGCCGGAGAGGCCCACGGTCCCCTCCGTGCCCGTCGTCGCCGCGAGGTCGTGCTCCCCGAGGGCGGTCACCGCCTCCGACTGGGTGAGCCCCGCGCCGACCTTCGCCGTGCGGGTGGCGGTGTCGATGTGGACGTCCTTCAGCTCGCTGACGTCGATCACGATGCCGTTGTCGACGTTCGACCAGCCCTCCAGGTTGTGCCGGCCACTGCGTACCCGCAGCGCGACGTCGTGCTGCCGCGCCCAGGTGAGCGCGTTGACCACGTCCCGGGTCTCCTGAGCGAAGACGATGACCAGCGGGTAGTGCACGAACAGCTCGTCCCAGCCGAGGCTGGCCTCCGCGTAGTTGGGGCTCTGCGGGCGGACGATCCGGCCGGTCAGCTGTGCCGGCGGGAACTTCGTGTCGGAAGCCCACCCGGGACCGTCGGCCGCGACCGCCGAGCTGCCGGCGATCACGCTCGGGATAGCGACCGCTCCGGCGCCGACGGCGGTAGCCCTGAGCAGATCACGACGGGAAAGCTCGCGCATCGTCCAAATCCTCTCGATTGGTGACACGCCCGAAAGATGAACCGAGAGGGGCATTTCCTCTCATCTGGCGCAAACCAACCGTAATGCCCGAGGCTTCCTGACAGATCCGAGAACTTGTCACGGAACCCGGTCGGGTGATCCGGGACCGGGTCAGTTCGGGGCGGGCTGGTCCAGGATGGCGCTGAACCGCTCCTCGGCAAGGTCCAGCTGGCCGAAGATGTGCCGCTTCACCGCAGGCGACAACGGGGTGTCCGGCCGGCCGATCAGGTCCCGGAACAGCGGCACCAGCGGCCGGTACTTCCGGGCCGACGAGATCACCTTCGGCCCGACCGTGTGGATTACGCCCACCCCGTTGTCGGTGAAGTCCGACACTTTGATCACCCGGGCCCAGGGCTCCCGGTCCAGGCTGACCGCCAGATGCTCCCGGTACTGCGCGTTGCGGTCCCGGTCGGGGTCGTACACCGGATTGGTGACAGCGGCGACCAGGGTGGCCACCCGTTGCCCGAACCGCGCGGCGAGCGCGGCCAGCGCGGCCCCGGTCGGGTCGGCGCCCGGATCGCCGTCGGCCAGCTCGACCGGATGGTCCTCCACCGCGTCGTGCAGCAGTCCGGCGACGATCACGTCCACGTCCCGCACCTGGTAGTGGTGCATCAGCCTGATCGCCACCCGCAGCAGGTGGTTCAGGTACGGCTCACGGACGCGTCGATCGTCGCGGTGCAGTTCGGCGGCGAGGTCGAGCGCGGCGGTCAACCGCGCCCGGGCGGCGTCGTCGAACTGCTGGACCTCCAACCGGAAACGTTCCAGCAGGCCCGGTTCGCCGTGGATCTCGGTGATCGCGTGCATCGGCATGCTGCCCAGGTGCGGCGGGAAGTCCATGCGTCACTTATAGCCGATCTTCACCACATCGATGAGCCCGTACGTCGCCGACCCGACCGCGAGTCGCGGGCGCGCCGAGCCGTCAGACGGGCAGCCGGTCGGCGCCGGCGAGCAGGCCCACCAGGAGGGGGACCAACGGCGCCGGCAGCACGGGGTCGCGGCGCAGGGTCGGCGTCCAGCCCGCGTCCGCGGCCAGATCGGGGTCATGCGTCGCGTTGTACGCCCCCAGCAGGTCGACCGGTCGGGCCGCCCCGCCGCCCTGGCGGACCCAGGAGCCTCGCTCGGTCACCGCGGTGCCGCCCCAGTCGTAGAGCAGGTCCGCCGGCTCGACCGCCGCGTCCAGTGTGAAGAAGTTGCTCTGCGCGTGGATCGCCGACTGGACACCGACGCCGAGCGCGTACTGGAAGTCCTCCCCACCGAGTCGGTAGTGGTTGTTGTAGACGTCGACCTGACCGAAACGCACCCGGGGCAGCCGTTGCAGGACGCCGTCGAAAAGGTTGTGGTGCAGTGTGACATTCAGCCGGCCCACGTCCGGGCCGACGGTGTTGGACGAGCCGATCAACAACAGCTTGTCCCGACCCGTGAAGCGGTTCCAGGAGGCGGTGACCAGGCTGGCGGTGTGTGTGACGTCCAGCGACCCGTCGTGCACCTGGTACGGCCGACCGAAGTACACCGGTTGGGCGCTGTCCGGGTTGTCGCCGTCGGTGAAGGTGTTGTGGTCGACCCAGACGTTCTCGCTGCGGCGTACCGAGATCTGGTCGTACTGGCTGTTCCAGTTGCCGGCCTCACCGTCGGTCGGCGACCAGGCGGGGAAGCAGTCGCGGGCGTCGGCGAGGGTCAGATTGCGCACGATGACGTTCGACGCCCGGTCGATCATGAGGGTGAGCCCGGTCAGTCGAGCGCCGCGCAGCCCGACGATAGTGGTGTTCGGCCCGACGTTGATCTGGGTCTGCCGGGTCTGGTTGGCCACCGAGCGCACCCGAGCCTCCTCCAGCGGCCCGCTCGGTGGCACCCGTCCCCACACCGCCGGGTCGTACGCGGCCAGGTAGGCGTCCAACCGGTAGGCCGGGTCGGCCAGGTCGGCGCAGCTCAGCGGCGTGCCGCCGGGGCCTTCGAAGCCGTCGACGGCGCCCTCGACGTAGATGAGCTTCGGCGTGGCGTCGGCGGCGTTGCCGGCGTTGTCGCCGCCCAGCGCGGCGACCAGCTCCGCCCGGTCGTGGACCACCCGGGTCCGTTCGGGGGTGGCCGCCGAGCCGCCCGTGGTGCCGGGGCCGTCGGCCGCCCAACCGTCCCGCTCGGGCAGCGTCTGCCGGCCGAGGCGGTCGGCCAACCAGGAGAGCCGGTCGGCGGACGGGACGTCCGGGCGGGCAGCGGCGGCGGCCGGGGTGGCGCCGAGGAGAAGGGCGACCACTGTGGCGCCGCCGAGGATTCTGCGCATCGACTCACTCCATTCGTTTGTGGTGGAGGTCCGTCCCAGGTGGTGCCTGTCGCTATCCGGCCAGCTCGGCGCGGTACGCGCCGGACGCCCACGGCACCCCCAGTTCGCTCGGCAGCGCCCCCCGATCGGCGGCCCGGCGCAACACGTCGACGACGCCCCGCAGGTGGCGGACCCGCTCCCCGCCCTCGCCGAGGGTGGTCACCAGTTCGCCGTCGAGCAGCCGGGGCTCCGGCGCGGGCCGCAACGCGTCCAGCAGCGCCGTGAACGGCGCGGTACGGGCCAGCGGTGCGATCAGTGGCACGCCCACCGGGTCGACCCGGTGGGCGAGCAGGTTCTCCAGCAGCCCCAGCCGCCCCGGCACCCGGCGGGTCACCACGTCCCCGGGCAGGCGCAGCCGGTCGGTCGGGTACTCCAGCACCGCCTGCCCCGCCGTACCGGTCACCACCACCTCGCCCGCCACGAACTCCTCGGCGGCCAGGGTCACCGCCACCAGCACCGGCGGCCCGGCGCGGAACCGGACCCGCAGCACTGCGGTGTCCTCCACCTCGATCGGTCGGACCCGGTAGCGCTCCACCTCGATCGCCACCGGCCACGGTGTCGCCCCGGCGAGCGCCTCGGCGATCGCCAGGCACTGCATGACCGCGTGCGCGAGCGGGTTGACCAGCGCGCCGTCCAGCACCGGCCGGCCGTCCACACTCCGTCGACCGGCCCAGGGGGAGCGGGCGTAGTAGGCATCCGGCCGTTGCCAGGCGGCGATGGTGGAGATGCCGGTGACAGTGCCCAACCGGCCGGCGGCCAGCGCGTCGGTCAGCGCGGTGAGGGCCGCCGAACCGAGCGCCTGGAAGCCGACCTGGGCCACCCGACCGGCGGCGGTGAGGGCCCAGGTCAACTCCTCGTGCTCGGCCAACGACAGCACCGGCGGCTTCTCCAGCAGCAGGTCCGCGCCGGTGGCCAGGGCGTCGCGGGCGATCGCCAGGTGGGTGTGCGGCGGCGTGCAGATCACCACCACCTCCGGTCGGGTGGCGGCGAGCATCGCCCGGTGGTCGGTGAACACCGCCACCCCGGGCGGCACCGGTGCGGCCGGGTCGTCCTCCACCGGTCGGACGTCGACCAGGGCGACCAACCGCAGCCGACCGGCGGCGTGCAGGGGCGCGATCACCCGCCGGTGCCAGCGACCGTGCCCGTTCGCCCCGATCACCGCCACCCGTGGCGGTGGGGTTGCCCCGCTCACCGCCGACCGGTCCGGGTGGACCCGGTCACCGGGCACCGGCCAGGGTGGCCTCGACGCCGTGCCGCTCCAAGGCGGTCAGCCAGGCGATCACGTCGGCGCGGACCTCGTCGTCCTCGGCCACCTCCATCGGGATGACGTCGCGCAGCCCGAAGACCGCGTCGACAGCGCCCGCAGGGCTCTGCGCCCCGGCGTCCAGCGCGGCCCGGATCGGCCCGGCCAGTGGGTCCTGGAACGGCAACGGCCGGCCGTCGTCGGCGTACCCCAGCGCGAAGCGCAACCAGGACGCCACGACCAGCGCGCCCCAGCGCGCGGACCGCCCGGTCGCGCGCAGGTCGGCGATGGTGTGCAGGACGCGCTGCGGAAGCTTCTGGGAGCCGTCGATCGCCACCTGGAGGGTGCGGTGGTGGATCGCCGGGTTACCGAACCGGGCGAGGGCCTGCTCGCCGTAGTCGACCACCAGCACCCCGTCCGGTGGAGTGAAGCTGGCCGCCACGTCCTCGGCGATCAGCCGGCGCAGCACGTCACGCAGGTGCGGGATCTCCAACGCGTCGGCGATCGTCTCCCGACCGGCCAACGCTCCGAGGTACGCGATGGCGGAGTGCACCCCGTTGAGGGCACGCAGCTTCAACCGCTCCCACGGGCCGGCGTCGTCGGTGAGCACCGCCCCGGCGAACTCCCAGCCGGGCCGACCGCCGGGGAAGTCGTCCTCGATCACCCACTGCGCGTACGGCTCGGCGGCCACCGCGGCCAGGTCGGTCACGCCGAGCGCCAGCCGGGCCGCCTCGATCGTCTCCGGGGTGCTGGCCGGCACGATCCGGTCCACCATGGTGCCCGGGCAGGTGACGTTGCCGGCCACCCACTCGACCAGCCCGGCGGGCACCCCGCCGGCCCGACCGACCGCCTGGTCGAGCATGCCGCGCAGTCGTCGACCGTTGGCCGGCAGGTTGTCGCAGCTCACGAGGGCCACCGGCCCGGCGTCCGCGGCGGCCCGGGCGGCCAGCCCGCGCAGCAGCAGCCCCGGCACCGTGGTCGGCGCCGCGCCGCCGGCCAGGTCCGCGGCGAGCGCCGAGTCCGGGGACAGCCGGCCGGTGACCGGGTCGAGTTGGTACGCCTTCTCGGTGACGGTCAGGGTCACCACGCGGATCGCCGGGTCGGCGAGCAACGCCACCACGGCGTCCGGGTCGCTGGGCGCGTGCCGGACACCGCTGAGGGCGCCCACCACCCGGGTGGAGCTGCCGGCCGCGGAGAGGGCGCTGACGCTGAACAGGTTGTCCTGCGCGGCGATCGCCTCCACCACTGCGGTGCTGCGCGGCGCGACGGCCACGATGCCCCAGTCACCCCCGGCCGCGCCGACCGCCGCCTCGGTGAAGACGGCCTGGTGAGCGCGGTGGAACGCGCCCAACCCCAGGTGTACGACGCCGGTCGGCACGGTGCCCGGCCGGATCAGCGGGCGGGCGTCGGCGGGCAGCCGGCGCAGCATGCCCATGCCGAGCCGGGAGGCCCCGACGGTCACCGCCATGCCGGACCGTCCGGGAAGCGGAACTCGGCGATCGACGCGGACTTCATGGTGGCGCTGTAACCAGGCCGTTCGGGCAGCAGGTAGCGGCCACCGCGGGTCCGCACCGGGTCGACGAAGTGTTCGTGCAGATGGTCGACGTACTCGATCATCCGACCGTCCAGACCGGTGCCCACCCGCAGGTAGTCGAAGATCGCCAGGTGCTGGACGTACTCGCAGAGGCCCACGCCGCCGGCGTGCGGGCAGACCGGCACGCCGAACTTCGCCGCCAGCAGCAGCTCGGCCAGGACCTCGTTGACGCCGCCGACCCGGCAGGCGTCGACCTGCATCACCCCGATCGCCTCGGCCTGGAGCAACTGCTTGAAGATCACCCGGTTGGCGGCCACCTCACCGGTGGCCACCCGGCAGCGGCCGGCGGTCAACTCGGTCACCGCGCGGGCGATCCGGGCGTGCCCGAGGATGTCGTCGGCGTGGGTGGGCTCCTCGATCCAGTACGGGTCCACCTCGGCCAGCGCCTCCATCGCGGTGATCGCCTCGTCGACGTCCCAGACCTGGTTGGCGTCCATCATCAACAGCGCGTCCGGGCGGATCTCCTCCCGGATGATCCGGGCCCGCCGCAGATCGTCGGCGAGCGGGCCGCCGACCTTCATCTTCATCGCCCGCCAGCCGTCGGCGTACGCCTGCCGGGTCAGCGCCCGCACCTTGTCGTCGGGGTAGCCGAGCCACCCGACCGAGGTGGTGTACGAAGGAAAACCGTCACGTTCGAGCGTGGCCAACCGGTCGGCCAACCCGTCGCGTCCCTTGTCGAGGATGGCGGCTGCCTCGTCCGGGGTGAGCGCGTCGGTGATGTGCTTGAAGTCGACGCTGGCCACGAGGTCGTCGGTGGGCAGGTCGGCGAGGAAACGCCACATCGGCTTGCCGGCCAGGGTGGCCCGCAGGTCCCACACCGCGTTGACCAGCGCGCCGGTCGCCATGTGGATGACGCCCTTCTCCGGGCCCAGCCAGCGCAGCTGCACGTCGGCGCTGAGCGAGCGCCAGAACGCCACCGGCTCGGCCGTGATTTCCTCGATGGTGCGGCCCTGGACGTGGTGGGCCAGGGCACGCACCGCCGCGCAGGTGATCTCGTTGCCGCGACCGTTGGTGAAGGTGAACCCGGCGCCGGTCGGGCCGGCGTCGGTGCCCAGCTCCACGTACGTCGCCGAGTAGTCACCCCGGTTGATCGCGTCGGAGCCGTCGCCCCGGGCGGCGGTGGGGAACCGCACGTCGTGCACCTCGACGGAGGTGATGGTGACGGTCATTGAGCCTGTCCTCCGAAGTTGAAGACCCGCTTGGGCAGCCGGTACGCCAGGTCGACGATGGTCTCGGCGGCCTCGTCCATCGGTAGCCGGTGCTCGGCGACGAGCCGGGCCAGGAAGCCGGCGTCCACCCGGCGGGCCACGTCGTGGCGTACCGGAATGGAACAGAACGCCCGGGTGTCGTCGACGAACCCGGTGGTGTTGTAGAAGCCGGCGCTCTCGGTCACCGTCTCCCGGAACCGTCGCAGCACCTCCGGGGAGTCCAGGAACCACCAGGGCGCGCCGAGCAGCAACGCGGCGTACCCGCCCGCGAGGGGCGCCAACTCGCGGGTGAAGGTGTCCTCGTCGAGGGTGTAGAGCACCAGTCGCAGCCGGGGGTCGTTGCCGTAGCGTTCCAGCAGCGGGGCGAGCGCGTGCACGTACTCGGTGGCCTGCGGGATGTCGCCGCCGACGTCGCGGCCGTGCCGGGCGTGCAACCACCGGTTGTGGTTGCGCACCGCGCCGGGGTGCAGCTGCATGACCAGGCCGTCGTCGAGCGACATCCGGGCGAACTCCACGAGCATGTGCGCCCGGAACGCCTCCGCGTCGACGGCGTCGGCCTCGCCGCGCCGGCCTCGGTCGTACAGCCGCTCGGCCTCGGCCGGCGTCAGGTCCAGGGTGCGCGCGGTGGGGTGGCCGTGGTCGGAGGAGGTGGCGCCGGCGGCGATGAACGCGGCGCGCCGGGCCCGCAGCGCCGCCAGGTAGCCGGCGTACGTGCCGGTGTCCTCACCGGCCCGGTCGCCGAGACGGTCCACGTTTGCCGACCAGCCCTCGAACTCCATGTCCACCACGTCGTCCGGGCGGAACGTGGTGACCACCCGGCCGCCCGGCCCACCCCACCCGTCGGCGGCGAGCTTGGCGTGCTGCGCGAGGTCGTCCAACGGCGACTCGGTGGTGGCGAGGACCTCGATGTTGAACCGCTCGAACAGCGCCCGGGGCCGGAAGTCCGGCTCGGCGAGCCGGGCTGCGATCTCGTCGTAGAGGGCGTCGGCGGTGTTCGGGCGAAGCGGGGTGTGCACCCCGAACACGGTGCGGAAGGTCTGCTCCAGCCAGAGTCGCGACGGGGTGCCCCGGAACAGGTGCCAGTGCGCGGCGAAGCGTCGCCAGATCACCCGGCCGTCGGTCTCCACCGGGCTGCCGTCGCGGGTGGGCACCCCCAGATCCGACGGGGGTACGCCCTGACTGAGCAGCATCCGGGTCAGGTAGTGGTCGGGCACGATGAGCAACTGCGCCGGGTCCGGGAAGGGGCGGTCCTCGGCGAGCAGGGCCGGGTCGACGTGCCCGTGCGGCGAGATGATGGGCTGCTCCGCCGCCAGGGCGTACAGCTCCCGGGCCAGCGCGCGCAGGCCCGGCTCGGGCGGCAGGAGCAGGTCGGTGTGGTCGAACGTGGGCACGGAGTGGGGCTCCTCGTCTCCTGTGTCAGCGGGGGGTGAGCAGGTCGGCGACGCGGACGGGTTGGCCGGTCTCGAAGGACCGGTTGGCGGCCAGACCGGTGAGCAGTGCCAACGCGCCGTCGTCGGCGGTCGCGGCGCGGCCCAACGGGTCGGGTTGACCGCCGAGGAGCACCCCGGTCATCCGGGCGTCCGCGCCGCCGTGCCCGTGCCGACTACGACCCTCCACCGGGATCTGCCGGGGCGGGGCCCAGAACGGGCGCAGGGTAAGCGTCGCACCACCGCCCTCGGCCGGCGCCTCGGCGCCGTGCAGGGCGGCGCCCTTGACCGCGCCGGCGGTGCCCCGGTCGACGAAGTCGTTCTCTGCCACGTCCAGCTCCAGTCGGCCGCGGCTGCCGTTGACCATCACCCGGTAGCCCTCCCAGGGCGCGTACGCGGTGAGGTGGTAGGTCATGGTGGCGCCGGTGGAGTAGCGGGCCAGCACCGCCATGTCGTCCTCGATGCTCACCCCGGGGGCGAAGACGTTGCGGTCGCGCTGGTAGCCGTCCTCGGCCTCGGCGTCGAGGTACAGCTCGCGCAGCCGGGGGTGCGCGTCCAGCCGCAGTGCGAACGGGTCGTCGGCGGCGGCGGGGGAGCCGTGTGCCCGGTCGTAGTCGCGGGCGTAACCGTGCCGGTGACCGTCCTCGCCGTAGAAGAAGAGTCGGCCGGCGGCGTACACCTCGACGGGCGTGGCGGCCAGCCACCAGTTGACCAGGTCGAAGTGGTGGCTGGCCTTGTGCACCATCAGCCCGCCGGAGGTGGCCTTGTCGCGGTGCCAGCGGCGGAAGTAGTCGGCGCCGTGGCGGACGTCGAGCAACCACTCGAAGTGCACCGAGCCGATCTCGCCGACCGCGCCCTCGGCGAGCAGCCGGCGAACCTGTTCGTGCAGCGGGTTGTAGCGGTAGTTGAAGGCGACAGTCACCCGCCCACCGGTCTCGGTGACAGTGTCCAGGATCCGCCGGCAGCGGGCCACGTCCACTGTCATCGGTTTCTCGGTGACGACCTCCCGGCCGGCGCGCAGCGCGGCCACCACGTACTCGTCGTGGGTGACGTCCACGCTGGTGACCAGGACGACGTCGACGCGCTCGGAGTCCAGCATTGCCTTGAAGTCGCCGGCCGGGTACGTGGGCACCGGGCGGTGGCCCAACTCGCCCAGCCAGCGGTTGTGGGCGTCCATCCGGGCCTGGTTGACGTCGGCGAAGGCGACCAGCTCGGTGGTGTCGGCGTGGTCGAGCACCAGCGCCCGGACGAACATCTCGGCCCGCGCGCCGGTGCCCACGACGGCGTACCGGGCTCGCCCGGCGGCTCTCGGTGACATGCGGTCGCCTCCCGTGGTGCTGCAAAGGTTTGCAATGAAGTAATCACGATCGATCCGTTCGCGTCAACGACGACAGCGGGATCGGCGTCATTTGTCAGCGTTTGAGAGGCCACAGGTCACCAAGGGGAGTGTGGGTGCAACGAAGCCGTAATCATTGACCGTTGACACTGGCGCAACCGTTTGCATTAATGGGCCACACCTGCGTGACCGCCACCACATCGGACGAAGGGGCCGCCGTGCCAGTCACCATCCGGGACGTCGCCCGGGCGTCCGGTGTGCACATCTCCACCGTGTCGCGCACCTTCTCCGCTCCACACCTGGTCAACCCCGAGACCCGGGTCCGGGTGCTGGCCTGCGCGGAGGATCTGGGCTATCGGCCCAACCGCGCCGCCCGGGCCCTGATCACCGGGAGGACGCACAACATCGGGCTGATCATCGCGGATATCGCGAACCCGTTCTTCCCGCCGCTGATCAAGGCGGCGGAGAGTCAGGCCCGGCACCGCGACTACCACGTCTTCGTGGCCGACACCAACGAGGACCCGACCGCCGAGGAAGAGTTGGTCCACGCGCTGGCCAAGCAGGTGGACGGGGTGCTGCTGTGCAGCCCTCGGATGAGCAACAGCCTGATCGAGCAGCTCAGCCGCGAGGTGCCACTGGTCGTGGTGAACCGCCAGGTGACCGGCCTGCCCTGCGTGCTCATGGACGTCGGGCAGGGCGCCCGCTCGGCGATCGAGCACCTGGTCGGCCTGGGGCACCGCAGCATCGCCCTGCTCGGTGGCCCGCGCAGTTCGTGGACCAACCGGGAGATGCGCCGTGCCGCCGGGGCGGCCGCCCGAGCCGGTGGCGCGGAGTTGACCATGCTCGGCCCCAACGCGCCCACCGAGGTCGGCGGCTCCGCCGTCGCCGAGCAGGTGCGACGCAGTGGCGTGTCGGCAGTGCTCGCCTACAACGACCTGATGGCGATCGGCCTCATCGAAGGGCTGGACGCGCTCGGGGTCCGGGTGCCGCAGGAGGTGAGCGTCGTCGGGGTCGACGACATCACCCTGAGTCGGCTGACCCGCCCCAAACTGACGACGGTGGCCACACCCACCGGGGCCGCCGGCCGGACGGCCGTCGACATGCTGCTGCAACAGGACATCGAGTCACCGCGCGGTGCGCGGGGGTCCGGTGCCGGCACGGCGCTCGGCGTCCGTCGTACCACCGCACAGGTAATGCTCCAGACCGACCTGGTCATCCGCGACTCGACCGGCCCGGGCCCGTACGCCCGACCGGCACGTCCCCTGGCCGCACCACGTGGCCCGGGCCCGCATTGCCCTGCGGGCCCGGGCATCCCGACTGCTGCCACCGGTGACGCCGTCGCCTCCTAATGCCGAGGAGTGAGCGCACATGCACCCCGCAACGCCCCCCACCACTGACGCGCCCGTCGGGCGCGCCCACCGTACCCCTCTGCCCCGGCGGCGCCTGCTACGTGGCCTGCTCGCCGTGACAGTCGCCGCACCGCTGATGTTCGGCGCCGCCGCCTGCGGAGACGACGACGGCGGCGCCGCCGACCCGAACGCGCCGGTCAAGCTCTCCATCTTCTGGTGGGGCGGCGATGCCCGGGCCAAACTGACCGAGGACGCCCTGGCTCTCTACACCAAGAAGCATCCGAACGTGACGTTCGAGAAGACCTGGCAGGCCAACCAGGGCTACTTCGACAAGCTGGCCACCCTCACCGCCGGCGGCAACCCGCCGGACCTGTTCCAGATCGACGACAACTACCTCGCCGAGTACGCGGCCCGCAACACCACGCTCGACCTGACCTCGTACCAGGAGTCCGGGAAGCTGGACACCTCCAAGTTCCCCGAGAGCCTCTGGCAGTACGGCGTGGTCGACGGCAAGCTCGCCGGTCTGGCCGCCGGGGAGAACACCCAGGGCCTGGTCTACAACAAGACGCTGTTGACCACTAACAACCTGCCCGAGCCGACCACCGGAATGTCGTGGGAGGAGCACATCGCCTGGGCCGAGCAGGTCACCGCCAAGACCAAGGTGCCCGGCACGCAGGACCCGAGCGCCGACTACAAGGCGTTCTGGGTCTGGCTGCGCCAACAGGGCAAGGACCTCTACCAGGGCAAGGAGCTGGGCTTCGCCGCCGAGGACGTGACCAAGTGGTTCGACCTGTGGAAGGGCGCCCGGGACCGCAAGGCCACCCCGAGCGCCGACGTCATCCACGAGGGCAACTCCAGCGACGTCACCAAGCAGCTGGTGGTCACCGGCAAGTCGGCGACCTCCTGGGTCTGGGCCAACCAGATGCCGGACCTGAAGAAGAACACCAAGGACGAGCTGGGCGTGATCGCCTACCCCGGTGATCCGAGCGCGCAGTGGGCCCGTGCCTCGATGTACTGGTCGGTGTTCAAGGGCAGCAAGAACAAGGACGTCGCGGTCGACGTGATCAACTTCCTGAACAACGACCAGGAGGCGGTCAAGCTGCTCGGCACCGACCGCGGTCTGCCGTCCAACCTGGACCTGCGCCGCGTGGTCAGCGACGACACCACCGACCCCGCCATGAAGCAGTCCATCGCCGTCGAGGCGGAGCTGACCCAGAAGTTCGGCAAGTCACCGCAGGTGCCCATCAAGGGCCACAGCAAGGTGAAGTCCGAGCTGATCAAGGCCGCCGAGAACGCGCAGTACGGCCGGGCCACCCCCGCCGAGGCCGCCGCCCAGTTCATCGAGGCGTGCAAGTCCGCCATCGCCTGACCGCGCCGCGAGGCGAGGAGAGGAGCTGTTCGTGGCGTTGACCACGGCACCCGACCCGACCCGACGCGGCCCCGGATCCGACCGGGCCCACGCGCAGTGGCGTGGGCCCGGACGCTTCCGGCACAGCGAAGGTCTGGCGGGGTACGTCTTCCTGTCGCCGTGGCTCATCGGCCTGATGGGTGTCACGGCGATCCCCATGCTGCTGTCGCTCTATTTGAGCTTCACCAACTACGACATCCTCACCCCCTTCTCCGAGGTGGAGTGGGTGGGGCTGGCCAACTACGAACGGATGTTCACCGCCGACCCGTCGTACTGGCACGCGGTGCGGGTCACCCTGACCTTCGCGCTGATCGCCGTACCGCTGAAGCTGGCCGCGGCGCTCGGCGTGGCGCTGCTGCTCAACCGTGCCTGGCGCGGCGTCGGGCTGTTTCGCGGGCTGTTCTACCTGCCGTCCCTGCTCGGCGGCAGCGTCGCGCTGGCCATCGTCTGGGTCAACATGTTCAACCGCGACGGCGCGTTCAACTCGCTGCTGAGCCTCTTCGGCATCACCGGCAAACCGTGGGTCAACGACCCCGACTGGGCCCTCGAAACACTGATGGTGCTGGCCATCTGGCAGTTCGGCGCACCGATGGTGATCTTCCTGGCCGGGCTCAAGCAGGTGCCCACCGAGCTGTACGAGGCCGCGTCGGTCGACGGGGCCGGCCGTTTCCGCCAGTTCCGCAACGTCACCCTGCCGATGCTCTCCCCGGTCATCTTCTTCAACCTGGTGTTGGAGACCATCAACGGCTTCCAGGGCTTCACCGCCGCGTTCGTGCTCAGCAACGGCACCGGCGGCCCGGTCGACTCCACCCTCATGTACACGCTGAACCTCTACATCACCGGCTTCACCGACCTCAACATGGGCTACGCCTCGGCGATGGCCTGGGTGTTCCTGCTCGCCATCGCGGTCATCACCGCGATCTTCTTCAGCACCGGACGGTTCTGGGTGCACTACTCCGACGGCGAGGACCGGTGATGGTGACGGTGACCCCGACGACCGCAGCGCCGCCGAACGCGCGTCGACGACCCGGCGGACGGCCCGTGCTGCGGCTGCTGATCCTGGTGGCGATCGTCGCCGTGGTGCTCTACCCGCTGATCTGGATGGTGGGCACCTCGCTGAAGTCCCAGGAGGAGATCGTCAACAACGTCGGGCTGCTGCCCGAGCGTTTCACCCCGGGCAACTACACCGCCGGGTGGTCCAACTTCGACGTCAGCTTCGGCCGGTTCTTCCTCAACAGCGCCATGGTCAGCCTGCTCACCGTCATCGGCAACGGGCTCTCCTGCCTGCTGGCCGCGTACGCCTTCGCCCGGCTGCGGTTCCGGCTGCGCGGCATGTGGTTCGCCGTCATGATCGGCACGCTGCTGCTGCCCCAGCACGTGCTGATCGTTCCGCAGTACATCCTGTTCCGCACGCTCGGGCTGGTCGGCGGTGACTGGCCGTACCTGCCGCTGCTCATTCCGCAGTTCCTGGCCACCGAGGCGTTCTTCGTCTTCCTCATGGTGCAGTTCATGCGGGGCGTCCCCCGGGAGCTGGACGAGGCGGCCCGCATCGACGGCGCCGGTCCGTTCGGCATCTTCCGGCACATCATCCTGCCGCTGAGCCGCCCGGCGCTGGTCACCACGGCGATCTTCTCGTTCATCTGGACCTGGAACGACTTCTTCCGCCAGTTGGTCTTCCTGTCCCAACTGGAGGACTACACAGTTCCGGTCGCGCTGACGCTGTTCATCGACTCGACCAGCCAGAGCGCGGTCGGCCCGATGTTCGCCATGTCGGTGCTGTCGCTGCTGCCGGTCTTCCTGTTCTTCGTCGCGTTCCAGCGGATGCTCGTCGAGGGGATCAACACCAGTGGCATCAAGGGCTGAACCTCCGGACCCCGGCGGGCGGCGGGACTGGCGCGACGTCGCTCGCGACGCCGCCGACCTGGCACTGCTGGGCATCCTGCTGACCCTCGCGGCGGTGCCCCTGCTCACCGCCGCCGCGGCGGCGGGCACGGCCAGCGCGGCGGTGCACGACTGGACGCGTACCGGCAGTTGGCCGTCGGCGCGCACGACAGTGCGCCGGTTCGGCCGCGCGGTGCTGCCCGGTGTGCCGGTCAGCCTGCTCGCGCTCGCCGGCGCCGCGCTGCTCGCCGCCGAGCTGGCGGCGCTGGCCACAGGCTGGGTGCCGGGGGGCCCGGCCGCGCTGCTCGTGACGGCGCTGATGGCTGCCGGCCTGGGAGGGTGGGGCGGGCTGGGGGGGGGCGGGGTGGGGGG
>NZ_JAGPXY010000120.1 GCF_018070325.1 Micromonospora sp. H61
TACCCGTGGGGCAGAGCGCTGCTGGCGCTGGCCGAGGCGACCGCCGCAGCCGGGGAACGCGACGAGACGGCGGCGGTGGTCACCGAGGCCACCGAGATCGGCCGGCGGCTGGGTGCGACCCCGCTGGTCGAGGCGGCCGCCACCCTGGCGCGGCGGGTCGGCCTGCGCGCCGGGGGCGGGGCCGGCGCGGACCTGCTGACCGCCCGGGAGCGGGAGGTGCTGCGCCTGGTTGCCGAGGGGTACAGCAACAGCCGGATCGCCGAGCGGCTGTTCATCTCGCCGAAGACGGCAAGCGTGCACGTATCCCGGATCATCGCGAAGCTGGGTGTGACCAACCGGGTGGAGGCCGCCGCCCTGGCCCACCGCCTCGGCCTGCTCACCGAGGCCGCCGCGCCGCGCTGACGCGCACCGAGGCTCCCGCACCGAGACCGGCGGGCCGCGCACCGAAGCCGTCGGGACGCGCACCGAGGCCGCCGCGCTGACGTGGGCCGCCGAGGTCAGCGCGGCAGGTAGATGCGCCAGCCCTCGATGGTGACCAGTTCGAGGCTGCCCGGCGTGACTCGCTGCCGCTCGTCGAGCACCCCCGCCCGGGGTGAGCCGGCCGGCGCGACCCAGGCCGGGGCCGCCGCGCTGTCCACCTCCCGCCGGTACGCGGGGTAGCGGTCGAAACCGGGGCGCCGGGTGTCGTCGACGACCGCGCAGACCACCTGCTCCGCGCTGGTGAAGGTGAGCCGGTTGCAGGTCCAGTAGCCGGCGCGCACGTGCCGTACGCCGAGTTGCCGCAGGGTGCTCACCAACTCGGTGTGCCGGGCCTCGGCGGCCCGGGTCGCCGGGACGGTCTCCGCCGCCCGCCAGGTGGCGTGGGCGGCGGTGCCCAGCGTGGCGGCGAGCAGCACCACAGCGACCGACCGGGCCAGCGTCGACCCGACGCCCCGCCGGCCGGTCGCCGCCGGACGCAGCCCGTGCCGGGCCACCGTCCACACCGGCCAGAGCAGCGCCGGCAGGGAGATGAGCAGGCAGGACAGGTAGCGGGAACTCTCCACCGGGGTGAGCCCGGCGGAACTGCTCACTGTGTACGCGCCGAGGGTGGCCACCGCCGCCAGCACGAGCGCCAGCCGGGCCGCCGCCGCCACCCGGGGCGACACCGCGTCCGGGCCGACAGCGGCGGGGTCAGCGGCGTCGGAGGTGCGCAGGGCCCGCCAGGCGGTGGCGGCGGCGATGGCCAGCAGCAGCGGCAGGGCCAGCGCCCACCACAGTTGCCAGGTGGCGCACTGGCCGGGAGCGCAGAAGCCCATGCCCAGACCGGGGCCGAGCACCAGGCCGCCGTGCAGCCGGTCCGGCCAGCCCGCGCTGGCGTTCGCACCGCTGGCCGCGAGTACGGCGTGCAGCGGGTTGCGCCCGGTCGACAGGCTGTGCAGCAGCAGTGGGGCCGCCCCCAGCACTGCCGCCGCCGCGAGCAGCGCCCCGGCGGCACCGTACAGCTCCCGCCCGCAGAACCCGACGAGGACCGCGCCGGTCGCCGCGACGTACGGCAACACGAGCGGATCGACCCAGAGCATCAGCCCGGCCAGGAACCCCCACGCGGCCCAGCGCGCCAGCCGCCGGCCGGGTCGCCCGGTCGTCCGCCCGTGGGGTTCCCCGGAGCCGGCCGATCGCCGCCCCGGTCGACCGGTGGCCAGATCCACGGCGAGCACCGCCAGCGCCGCCCCGGCCGCGTTCATCTCGGGGTAGCCGCCGCCGGCGATCAGCTGGTTCTTGACGATCCGGTCGGAACCGAGGGCCAGCAGCGCCACCATCAGCAGCCCGAACCACCGGTCCCCGGTCAGCCGCAGCGTCAACCGCCAGGCCAGCAGCAGGAACAGCGCGTACAGGGCCAGCGTGGGCAACCGCAGCCCGAGCAGCGACGGCCCACCGGCCAGGGCGAACACCGGCGCGGCCAGGTACGCCTCCAGCGTGCCCATGTACTGCTGGCCGTAGAACCAGACCGGGAAGCCCTCACCCCGCGCGATGTGCAGCGCGGCCAACCCCATGGTGGCCTCGTCGCTGTTGGTCGGCGGGGCGGCGTGCAGCAGCAGCCAGAGCCGGTAACCCACTCCGGCGAGCACCGCCAACCCGGTGAGCCAACCGACCAGACCGGGACGTACGCCGGGTCGCGGGCGGGGCGAGTCCGCGCCGCGCGGCTGCTCGCGTACGCCGACGGTCATCACAGGATCATGACACCCGGACGCCGAACGGCAGTGCGGCGCTGCCGGCGGAGTCAGCCGGCGGTGGCGACCGAGGCGGCGGCGCGGGCGTCGATGGCCTGCTTGTAGAGCCGGCCGGCCCGGTACGACGAACGCACCAGCGGCCCGCTCATCACCCCGGCGAAGCCGATCTCCTCGGCCTCCTCGCGCAGCTCCACGAACTCCTCCGGCTTGACCCAGCGGGTCACCGGGTGGTGCCGGGGCGAGGGGCGCAGGTACTGGGTGATGGTGATCAGCTCACAGCCGGCCTCGTGCAGGTCGCGCAGCGCCTGCGAGACCTCGGCCCGCTCCTCGCCCATGCCCAGGATGAGGTTGCTCTTGGTGACCAGGCCGTCGGCGCGGGCCTGCCGGATCACGTCCAGCGAGCGGTCGTAGCGGAACGCCGGCCGGATGCGCTTGAAGATGCGCGGCACGGTCTCCACGTTGTGGGCCAGCACCTCGGGACGGGAGCTGAAGACCTCGGCCAACTGCTCGGGGACGGCGTTGAAGTCCGGGATCAGCAGCTCGACGCCGCAGCCGGGCTGCAGGGCGTGGATCTGTCGGACGGTCTCGGCGTACAGCCAGGCGCCGCCGTCGGGCAGGTCGTCACGGGCGACACCGGTGATGGTGGCGTACCGCAGCCCCATCGAGACCACCGACTCGGCGACGCGACGCGGCTCGTCGGCGTCGAACTCGGCCGGCTTGCCGGTGTCGATCTGGCAGAAGTCGCAGCGCCGGGTGCACTGGTCACCACCGATGAGGAAGGTGGCCTCCCGGTCTTCCCAACACTCGTAGATGTTGGGGCAGCCGGCCTCCTGGCAGACGGTGTGCAGCCCTTCGCGCGAGACGAGCCCGCGCAGCTGGGTGTACTCCGGGCCCATCTTGGCCTTGACCTTGATCCATGGCGGTTTGCGCTCGATCGGCGTCTCGGCGTTACGCGCCTCGATCCGCAGCAGACGCCGCCCCTCGGGGGCCGCCGTTGCGGTGCGCGCTGCCTGGCCGGTCGTCGGCGCGGAGTGCTCGATCGTCACGAAAATGAGCCTACGCCGGACGGCGGGTGTCTATGTGCGTCAGGCGACCGGCGTCACGCCCCGAACGTTGTGACGCCGGACACCGGCCGGTCGGAAAAGGGCGTCACAGACCGGGGAACCCGGTGCTACGGTCGCCGGCAACAGCGACGACGGAGCCGAGTAGCCCCCGACCCGCCAGTGCAGAGAGCCGCCGGTGCTGAGAGGCGGTCTGGCACCGGGGCGCGAAGACCCTCCCGAGCTGCGGGAAGAACGGCCGCGGGTCCCTCGCGCCCAGTAGAGCCCGCCCGGCTGGCCCCGGTCATCAGGCGACGAACGAGGCCCCCGCTCCGGCGGGGGCGAAGGTGTGGTGGCACCGCGAGGTTCCCGCTCGCCCACACCTCCCTGGGGCTGATGCGACGCTTTCGCCACCCCGGGGCGGCGACGGCGTGGCGATCGACCGAGGAGCAGCACGCCATGCAACGAACCCTGTCCCAGCAACTGCCCGGCAGGATCGGCACGACAGTGCGGATCGCCGGCTGGGTGCACCGCCGCCGACTGCTCAAGTCGGTGGCCTTCCTGATCGTGCGGGACGCCACCGGCCTGGCCCAGGTGGTCGTCACCGACCCGGCCGTCCGCGCCGAGCTGGAGAAACTCACCGAGGAGACGGTCGTCGAGGTCACCGCGACGGCCACCGCGAACGGCACGGCGCCCGCCGGGGTCGAGCTGACCGACCCGACGGTACGTCTCCTCGGGCCGCCCGCCGTGCCGCCACCGTTCGACCTGTACCGGCCGGCGCTCACCGCGAGCCTGCCCACCCAGCTTGACAACGCGCCCACCGCGCTGCGGCACCCCGCCCGGTCGGCCGCGCTGCGGATCTCGGCGGCCGCGGTGGCGGGGTTCCGGGCCGCACTCGACGCCCAGGACTTCGTGGAGGTCCACACGCCGAAGGTGGTCAGCTCCAGCACCGAGAGCGGGGCGAACGTGTTCGCGCTGGACTGGTTCGGCCGACCCGCGTACCTGGCCCAGTCGCCGCAGTTCTACAAGCAGCTGATGGTCGGCGTCTTCGAACGTGTCTACGAGGTGGGGCCGGCCTTCCGGGCCGAACCGCACGACACCGTCCGGCACCTCGCCCAGTACACGTCGCTCGACGCGGAACTGGGCTTCGTCACCGACCACCGGGACGTGATGCGGGTGCTGCGCGACAGCGTGGCCGGGATGCTGGACGCGGTGAGTGGGCGGGCCGGCAGCGCCCTGGCGACGCTCGGCGTCACGCCGCCGCAGGTGCCGGCGGAGATCCCGGCGGTGCACTTCACCGAGGCGCTGACGATCGCCGGCGCGCCCGCCGACGAGCCGGACCTCGCGCCGGCCCACGAACGGGCGCTGGGGGAGTGGGCCCGGCGCGAACACGGGTCGGACTTCCTCTTCGTCACCGGCTACCCGATGGCGAAGCGTCCCTTCTACACCCACCCGGACCCGGCGCGGCCCGCGTACTCGAACGGTTTTGACCTGCTCTTCCGTGGTCTGGAGCTGGTCACCGGCGGGCAGCGGCTGCACCGGCACGCCGACTACCTGGCGGCGTTGGCGGCCCGGGGTGAGCCGGTCGAGCCGTACGTCGGCTACCTGGACGCGTTCCGGCACGGCATGCCACCGCACGGTGGCTTCGCCGTCGGCCTGGAACGGTTCGTGGCCCGGCTGGTCGGCGCGGCCAACATCCGGGAGGTCACCGCGTTCCCGCGTGACCTGCACCGACTGACGCCATGAGCGAGGCGGGCCCCCGGCGTCGCCGCCGGGGGCCCGCAGCTCAGACCTCGATGAGGGTGGAAAGCCGGCGCTCGACCACCGGCAGCACGTCGGCGACGCTGATCGGGCGGCCCAGCTCGGCGGTGAGCGAGGTGACGCCCGCGTCCCGGATGCCGCACGGCACGATCCGGTCGAAGTACGTCAGGTCGCAGTCGCAGTTGATCGAGAAGCCGTGCAGGGTGACGCCCCGGGCCACCCGGATGCCGATGGCCGCCACCTTGCGGGCCGGCCCCCGGTCGTCCTCGGGCACCCAGACCCCGCTGCGCCCCTCGACCCGGCCGGCGGTCAGCCCGAACTCGGCGCACACGTCGATGAGCAGCTCTTCGGTCCGGCGCACGTAGGCGACCACGTCCACCGGGTCGGGCAGGCGCAGGATCGGGTAACCGACGAGCTGCCCCGGCCCATGCCAGGTGATCTTGCCGCCACGGTCCACGTCGACGACCGGAGTGCCGTCCATGGGCCGGTCCCACGGTTCGGTGCGCTTGCCAGCGGTGTAGACGCTCGGATGCTCCAGCAGCAGCACCGTGTCGCCGCGCTCGCCGGCCACCACCGATTCGTGCAGGCGCCGCTGCTCGTCCCAGGCGGCCTGGTAGTCGAGCAGGCCGGCACGGACGGCCGTCAGGCCTGGGGTCGTCGTCGTCACGGCAACCAGCCTAGTCCCGTCAGAGGCGATCATCCCTGGTGAGCCGCCTCACCGGGGAAGATCACCTGCCTACTGGTCGGCCGGTGGAATGCGCCAGAGCCAGACGTCGTCGACCCGTTGCGGCTCGCCGAACAGGGCGGTGCCGGTACGCAGCAGCGCCTCCTCGTCGACCTCGAACTTCGCGCCGTGCACCTCGTCGGCGAGCACCACCGTCTCGATGCGCCAGTGCCGCAGGTCCGACTGGACCTCCCGGATCGTTCCGTCGGTGACGATGGGGACCAGCCCGGTGCGGCCGGCCTGGTCCATCAACGCGCTCAGCGTGCGCGGCACCGGACCGATCCGGCCCCGCCCGTCCGGCCCGCCGGGGCCGAGGAAGAAGCCGCCCGGGATGGCGAACTCGCCCTGGCGGTGCGACAACGCGTACGCCTGCCAGCGCTGGCCGTCCGGGTAGATGTCCACGGTCAGCGGCACCGGGGTCAGCACCCCGTCGGGTGACACGTAGTCCCGCCAGGTGCCGGAGGTGATGAAGCGCGGGATCGGCTCCCGCTCGTCGGTCAGCAGCGGGGTGGGCAGCAGCGGCAGCAGGGCCACCGCGAAACCCAGCAGCCAGGCCAGTTCCGTGGAGCGGTGCCGGGGTGGTGCGGCGCGCAACTGGTCGACGACGTACGCCAGCAACAGCCCGACCACGGGCGCGACCACCAGCGCCAGCCGGGCCGGCAGTGCGGCGTTCACCACCGGCAGTTGTCCGACCAGGTCGAACGGCATGGGCAGATCGGTGCGTCGGCCGTCGACCTTGGCGACCGGCCCGAAGGAGAGCACCGTGAAGATCAGAGCGAGGGCGCCCAGCGCCCAGAGGGTGGCCCGGCGGTGCGGGTCGGCCCGCCGCCAGAGCACGACGAAACAGATCACGGTGAGCCCCAGCAGCGGGATGCCGAAGAACGAGTTCTCCTCGGTCGGGTTCGGCGCCAGCGAGGTGCCCAACCCGGCCTCGCCGGCCAGCGAGCGGCGCGGGAAGGCGGCGAACGCCGCGATGTCCTCCGAGTGGATCACCGGATCGAAGCCGGTGCCGTGGAACCGCTGTGGCCCGGCGAAGTGCAACCACAGGGGGTACGACAGCAGCACGCCGGCGACCACTGCGGTCACCCCGAGCCCGCGCAGGAAGGTGGGCAGCGCGGCGCGGGCCTCCACCCGGTTGGCCGGGTGCAGCGCCCAGATGGCGACGAACACCCCCAGTGCCAGCGCGGTGAAGAAGAGCCCCTCGGCGGCGATCGAGAAGGCCACCGCGACCAGCACGCCGAGGATCACCCCGTCGCGCAGCCAGTGCCCGGGGCGGCGTAGCGCGAACAGCCGCCAGATCAGCAGCGGCACCAGCCAACCGGCGGTCCAGTTCAGGTGCGCGTTGGCGTGCGACACCATGCCGGGGGAGTAGGCGATGAACAGGGCGCCGACCCCGGCGGCCAGCCGGCTGCGGACCAGGTGCCGGGAGAGCAGCCAGTACCAGACCAGCGCGGTGGCGAGGAGGTTCAGGGTGAGGATCACCAGGAACGTCGCCGGCGGCCCGATCAGGTACGTGAGCGGGGCGAAGACCACCGCGTACACCGTGATCGTCGTGTTGACCGCGAGGTTCACGCCGTCCGGGACGTTGATCAGGTAGGTGAAGAGCGGGTTGTCCCAGTGGGTGACCGCGTGCCCACCGAAGGCCAGCAGCCATTCGAACAGCGCCTGGTCGCTGGAGTTGGCGGTGATGGTGCGGACGTTCGGGTCCCGCCACAGCCCACTGGTCACCCAGACGGCGAGCGCGAGCGCCACCAGCACGACGATCAGGTCGGCCCGGCGGTCCCGGACGGTGCGCGGCGGTGACACGGGTGCGGGCCCGGTGGCCAGCGACGGGGAGGACGGCACGCAGCGGACGTTACCAACCGGACCTGGACGGGCCGGTCAGACCTGCAAGGACGGGACCGTTGGGGATGGAATAGGTCCGCCACGGCGACGGTCCGGCGTACACAGCGTCCGTCGTGAATGTGTGAGTGTGCCCCATGTCATAGCGCCGACACGTCGTCGTAACGTCACGGCAACCCGACAGTGACCCAGTTCACAGTCCGCCCTCCAGGAGGCCGCCGTGCGCCGCTCCTCATCCACCCTCACCCGGCTGCTCGGTGTGGTCGCCGGGCTCGCCCTCGCCGTAGCGGGCGCGGTCGCCGTCGCCGCACCCGCCCAGGCCGCCACCCTCACCCAGGTCACCGGGTTCGGCTCCAACCCCGGCAACCTCGCCATGTACGCCTACCGGCCGGACGGCCTGCCGGCCAACTCCCCGGCCGTCGTCCTGCTGCACGGGTGCACGCAGAACGCCTCCGGCTACTTCGCCAACTCCGGCTGGCAGAAGTACGCCGACCAGTGGAAGTTCGCCCTGATCGTCGCCCAGCAGCCCGCCGGCAACAACGCCAACTCCTGCTTCAACTTCTTCGAGGCGGGGGACACCACCCGAGGTCAGGGTGAGGCGCTGTCGATCAAGCAGATGGTCGACCACGCCAAGACGAACTACGGGGTGAACGGCTCCCGGGTCTACGTCAGCGGGCTCTCCGCGGGCGGGGCGATGAGCGCGGTCATGCTGGCCACCTACCCGGACGTCTTCGCGGCCGGATCGATCATCGCGGGGATCCCGTACCGTTGCGCCACCAGCATGGTCAACGCGTTCAGCTGCATGAGCCCGGGTGCGGACAAGACCCCGGCCGCGTGGGGCGACCTGGTGCGTGGCGCGTACTCCGGCTACACCGGCCCGCGCCCCCGGGTGGCCATCTGGCACGGCACCTCGGACTACACGGTCGTACCGCTCAACGGCACCGAGTCCCGCGACCAGTGGACCAACGTGCGGGGCGTGTCGCAGACCCCGACCAGCACCTCGTCGCTGCCCGGCAACACCAGCCTCGAGGTGTACGGCAACGACGACGTGCGGCTCTACCGGATCTCCGGGATGGGCCACGGCACGCCCGTCGACCCGGGCTCGGCGGCCGAGCAGTGCGGCACCGCCGGCGCGTACTTCCTGGACTCCATCTGCTCGACGTACCGTGACGCGCTCTTCTTCGGTCTGAACGGCGGCGGGACCAACCCGACCCCGACCCCGACGGTCACCCCCACGCCGACCCCGACGGCCACCCCGACCACGCCGCCGACCTGTGTGACGGCCAGCAACTACGCGCACGTGGCGGCCGGTCGGGCGTACCAGTCCGGCGGCTACGCCTACGCCAACGGCTCCAACCAGCGCATGGGCCTCTACAACACCTTCTACACCAGCGCCCTCAAGCAAACCGCCCCCAACCACTGGGTAATCGGCTGCTGACCCCCACCCCGCTTGCCCCTGTTGATCAAGAGGTTTGCGTCGTCCGGAAGCCGGAATCTGACGCAAACCTCTTGATCGACAGGGCTGTCGGTGGGGGATCAGGTCAGGCGGGCCAGGACCGGCGCGAGCGGATCCAGCGCGTCGCTGCGGACCACGAACCGGGTCACCCCCCAGCGCCGTTCGTGTTCGACGACCGCCGTGATGATCTCGTCCACAGTGCCGATCAGCACGAACGGGGTGGCCAGCAGTTCGGCGGGCGTCATGCCGTTGCGCCGGGCCTGTTCCGCGGCGGCAGCCTCCGCGTCGTCGGTGACCACCACCGTCTGGACCAGCGCCTCCAACGCCGGCGGGTCGGTCCGGCCGGCCGCGCCGGCGGCCACACAGGCCAGCTGTGCCTCGATCTGGTCGGCCCGCCAGCGCGCCTCATGCTGGTGGCCGTCGGCGAGGGTACGTCCGAACCCGGTCAGCCCGACCACGTCGGCGTGCGCGCCGGCCCAGCGCAGCAGCGTCGAGTTCGCCGTACCCATCGTCAGCGGGATCCGGTCCTGCACCGGCCGGGGTTCGCGCAGCATCGCCTCGCGCATCGTCAGCTCGGCCGAGTCGACGGTGACCGAGGCGCCGTCGAGCAGGGCGCGTACCGCCTCGGCGACGGCCACGCAACGGCGGACCCGGCCGGCCACGTCGGGGCGTTCCCGGCCTACCGCGCGCCACTCCGCCGGGGTGTGACCGGCGCCGACACCGAGCCGGGCCCGTCCGCCGGAGATCAGATCAAGGGTGGCCACGTCGGCCGCGAGCAGCATCGGTTCCCGTACGCCGAGGTTCGACACGTACGAGCCGAGGCCGATCGTCGAGGTGACCGGGGCGGCGGCGGCAAGCGCCACGAACGGTGACGTCACGTCGCCGGGGTGGTCCGCGGCGAGCAGAGCGTCGAAGCCGGCGGTCTCGGCCCGACGGGCCAGCTCGGCCCAGCTCGCCGCGTCGGTCGGGGTGGCCTGGAGGGAGAAAATCGCCATTGGTCCAGCATCGGCCCACGCTGGCCCACCGACGACCCGCCGACAGCCGATTCTGCCAAGGGCCGAACCACCGGGGGTAGGCAGGACGGGGTGGGGGTTAGGGGGTTGTTAGGGCTGCTTGGAGGGCTTGGGGGAGGGTTTGGTGGTGGTAGGGGTAGGCGGCTCTCGTTAGGACTCCGGGGAGGACTCTGGTGCTGGTGAGGGCCTCGTGGGAGAAGCCGCCGAGCACCACCTTGAGCGCCAGCGCGGGGATCGGGATGATCGCCGGGCGGTGCAGTTGCCGGGCCAGCTCGCTGGTGAACTCCGTGTTGGTGACCGGGTTCGGCCCCACCACGTTGACCGGGCCGGCGATGTCGTCGCTGTCGAGCAGGAAGCGGGTCGCGTCCAGCCAGTCGGCCATCGAG
>NZ_JAGPXY010000121.1 GCF_018070325.1 Micromonospora sp. H61
GGGTTGGGGCTCTGGGGGCGAATTCTGGCAAAACCGCCCGGCGGGGGAGGAACTGGCGTCTGATCGCTGCTAGGCGCCACCGCTGCCACGGGCGTCGGCCATGTCGATCAGGAGCGCAGGTGCTGGTACTGCTCATCCTCCATCTCGTGGCGGCGCTCGCCGCGCCCCTGCTCGTCCGGTGGTGGGGTCCGCGCGCGTGCTACCCGCTGGCGCTCGCGCCGGCCGCCGCGTTCTGCTGGGCGGTGGCCCGCACCCCGGCCGTCGCCGACGGCGGGGCGGTGGTCGAGACGTACCCGTGGATCCGGCAGTTGGGCCTCGACATCGCGTTCCGGCTCACCACGCTGTCCTGGCTGATGACGCTGCTGATCGGCGGCGTCGGCGCGCTGGTGCTGGTCTACAGCGCCCGCTACTTCGGTGCCGGTTCCACCGGGCTGGCGCAGTTCGCAGCGGTCCTGGTCGCGTTCGCGGGCGCGATGCTCGTCCTGGTCTTCGCCGACGACCTGCTGCTGCTCTACGTCGGCTGGGAGCTGACCACGATCTTCTCGTACCTGCTGATCGGGCACAGCACCGAACGGCGGTCCAGCCGCTGGGCGGCGGCGCAGGCGTTGACGGTCACCACGCTGGGCGGCCTCGCCATGCTGGTCGGCTTCATCATGCTGGGCGAGCACGCCGGCACCTACCGCTGGTCGGAGATCAGCGCTCAGCCGCTGCCCGGCGGCGGGTACCTGGTGGGCGCCGTGCTGCTGATCCTGGCCGGCGCCCTGTCCAAGTCGGCGGTGCTGCCGTTCAGCTCGTGGCTTCCGGTGGCGATGGCGGCGCCCACGCCGGTCAGCGCCTACCTGCACGCCGCCGCCATGGTCAAGGCCGGCGTCTACCTGGTCGGGCTGCTCGCCCCGGTGCTCGCCACGGTCGGCCCGTGGCGGCCGCTGGTGCAGATCGCCGGTGTGGCGACCATGCTGCTCGGCGGATGGGCCGCGCTGCGCCAGACCGACCTCAAGCTGCTGCTGGCGTACGGGACGGTCAGTCAGCTCGGCCTGCTGGTGGCCGTGACCGGCTCGGGCACCCCGGACGCCGCGCTGGCCGGCACCGCGATGCTGCTGGCGCACGCCCTGTTCAAGGCGGCACTGTTCCTGGTCGTCGGCATCATCGACCACGGTGCCGGCACCCGTGACCTGCGCGAGTTGTCCGGGGTGCGGCACTGGTCCCAGCCGCTGTTCGTGGTCGCCGTGCTGGCCGCGGCGTCGATGGCCGGTGTGCCACCGCTGGTCGGCTTCGTGGCCAAGGAGGCGGTGTTCGGGGCGTTCACCGACCAGCCCGTGCTCCTCACCGGCCTGGTCGCCGGGACGGTGCTCACCGTCGCGTACAGCGCCCGCTTCCTCTGGGGCGCGTTCGCCGACCGGCCGGGTGTGGCGCCGGTCCCGCCGGGGCCGATCGCCGCGTCGTTGCTGGTCCCGCCCGCGGTGCTCGCCGGTGTCGGTCTGCTCGCCGGTCCGGCCGCGAGCGTGCTGGACGACCTGCTGCGCCCGTACGCCGACCTGCTCGGCGGGGTCGACGCGCACCTGGCGCTCTGGGCCGGGCCGACCCCGGCGCTCGGCCTGTCCCTGGTGGCGCTCGGCGGCGGCGGCCTGCTCTTCGCCGTGCGTGGGCCGCTCGCCCCGGTGCTGGCCCGGTTCCGGTCACCGGTGGGGGGCAACCAGGGGTACGAGTGGGTCATCGGCCGGTTCGACCGGCTGGCCATCGACGTCACCGGCGCGACCCAGCGTGGCTCACTGCCGCAGTATCTGGGCATCATCCTGGTCACCCTGGTGCTGGTGCCCGGTGCGGCGATGCTCTCCGCCAGCCCCTGGCGGGCGCGGATTCCGCTCTGGGACAGCGCGCTGCAACCGGTGGTCGTCCTGGTGATCACGGTGGCGGCGGTGCTGGCGGTCGGTGCCCGTCGCCGGCTGACGGCGATGCTGCTGGCGGGCATGACCGGCTACGGCACGGCGATGTTGTTCGTGCTGCACGGAGCGCCCGACCTGGCGCTCACCCAGTTTCTGGTGGAAACGGCGACGATCGCCGTCTTCGTACTGGTGCTGCGTCGCCTGCCGGAGCGGTTCTCGGCCCGCCCGCTGCGCCGTACCCGCTGGGCCCGTCGGGTGATCGGGGCGGCGGCGGGGCTGGTCGCCGCCGGGTTGGCCCTCACCGCCGTCGGCGCCCGCCGGGCATCGGACATCTCGGCCGCCTTCCCCGACCTGGCGGTGGCGCACGGGTACGGCCGCAACGTGGTCAACGTGACCCTTGTCGACATTCGGGCCTGGGACACGATGGGCGAGCTGGCGGTGCTGGTGGTGGCCGCGACCGGGGTGGCCAGCCTGATCTTCGAGCGCTCTCGCACCGGACCGCGGCCGCGCCGGCCCGATTCCGAGCAGGGCGTGAGTGGACGCGGCCGGCCGGTCTGGCTGCGCGGAGGCCCCACCCTCTACGAGGAACGCCGCTCGATCGTGTTGGAGGTGGTCATCCGGCTGATCTTCCACACCGTGGTGCTGTTCTCGCTGTTCCTGCTCTTCTCCGGGCACAACGCGCCGGGCGGCGGGTTCGCCGGCGGGCTGGTGGCGGGTCTCGCCCTGGTGGTGCGCTACCTGGCCGGCGGCCGGTACGAGCTGACCGAGGCGGCCCCGATCGGCGCCGGCGCGATTCTCGGCGCCGGGCTGGCCCTGGCGGTGGGCAGTGGCGTGGTGGCGTTGCTGGTCGGCGGGTCGGTGTTGGAGAGCGCGAAGGTCGACCGAGCCCTGCCACTGGTCGGCGACGCCCATCTGGTCACGTCGCTCTTCTTCGACATCGGCGTGTACCTGGTCGTGATCGGGTTGGTGCTGGACATCCTGCGCAGCCTCGGTGCCGAGGTGGACCGGCACATCGAGGCCACCGGAACGGCCACCGGCGGGCTGGCCGTCGACAAGGGGGACCGGGCATGACGCGGAGCGGTGCGGGGCCGACGTTGGTGCTGGTGTTGGCCGTCGCGGTGCTGGTCGGGTGCGGGGTGATGCTGCTGTTGGAGCGCAGCCTGACCCGGATCCTGCTGGGCGTGGTCATGCTCGGCAACGGGGTGAACCTGTTGATCCTGTTGGGCGGGCGGTCCGGCGGGGCGCCGGTCGTCGGCACGGGCCCGGTGGAGCGGATGAGTGACCCGCTGCCGCAGGCGATGGTGTTGACCTCCATCGTGATCACCTTCGGGTTCACCGCGTTCCTGCTCGCTGTGGCGTACCGCAGCTGGTATCTCTCCGGCGACGACGAGGTGCCCGACGACCTGGAGGACCGGCAGATCATCCGCCGGGCCGGGCGCAACGAGGTCGGTGCGGCCGATCGTGGTGGGGAGGGACCGAACGGTGACCCGGAACAGGTCGATCCCGAGCCGGCCCGCCGGCGGTTACGACGCGGAGACGAGTCGTGATGCGCGCCCTGGTGCCGCTGCCGGTGGTGGTGCCGCTGCTCGGTGCGGCGCTGACCCTGCTGTTGGCCGGGAAGCCCCGAATCCAGCGCGCGACCAGCGTGCTGTGTCTGGGCGCCACGCTCACTGTGGCGGTGCTGCTGCTGGTGCAGGCGTACCGGCACGGGCCGGTGGTGGTGGCGGTCGGGGGGTGGCCGGCGCCGGTCGGCATCGTCCTGGTGGCCGATCAACTGGCCGCGCTGATGCTGGTGGTCTCCTCGGCGGTGACCCTCTGCGTGCTGCTCTACTCGATCGGCCAGGGTCGCAGCGAGACGAGCGAGAGCTCGCCGGTGTCGATCTTCCACCCGACGTACCTGGTGCTCACCGCCGGCGTCACCAACGCGTTCCTGGCGGGTGACCTGTTCAACCTCTTCGTCGGGTTCGAGATCCTGCTGGCCGCCAGTTTCGTGCTGATCACCCTGGGGGGCACCGAGACCCGCATCCGGACCGGGTCGACGTACGTGGTGGTCAGCATCCTCTCCTCGATGATCTTCCTGACGTCGGTCGGTCTGGTGTACGCCGCCACCGGCACGCTCAATCTCGCCCAGCTCGCCCAGCGCCTCGACGACCTGCCCGACGGTGTCCGACTGGCCCTGGAGCTGATGTTGCTGCTGGCCTTCGCGATCAAGGCGGCGGTCTTTCCCCTGTCGGCCTGGCTGCCGGACAGCTACCCCACCGCGCCGGCCCCGGTCACTGCCGTCTTCGCGGGTCTGCTCACCAAGGTGGGCGTCTACGCGATCATCCGTACCGAGACGTTGCTGTTTCCCGGTGGGCGTGCCCACATCCTGCTCATGGTCGTCGCCGGGCTGACCATGGTGATCGGCATCCTCGGTGCGGTGGCCCAGTCCGACCTGAAGCGACTCTTCTCGTTCACCCTGGTCAGTCACATCGGCTACATGATCTTCGGGGTGGCGTTGAGCACCGTCGCCGGCCTCTCCGGCGCGATCTTCTACGTGGTGCACCACATCACCATCCAGACCACGCTGTTCCTGGTCGCCGGACTGGTCGAGGAGCGTGCCGGCAGCACCGACCTGCGTCGTATCGGCGGTCTGGCCCGGGTGGCGCCGCTGCTGGGCGTGCTCTTCTTCATCCCGGCCATGAATCTCGCCGGAGTGCCACCGTTCTCCGGCTTCCTCGGCAAGCTCGGCCTGCTCCAGGCCGGGGTGGCGGCCGGCGGGCCGCTGCCCGGGGTGCTGGTCGCGGCCGGCACCCTGACCAGCCTGCTCACCCTGTACGTGGCGTCCCGGGTGTGGAACATCGCCTTCTGGCGCGCGCCCCGGCTGGCCACCAGCGAGCCGGTCGTCCAGTTGCCGAGGCTGATGGTGGGCGCCACAGTGGCTCTGGTCGCCATCGGGCTGGCGTTGACAGTGCTGGCCGGTCCGCTCTTCGACGTCACCGCCGACGCGGCCGAGGACCTGCGGCTGCGCACCCCGTACGTCCGTGCGGTGCTGCCGGGCGGTGTGCCGTGACCGGCTCCCCGGAGCCGGCTCCCGACACCCCCGGGCCCGCCGTGGTGGGGCGGGGCCGGCTCGGGCGCTGGCGGGACCAGGCGGTGGCACTCGGGTGGCTGGTGCTGGTCTGGAACCTGCTCTGGGGCGACATCACCTGGGCCAACCTGGTCGGTGGCCTGCTGGTCGGTGCGGCCGTGCTGGTGTTCTACCCGCTGCCGGCGGTCAGCTTCGGCGGCCGGTTGCGACCGTGGGCTCTGCTGGTGTTCGTGGGCCGGTTCGCCGTCGAGTTGGTCAGCGCGAGCCTGCACGTCGCCCGGATCGCCGTGCAGCCCGGCTACCGACCGCGTGGGGCGATCATCGCGGTCCGGTTGCGGGTGTCCACCGACCTGAACCTGGCGCTCACCGCCGAGGCGGTCTCGTTGGTGCCGGGCACGCTGGTCCTCGAGGTGGACCGGGACTCCGGAACGCTCTACCTGCACGTCCTGGACACCCATGGCCCCGGGGACCTGGACGTGGCCCGGGCCCGCACGCTCGCCGTCGAGCGGCGAATCGTCCGCACGGTCGGCTCCACCAGTGAACTGCGCCGACTCGACGTCACCTCACCCGAGAAGGGAACCCGCCCGTGACCACCTTCCTGGCCGTCGTCCTCACCGCACTGCTGTCGGTCACCGCGCTCCTCGCGCTGACTCGCCTCTACCGTGGCCCGTCGCTGGTGGACCGGGTGATCGCCGCGGACATGCTGCTCGCCACGATGGTCGGCGCGGTGGGCGCCGAGGCGGCGGTCAACCGGCACGCCACCACGCTGCCCGTGCTGGTGGTGCTCTCCCTGCTCGGCTTCGTGGGCTCGGTGTCGCTGGTCCGCTTCGCCGTCCGGGAGCAGCAGTGATCGCGACGATCGCGGACTGGATCGGCGCCGGTTGCCTGGTGGCCGGCGCCCTGCTCGCCCTGGCCGCCGGGATCGGCGTACTGCGTTTCCCGGACGCGCTGTCCCGGATGCACGCGGCCACCAAGCCGCAGGTGCTCGGGGTGCTCCTGTTGCTGCTGGGCATCGCGTTGCGGCTGCGGTCCCCGGCGGACCTGGGCATGATCCTGCTGGTGGCGGTCTTCCAGTTGGCGACCGCGCCGGTGGCTGCGCAGATGATCGGGCGAGCCGCGTACCGGTCGGGGCGGCTCGACCGGAGCCTGCTCGACGCCGATGAGCTGGCCGAACGCGGACCAGGCGGCGGGCCGGCGGGGCCGGCGTGACGACCGCCAGGCGGCGGGCCGGCGTGACAAACCGGGGCGCTCGCTGAACCGGACGTTCCGCTCCTTCGGCCCACCCCCAGCGGAGTCCCAGCCAGCGCCGATAAAATGACGGCATGATCGACTCTTCTGCCCAGGAGGGCAGCAGTAGCCAGCCGGGTCGTGCCCGGCATATCCCCGTACCGACGACCCCGGGAGCCCTGAGCGACCCGTGTTGATCGTCGTTGGTCTCCTACTGATCATCCTTCTCACTGCCGCCACCGGCTACTTCGTGGCGCAGGAGTTCGGCTACGTCGCCGTGGACCGGGGCAAGCTGCGCCAGCTTGCCGATGACGGCGATCAGGCCGCCGCCCGGGCCCTGACCGTCACCAGCCGGCTCTCCTTCATGCTCTCCGGTGCCCAACTCGGCATCACCGTCACCGCGCTGCTGGTCGGCTACGTCGCCGAGCCGTATCTGGGCGGTGGTCTCGCCGACCTGCTCGGCGTGGCCGGCGTCAGCGAGGCGGTCAGCCTGCCGCTGTCGGTGGCGTTGGCACTGGTCATCGCCACCATCGTGCAGATGGTCCTCGGTGAGCTGGCCCCGAAGAACCTGGCCATCGCCCGGGCCGTGCAACTGGCCCGGGCGCTGAGCCGCTCCACCCTGATCTACCTGGCCGTCGCCGGGCCGCTGATCCGGCTCTTCGACCGGGCCTCGGTCCGGCTGCTGCGCCGCATCGGCATCGAGCCGATCGAGGAACTGCCCAGCGGCGCCACCCCGGCGGACCTGGAACAGATCATCGCCGAGTCCCGCGAGGAGGGCAGCCTCGACGCCGAGATGTCCACGCTGCTCGACCGAGGTCTG
Source organism: Micromonospora sp. H61 (assembly GCF_018070325.1). Taxonomy (GTDB): domain Bacteria; phylum Actinomycetota; class Actinomycetes; order Mycobacteriales; family Micromonosporaceae; genus Micromonospora; species Micromonospora salmantinae. The sequence goes on from NZ_JAGPXY010000121.1 coordinate 7,001, forward strand.
GACTTCCGCGAACTGACCGCCGGCGAGGCCATGGTGCCGCGCGTCGACGTGCACACCGTCCGGGCGCACGAACCGGTGAGCCGGGTGGTCGAGCTGCTGGACACCGGCCACTCCCGCTTCCCGGTACGCGGTGCGGAGGGCGTCGACGACCTGCTCGGCATCGTCGGCATCGCCGACGTGCTCGGCGTACCCCCGGGGGAGCGGGCCACCACCCCGGTGAGCGCGGTGGCCGGGCCGCCGCTGCTCGTACCGGAGACGTTGCCCCTGCCCACGGTGCTCGACCGCCTGCGCGCCGGGCACCGGCAGATGGCGTGCGTGGTCGACGAGTACGGCGGCTTCGCCGGCGTCATCACGCTGGAGGACATCGCCGAGGAGCTGGTCGGCCCGATCCGAGACGAGGACGACCCGCCGGAGCGGGCGCCGGCCCGGCAGGACGACGGGTCCTGGGTGGTGCCGGCCCGTTGGCGGATCGACGAGGTCGCCGACAGCACCGGCATCGCCCTGCCCGAGGCCCCCGAGTACGACACCCTGTCCGGGTTGGTGATGCGGGAGCTGGGCCGGGTGCCCGAGGTCGGTGACCGATTGGAGATCAGCCTGCAACCCGAGGGGGCGGACGGCGAGGACAACGAGGCGGAGCCCCGGGCGTTGGTCGAGGTGTTGGCCGTGGACCGGCACGTGGCCGACTCGGTGCGGTTGCAGCTGACCAAACCTGAGGTGACCGCATGAGCCCCGGGATCGCGCTGTTCAGTTCGGTGATCCTGCTGGCGCTGAACGGGTTCTTCGTGGCCGCCGAGTTCGCCCTGGTGGCCAGCAAGCGCTACCGCCTGGAGCAGGCGGCGGCGAACGGTGGCCGGGCGGCACGGGCCGCGTTGGACGGCGTCCGCGAGCTGTCGCTGATGCTGGCCGGCGCGCAACTCGGCATCACGCTGTGCACCCTGGGTCTCGGTGCGCTGGCCGAGCCGGCGATCGAGCACCTGCTCAGCCCTCTGCTGCACGCGGTGGGCCTACCGGACGCGGCCAGTCACCTGATCGCCCTGGTCTTCGCCCTCGGGGTGGTGACCTTCCTGCACCTGGTGGTGGGGGAGATGGCACCGAAGTCGTGGGCGATCACCGACGCGGAGCGCTCGGCGACGCTGCTCGCGTTGCCGTTCCGCGCCTTCGCCCGGGTCTCCCGGCCGGTGCTCTCCGCGCTGAACGCCCTGGCCAACGCGATCCTGCGGCTGTTCGGCGTCAACCAGCAGGACCAGCTCGCCCAGGTGCACGGCCCGGACGAGCTGCGGATCCTGTTGGAGCAGTCCCGAGAGCACGGGCTGCTCGGTGCCGAGCAGCACCAGCTGTTGACCAGCATGCTGGAGTTGCAGGGCACGTCGGTGGCGCAGGTGATGGAACCGTTCGCCACCATGGTCACCGTCCGACGGGACGACCCGGCCGAGCGGATCGAGGAGGTCAGCCGCGACAGCGGCCGATCCCGGCTCGCGGTGCTCGACGAGGCGGGTGACGTGTGCGGGCTCGTGCACGTCCGGGAGGCGGTACGGGTGGTCACCACCGGCCGGGTCGCCACCGCCGGGGAGCTGATGACCCCCGCGTTCACGCTGCCCGCGACGTCCTCGGTCACCGAGGCGGTGGCGGCGATGCGGGCCCGGCAGTCGCAGCTCGCGTTGGTCCGCAACGGCGGTGGCCCGGCCCGGCCGATCGGCTTCGTGGCCCTGGAGGACCTCCTTGAGGAGGTCATCGGGGAGTTCGACGACGAGACCGACACGGTCCCGCGCGGGCGTCGGTTGCGCTGACCTGTCGACCCGGCCGTACCGACGAAGTACGGCCGGGTCGACGCTCCCCATGGCAGCGCCGCTCGACGCGGGCGGGCTTGAGCCGACCCCGACCGGGTAGGCGCGCCTGGTGGGGCCGCCGGGGCCCCGTCCCGGGAGGGGGCGCGCGGTGCGGCTGACGGGAGTGTCCCCGGAGTCCGGTGGCACCGGACTCTCCGTGCAGACCACGCTGCCCAACCCGAGTACCCGCCCGGGCCTGCGCCTGCCCGGGCGGGTGACAGTCGCGGCCGGCCCGGAGGACGTGCTGGTGCGGCACATCCGGCTCGGCCTCGTCACCACTGTCGAGCCGGACGACCCGGCCGCGGCCCGACGTCTCGTGCAGTTCCACCACCTGCCGATCGCCGGCCGGTTCGTCGTACCGGCCGGTCGGCGGCGGGCGGTCGACTTCGCGTTCCCGCTGCCGTGGGAGACCCCGGTGACCACCTTCGGTGGGGTGCCGCTGCTGAGCCTGCGGATGGGCCTGCGGACCGAGGTGTCGCTCGACCCCGACCTTGACCAGGGGGCCATGGTGCCGGTCTTCGTGCATCCGATCCCCACCCAGCAGCACGTGCTGGCGGCGCTGGACACGCTGGGCTTCATGATCCGCCAGTCCGGGTTGCTGGAGGGCGGGTTGCCAGGGGTGGAGCACACCCTGCCCCTGCACCAGCGCTGGGGCTACTGGGTGGGGCCGCTCTACGCCGGCCCGATCACCGAGCTGGAGGTGATCTTCGTGACCAACTCGGCGGGCCTGGAGGCGATCCTCTGGATGGATCGCCGGCTGGCGCTGGCCGGAATCACCCACCAGCGCATCAGCCGGTTCCGGATCTGGCACGAGGACGCCGACCGGCGGGACTGGGTCGCCACAGTGGACGGCTGGATCCGCCAGGCGATCAACCGGCACGCCGCAGCGGCCGCGCACGCCGACTGGTCCGCGCAGATCGCCGGGTCGGCCCACGTCAGCCGCCACCCCGACGAGCCGATCCGACCGGGCTACGGCCTGGGCGGCACCGCCGGCGGCACCGGCGTAGGCGGCGGCGGCTCCGGCGGCGACGGCACCTGACCCCTCGGCCCCGCCCTCTCCCGCCTTCTCACCCTCGCGATCTTGCAGTTTCTGCGGCGACAAAACGGCTCAGAATGCGCGTTTCTACGACCGAAAGTGCAAGATCGCGAGGGCGGGCGGGCGTGCGGGCGGGCCGAGGGGGGTC
>NZ_JAGPXY010000122.1 GCF_018070325.1 Micromonospora sp. H61
GGACTGTGGGGTTATCCACAGGGGCTCGAGGGTTGTCCACAGGGGCTTCGTTCGAGTGGGGTGGGTGGGCAGGGTGTGGGTGTGGGTGCACATCAACTTCTTCACCACATTGCGGCCGGGCAGGACGGCATGGTCACCCTGGGCCAGGCATTGCGTGCCGGCCTGACCAGGGACCAGATCCGACAGTTGCACCGGTCCGGCAGGTGGCAGCGGCTTCTCCGTGGGTGCTTCGTTCCAGAAGCGGAGTTGAGTGATTCGACGCGTCGGCGGGCGCGAATCCGCGCTGCGGTCATGAGCCTCGGCCCAGGCGCCTTCGCTGTTCTGGACTCCGCGTTGGAGTTGCACGGCATCGCGGGTCTTCGCCGGACAGCACAGGTCCACGTCTCGGTGCCAGTCGATCGACCCCGACCCCAGCGCTCACTGGTGCCGTGGTTGACGGTGCATCAGGTGACCGTCGGCCCCGGCGACATCGTCCAGGTTGCGGGCATCCCGGCGACCTCTCCGCTTCGCACCGTCTCGGACGTCATCCTTCGGGTTGATCGTTATCCAGCGGTCTCGGTCCTCGACTCAGCTCTGAACCAGGGTCGCATCGATCCGGCACATCTGGCGGCCATTCCGAGCCTGATCCGGGGACGTCGGGGCGCGGTCATGGCACGCGCCTGCCTCGCCGAGGCGGACGGGCGGGCGCAGTCGCCGCTGGAGACGCGTAGCCGGCTGCGGTGCGTGGACGGCCGGGTGCCGCCGGACACGCTGCAGTTGGAAGTGCGCGACGATGACGGCTATCTGCTCGGCATTGGCGACCTGGGCTGGCGCGGCCCAAGGCTGATTGCCGAAGCGGACGGCCGAGACGCGCATGGCACTCCGGAGGCCGCCTACGCCGACCGCCGTCGCCAGAACCGCCTGGTCAACGCTGGCTGGACCATCCTCCGTTTCACCTGGCAGGACACCCTCCACCCCACCTACATCCCCCAAACGGTCCGCCAAGCGATCGCAGTCGCGGTCGCCCAACGAAGGTGATCAAGAGGTTTCCGTCAAGAACGAGTCCACCGCTGACGCAAACCTCTTGATCACCGAGGCCCTACGGGGGCGGGCGAGGTGGAGGGGGACAGTAGGATCTCGGGCGTGCGGGTTCTTTTGGTGGGTGGTGGCGGGCGGGAGCACGCGCTTGCGCTTGGGTTGACGGACGATCCTGGGGTTTCCGCGCTTGTTGCGGCGCCGGGTAATCCGGGGATCGCCAGCGTGGCTGAGCTGCGAGCGGTCACTCCGACAGATCCGGCCGCGGTGGCGGCGTTGGCCGTGGAGGTGGCGGCTGACCTGGTGGTGGTCGGGCCCGAGGCGCCACTTGTCGCCGGGGTCGCCGATGCGGTACGCGCCAAGGGCATCGCCGTGTTCGGTCCATCCGGTGCGGCCGCGCAGTTGGAGGGCTCCAAGGCGTTCGCCAAGGACGTGATGACCGCCGCCGGCGTGCCGACCGCCCGGGCGTACGTCTGCACGGACGAGGAGAGCACCGCCCGGGCGCTGGACGAGTTCGGCGCGCCGTACGTGGTGAAGGACGACGGGCTCGCCGCCGGCAAGGGCGTGGTGGTGACCGACGACCGGGCCGCCGCGTTGGCACACGCGGACGAGTGTGGACGTGTCGTGGTCGAGGAGTTCCTCGACGGCCCGGAGGTCAGCCTCTTCGTGGTCACCGACGGCGAGGCGGCGCTGCCGCTGGTGCCGGCACAGGACTTCAAGCGGCTCGGCGACGGCGACACCGGGCCGAACACCGGTGGCATGGGGGCGTACGCGCCACTGGCCTGGGCCCCGTCCGGCCTGGTCGACGACGTGATGCGCGATGTGGTCCACCCGACGCTCGCGGAGATGCGTCGCCGGGGCACCCCGTTCGCCGGCCTGCTCTACGTCGGGCTCGCGATCACCGCCGCCGGCCCTCGGGTGATCGAGTTCAACGCGCGCTTCGGTGACCCGGAGACCCAGGTGGTGCTCGCGTTGCTGGAGACCCCGTTGGGTGGGCTGCTGCACGCGGCGGCCACCGGCTCGTTGGCCGAGCATCCGCCGCTGCGGTGGCGCGACGGCAGCGCCGTGACCGTGGTGCTCGCCTCGGCGGGTTATCCGGCCGCGCCGCGCACCGGCGACGTGATCACCGGTGCGGACCGTCCGGGCATCATCCACGCGGGCACCGCCCGTCGGGCCAGCGACGGCGCGTTGCTCTCCGCCGGCGGCCGGGTCCTCTGCGGTACGGCCACCGGCGCCGACCTGGCCGCCGCGCGGGACGCCGCGTACGCGCTGGTGGACGGGGTGGAGTTGGCCGGCTCGCAGCACCGCACCGACATCGCCGCCGCCGCGATCGAGGATCGGATCACGATTCCCGGCTGAACACCGACCTCGACCCGGCGGGCACGCACCAGCCGCCGCGCCTCCCCGCCCGTCAGCCGTAGTAGCGGCGCAGTTCTCGGGTGAGCACCTTGCCGGTGGCGTTGCGAGGCAGGTACTTCACGAAGATCACGTCCCGGGGGACGCTGAACCGGGCCAGGAAGTGCCGGACGTACTCGCGGACCGCCTCGGGGTCGAGGGTCTCGCCGGGGTGCAGGGCGAGGAACGCGGAGAGGCGCTGGCCGTACTCGGGGTCGGGCACGCCGATCACGGCCGCCTCGCGGACCTGTGGCAGTTGCGCGAGCAGGTCCTCCACCTCGGACGGGAAGACGTTCTCGCCGCCAGAGACGATCATGTCGTCGGCCCGCCCGTCGACGAAGAGCAGCCCGTCGGCGTTGAGCCGGCCGAGGTCGCCGGTGTCGAGCAGGCCGTCGTGGGTTTCCCGGTTGGCGCCTGAGGTGTAGCCCTCGAAGAGCATCTCGTTGCCGACGAGGATCCGCCCGACCCGTCCGTCCGGTACGGGTTGGCCGTCGTCGTCGAGCAGTTCCAGCCGGGTGCCGTGCGGGGGACGACCGGCGGTGGTGGGTGCCTGACGCAGGTCCTGCGGGCCGGCGATGGAGGCCCAGGAGACCTCGGTGGACCCGTAGAGGTTGTAGAGGACGTCTCCGTAGACGTCCATGAACTTCGGGGCCAGCCCGCCGGGCAGGGCGGAGCCGCTCACTGCGACGACAGTGAGCGGGGGGCGCGGGTCCGGCGGGGGCACCTCCAGCAGCCGTTGCAGCATCACCGGTACGGCGAAGAGAGCGTCGCACCGGTGCGTGCTCAGGGCGGCGAGCGTGGCGGCCGGGTCGAAGCGGCGGTGCAGCACGATGGTGGCTCGTAGTGCCAGGCAGACCTGGAGGGCGGCGAATCCCCAGGTGTGGAAGATCGGCGCGGCGATCATCACCCGGTCCCGGGCGTGCAGGGGGATGCGGTCGATGATGGACACCAGTGGACCGAAGCCGCTGGGCGTCGGTCGGCGAGCGCCCTTGGGCGTACCGGTGGTGCCGGAGGTAAGGACGATGATCCGGCCGTCGCGCTCGGGCGGGTGGAGGTCACCCGGCAGTGCCCCGGCCACCAATTCCTCGCGGGCGCGTTCGTCGAGCCGGGACAGCTCGGCGGGGAGGCCGAGGACCCGCTCGGCGAACTCGTCGTCGTGCACGAGGAGCCGCAGCCGCTGTTCCTCGGCGACGGTGCCCAGCTGGGCGGCGCTGAGCCCGGTGTTGACAAGTACCGCGTCGACGCCGAGCAGGGTGGCGGCGACGATCGTCTCGATCAGTCCGTGGTGGTTGCGGCAGAGCACGCCGATCCGGTCGCCGGCCTGTACGCCGAGCCCGGCCCGCATCGAGCGGGCCATCCGTTCGGCCCGGTCGAGCAGGTCGTGGTAGGTCAGCTCGACGCCGTTCTCGTCGATGACGGCGGGTCGGCCCGGGTCCCGGGCGGCTGCTTGGCGTAGCTCGCCTGCCAGGCTCCACCCCCACGTGCGCAACGCGTTGAGCTGCGAGGCGACCCGGACCGGGCTGCCGGGGGTGAGCAGCCCGCGACGGGTCAGCGTGGCAACGATGAACGGCAGGTCCATGCCGCAGACCTCCTCGGGTGGTGCGCGGACGGGGCGTCGGCCCGCCCGTCCATCAGGGCTTCTTTCCTTGATCATGCACTGGGCGCGGCTGAAGGCCCAGTTGGCGTCGGCGTGGGGTGACAAAGACGGCACAGATCGTGGAATCCGGGCCACCGTCGGCCCGACCCTGGTCGAGGAGGGGTCGGGCCGACGGCGGTCAGCGGATCTGCATCCCGGAGATCGCCCGGGAGATGACCAGTCGTTGGATTTCCGAGGTGCCCTCGAAGATGGTGTAGATCTTGGCGTCCCGGTACCAGCGCTCGACCGGGTGGTCACGCAGGAAGCCGGCCCCGCCGAGCAGTTGCACTGCCTTCTCGGTGACCGAAACGGCCACTTCGCCGGCCTTGAGCTTGGACATCGATCCTTCGCCCGCGGTGAACGGGCGGTTGTTGCGGCCCATCCACGAGGCCCGCCAGACCAGCAGCCGCGCCGCGTCGATCTCCATCCGCATGTCGGCCAGCGCGAACGCTACCGCCTGGTTCTCGATGATCGGGCGTCCGAACTGGACCCGGTCCTTCGCGTAGTCGAGGGCGTACTCGTAGGCGGCCCGGGCCACGCCGAGCGCCTGGGCGCCGACGGTGGGTCGGGACAGCTCGAAGGTGCGCATCGCGGCCTGCCCGGTGGCTCGCTGACCGGAGCGGGCACGGTCGAGTCGTTCCAGCAGGGCGTCTCGACCGCCGAGCAGGCAGCGGCCGGGTACGCGGACCCCGTCGAGGAAGACGTCGGCGGTGTGTGACGCGCGGAGGCCGAGTTTGCGCAGCTTGCGGGTGGCGGCCAGGCCGGGGGTGCCCGGCGGTACGACGAACGCCGCCTGACCCCGGGAGCCGAGCGCGGGGTCGACGGAGGCGGTGACCACGTGCACTCCGGCGATTCCGCCGTTGGTGGCGTACGCCTTCTGGCCGGTGAGCACCCACTCGTCGGTGGCCTCGTCGTAGACGGCCCGGGTGCGCATCGCGCCGACGTCGGAGCCGGCTTCCGGCTCGCTGGTGCAGAAGGCGGCGACGGCTGGCGAGTCGACGTCGCCGAAGCACTGCGGCACCCACTCGACCATCTGGTCGGGGGTGCCGGCGCCGTAGATGGCGGCGACGGCGAGTGAGGTGCCGAAGATGCTCATGCCGATGCCGGCGTCACCCCAGAACAGTTCTTCGCTGGCGATCGGCAGGGAGAGCCCGGTGGGGTCGGCCCAGCAGGTGGCGAGGAACTCGAAGCCGTAGAGGCCGACTTTGGCGGCTTCCTGGATCACCGGCCAGGGGGTGTCCTCGCGCTCGTCCCACTCGGCGGCGGCTGGGCGCACGACCTCGGCGGCGAAGCCGTGCACCCAGTCGCGTAGATCCCGCTGTTCCTCGTTCAGGTCGAGCGAGAACTCAGCCATGTCAGGCCTTGGGGATGTCGAACAGGTTGGCGATGTTGGCGGCGAGGCCGAGGTCGCCCTTCGCCTTCAACTTGCCGGTCATGAACATCATCACCGGGTTGGCGCCACCGGAGACGATCTTCAGGAACTCGACCGGGCCCATGGTGAGGCTCAGCTTCGGGTCGTGCTGCGGGGTCTCGTTCACGACGCAGGTGCCGTCGGCGATGACCACCTCGTAGGTGTCGCTGCCGCCGTCGGGGCGACCGGTGATGATCCAGTGGATGACCGCGTTTGTGGAACCGGCCCGGTCCGCGCGGAACAGCGACGGCATCCGGCCGAACACCTCGCCCAGGACCTTGTCGCGCAGGTCGCCGGACATCACCTGGGCGATCTTGTCGTCCGGGGTGGACTTGACCAGCTGGGCGAACTCCTGGGGGCCCACGTTGGCGAAGGTGGCCGGGTCGAAGTCAGTCATCAGGTGCGCCTTCCGGAAGATTGGCTACTCGCGCGTAACCCTACGCACGAGTAGGTATGCTCGCAAGGTGTCCAGCGTCCCCGCCTTCAAGCGCCTGCCTCGCGCCGTCCGCGAGCAGCAGATGCTCGACGCGGCCGTCAAGGTCTTCTCCCGACGTGGCTTCCACGCCGCCAGCATGGACGAGATCGCCGAGGACGCCGGCATCTCCAAACCCATGGTGTACGCGTACCTCGGCACCAAGGAGGAGCTCTTCGTCGCTTGCCTGCACCGGGAGGGCACCCGGATGATGCAGGCCATCGCCGGGGCGGCGGCTCCCGACCTGCCGGCCGACGAGCGGCTCTGGCGCGGGCTGAGGGCGTTCTTCGGCTTCGTGGGCGCCCATCGGGACGGCTGGGCGGTGCTCTACCGGCAGGCCCGGGGCGAGCAGCCGTTCGCCGGCGAGTTGGCCACCATGCGGGCCCGGCTGGTCGAGGTGGTCGCCGGAATGCTCGACCACGCGCTGCGCGCCGATGGCCGCGAGATCGCCGCCATCGACCTGGAGGTCGTCGCGTACGCCCTGGTCGGCGCGACCGAGTCGTTGGCCGACTGGCTCGCGGACCACCCGGACGCGGAGCCGGAGAAGACTGCCACCCGGATGATGAACGTGGCCTGGCTCGGTGCCGCCCAACTGCTGCACGGCGTCACCTGGCGTCCGCCGGCCGACTGACGGCCCCGGCGGGAACGGCGTCGGTGCCCGGCTCGCCGACCCGCGCCGTACGGCGGCGGTTGCGGAGCCAGCGGACCACCTCGACGACCACCGTCACCGTCAGGGCGAGGCCCAGACCGAGCAGGAGACCGCGCAGCGGGTCCTGCTCGAAGGCCAGCCCGCCGACGTAGCCGACCAGCGCCGAGTAGAGCCCCCACGAGCTGGCGGCCAGCGCGTCGAAGGCCAGGAACCGTCGCCGTGGATAGCGCACCGCGCCCATGGTGAGGGTGACAGCGGTCCGGCCGCCCGGAACGTAGCGGGCCACGGTGAGGATCAGACCGCCCCGGGTGGCGATCCCCCGACGGGCCCGGTCGATGGCGCCTCGGCGTCGACCGTCGGGGGGCAGCCGGTCGAGCAGCCGGGTGCCGCCACCCCGCCCGATGGCGTACGAGACGTGGTCGCCGACCAGCGCCCCGGCGGCTGCCACCAGAATCACCGCCGGCAGGTACGGCGCTCCGGAGGCCGCGAACACCCCTGCGGTGATCACCGCCGTCTCGCTCGGCACCACCGGGAAGAAGCCGTCGAGCACCGCGATCGCGAAGATCGCCAGGTACACCCAGGGTGAGGACATCGTGTCGTGCAGCAGGTCGAGCAGATCCATGATCCCGATGCTGGTCGGCGCGGCGGCTCCCGACATCGGCCAGTGGTCAGGTGGGCGGCACTACTTAGGTAGCGGCCGGCCCGGACTGTGCATCGGGGTCATCCCCCACCTCCCCCCGGTACGGCGCTGTGGGGCGGCCCGACACGTCGGCTGAGCCCTAGGCTCGCTGCGTGGCCTCCAACGCCGTCGCCCTCCGGCGGGTCGTCCATCGGTACGCCCCGCCGCTGCTCGCCGTCCTGGTCGCCGCGGCCGTGTGGGCCAGCGCGACCGGTGACATCGGGGTCCACTCGCCGCTGCCGAGCGTGGTCGTGCTGCTGATCGCACTGGGCTCGGCATGGGCCGCCGGTACGGTCCGGACCCGCCGCTGGCCGTTGTTCCTGGCCGCGGCGGTCGGCTGGTTGGTGCTCGCCGCGGCGGCCGCCGGGGTGCTGGCCTCGTACCAGGCGGGTCTGCGGTTGCGCGGTCGCCAACTCGCCGGTTACCTCGCCGGTGCGGCCCTGGTGCTGACCGGCGGGGTGCTGGTCGGGCTGGCGGTGGGTGGCGTACGCCGGATCACCACCGCCAGCACCGGCAACGTGCTGCTGCTCGCCGCCTGCCTGGTGGGGCTTCCGTTGGTCTTCGGCCTCTGGGTGCGGGCCCGTCAGGACACGCTCGCCGCTCTGCGGGACCGGGCCGAGCGGCTGGAACGCGAGCAGGAGGCCCGCGCCGACCGGGTCCGTGCCGAGGAGCGGACCCGGATCGCCCGGGAGATGCACGACGTGGTGGCACACCGGGTCTCGTTGATGGTGGTGCATGCCGGGGCGCTGGAGGTGACCGCCGTGGACCCGGCGACCGTCGAGGCCGCCGCGCTGATCCGGACGACCGGCAGGCAGGCGCTCACCGACCTGCGCGAGGTGCTGGGTGTGCTGCGCCAGGCCGGCCCGGCCGTGACGCCGGAGCGGGGGCTCGACACGTTGGACGAGTTGATCGGGGAGTCCCGTGCCGCCGGACTGCGGGTGTCCCGGCAGGACGAGGGTGTGCCGACGGCACTGCCGGCGACGCTGGGGCGTACCGCGTACCGGGTGGTCCGTGAGGCGCTGACCAACGTGCGCAAACACGCGGCCGACGCCGAGACGACGGTCTGCCTGCGCTACCTGCCCGACGGGCTGGAGGTGCTGGTCCGCAACGGCCCGTCCGAGGGCGGGTCGGCGCTGCCGGGTGCCGGGCAGGGGCTGCTCGGGCTGCGTGAGCGGGTGGAGCTGCTCGGCGGCCGGTTGGAGGCAGCTCCGGTGGACGGCGGCTTCCTGGTCCGGGCTCTGATCCCGCTGGCGGGTGCGGCGTGATCCGGGTGGTGGTGGTCGACGACGAGCAGCTGGTCCGGGCCGGGCTGCGGCTGATCCTTGAGGCGGCGGAGGACATCACTGTCGTCGGAGAGGCGGCGGACGGCGCCGGCGCGCTGGAGCAGGCCCAGCGGTTACGCCCCGACGTGGTGCTGCTCGACGTGCGGATGCCGGGCGTCGACGGGCTGACCGCAGCGCCCGACGTCGTCGCCGCCGGCCCAAAGGTGATCATGTTGACCACCTTCGACCTCGACGAGTACGTGCACCGCGCGCTGCGGGCCGGCGCTGTCGGCTTCCTGCTCAAGGACACTCCGCCCCGGGAGTTGGCCGCCGCCGTCCGTACGGTGGCCGCCGGCAACGCGATGCTCGCCCCGACGGTGACCCGGCGTCTGATCAGCTCGTTCGCCGAGCGTGGCCCGGCCCGCCGGGACGCGGCCCGTGAGCGGCTCGCACCGCTGACCGAGCGGGAGCTGGCGATCGTCCGGGAGGTGGCGTGCGGGCACGGCAACGCGGAGATCGCCCGGCGGCTGACGATGAGCGAGGCCACCGTCAAGGCACACGTCAGCCGGGCGCTGGCGAAACTCCACGCGGGCAACCGTGTGCAGTTGGCCATCCTGGTGTACGACGCCGACCTGCTGTGACGGGTGTCAGGTCGATCCGGCCCGGTCGGTGGTGCTGGTGGTGGCGGCGCGCTGGCGCGCCCGGTGGCGCAGCCAACGGACGCCCTCGATGCCCAGCGTGACGATCACCGACAGGCCGATCCCGGCGAGGACGCCCTTGACGGGGTGCCGTTCGAAGGCCAGCCCACCGAAGTAGCCGAGCAACCCGCAGTACAGGGCCCAGGTGACCGTTGCAATCGCGTCGTACAGCAGGAACGACCGGCGGGAATAGCGCACCGCGCCCATGGTGAGGGTGACGGCCGTCCGCCCGCCCGGCAGGTACCGGGAGGTGGTCAGGATCAGCCCGCCGCGCCGGTTCAGCGCGCGCCGGGCCCACTCCGAGCTGGCTCGTCGGCGGCTGCCGTCGGGAAACCCGGCGAGGCGTCTCGCGCCGCCACCGCGCCCGATGGCGTACGAGACGTGGTCACCGGCGCAGGCGCCCAGCGCGGCGGCGCCGATCACCGCCGCCAGCTTGGGATTTCCGCTGGTGGAGAGCACGGCGGCGGTGATGACGGCCGCCTCGCCGGGTACGGCCGGAAAGAACGCGTCGACCGCCGTGAGCCCGAAGATCAGCAGGTACACCCACGGTGAGGCGACCAGCTGTCGGAGCAGGTCGAGCGCGGAGTCCATGCCCCCATGCTCGCCGGGCGCGACCCGCCCGGTGGCCGAAGCCGTTGGATAACCCCCACCTCTCCCCGCGCCGATCTGTGAGTGGGGGTTGTCAAGGGGTGCGGTGGTGGGTGGTGATGGTTCGGTAGAGCTGTCGGGCGATGTAGCGCTTGAGGCAGCGGGTGATTTCTCTGGTGGTGCGGCCTTCGGCG
>NZ_JAGPXY010000123.1 GCF_018070325.1 Micromonospora sp. H61
CCCGCGGCCGGGCGGGCCGGCCTCCCCGCCCCGCACGGCACGTCAGCCCTTCACGCAGACCACCTGCTTGAGGTGCGCGACCACCTCGACCAGGTCCTCCTGCTGGGCCATCACCTCGGTGATGTCCTTGTACGCGCCGGGGATCTCGTCGACCACCCCGGCGTCCTTGCGGCACTCCACCCCGGCGGTCTGCACGGCCAGGTCCTCCGTGCTGAACGTCCGCTTGGCCTGCGCCCGAGACATCCGACGCCCCGCCCCGTGCGACGCCGAGCAGTACGCGTCGGTGTTTCCCCGCCCCCGCACGATGTACGACCCGGTGCCCATCGACCCGGGGATGATGCCCAGGTCACCCCGGCCGGCCCGGATGGCGCCCTTGCGGGTCACCAGCACGTCCACCCCGTCGTAGCTCTCCTCGGAGACGTAGTTGTGGTGGCACGAGATCGACTCGTGGAAGGACACCTGCGGGAAGTGCTCACGCACCACACCGCAGAGCAGGGCCAGCATGACCGCCCGGTTGCGCCGCGCGTACTCCTGCGCCCACCAGAGATCCCGCCGGTACGCGTCCATCTCCGGCGTCCCGGCGAGGAACACGGCCAGGTCCCGGTCCGGAAGGTCGGCGTTGTGCGGCAGCCCTCGGGCCACCCCGATGTGCCGCTCGGCCAGCTCCTTGCCGATGTTGCGGGACCCGGAGTGCAGCATCAGCCAGACCCGTCCCTCGTCGGCGCCGCCCTGCTCCAGGCAGACCTCGATGAAGTGGTTGCCCCCGCCGAGGGTGCCGATCTGCCGCTGCGCCCGCGTCTCCAGCTGCGCCACCCGCCGGTCCAGGCCGGCGAACCGGCCCCAGAAGTCGTCCCAGCCGGCCTGCTCCAGGCCCCGGATCCGACGCGTGTCGACCGAGTCCTTGCGCTGGGCGAAGCCGACCGGAATGGTGGCCTCGATCGCGGAACGCAGCCCGGCCAGGTCGTCCGGCAGGTCGGCGGCGGTCAGCGAGGTACGGACCGCCGACATCCCGCAGCCGATGTCGACGCCGACCGCGGCCGGCGAGACGGCCTGCCGCATCGCGATCACCGAGCCGACCGTGGCGCCCTTGCCGAAGTGCACGTCGGGCATGACGGCGACACCCTGCACCCAGGGCAGCGCGCCGATGTTGCGCAGCTGCTTGGCGGCCTGCGGCTCGATGGCGTACGGGTCGGTCCAGACCCGGACCGGTGCCCGGGTACCGGCGAGGGGGGTGAATCCCATCGTGGTCTCCTTCTGTGGTGCGGTGACCGTTAATGATCGTATTTGGCGGCCAGCGGCGGTGCGCGGATACGAAAGGGCCGCCCGATCCCGGTGGGATGGGCGGCCGGCGGACGCGTCAGCGTCGGCGTCAGTCGCGCCACCCCGGCTCGTTGCGCCGCGCCGGGCGGTAGGCACGGGTATTGGCGGTGAGCTGCAAAGGGGTGCCGGTGGAGAGCAGGCGCCGGCGGGCGTCGGTGCGGACGCGTCGCGACATGGCGTACTCCCCTCGGGTGTGATCGGTCGACCTTGCACCGACGACAGTAGGAGGGCTGCGGCGCGTCCGCAATGGATATCGCCGCTAGCCGTAGTGCAGACTCGCGGGCATGGTGGAGACCTCCGTGCGCCTGCTGCGGCTGCTGACTCTCCTGCAGGTGCGCCGAGAGTGGTCCGGCGCCGAGTTGGCCGAACGGCTCGCCGTCACCACCCGCACGGTACGCACGGACGTGGAACGGCTGCGGGTGCTGGGCTACCAGATCGAGTCACACCCGGGGGTCGCCGGCGGCTACCGGCTCGGCGCCGGGTCGGCGCTGCCACCGCTGCTGCTCGACGACGACGAGGCAGTGGCGGTGGCCGTCGGGCTCCGGGCGGCGGCCGGCGGCTCGGTGACCGGCATCGAGGAAACCTCGCTGCGGGCGTTGGCCAAGCTGGAGCAGTCATTGCCGTCACGGCTGCGGCACCGGGTGGACGCCCTACGCTCGGCGACGGTCTCCGCCGCGGGCGGTGGCCCGACAGTGGACGCCGACACTCTCACCGCCGTCTCCACGGCCGCGCACCGTCGGGAGCGGCTGCGGTTCGACTACGCCGGCCATGACGGCACGGTCAGCGTGCGCGACGTCGAGCCGTACCGTCTGGTCTACACCGGGCGCCGGTGGTACCTGCTGGGGTGGGACACCGACCGGGCGGACTGGCGGACGTTCCGCGCCGACCGGATCCAACCCCGGGTGCCGACCGGCCCCCGCTTCGCGCCGCGGGAGCCGCCAGGTGGCGACGCGGTCGCGCACGTGCTGCACGGCGTCGGCTCGGCGGCCTGGCCACACCCCGCCCGGGTACGCCTGCACGCGTCGGCCGAGGCGATGGCGCGACGGATCCCCACCACGGCGGGCCTGCTGGAGGCGATCGACGAGCGGACCTGCCTGCTGCACACCGGCGGCGAGTCGCTGGGCAATCTCGCCGCCTTCCTCGGCACCCTGGCAGTCGACTTCGACGTGCTCGACCCACCGGAGCTGCGCACCGTCGTCCGGGACGTCGCCGCCCGGTTCGCGCGCGCCGCCGAGCCCGCGCCGGGGCGAGTCGCGGTTCACCCCGGCGCGGACGCGGCAGTGCAGCTATGACTGCGGAACCAGCCGGAAGGACTGCGCCGCGGTGCCGTTGCAGGTGTACTGGATGAGCTGGACGCTGTCCGCTGTGGACGCACCCGGCACGTCGAGACACTTGCCGCTGGAGCGGTTGACCAGGCGGTAGTAGCCGCCGCCCTCGGGCTCGGCCCGCCACTGCTGGTTGTTGCCGCCGCTGTAGGACCAGAGCTGAATCGGCGCCGAGTCGGCGGTCGACCGGTTCGTCACGTCGAGCACCTGGGCGCTGTTGTTGCGGTTGTTGACCCGCAGGTACCCGCCGCTGGTCGGCACGAACTGGTACTGCTGCGCGGTGCTGCTGTTGCACACGTACTGCTGGATGGCCGTGCCGTTGGCGCTGGCCGCGGCGCGGGCGTCCACGCACTTGCCGCTGGCCCGGTTGACAGCGGTGTGCCAGGCGGTCGGCGAGATGCCGTCGGACGGCGGGGGCGTGGTCGGCGGGACGGTGCCCACGCCGGCAAGCCAGTGCAGCCCGTCGATCAGCAGCTGGTTCTGCTGCGCGCTGTCGAACGTCGACGACAGCCCGGTGTTGGTGCTGTAGTTCATCTCGTTGTGCCCGAAGTTGGCGTAGAGCATCTTGTACTGCCGGTTGCTCCAGACGAGCGGGTAGTAGCCGCCGTACCAGGACTGGTTGGGGTCCGTGCCGACCGGGAAGCTGGACGGGTCGACCGAGGCGAGGATGTCGATGTCGGGGTTCTGCCGCAGGTCGTTGCTCCAGGAGTACCACTCGCTGATCGACGACGGGAACGTCGCCGGGAGGTTCCGGGTGGCGGCGTGGGTGCGGTTGTCGGCGCGCATCGTGACCCGGGTGGGTCCCCAGGTGTTCGTCTGGAACGAGCCGGTGCCGAGGAAGGTGTTGTAGTACCAGCTCCAGCTCGACGGGTTGGTGGTGAACGCGCTGACGTGGAAGCCAAACCACGCCCCGCCGCTCTGCATGTACTGCTGGAACGCGGCGCGCTGCGCGGTGGGCGGCGCGTCGTCCAGGAACATGACGACCTTGTACTGGGCCAGGTTGGCGGTGTTCAGCAGACCCCAGTTGTTGGTGGCCTCCCAGGAGAAACCGTGCTGGGCGGCGGCCTGCGGGAACCAGGCGCGGGCGTCCTTGACGAAGTCGATGTGCGCGGCGTCCCAGGTGCCGTTGTAGAAGGCCAGGACCTTGAACGTCGGCGCGGCCTGCGCACTGCGCGAGGCGTTGACCGCGAGACCGGCGGTCAACGCGACGACCAGGGCGACGAACAACGACAGGATCCGTCTGGTACGGGAGGAGAGTTCTGCGATCACCTGATCGTCCCTTCGGTCGGGACGCGCGCCGCCGCGTCGAAGTGCATCTGTTCACAAGGTTTACAGATAGATGAGAGATTATGCGCTCCGGTTGGGCGGCGTCAATCGCGGGGCGACCGATCGGGTGGGATTCCTGCGTCAACGGGTACCCCGGCCGGATGACCAGCCCGGACGCCGTCGACGTCGACCAGCCGCTCGCCGAGGACGTACCCGCCGCACCGCACGACGCCAGCGGCGAGTGGGTGCCGACCCGCGACCTGGCCGGCCTCGCGCCGCCGGCCCGGTCGGCACGCCGCTGGACCCCGAGCCGGGTGGTGGCCACCCCCGCCGCCCTCGACCACCCGCACGGCCAACGGATCGTCGAGCGGGTGCGGGCACTCGGCATCGAGGTGGAACACCTGCGCGCCAACCGGCTCACCGGGGTACGCGGGCAGACCGACCGGGAGACCTACAACCGGGCCAAGTCGACGATGGCGATCGTGGTGAGCCCACCCTCGCGGCGCGTGCTGCAACCCATCGCGCCCAGCGCGGACTGGCGGGTCGACCTGGCCGAGGGCTGCCCGGCGCACTGCCAGTACTGCTACCTCGCCGGATCCCTGTCCGGCCCACCGGTGACCCGGGTGTACGCGGACCTCGACGACATCCTGGCCGGGCTGGCCGCGTACGCCGGGCGCGGCACGGTGACCAGCCGCAACGCGCGGCGCGCCGACGAAGGCACCACCTTCGAGGCGTCCTGCTACACCGACCCGCTCGCCCTGGAGCACCTGACCGGCAGTTGGCGACGCGCGGTGCGGCACTTCGCCGACTGGGACGCCCCCGTGCAGTTGCGCTGGACCACCAAGTACGCCGACGTGGACACCTTCGTGGGGCTGCCGCACGCCGGCCGGACCCGGGTCCGGTTCAGCGTCAACTGCGCCCCGGTAAGCGAACGGTTCGAGGGTGGCACCGCCCGGGTGCCGGACCGGCTGGCCGCGCTGCGCCGGCTCGCCCTCGACGGCTACCCGGTCGGGCTGACCATCGCGCCGATCATCGCGCTGCCGGACTGGCGGGAGCGCTACGGCGAACTGCTCGACCAGGTCCGCGCGGCCGTCGACGGGGTGCCGGACCTGGACCTGACCGCCGAGCTGATCACCCACCGGTTCACGCCGGGCAGCAAGGAGGTGCTGCTCGGCTGGTACCCGCGTACCCGGCTGGAGATGGACGAGGAGTCCCGCACCCGCAAGCACGGCAAGTTCGGCGCGGTGAAGTACGTCTACCCGCGTGAGCAGATGACCGAGCTGCGCGACTGGTTCACCGCCGAACTGACCGCCCGCGTGCCAGGGTGCCGGATCCTCTACTGGACCTGACCTCGCGCCCCCGGGCGGGTCAGCCGACCGAGGAGCGGGCTACCGGGGCGGCGAAGAACGTGTCCGGGTACGGCTCGTCGCGCAGGCTGTAGTGCCACCACTCACGGTCGTAGTTGACGAACCCGGCGTCGGTCATCAGCCGCTGCAACAACCGGCGGTTCTCCCGAGGCGTCCCGGTGATGTTGGGGTCGGCGGTGTGCGCCCGCGAGTCGAAACAGTCGAAGCCCGTACCCATGTCGATGCTGTTGTCCGCGAAGCGCTGCCCGCGCGGCGCGGTGCAGGCGACCAGCGGTTGCCCCACCCGGTACGGAGGTTGGCTGGCGGCGGGCTCGTCGACCAGTGTCAGGTCCAGGGTGCTGCCGCGGCTGTGCGCGGTGGGCGCGCCGATGTAACCGTCGGCGAAGAGCCGGTTCTTGGCCAGGTCCGGGTAGAACTCGGCCTTGGTCTGCTGCTCATCGGGGCGCTTCGACCAGGCGACGAAGTCGTCCACCGCCGGTTGCGGGCGGTAGCAGTCGTACACCTTGAGGCTGTGCCCACCGGTCAGCGCGGCGTCCTGTACGCGGCGCAACGCCTCGGCCGCCTGCCGGGTGAGCAGGCACAGCGGCTCGCGGTAGCCGGTGATCGGTCGGCCGACGAAGTTGTGCGGTGTGGCGTACCGGATGTCGGCGTGGATGCGCGGGTCGAGGTCGGTCAGCACCACGAACCCCGGCAGCGGGGCTGCCACCGAGGTGGACGGGGTCGGCGCGGGTGTGGGGCTCGCCGACGTCGGCTGCGGCGCTGGGCGGGGCTCCGGCCGCGAGCAGCCGCCGAGCAGCCCGGCGAGCGCGAGCACGACGGCCAGGCGGTGACGCACGAGTCCTGTCTATCAGCCCGACCAGGGTCACCATCCCAGGATTCAGTTGGTCCGCCGACCGAAAGTAACCGGAAAAACTCCGGAACTTTTCCGCAACTCCAGCGAAGCTTCGAACGGCCTGGCATGTCGTCAACCCCTACCGGTGAGGCAAGATGACGCGTGGAACGGGCACGCCGTTTCGGGACACACGGTGGGCGACGCCTGATGGTCGCTCCTCCGGCTCGGTGAAGGAGACGCGGGTGGGCGCGGACGACGGACGCAGGGTGACCATCACCGCGATCGCACGGGAGGCCGGGGTGTCGGTGCCGACCGTGTCACGGGTGCTCAACGGGCGCTCCGATGTGGCCCCGGACACCCGGGAACGGGTTGAGGAGTTGTTGCGCCACCACGGCTACCGGCGTCGCACCAGCCGCAGCGTTCGCCGTGCCGGTCTCGTCGACCTGGTCTTCAACGACCTGGACAGCCCCTGGGCCGTGGAGATCATCCGGGGTGTGGAGGATGTCGGGCACGGCGCGGGCGTCGGCACTGTGGTCTCCGCGATCCACCGGCAGCCCACAGCGGCCCGGCAGTGGTTGCAGAACCTGCGCACCCGGGCCACCGACGGCGTCATCTTCGTGACCTCGCACCTGAGCCCGCCGCTGCACGCGCAGCTGCGTCGCCTCAACGTGCCGGTGGTGGTCGTGGACCCGGCCGGCGTGCCGGCCATGGACGTGCCGACGATCGGCGCCACCAACTGGGCCGGCGGGCTCGCCGCTACCGAACACCTGCTCGCGATCGGGCATCGGCGCATCGGTTTCGTGGCCGGGCCGACGCACCTGCTGTGCAGCCGGGCCCGGCTCGACGGCTACCGGGCCGGGCTGGAGGCCGCCGGGGTGCCGGTGGACGACAAGCTGATCTACCCGGGCGACTTCTACCACGCCTCCGGGTTCGCCGGCGGGACAGCGCTGCTCGACCTCGCCGACCCGCCGACCGGCATCTTCGCCTCCAGCGACCAGATGGCCTTCGGCGTCTACGAGGCCATCCGGCGCCGCGGGCTGCGCGTGCCGGACGACGTGAGCGTGGTGGGGTTCGACGACCTACCGGAAGCCCGCTGGGCTTCACCGCCGCTGACCACAGTGCGCCAACCGTTGGTCGAGATGGGACGGTTGGCGGCCCGGACCGTTCTGCGCCTGGCCCAGGGCGAGGGCATCGACTCGCCCCGGGTGGAACTCGCCACCGAGTTGGTCGTTCGGGACAGCACCGCCGCCCCGCTGACCGGGTCGCCCGCCTCGACGTGACGGCCGGAACTGCGCCGGAAACCGGTTGGACCCGTTCCGGTCCGTTCCCGAAAATTCCGGCGAGGCCGCGCCCGACCGAGATTCACCCACGGCCGGCGCGGTGAGCGACCGACGGCCACCCACCGCGCCGCACCGTCAGTGGTGGTGCCAGCGGACGGCCTTGCGGATGGTCACCGGCAGTGCGGGCGCGCCGTCGACCGGCGCCGGGTCCTCGGCGGTCGGCGCCACTCCCCCGGCGGCGATCCGGTCCAGCGTGGCCAGGCCGGCACCGTCGACCTCGCCGAAGATCGTGTAGTTGGGGCGCAGCGCGGAGTTGGCGTAGACCAGGAAGAACTGGCTGCCGTTGGTGTCCGGCCCGGCGTTGGCCATGGCCAGCACACCCCGGGCGTACACCCGGCGCTCCCCGGTCGGGTCGGTGGGCGCGGGCGGCAGGTCGGTCGGCAACTCGTCGCGGTACCGGTAGCCCGGACCGCCCTCACCGGTGCCGGACGGGTCACCGCACTGCAGCACGCTCAGCGTCGGGTACGCGGTGAGCCGGTGACACGGGGTGCGGTCGTAGAACCGCTTGTTCACCAGGTGCAGGAAGCTCTGCACCGTGCACGGCGCGGCGGCCCGGTCCACTGTCAACCCGATAGGCCCATGATTGGTCGCCAGGGTCACCCGGACGCTGCCCCGGGCCGGGGTTCGTCGCGGGTCGGGCGGCAGCGTCACCGGCCGGGCGGCTGGTTCGTCCGGAGTCTCGGTGTACGCGCACGGACCGTGGGTGGTGCGCGGCGGTCGGGTGGCGGTGTCGACAGCGGCGGGCGGCGCGGCGGAGACGCGCACCGTGTCGGCCGACGGGCCCGGGGCGGCGAGCGCGGTGGCGGACGAGCCGACGACCAGCGCCCCGGCGAGCACTGTCACCCCCGCGAGGCGGGTCAGGGCGCGCACCGGCCGGCGGGGTGCCGCCAATGCGGGGCGCGGTTCGAGTTCACTCGACACAGGGATCCTCCTGGACTGGTGGTGCCAGAAAGACCGGAGTCTATGGATGGCAGCGCCCGATGTCGATCCGTCAGGGCATCCGGCGGCGACGCCGCCACAGCAGGCCGCCCAACAACGCCACCACCGTCGCGCCGCTCACCGCGGTCACCGACCAGAGCCACTCCGAGCCGGTACGCGCGGGCCCACTGGCCGCCGCCGGTCGGGGCGCGCCGGGTGCCGCCAGCGCGGACGGCGCCGCCGACGGGGTGGCGGTCAGCTCGCCGGGTTCGACCAGCCGGCCCACGGCGGCGTCCCGGTGCAGCGTGAAGCCCCAGTCCAGGAGGGCCGCGCCCTGCTCCCAGCCGCGTACCGGTGCCGATTCGGCGCCCAGCACTGTCACCACCAGCCGCCGTCCGCCGCGTTCCGCCGCCCCCACGTAGGTGTGCCGGGCCAGATCGGTGAAGCCGGTCTTGCCGCCGAGCGCCCCCGGGTACCGGTAGATGAGCTGGTTCTCGTTCTGGATCTCGAAGCCCTTGGTGCGTTGCGCCGGCTGGGGCGGAATCGACGTCTGCTCGGTCAGCGCGTACCGGCGGAAGGTCGGCTCGGCGAAGCAGGCCCGGGCGATCAGCGCCAGGTCGTACGCGCTGGTGAACTGCCCCGTGCCGTCCAGCCCGGACGGGGTGACCGCGTGCGTCTGGAGCGCGCCGAGGTGGTGCGCCTGCTCGTTCATGGCCCGCACGCCGGCGGCGCTGTCCGTTCCGCTGCCGAGTCGGGCCAGCGCGTTGGCGGCCTCGTTGCCGGAGTTGAGCAACAACCCGAGCCAGATGGTCTCGATGGTGTACCGGCCGCCCGCGACCAGCCCCACGGCCGAGGAGCCGGGTTCGATGTTCATGTCCGCGTCGGTGACGGTGACCGTCTGCTTCGGGTCGAGCTTGGGCAGCATGGTGGCCGCCAGCAGGAGCTTCTGCACGCTCGCCGGTGTGCCGTACTCGTGAGGGCCGCAGCCGCCGAGCACCTGGCCGCTGTCCAGGTCGGCGACCAGCCACGACGTGGCGGTGACCCTCGGCGGCGCGGCGACGCCGGCCGGCATGACCAGGCCGGCCGTGTCCAGCGCCGCGCCGCCGATCATCCGCTGCTCACCGACGGCCGGCGGGGGCGACGGCCGGGGTGGGCGGGACGCCGCTGGGGCCGGGACCCGGGGGCAG
>NZ_JAGPXY010000124.1 GCF_018070325.1 Micromonospora sp. H61
TGTTCGAGCTGGCCTGACCGGACCGCCGTCGCTGGCCCACTCCTCGCCCGCCGGCGCGACCAGCTCGCGGCAGCGGGGATTCTCACAGCGCTCGGCGCTGCTGACCGACCGAGCGGTTTGCGAGGATGAGGCCATGGCATACGACGCGAGCACGCTGCCCGACGTGTCCGGGCTGACGGTCGGCATCATCGGCGGCACCGGCGACCAGGGGCGGGGCCTCGCCTACCGGTTCGCGCGGGCCGGCCAGACGGTGCTGATCGGGTCCCGGTCGGCTGAGCGGGCCGCCGAGTCCGCGGCCGAGATCGCCGCCCTGCCCGGCGTGCCGGCCGGCGGCAGCGTCACCGGTGCGGCCAACGACGAGGTGGCCCGACGCAGCGACGTGGTGATCATCGCGGTGCCGTGGGACGGGCACGCCGCCACCGTCGCAGCCCTCGCCGAGCCGCTCGCCGGCCGGATCGTCGTCGACTGCGTCAACCCGCTCGGCTTCGACAAGCAGGGCCCGTACGCGCTGACCGTCGCCGAGGGCAGCGCCGTGCAGCAGGCCGCCGCGCTGCTGCCCGACTCCCGGGTCTGCGCCGCGTTCAACCACGTCAGCGCTCCGCTACTGGCCGACCCCGAGGTCGACCGGATCGACCTGGACGTGCTGATCTGCACCGAGGACCGTGAGCTGGTCGACATCGTCGGCGCGTTGGCCGCCCGGATTCCCGGCATGCGGGGCGTCTACGCCGGCCGGTTGCGCAACGCCCACCAGATCGAGGCGTTCACCGCCAACCTGATCGCCATCAACAAGCGCTACAAGGCGCACGCCGGCATCCGCGTCACCGACCTCTGACAGGAGCGGCGTGATCCACCCCTGATCTCGGCAAAGGCAAAGCCGGGTGGATCACGCCGTGCCCGGTACTAGAAGGTGTGTTCGGCGGCGGGGAACTCGCCGCCGCGGACCTCGTCGGCGAAACGGCGGGTGGCGTCGGTGAGAGCGCCGGCCAGATCCGCGTACCGCTTGACGAAACGGGGTGCCTTGCCCGTCCGAAGCCCGGCCATGTCCTGCCAGACCAGCACCTGCGCGTCGGTGTCCGGGCCCGCGCCGATGCCCACAGTGGGGATCGGCAGCTCGTGGGTGATCCGCTTGGCCACCTCGCCGGGCACCATCTCCAACACCACGGCGAACGCGCCCGCCTCCGCCACCGCCCGCGCGTCGGCCAGCACCTCGTCGGCGGCGTCGCCGCGACCCTGCACGCGGTAGCCGCCCAGGGTGTGCTCACTCTGCGGGGTGAAACCGATGTGCGCCATCACCGGAATACCAGCGCCGACGATCGCGGCGATCTGCGCGGCGTTTCGGCGGCCACCCTCCAACTTCACCGCGTGACAGCCACCCTCCTTCATGAACCGGACGGCGGTGCGCAGCGCCTGGGCCGGGCCCTCCTCGTACGAGCCGAACGGCAGGTCACCGACGACCAGCGCCTGCCGGGTCGCCCGCACCACGGCCCGGACCAGCGGAAGCAGCTCGTCGGCGGTGATCGGCAGGGTGGTCTCGTAGCCGAACACGTTGTTCGCGGCCGAGTCGCCGACCAGCAGCACCGGAACACCGGCCTGGTCGAAGATCGACGCCGTGTACTGGTCGTACGAGGTGAGCATCGGCCACCGCTCGCCGCGCTCCTTGGCGGCCGTCAGGTCGCGGGTGCGGACCCGTCGGGTGGCCGGGCCGCCGTACAACGCGGTCACCTCGTGCGGAGTGGACTCCACCATCTCTGTCTCCCTTCCTCGAGGCCGCCTGCGCGGTCCCCGGGTTCCGCCGCGATCGTCGCACCGCGAGACGGGCTGACGGCAGGGCCCAGTGCAAGATGTCACTCCACCAGCGCGGGGCCGCCCCACCTGGCCACCCGCGACCGCGCCGCGAGGTCACCGCGCGGCGGCGCCGGGCCGCGCCACCGACCCGGCACCCCCAGGGGTACGGCTCAGCCGTGCTCGCGCCACCGGTTGGTGATCGGCAGACGGCGGTCCCGGCCGAACGCCTTCATGGAGATCTTCGTGCCCGGCGCCGACTGCCGTCGCTTGTACTCGGCGGTATCCACCAGCCGCAGCACCTTGTCCACGATCGCCGGGTCGTGACCCGACTCGACCAGCCCGTCGCGGCCGAGGTCACCGTCGACGTAGCCGATCAGGATCGGGTCCAGGACGTCGTAGTCGGGCAGGCTGTCGCTGTCGAGCTGGCCCGGGCTCAGCTCGGCGCTCGGCGGCTTGCCGATCGAGTTCTCCGGGATCGGGGCGGTCTCACCGCGCCGTGCCGCGTCCCTGTTGCGCCACTTCGCGAGCCGCCAGATCAGCGTCTTCCAGACGTCCTTGACCGGGTTGAAGCCGCCCACCGAGTCGCCGTACAGGGTGGAGTAGCCGACCGCCAGCTCACTCTTGTTGCCGGTGGTCAGCACCAGGTGGCCCTCCTGGTTCGACAGCGCCATCAGGATCACGCCACGGACCCGGGCCTGCAGGTTCTCCACTGCCACGCCGGACAGCGACAGGTTGGCCAGGAAGCCGTCGACCATCGGCTGGATCGGCTCGACGCGGTAGTCCAGGCCGGTGCGCTTGGCCAGGTCGGCGGCGTCCTCCCGGGAGTGCTCCGAGGAGTGCTGGCTGGGCAGCGACACCCCGACCACCCGGTCCGGCCCGAGCGCGTCGACGGCGAGCGCCGCCACCACCGCCGAGTCGATGCCGCCGGAGAGACCGAGCACCACCGACGGGAACCGGTTCTTGTTGACGTAGTCGCGCAGACCCAGCACCAGCGCCTGCCACACCTCGGCCTCGTCGGCCACCGGCTCGATCAGCCCGCCGGTGGCGGCCGGGCCGGACGGCGTGGGCGGAATGCCGTCCAGCGTGCTGTGCACGATCCGCATCCCGTCGGCCAGCGTCTCGGTGGTCGGCCCGGTGGCGGCGGCCGGCAACTCGACGTCGTGGACGAGCAGGTGTTCGACGAACTGCGGGGCCCGGGTGAGCAGCTCACCGTCGGCGCCCACGATCATCGAGTCGCCCTCGAAGACCAGCTCGTCCTGGCCGCCGGTCATGTTGACGTACGCGATGGCGGCGCCCGCCTCGGCGGCCCGGCGGCGGACCAGCGGCAGCCGGATGTCGTCCTTGTTCAGCTCGTACGGCGAGCCGTTGATGTTGACGACCAGGCCGACGCCGGCCCTCCGGGCCGCGGCGAACGGACCGCCGGCCTGCCACAGGTCCTCGCAGATGGTCAGCGCGACGTCCACGCCGCCGATCCGCACCACTGTCAGCGCGTCACCGGAGACGAAGTACCGGTCCTCGTCGAAGACCCCGTAGTTGGGCAGGTGGTGCTTGAAGTAGCGGGCGGCCACGACGCCCCGGTGCAGCAGCGCGGCGGCGTTGCGGGCACCTCGGCCCGGCTCGGCGTCCCCGCTGACCTGCGGCGGACCGTCGGCGTCCAGGTAACCGACCACGACCGGCAGCTCGCCGAGACCGTCAGCGGCCAGGTCGGCGGCCAGCCGCTCCACGGCGGCCCGGGACGCGGCGACGAAGGAACGCCGGAAGACGAGGTCCTCGACCGGGTACCCGGTCAGCATCATCTCCGGGAAGAGCACCAGCTGGGCACCGGCATCGGCGGCCTGGCGAGTCCAGCTGCGGACCAGGTCGGCGTTTCCGGCGAGGTCGCCGACGCTCGGGTTGACCTGGGACAGGGCGAGACGCAGGGTGGGCATGCCTTCATCTTGCCCCAGCCTCGTCGCGACAATCCGTACCCTCCGACGAGATTGCCGCCACCCGCCGCGACGGGCGTCCCCGAGGCCGCGGCGGCGGGAGCTCGGCCATCGTGGCGGCGGCCTCGGCGGCCCGGCACTGGCCCCGCGCTCGCCGGGCGGGACACGAGAGGACGGCCGGCGGCAGTTCGCGTAACGTCTGCGTAACCAGGCCCGGGAACACTGGGCGATCAGGTCGGGTACAGCCCGGCCAAGGCGGACAAAAGAGTGTCGCGAGGGGTTGGGGAAGTGGACCGTCAGCAGGAGTTCGTCCTCCGCACGCTGGAAGAGCGGGACATCCGGTTCGTCCGGCTGTGGTTCACCGACGTTCTGGGCACGCTCAAGAGCGTTTCGGTGGCACCCGCCGAGCTCGAGGCGGCCTTCGAGGAAGGCATCGGCTTCGACGGCTCGGCGATCGAGGGCTTCGCCCGGGTCTTCGAATCGGACATGGTTGCCATGCCCGACCCGACCACCTTCCAGGTCTTCCCCTTCGAAGGCGGCGTCAGCGGCGAGAGCGCCCGGATGTTCTGCGACATCCTGCTGCCCGACGGCGGCCCGTCCTGGGCCGACCCCCGGCACGTGCTGCGCCGTGCGCTGTCCAAGGCAGCCGAGAAGGGTTTCACCTTCTACACCCACCCCGAGATCGAGTTCTTCCTGCTCGAGAACGGTCCGCAGGACGGCTCGGTGCCCACCCCGGTCGACACCGGCGGCTACTTCGAGCACACCACCCACGCCGTGGCCCGGGACTTCCGCCGCCAGGGCGTACTGGCCCTGGAACGGATCGGCATCTCGGTGGAGTTCAGCCACCACGAGGTCGCCCCCGGCCAGCAGGAGATCGACCTGCGCTACGCCGACGCGCTCACCACCGCCGACAACATCATGACCTTCCGGCACGTGGTCAAGGAGGTAGCACTCTCCACCGGTGTGCAGGCCAGCTTCATGCCGAAGCCGTTCACCGACCAGCCGGGCAGCGGGATGCACACCCACCTGTCGCTGTTCGAGGGGGAGCGCAACGCCTTCCACGACAGCGGCGACCCGATGAAGCTGTCCAAGGTGGCGAAGTCGTTCATCGCCGGTCTGCTGGTGCACGCCCGCGAGTACACGGCGGTCACCAACCAGTGGGTCAACTCGTACAAGCGGCTCTTCCCGCAGCACCTGCCCGACCGGATCACCGAGAGCCCGGCGTACGTCTGCTGGGGTCACCTCAACCGGTCCGCGCTGGTCCGGGTTCCCGCCTACGGCAAGCCCAACTCGGCCCGGGTCGAGGTCCGCTCGCTGGACTCGGCGACCAACCCGTACCTCGCCTTCGCGGTGCTGCTCGGCGCCGGCCTGAAGGGCATCGAGGAGGGGTACGAGCTGCCGCCGGGCGCCGAGGACGACGTCTGGTCGCTGACCAGCGCGGAGCGGCGCGCCATGGGCTACGAGGCGCTGCCGGAGAACCTCGCCGAGGCGATCGACGTGATGGCCGGGTCCGAACTGGTCGCCGAGGTGCTCGGCGAGCACGTCTTCGACTTCTTCCTGCGCAACAAGCGGGCCGAGTGGGAGCAGTACCGCCGTGAGGTCACCCCGTACGAGCGGCAGCGCTACCTGGCCCTGTAGACGCGGGGGCTGACGCCGTTGCGCGCTGCCGCTATCGTCTCGATCACCGCGCCGGTACCCCTCCGGGCGGAGAGTCGGGAGGCAAGTCGGTGCTGGAGGATCTGTTCAGCGGTGCCTGGCAGAGCGTCGTGTTCGGGCTCGTCGGCGTCGGCCTCATGGCCGCCGGCTTCGGGCTCGTCGACCTGCTCACCCCGGGTCGGCTGCGAGACCTGATCTGGGTCGAGCGCAACGCCAACGCGGGGTTGCTGCTCGCCGCCAACCAGCTCGGCATCGCCGGAATCGTCTTCACCGCGATCCTCACCAGCTACAGCGACTTCGGCAAGGGGCTCGCCTCCACCGTGGTCTTCGGACTGGTCGGGTTGGCGATCATGGCGTTGGCCTTCGTGGTGCTGGACCTGCTCACCCCCGGCAAGCTCGGCGAGGTCATCTGCTCGCCCGAGCCGCACCCGGCCGCCCGGGTCAGCGCCGCCACCCACTTCGGGGCCGCGCTGATCGTCTGCGCCTGCATCGCCTGAGCCAGCTGCCCGCGTCGCTGTGCGGGCGGTTGTCCGCGTCGCCGTGGCTGCTGTCCGCGTTGCCGGGTGGGCGGTTGTCGGCGTCGTTGTGGCGGTCGTCCGCTTTGCCGTGCGGGCGGTCGCCGGAGGGCGTCGTACCCCGGCCGTAGCGTGCGGGGCATGAACCGCACGGATCGCCTCTACGCACTGGTCGAGGAGCTGCGGGCGGTGTCACCTCGGCCGCGCAGCGCCCGCTGGCTGGCCGCGCGCTTCGAGGTGAGCAGCCGGACCATCGAACGGGACCTCGGCGCGTTGCAGGAGGCCGGGGTGCCGATCTGGGCCGAACCCGGGCGCACCGGCGGCTACGTCCTGGACCGCGCCCGCACCCTGCCGCCGGTAAACCTGACCGCCGCCGAGGCGGTGGCGATGGCAGTGGCGCTGCACCGGCTCGCCGGCTCGCCGTTCGCCGGGCCGGCCGCCACCGCGCTGCGCAAGCTGGTCGCTGTGCTGCCGGCCGCCGACGCCGCCGAGGCGCACCGTCTCGCCGGCCGGGTGCACCTGATCGGCGACGGGCCAGCCGCGCCCGTCCCGGCCACCGTCGCCGACGCGGTCGCCGCGCGGCGCGTGCTGCGCATCCGGTACGCCGACCGTGCCGGCGCCGACTCGACCCGTGACGTCGAACCAGTCGGCTACCTCGGCAACTCCCGACACTGGTACCTGGTCGCCTGGTGCCGTCTCCGCGATGAGCTGCGGTGCTTCCGCACGGACCGGATCCGGAGCGTCTGGGCGCTGCCCGACGTGGTGACCCGGGAGCTACGCCTGACGGATCTCGACATCCCGCACGAGCGGGTCCGCCCACTGAGCCTGGTCTGAGACCCGTCCGCGGCGCGGCGGGCCAGGGTGGGTCTCGTCGCTGGAAACCCCGCCGGGTGATCCGGAAACACCGACAGGACGCTGTCGCCAACGGCCCCGAGACTGCTCCAGACGACGGCCGAACGGCCGGCACGGAAATTCTGGAGGCAGTAGATGTCCAGGTCCACCACGCCCATCACCTGGTTCGAGATCGGCACCGACCGGCCCGAGGACGCGGAGCGGTTCTACGGAGAGTTGTTCGGCTGGACCTTCGAGGAGCAGGGCTCGACCAACGGCGGGTCCTACCGCGTGACCGGGGCCGGCGGCGACACCGGGATCGGCGGGGCGATCCGGGCAACTGACGGGACGTCGCCGAACTACGCGGTGTTTTACGCCGAAGTCGCCGACGTGGCGGAGACCTGCCGACAGGCCGAAGCTGCCGGCGGCCGGGTCCTGGTGCCAGCGCGTACGGCACCGAGCGGTCTCACACTGGCCCACCTACTCGACCCGGCCGGCAACCACCTGGGTGTTTTCACGCCCCCGCCCCCGCAGCCCTGACCCCTTCCAGGGCCGGGCTGATGCCCGGCTGGCCTGACTGTCGCTCGGGCTGGCTCTGGGTCGGGCCAACAGGGCGGACCGGGTCTGCCCCGGGGCGTGCCGAGGCCGGCCGCGGGCTGCCCGGGGCGTGCGAGGCCGGCTGCCGGCTGCCGGGGGCGTGCCGAGGCCGGCCCCGGCCTGCCCGGGCCGTACCGAGTTCGGCCCCGGCCTGCTCGTGCCTGCCGGGGCCGGACTCGCCGGACTACTTGCCGGGCGTACCAGCGCCGTGGTGGCCGCCTGGACCGCGGTGGCCGCCGGGGCCGGGGAAGACGCCGGCCTCGACGGCCTTGGTGATGGCGTCGGCCTGCTCCTGGGTGAGCTTGCCGTCCTTGACGGCCTGGTCCAGGCGCTGCTTGAGCGCGGCCTGCCGGTCCTCGGCGGACGGGCGCTGCGGGCGGTCGGTCGGGCGGTGCTGCTCGCGGATCTTCTCCAGTGCGGCGGTCACCTTGTCGGTGGGCACGCCCAGCTCCTTGGCGAGCGCCTCGGCGAACTCGCCCTGCCGGTCGGCCTTCGCACCCGGAGCCCCGCCGGGAGCCGGGGCGGTGCTGGCGCTCGGTGTCGGCGTGGAAGTGTCGGCGGCGAACGCGATCGTCGGGGCCGCGATCCCGACGCCGAGGACGCCGGCGGTGGCCAGGCCGGCCAGCAGGTGCTTCCTGCGGATGGTGCGGGACATGCTGTCCTCCAGAGGTTCGGTCATCGTGCGCTGTCGTCACCGACAGTGACCGGGCAGTCTGGGCGGAAGCCGTGGCGACCCTGTCAGCGAGCTGACAATCAGGGCCGGCAGTGGACGAAATCGGTTGTGTGGGCGGTGGCCGAGCGGTCAGGGTGGACGATCCACCGACGGAAGGACCCCACGGCATGACCGTCGAGATTCGGGAGATTCCACTCGTCGAGCCGGGCGCCGGGCCGTACGGCATCACGCCCGGCCCGGACGGCGCGCTGTGGCTGACGCTGGCCCAGGCCGGCGGCATCGCCCGGTTGTCGCCCGACGGCGCGGTCCGGACCTACCCGCTGGAGCCGGCCGGCGGTCGCCCGCTGATCATCACGGCCGGGCCGGACGGGGCGCTCTGGTTCACCCGCTCGGGAGACGACCGGATCGGTCGGATCACCGTCGACGGTGAGCAGCGCACCGTCGCCCTGCCGGCCGGTGCCGGGCCGGGTGGCATCGCGGCTGGGCCTGATGGCGCGCTCTGGTACGCCGGGATGACCTCCGACACCATCGGCCGGGTGGAGACCGACGGCACCCACACCGCATTCCCGCTGCCGGTGACCGGCGGATTCGCCTCGATGATCACTGCTGGCGCGGACCAGGCTCTCTGGTTCACCCTCAACCAGGCCAATGCGATCGGTCGCATCGACCTCGACGGCAGGGTGACGCTGCATCCGTTACCCACATTGAAGGCGGGGCCGGTCGGCATCACGCTGGGCGATGACGGCGTCATCTGGTTCGTGGAGATCGCCGCCGGTCAGCTCGGCCGGATCGACCCGGACGGCGAGATCGCCGAGTTCCCGCTGCCGGACCGGGCGGCCCGCCCGCACGCGATCGTGGCCGATCCGGACGGCGGCGCGTGGTTCACCGAGTGGGGCGCCAACCGGATCGGTCACCTCGACCCCGCCGGACGGATCGAGGGCTACGCCCTACCCACTCCCAACGCCGAACCGCACGGCATCACCCGCACCTCCACCGGCATCTGGGCCGCCCTGGAAATCGGCGCCATAGCCCACCTAACCCCACCCCCCTCAGCCCCCCGACCCCCGCCTGAACTGGCGACCCGCCCATCCCCCTCAGCCCCGCCCTGGTTGATCAAGAGGTTTCCGTCAGGATTCGCGCCGCGGATGACGCAAACCTCTTGATCAACAGTGGGGTGGCATGCTGGGAGGACCCCCTAAGCACTGCTTTCGTCACAGTGAGGTGACCCCTTATGGCGGACCTGCCGAGTTTCGTCTCGATCCGTGAGGTTGGGCCGCGGGACGGGTTGCAGAACGAGGACCCGATCCCGACCGACGCCAAGGTGCGGCTGCTCGACGCTCTCTCCGGCACCGGCGTACGCCGAATCGAGGCGGTGTCGTTCGTGCACC
>NZ_JAGPXY010000125.1 GCF_018070325.1 Micromonospora sp. H61
GGGTTGGCAGGTCCGCACCGCAGGCAACGGCATGGCGGCGCTGGGCACCGCCCGACAGTTCCAGCCGGACGCCGTGGTGCTCGACGTGATGCTGCCCGACCTGGACGGCTTCCAGGTGCTGCGCCGGGTGGAGTCGGAGAGCACCCGGATGACCAGCCTCGTCGACGACCTGCTGCTGCTGGCCCGCCTCGACACCGGCCGGCCGCTCGCTGTGGAGCCGGTGGACCTGACCGCCCTGGTGGTGGACGCGGTCAGTGACGCGCACGTCGCCGGCCCCGAGCACCGCTGGCAGCTCGAACTGCCCGAGGTGGCGATCCGGGTGCCCGGCGACGCCGCCCGGCTGCACCAGGTGGTGGCGAACCTGCTCACCAACGCCCGGGTGCACACCCCGCCCGGCAGCACTGTCACCACCACGCTGGCCGTCGACGCCGCCAGTGCCGTGCTCACCGTCGCCGACGACGGGCCGGGGGTGCCGGTGAAGCTGCAACCGGAGATGTTCGAGCGGTTCGCCAGGGGCGACAGCTCCCGATCCCGCGCGCACGGCAGCACCGGCCTCGGTCTCGCGATCGTCGCGGCGGTGGTGGAGGCCCACCACGGCACGGTCGGGGTGGACAGCCGTCCAGGTCGGAGCGTGTTCACCGTCCGGCTGCCGAATCCCACAGCTGACGCATAGTTCGCACACGGGGTCGCGCCAGGCGAGCCCTCAAGGCTGGCCGCATGGACAGAACCGAGACCCTGGTGCCGGCACCCGCCGAACCCGAGCCGCCAACTGCCGCACGCCCCGACGAGCACTCGCCGCCGACGCGCCGCTCGCCGGCCTGGGCCCGGCCCGCGCTGGCGATCCTGCTGCTCGCCACCGGCCTGCTCTACCTGTGGGGCCTGGACGCGTCCGGCTGGGCGAACTCGTTCTACGCCGCGGCCGTGCAGGCCGGCTCGGTGAGCTGGAAGGCGTTCCTCTACGGCTCGTCGGACGCCGCCAACTCGATCACCGTCGACAAGACGCCCGCGTCGCTGTGGCTGATGGCCCTGTCCGTACGCGTCTTCGGCCTGAACAGCTGGGCGATGCTCGTGCCGCAGGCGCTCTGCGGCGTCGCCTCGGTCGGCGTGCTCCACGCGACCGTGAAGCGCTGGTACGGGCCGGCCGCCGGTCTGATCGCCGGCGCGGTCCTCGCGGTCACCCCGGTGGCGACGCTGATGTTCCGGTTCAACAACCCCGACGCGCTGCTGGTCCTGCTGCTGGTCGCCGGGGCGTACGCCACGGTGCGCGCGCTGGAGACGGCCAGCACCCGGTGGATCGTGCTGGTCGGTGTGCTGGTCGGCTTCGGCTTCCTCACCAAGATGTTGCAGGCGTTCCTGGTGGTGCCGGTCTTCGCCGGCGTCTACCTGCTGGCCGCGCCGACCGGGCTCTGGCGGCGGGTCCGGCAGTTGCTGCTGGCCGGGTTGGCGGTGGTGGTCTCCGCCGGCTGGTGGGTGGCGCTGGTCGAGCTGGTGCCGGCCAGCGCCCGCCCGTACATCGGCGGCTCGCAGGGCAACAGCATCCTGGAGTTGACCCTCGGCTACAACGGCCTCGGCCGGATCACCGGCGAGGAGGTCGGCAGCGTCGGCGGCGGTGGCGCGCGGCCGGGTGGCGGCGGTGGCCCGTTCTCCGGGCAGAACGGCGTGCTGCGGATGTTCGGCGGCGAGATCGGTGGTCAGGTCTCCTGGCTGCTGCCGGCCGCGCTGATCCTGCTGGTGGTCGGCCTGCTGCTGGCCGGAAGGGCGACCCGCACCGACCGCACCCGGGCCGGGCTGCTGCTCTGGGGCGGCTGGCTGCTGGTCACCGGTCTGATCTTCAGCTTCATGTCCGGGATCTTCCACGCCTACTACACGGTGGCGCTCGCACCGGCGATCGGCGCGCTGGTCGGCATCGGCGTGACGCTGCTCTGGCGCGAGCGGCGACAAGCTTCGGCTGTCGCTGCGGTCGCCGAAACGTCAGCGGGTGGTTCGCTGCCCGCGTCCGCCGACGACGTCGTGGGGGGCACGCGGTGGCAACGCCTGCGCCCGCTCGCCGCCACGGCGACGCTCGCCGGCACTCTCGTGGTGACCGTGTGGTGGGCGTGGGTGCTGCTCGGACGCAGCCCCGACTGGTACCCGTGGCTGCGGACCACTGTGCTCGTCGCCGGCCTGGTCGGGGCGGTGTTGCTCCTGCTGGTCACCCGGCTGCCCCGCCGGGTGGTGCCGGTGGTGCTGGGCCTCGGCGCGGCGGCGGCCCTCGCCGGCCCGGTGGCGTACGCGGTGCAGACCGCCGCGACCCCGCACACCGGGTCGATCCCGAGCGCCGGCCCGTCCGTGGCGGGCGGGTTCGGCCGGGGCG
Organism: Micromonospora sp. H61; assembly: GCF_018070325.1. GTDB lineage: Bacteria > Actinomycetota > Actinomycetes > Mycobacteriales > Micromonosporaceae > Micromonospora > Micromonospora salmantinae. The sequence goes on from NZ_JAGPXY010000125.1 coordinate 2,354, forward strand.
GCTTCCCCGGTGGGCGACCCCCGGGTGGCATGGAGGTGCCGGCCGGGGGCCAGTTCCCCGGTGGCTTCCCTGGCGGGGGCCAGTTCCCGGGCGGGGGCCAGAACGGTGGCGGCCAGAACGGCGGTCAGCTGCCGGGCTTCCCCGGCGGTGGTCGCAACGGCGGGCCCGGTGCCACCGGCGGCCAGGGGCGCTCGGCCGGTGGGGGAATGGGCGGGCTGCTCGACGCCCGTGAGCCCAGCGCCGCGCTACGCGAGCTGCTGCAGAACGACAGTGCCGACTACACCTGGGTGGCGGCGACCATCGGCTCGAACAACGCGTCCGGCTATCAGCTCGCCACCGGCGAACCGGTGATGCCGATCGGCGGGTTCAACGGCAGCGACCCCTCACCGACCCTCGCGCAGTTCCAGCGCTACGTGGCCGACAAGAAGATCCACTACTTCGTCGGTGGTGGTGGCTTCCGGGCCAACGGCGGCAGCTCGGCCTCCCAGGAGATCGCCGCCTGGGTCGCGGAGACGTTCACGGCGCAGACCGTCGACGGGGTCACCGTCTACGACCTCAGCGCCGGTGCGGAGGCGTCGTGACCGCGCTGGGCGGACCACGGGCCGCCGTCCAGGCCCGACCGACGGCGGCCGTGCTGGACGTGGTGATCCCGGTCTACAACGAGGAGGTCGACCTCGGGCCGTGCGTACGGCGGCTGCACGCCCACCTGAGCGCGAACTTCCCGTACCCGTTCCAGATCACCATCGCCGACAACGCCAGCGTCGACGACACTCTGAAGGTGGCCGACGGCCTCGCCGGTGAGCTGCCCGGCGTCGAGGTGCTGCACCTGGACGCCAAGGGGCGGGGGAGGGCGCTCTCCGCAGCGTGGTCGGCGTCGTCCGCGCCGGTGCTGGCATACATGGACGTGGACCTCTCCACCGATCTTGCGGCGTTGCTGCCACTGGTCGCGCCGCTCATCTCCGGCCACTCCGACCTGGCTATCGGCACCCGGTTGGCGCGTACCTCCCGGGTGGTGCGTGGCGCCAAGCGGGAGGTGATCTCGCGGGCCTACAACCTGCTGCTGCGCGGGGCGTTGGCGGCGCGGTTCTCCGACGCGCAGTGCGGGTTCAAGGCGATCCGCGCCGACGTGGCCGTGGAACTGCTGCCGTTGGTGCGGGACACCGGCTGGTTCTTCGACACCGAGCTGCTGGTGCTGGCCCAGCGGGCCGGGCTGCGCATCCACGAGGTGCCGGTGGACTGGGTCGACGACCCGGACAGCCGCGTCGACATCGTGGCCACCGCCCTGGCCGATCTGCGTGGCGTGGGCCGGCTGGGCAGGGCGCTGCTGACCGGCGCGCTGCCCCTGGCCGACCTGCGCGCACAACTCGGCCGGGCGCCGCTCACCGCGCCGCCTGCACAGCCCGCCCAAGCGCTGCCGGGGCAGGCGCTGTCGGGGCAGGTGCCGGTCGGGTTGCCCCGGCAGCTGGTCCGGTTCGCGGCGGTCGGGGTGGCGAGCACGCTCGCGTACCTGCTGCTGTTCGTGGCCACCCGGGGTCTGCTCGGCGCGCAACCGGCGAACCTGGTGGCGCTGCTGGCGACCGCCGTGGCGAACACGGCCGCGAACCGGCGGCTCACGTTCGGCATCAGCGGACGCCGGCACGCCGCCCGGCACCACGCGCAGGGGTTGCTGGCCTTCGCCCTCGGTCTGGCGTTGACCAGTGGCGCGTTGGCGGTGCTGCACGTCGTCTCCACCGTACCGGCCCGGCCGGTGGAGCTGGCCGTGCTGGTGGCCGCGAACCTGGCCGCCACGGTGCTGCGGTTCGTGCTGCTGCGCCTCGGCATGCACCATCGGCGTACCTGAGGCGTCGACCGGTCAGCCGGCGGCGGCTTCGCGGACCAACCGGCGTGCCTCGTCCCGGGGCACGCCGGTGGCCCGCAGGAGGTCGTTGGCGGCGGTGCGCAGCTGGGAGACCACTATCGTCCCGGAGAATCCCAGGTCCTGCCGGCACGCCACGCCCGCCTCCCGGACCGCGCGCAGCACCCGCTCCCGGGCCTGCACCGGTTCCTGCCCGGCGACGAACTCCCGGTGCAGCAGCCGGACCGATTCGCCGAGGTGCTCCACCGCCGCGGGCAGGGCCGCCGGCACCGGTTCCTCGTCGCGCAGGGCGGTGCCGATCCGGCGCACCAGACCCCGGCTGTTGCGGAAGGCCCGTTCCATGTGCGTCACCCCGCGCCGGTACGCGGCGATCGCCCGGCGTCGTCGCCAGCGCACCGGGGAGAGCCGAACCACCTCGTCGGCGGCGGTCGTCACGGCGACGAGCTGTCGCAGTTGCGGGTCGGCGTCGCGCATCCGGTCCAACACCGCCCGCGCTCCGTCCCAGTCCGCCTCGGCCAGCGCCTGCGCGGAGGCCGTCATCTCCCGGGCGAACAGGTCCAGGGCGGGCTCGGCGGAGCGGCGCACCATCCGCATCGGGTTGAGGGGCAGCAGGACGAGCATCACGAACAGTCCGGCCGCTCCGCCGACCAGCGCGTTGACAGTGCGGGGCAGTTCCAGGTCCGGCGCGGTCGGGGTCAGCGTGGCGACGAGGACGGCGGTACCACCGGCCTGGGTCATCAGCGCGCCGGTGCCGCGTACCAGCACCGACGCCGCGATCGCCAGGAAGACGATCACACCGGTCTGCCACGGGCCGGTGCCGAACAGGCTGATCAACAGGTCACCCACGCCGATGCCGAGCACCACCCCGGCGACCAACTCCGGGGCGCGGTGAGCACGTTTGCCCAGCGACGCCGCGATGACGCCGACCGCCGCGGCCGGCGCGAACGTCGGCTCCGGGTTACCGAACAGCTCGCTGGCCACCAGCCAGGCCAGGGCGGCGGCCAGGCCGGCCTGGAGCGCCACGATCAGGTAGAGCCGGATCCGCTGGCCGCTCTGCCGGCCGGCCCGCGCGACGCGAGCCCGCAGGTTGCCCGCCGCCGTTCGCGCCCCGGTCGCCGCGGCCGTTGGTTTCATGGCCGGGGGTACCCGGCCCGGCCCACGAGCGAACCTGCGCCGAACCGTTACGCCGGGTACGCCATGGCCGCAGCGATCGCGACGACCCCCGGCAGCCGGCTGTCCTGGCGCAGGAACTGCACCACCACCGGCACCGTGGAGCGCAACACACAGCCGTACGGTCGGTCGAGCCGTACCGCTTCCGGGTCGATCAGGTCGTTGAGCCGAACATGTCGTACCCGGTGGGCGTCGACGGTGATGGCGTACGGGCCGACCGGCTCGGTGTCCTCGTAGTAGAGGTGCAGCTCGGCGTCGGCGCGGGTGCCGGTGGCGTTGAGGACGCACAGCTGATCGAAGCTGGTGAAGGCCGGCTCGGGGCCGTTGCTGGGGAACGGGATGTGCCCGCCCGGCACGACCCACACGCGGGCGCCGATCTCGGTCATCGGCTCTCCTCCAGCAGCCGGGCGAGGTCGGGGCTGAGGAACACCCCGTCCGGGTCGAGTCGGCGGCGAGCGTCCCGGAAGTCGTCCCAGCGCGGATAGAGGGGCCTCAGGTCACCGGCGGTCAACCAGTGCTTCTTGCCCCAGTGCGGCCGGCCACCGTACTGCCGGAAGACCGCCTCCATGTCCCGGAAGTAGTCCTCGTACGGCAGCGAGGTGTTCTGGAGGCAGGCGATGGTGGTGGTCGGCCGGCCGTACGCGTTGCTCAACCAGATGTCGTCGGCGGCGATGCTGCGCACCAGTACCCGCCAGCCGACAACAGTGCGGTGCCGTTGCAGGATCCGCCGCCGGACCTCGGCGAAGCAGGCGGGGAACGCCTCCGACGGCAGCATGTACTCGATCTCCTCGAACCGCAGGTGCCGCTCCTGCGGGATGGTGCGGTGGATCGGACCGGACCGGATCTCGTGGGGTGCGCCCCACGGGCCGGAGTCCGGCACCCGCGGCGCGGCCCACACCCGCACGTCGGAGCCCCCGTCGGTGCGGTTCAGGGTGCGGATCTGTGTCTCGTCGCTGCGCGGGTACCAGTAGAAGTCCATGTTGCGGTTGGTGTGCTGCAATTCGGCCAGGTGGTCGAGGGTCCAGTCGATGTGCGCGCACCACGCCCGGCGGTGCAACTCGTAGTGCGGTTGCACGTCCAGGGTGACCTGGGTGACCACTCCGAGAGCGCCCAGCGACAGCCGGGCCGCCGGCAACAGGTCCGCGTTGTCGTCGGCCGAGATGTCGAGAACCTCGCCGGTGCCGGTGACCAGGCGAACGCCGGTCACCTGGGTGCACAGGTTGCCGAAACCGATGCCGGTGCCGTGCGTGCCGGTGGCGGTCGCGCCGGCGATCGACTGGTAGTCCACGTCGCCGAGGTTGTCCATGGCCAGCCCGGCGTCGTACAACCCCTCACCGAGGGCCTTGAGCTTGGTGCCCGCCCACACCCGCGCCCGATCGGCGTCCTCGGTGATGACTCCGGCGAGCCGATCCACGCTGAGCAGGATGTCGTCGGTGCGCGCCAGTGGGCTCGACGAGTGGCCGGAGCCCACCGGGCGGATCGTCCTGCCGTCCTGGCGTGCCCGCACCACCAACTCCCGTACCGCGTCCTCGTCCGCCGGCTCGGCGAGCTCCAGCGGGGTGAACGAAAGGCTGCCGGACCAGTTGACGAACTGTCGCATCCGGCCGACTACCCGTCGGCGCGACCGGTAGTCGCGTTTCCGTGCCGGCCCGCCGGGTAAGGAGCCGCGTGCCGGCCTTCGGCTCCGCGAACACGCCGCCGATCGACTCGTACGCGTTCCTCTCCGACACCCACACCGGGGCGCTGATCGGCGCGGACGGCGTGGTCGACTGGTTCTGTGTGCCGCACTTCGAGGGTGACGCGGTCTTTGCGCGGCTGCTGGACCGTCGCGTCGGTGGCGCGTTCACCCTCTCCGTCGCCGCTGACGCCGCGCCGGTCCGCCGGTACCTGCCCGGCACCCTGGTCGTGGAGAGCGCGTACCGCGCCGCCGGTGGCAGCGCCGTCGGTCAGGACTTCCTCGCCGTACGGGCCGGTGATGCCGCACAGCCGTTCCGCGCGGACAAGCTGTTGGTGCGCCGCCTGCACGTGCGTGCCGGGTCGATGCGGGTGCGTGCCGAGGTGACGCCACGCCCCGGGTACGGCGCCCGCGCGGTCGACTGGCACCGGGACGACGACCAGTGGGTGGCCGCCGAGGCGGGGCTGCGGCTCCGCTCGGCGCTGCCGTTTCGGGTCAACGGCGCGACGGTACGTACCGAGGTGGTGCTGCGCGCGGGGCAGACGATCGACGTGCTGCTCGGCTACGGCCCGGGCCGCATCGACGAGGTCGACCCGGCCGACCTGCTGGAGCAGACCTGCCGCACCTGGCGGGAGTGGTCGGACCGCGCCGACTACACCGGCCAGGGCAGCGAGCAGGTGCGGCACAGCGCCGCCGTCCTGCGGGGCCTGTCGTTCGACGAGACCGGGGCGTTGCTCGCCGCGCCCACCGCCTCGCTGCCCGAGGAGATCGGCGGGGTCCGCAACTGGGACTACCGCTACACCTGGCACCGCGACGCCGCGTTGCTGCTGCTCGCCCTGTTCCGGTTGGGCCACGCCGAGGAGGGTCGTCGCTACCTGCACTTCCTGCTCACCACGTGCGGCGGGGCGGGCGACGTCCTCAGCCCACTCGTCGGGATCCACGGGGTGACCCGCGAGGAGGAGATCCTCGATCACCTCGACGGGTACGCCGGCTCGCGGCCGGTGCGCATCGGCAACGAGGCCGCCGAGCAGCTCCAGTTCGACACGTACGGGCACGTGCTCGACGCCGCGCTGTCGTACCAGCAGCTCACCGGGGAGTTGACCGGCGCTCAGTGGCAGGTGCTGCGCCGGCACGTCGACACCATGGCCACCCGGTGGCGGGAGCCGGACCACGGCATCTGGGAGATCCGGGGGCCGCTGCGGCACTACGTCAACTCGAAGATGATGGCCTGGGTCTGCCTCGACCGGGGTATCCGCCTCGCCGGCCTGGTCGGGGACCACGACGCACCAGTGCAGCGGTGGAGCGGGGCACGCGACGCCGTGCACGCCGACGTCATCGAGCGGGGTTTCGACAGTGGCGTCGGCAGCTTCGTGCTGGCGTACGACTCGACCGAACTCGACGCGTCGTTGCTCCGGATGCCCCTGGTCGGGTTCCTTGCCGGTGGCGACCCGCTGGTGGTGGCCACCGTCGACCGCATCCGGCGGGATCTCGCCGTCGCCCCGGCGCTCATCCGCCGGTACACGGCCGACGACGGGTTGCCCGGCGAGGAGGGCGCGTTCCTGCTCTGCTCCTTCGAGCTGGTCTCCGCACTGGTCCTGGCGGGGCGACGCGAGCAGGCCGCCGAGCTGTTCGACCGGCTCTGCGCGTACGCCGGGCCGCTCGGCCTGTACGCCGAGCAGCTCGACGCCGATGGCACCGCTCTGGGCAACTACCCGCAGGCCTTCACCCACCTCGCGTTGATCGAGGCGGCGCTGAACCTCGATGGCGCCGGCGACCGCGACGCGCTGCACGCGTGGGCGGAGCGCACCGCGCGACCGGGAACGGCCGACGGCTGACCGGTCAGCCGACCAGCATCTCGGTGAGGACCTCGACGACGCGTCGGGTGTGCCGCCCGTCGGGGTCCTCGTCGGTGTTCAGGTCGGTCACGCTCATCCCGAGCAGCCGGTCGGCGCGGGCCAGCGGCGTGACCAGCGCGATCAGGTCTGCCCAGCGCGGGCCGTCCGGTTCGGGGTAGGTCACCGCGGGCAGGTCGCGCGGGTCCACCACGTCCAGGTCGAGGTGCAGCCAGGCCGGGCCGTCCC
>NZ_JAGPXY010000126.1 GCF_018070325.1 Micromonospora sp. H61
GTCGGCAGCGAGCAGCGCGACCACACTGACGTCGGGATCCAGCAGCGCCAGGCCGGCCGCCGCCGCGATCGGTGAACTGCTGAAGCACCTCGACCGGAAGAGCCCGGACACCGAACCGCCGGGTGCCGGTCTCGCTCCGGCCCGCAGTGGCCTCGACGGCGAGCGAGGGCCGGACGGGGCGTGCTTCGTGGACGGGGACGGGCGGCGGCAGTCGCTCTGCGGTGTCTGGCGGGTCGCCGCGCTGCGGGCGGCGGTGCACCGGTTGACGGTCGAGCGGGGCGGCAGCCTGTCCGGAGCGCCGGTCCGGGCGTTGCTGGCCGGTCTCGTCGTGCGGGAGGTGGCCTGGTCCGGCGAGGGCCCGCCGCCGTGGTTCGACTGCGACACTGACGAGGACGTACGCCGGGCGGAGGAGTGGGCGCGATGACGGTGATGGACGACTGGGTCACGGCGGTGTGCGCCGAGCTGGATCTGGACCCGGCCGCGGTGCCGGTGCCGGCGGTGCTGGACCTGGCCCGGGACGTCGCCCACCAGGTGTTGCGTCCGGGTGCGCCGGTCACCGCGTACCTCTTCGGGTTGGCGGTTGGCCGGGGCGCGGACCCGGCGGACGCCGCGGCCCGGCTCAGCGCGCTGGCGGGCGCCTGGCCGGTCGAGCTGGGCGCCGACCCCGCGGACCCGACGGCTTCCTGACCGCCGCTGTCCGATCCCGGTCCGGGCTGATTCGGCCAACAGGCGGCGGGGGTAGGGTGATCGTGACGGACGGAGGCGATCATGACGGCTGACCACCCCTCGGCGCCGCACGGTGAGCTGCCCGGTGCTTCGACTGAGCCGGCGGAATCGATCCTGCTCGACGAGCCCAGCACCACCGACCTGCGGGCGAAGGTGACCGAGGCGTGGCGGGAGTTCGCCCGCGCGCTCGCCGTACGGCTGCGGGAACTTCCCGTCGGCGCGCACCTCGACGTGACCCTGGACCCCACCGCCTCCGGCACCGGGGACGCCGTCTATTCGATAAGCGTCGACGTGGACGCGGACCGGGTGTTGTCCGCCCGCGCGGTCGGCAACGCCGCTCTGCCGGCGGGCTACCGACTGGACCGGGGCGCGGTGGCGGACATGGTCGCGCTCGGTTGGTCCCCGCCCGGGGTGGTCGCCGGCTCCGGCGGTTCCTTCGGGCTGAACGCCACGACGGCCGAGTCGACGCAGGTCGCCACGCTGCTCTCCCGCACGCTGCGGGACGTCTACGGTGCTCCGCACCCGGCGTTCCTCGTCTATCTGGTGCACGACGCCGAGGGCGAGCCGTTGGCCGTGGACGCGCTGGGCACCGCCCGTAGCGAGTTCGGTCCGGACGCCGACGTCGAGGCGGACCTGGAGGAGGCGCTGGCCGAGGCGGCCGCCGCGCAGGTCGAGCGGGACGACGTGCTCGACCTGGCCGACCGGGTCCGCACCGTGGTCTCCACCATGTTGAAGTCGGACACCGACCGGTTGCAGATCGACTCGGACGGCGACATCACCATCCGCGCCGGCTCGGCGATGGTCTTCGTGCGGGTGCGGGACAATCCGCCCCTGGTGGACGTCTTCTCCCCGGTGCTCACCGAGGTGGAACCGACCGAGCGGCTCTACGTCAAGCTCTCCGAACTGACGAACCGGATGCCGATCGGCCGCCTCTACTGCGCCGACGACACGGTGTGGGCGTCCATCCCGGTGTTCGGCCGCAACTTCCAGGCGACCCATCTGATGCTGGCCGTGCAGGTGATGACCGGTCTCGCCGACGAGTTGGACGACCGTCTGCACGGCGAGTTCGGCGGCAAGCGGTTCTTCGGTGAGGGTGACAAGCCGGTCCGGCGCGACGAGTCGGAGCACCGCACCGGCATGTACCTCTGATCGCGATCAGGCCACGTCCAGCAGGGTCTTGCCGACCGTCGCGCGCGCCTCGATGGCGGCGTGCGCGTCGGCGGCGCGTTCCAGTGGGAAACGCTGGCCGATGAGCGGTCGTAGCTGGCCGGCCGCCGCGTCCGCCAGGGCCTGTTCGGTGTACGCCCGCAGCCGGGCCGGTGGCACGTCCGGGCGGACCAGGATGACCTGCCGTGCCGTGGCCGCCTCCGCCGAAACCGGGGACCACTCGCCGCTCGCCAGCCCGAAGCTGACCATCCGGCCGCCCGGGGGGAGCAGGTCGAAGGCGGCCCGGGCCACCGAACCACCGACCCCGTCGAACACCACGTCGACAGCGCCCACCGCAGCGCGGACCTGCTCGGCCCACTCCGGCAGCAGGTAGTCGACGGCCAGCTCGGCGCCCAGGCCGGGTAGCAGGTCCACCTTGCGTCGCCCACCGGCCGCGCCGATCACCCGGGCCCCGGCCCGGACCGCGAGCTGCACCAACAGGCTGCCGACGCCGCCGGCCGCGGCCTCCACCAGCACCCGGTCACCCGGGCGGACACCGACCGCCTCGATCAGCATGGTGGCGGTCCGCCCGTCGGCCAGGAGTGCCACCGCCTCGTCCAGAGCCAACCCGGCCGGTACCGCGATCGTCGCCGAGGCGTCCACTGCCGCGCGTTCGGCGTAACCGCCGGAACCTCCGGTGGCGGTGACCACCCGTTGCCCGGCCAGCGTCGGGTCGACGTCCGACCCGACAGCCGTGATCACTCCGCCGACGCCGTTGCCGGGGATCAGCGGTGGGGTGAGGCGGAACGGGCCGGGGTGACCGGCGCGCAGTTGCGTCTCGATGAAGGTGATGTTCGCGTGCGCGACGTCGATCAGCACCTGGCCGGGACCGGGAACCGGGTCGGGCGCGGGGCCGGGCACCAGCACCTCGGGCCCGCCGAACTCACGTAACCAGATCGCCCGCATGACAGCCCCCTCGGCCCCGATGGGCTGCCTCGCCCACTCGGGGCCAGTCCATCTCCTCAACCTGGGTTGAGGTCAAGAGGCGCCGGCGGACGGGCCGACGCCGGGCGATTCGACCAGCCGGGAGAGCACGATGGTGCTGCGGGTGGAGGTCACGAAGGACTCGGCACGCAGCCGCTCCAGTGCCGCCTCCAGGTGGGCGATGTCGGCGGCGCGCAGGTGCACGAGTGCGTCCGCCTCCCCGGAGACGGTGTACGCGCCGACCACCTCGGGGTGTCGGCGGGCGGCCACGCCGATCTGCGCCGGGGTGGTCCGGCCGGCGCAGAACAGCTCGACGAATGCCTCCGTGGTCCAGCCGACGGCGGCCGGATCAACGACGGCCGTGAATCCCCTGATCACGCCGGTGGCGCGTAGTCGGTCGACGCGACGTTTGACCGCTGGGGCGGAGAGTGACACCCGGGCACCGATGTCGGCGTAGGACGCACGGGCGTCCGCGACGAGTAACGCAATGATCCGCTGGTCTACCGCGTCTATCTGCAACGTTCCGCCTCTGGGAAGCAACGCTTGTGGCTGTTTTCAAAGTTCCACGGTACCTACTCTTGGTGACCGTGAACCAGCAGCGTTTCCCGCGAAAGCGGACATATCTCATGTGCTCGCCGGAATACTTCGCGGTCGAGTACGCGATCAACCCGTGGATGGACGTGACCACCCCGGTCGACCGGGACCTGGCCGTCAAGCAGTGGGACCGGCTGCGCGAGACGCTTGTCGGCCTCGGCCACGACGTGCACCTGCTCACCGCCGAGCAGGGCCTGCCCGACATGGTCTACGCCGCCAACGGCGGCTTCGTGGTGGACGGCAGCGTCTACGGCGCCCGGTTCAAGCACGAACAGCGGGCCGCCGAGGCCGCCGCCCACCACGCCTTCTACGAGGCGCAGGGCTGGCGGTTCATCGCACCCAGCGAGACAAACGAGGGTGAGGGCGACTTCGCGTACGTGCCGGAGGCGCACGGCGGGCTCATCCTGGCCGGGCACGGCTTCCGTACCGAGATTCCCGCCCACGCGGAGGCGCAGGAGGCGCTGGGTCGTCCGGTGGTGTCGCTGCGCCTGATCGACCCCCGTTTCTACCACCTGGACGTTGCGCTCGCGGCCATCGACGACGCGAACGTCGTCTACTTCCCGGGCGCGTTCTCCGCGGCCAGCCAGCGGGTGCTCACCCAGCTCTTCCCGGACGCGGTGATCGCCGACGACGAGGACGCGATGGCCTTCGGGCTCAACCTGGTCAGCGACGGCGCGAACGTGGTGCTCAACAGCGAGGCCACCCGGCTGGCCGGCAAGCTCAAGGCGGCCGGGTACACCCCGGTCCCGGTCGAGTTGGCCGAGCTGAAGAAGGGCGGCGGCAGCGTGAAGTGCTGCATCGCCGAGCTGCGGCACTGACCCGCGAACGTCTCGGGGCCGGTCTCCCACTGGGAGACCGGCCCCGAATCGTGCTCCGGGTGGGCGTTCAGCCCAGCGTGGCCAGCTCGTTGATCAGCACGTTCGACATGACCTGACCGTCGCGCTGCACCTCGCGCAGGTACCACTTCTGCTGCGGGGTACGCGGCTGGTTGAACTGCCAGATGCCGCGCGGGCTGTCGATCTGGCCGATCTTGCCCAGGGCCAGGTTGACCTGCTGCGGCGTGGGCTTCCCACCGGTCAGCTGGATGGCCTGGTCGAGCACCTGCGCCGCGTCGTACGACGCCATCGCGTACGTGGTGGGGGTGACCTGGTACTTCTTGCGGTACGCCGAGGCGAAGACCCGGTTCGACGTGTTGTTCAGGTCGGCCGAGTAGTTCAGCGCGGTCTGGATGCCCAGCGCGTTGTCCTTCAGGTTCTCCAGCACGGTGCCCTCGGTGAGGAAGCCGGGTGCGTAGATCGGCCCGGCGAACCTCTCGCGCAGCTGCTTGATGAACTCCACAGCTGCCGCTCCGGCGAAGAAGCAGAAGACCGCTGTGGGCTTCTTGGCCAGCGCCTTGGTGATGTCGGAGGCGTACGTCGTCTTGCCGGGGTTGGAGGTGGCGTTGGTGTAGGTCACCGGGTCGCCGATCCGCGGGTCGGTCGCGCCGAACTCCTGCCGGAAGCCGCGGACCACGTCGGGGCTGCCGACGTTCTCCGGCATGATGATCGCGATGCGGCCGTTCGCCGGCAGTTGGTCGCGCAGGTAGCGGCCCAGCGCCTTGCCAGCCTCGTCGAGCACGTACGAGGTCCGCCAGATGTAGAAGACGCTCTGCAGGCTGCTCGGTGAGGCGTTGGAGCCGATCAGCGGGACCCGGGCCTGCTCCACTGTGTCCCGGATGCCGACCATCACCGCCGAGTTGACCACGCCGGTGAGTGCCAGCACGCCCTGCTTGAGCAGGCCCTCGACGGCAGCCTTGCCCGTCTTCGCGGTGTCGCCCTCGTCGGCGGTCAGCAGCTCCACGGGGTGGCCGCCCAGCCGCTGGTCGTGCAGGTCGAGGAAGAGCTGGAAGCCATTGGTGATGTCGTCGCCGATGCTCTTGAAACCACCAGCCTGCGGCGTGATCAAACCGATCTTGATCGGGCCCCGGTTGGCGCTCGGATCGGCGTCACCGTCTGAGCCACACGCGGCGACGAACCCGGTGGTACCGAGCGCGGCCAACAGTTGGAGCGCCCGCCTGCGATTCATCTGCGACACCGAGTTCCTTCCAAGGATGCGTACAGGGCCGAACACCGCCCCACCGGCGTTCTACCTGGTCCGCGACGCTGCGTCAATGGCTAGTGATCATCGTGCAGGGACCGCAACACGGCGAGGACCTGAGGCCAGGCGACGGCCTCCGGGTCGATCAGCCCGAAATGCTCGCATCCAGGCAGTTCAACAAGGGAAATATCGGAACCAGTGACACGCGCCTCCGCGACGAAATCCCGGCTCATCTCGACCGGAACCTGGCGATCGTCCGAGCCATGGACAACTACTGTCCGTGTTCGTATCGGTACCAACATCCGTGGATCCGCGCTCGCGTACCGGTCCGGGAACTGCGCCGGGCCGCCGCCGAGCAGCGCGGCGACCGCGCCCGAGTCCAGATCCCGCCGGTACGCCTCGCCCAGATCGGCCACCGGGGCCAGGGCGAGCACCCCGCCCACCGTTGCCGGAGCGGTGGCCGCCACGTACAGCGCCAGGTGGCCGCCGGCGGAGTGCCCGACCAGGATCGGCGGGGCCAGGCTCACCCGGCCGGGCAGCGCCTCGGCCGCCAGCACCGGCAGCTCGGCCACCCCGGTCAGCACGTCGGTCAGGGTGCCCGGCCAGCCACCCCCGGGCTGCCCGGTACGGCGGTATTCCAGCTGCGCCACCGGGTAGCCGTCAGCGGCCAGGGCCGCGGCCAACGGGCCGGTGTGCCGTCGGTCGTACTCGGCCCGCCAGAAGCCGCCGTGCAGGACGACGACCAGCTGCCGGGCCGGCCCGGCTCCCGCCGGGAGGCGCAGATCGGCCACCTGGTCCGGGTGGTCCCCGTACGCCACTGTCCGGTCGGGCTCGGGTGCGGGCCGGGTCAACACGGCGCGCGGGTCGACAGGCATGGCGCGACGGTAGCGCGCCCCGCCCGGGTGGTTCGGCCCCGGTAGTCGGTCCCGGCCGGCATGGTTCGCGCCCGCTGGGTAAAGATGGACCCCATGACCGAAGCGCGCTCCGCTGGACAGAACGACGAGCCCGGCCCCGACGACTCCGGCCACTCCGGCACCGTGGTGGTGGTTGGCCCGGACGGCCGGCCGATCGGCACGATGCAGACCGACGAGGGCCAGGGCGAGGACCCGACCCGCCTGGTCGAACAGCCGGCCAAGGTGATGCGGATCGGCAGCATGATCAAGCAGTTGCTGGAGGAGGTGAAGGCCGCACCTCTCGACGACGCCAGCCGCAACCGGATGCGGGAGATCCACGAGCGGTCGATCGTCGAGCTCAAGGAGGGCCTCGCCCCCGAGCTGCGCGACGAGCTGGAGCGCATCTCGTTGCCCTTCGCCGAGGACAAGGCCCCCAGCGAGGGCGAGCTGCGGATCGCGCACGCCCAGCTCGTCGGCTGGCTGGAGGGCCTGTTCCACGGCATCCAGGCGGCCCTGGTGGCCCAGCAGATGGCCGCCCGGGTGCAGCTGGAGCAGATGCGCGGCGGCCGGCAGGCGCTGCCCAGCGGCCCCGGTGGGGTAGTCCCCGGGATGCCGGGCATCGGCCAGCCGGGCGGCGGCGAGGGTCACAACACCGGTCAGTACCTCTGACCTCAGTCCACCCCGAAGATCTTCTCCAGGTACGCCGCCACGCCGTCCTCGGTGTTCGCCGTCGTCACGTCGTCGGCGACCGCCAGGACGGCGCGGTGCGCGTTGGCCACCGCCACACCACGCCCGGCCCAGGTCAGCATCGGCACGTCGTTGGGCATGTCGCCGAAGGCCAGCACGTCCGCCGCGGCCACCCCGAGCTGGTCGCAGTACCAGGCCAGTCCCGCCGCCTTGGTCACCCCGGCCGCCGAGATCTCCACCAGCCCGGAGGACGACGAGTGCGTGGCCTCGGCCAATCCCGCCACCGCCGTGGCGATCAGCTCGGCGAAGGCATCCGGGTCCTGCTCGCCGGCTCGGGCGAGGAGCTTCACCGCCGGCACCGAGAGCAACTCCTCCGGCGTCTCGATCGGCCGAATGCCGTTGGCGTCGGCATCCCACCGCAGCGGGTAGTGCGCCTCGTGCCGCATTTCCCGGCTGTCCAGGATCTCCACGGCGAAGCTGATCCCGGGCACTTCGGCCCGTAGCCTCCGGGCCACCTCGGCCAGGTGGTGCGGGGCGAGCGGGTCAGCCCGCACCACCTCGTCCTCGAACGGGTCGTAGACCACGGCGCCGTTCGCGCAGACCGCCGGCAGCGGTCGGGCGAGCTGGTCGTACACCATCTTGAGCCAGCGGACCGGACGGCCGGTGACCAGGACGACCGGCGTGCCTCGCGCGGAGATCCGCGCGAGCAGGTCGGCGGTACGTGGGCTGACGGTGTGGTCGTCGCGGATCAGCGTGCCGTCGATGTCGGTGGCGATGAGGCGGGGTGTGTCTCCCATTACCGGGACAGTAGCCGGTCCAGATACACCGCCACCCCGTCGTCGTCGTTGCGCAAGGTCACCTCGTCGGCGGCGGCGCGCAGCGCGGGGTGTGCGTTGGCCACTGCCACCCGGGACCAACCGGCCCACTCGAACATCGGCAGGTCGTTGGGCATGTCACCGAAGACCAGCACATCGGCCGGGTCGACCCCGAGCGTCTGCGCCACCACGGTCAGCCCGGTCGCCTTGTCCACGCCGGGCGGGGAGATCTCGATGAAGCCGAGCCCGGCCTGGGTGAGCGTGGCGACCTGCGGCGAGACGATCCGGCGGGCCACCGCCAGCAGCTCGTCCACGTGATGGTCGGCGGTCCGGGCGAACGCCTTGATCACGTCGCAGGCGAGGCACTCGTCGCGAGTGCGCGCCTCGAAGCGGTCCTGGTAGGGCCAGCTCTCGTGGTAGTCGCCCCACAGCGGGGCGTCGTGCTCGTCGGACGCCTCGACCATCACGGTCAGCGGGCCGACCTCCGTCTCCAGGTCGGCGAGGAGCCGGGCCAGAACCTCGGCGGGCAGCCGCTCGTCGCGGAGCACCACCGGGCCGCTCGGGTCGCTCTGGTCGACCACCCGTCCGCCGCCGGCCATCACGAGGAAGTCGGCGGCACGGATGTCGTTGCGGGTCAACTCGGTCAACCGAGGGCCGCGTCCGGTTGCGCCGACCACCGGAATTCCGGCGGCGCGCACCCGGTCGAGCACCCCATGGGTGTACGCGGAGACGGTGTCATCGCTGCGGACCAGCGTCCCGTCGAGGTCGGTCGCGATCAACTTGGGCAGTCCCGGGCGGGTCATTGTTCCTCCTTCGCCCACCGCCGTCGCACCGCCAGGATCAGCGAAACCGAGTCCCGGAGTGACGGCGGGCAGCAACCGTACCTCGCGAAACGGGCCCCAACCATGGCTTCCAGGCGAATCGGACGCCAACCCCCAGCGCCCGTGAGGTGTCCCGCAGCGCCGCCCCCACCTCACCGCGCGATCTTGCACTTTCGGTTACCGTTTCGCGTGCTTATGGGCCCTATGCCGGGACAGCAAACGCAAGATCGGCGCGGGGTGGGGGG
>NZ_JAGPXY010000127.1 GCF_018070325.1 Micromonospora sp. H61
CGTGCACGTCGACGGTGCGCATCCGCCCCATCTCGCCCGACCTGCTCGTCACCGAGCTGACCGGCCGGCTGGCCGACGCGGCGACCCGCGCCGCGAGCGCCGCCGCCGGGCCCGCGCGGCTGCGGGTGGCAGTGGACGGCGCCCCCGCCGCCGGCGCCGACGAACTGGCCGCGGCGCTGGTCGACCCGCTGCGCGCCCAGGGTCACCCGGTGCTGCACGTCCGCGCCACCGACTTCCTGCGCCCCGCGTCGCTGCGCTGCGAGTTGGGCCGCACCAACCCGGACTCCTTCTACGAGGCCTGGGTCGACGAGGCCGGGCTGCGCCGGGAGGTGCTCGACCCGGCCGGTCCGGGCGGCAGCGGCCGGCTGCTTCCGTCGCTCTGGGACGTCGACGCCGACCGGGCCAGCCGGGCCCGCTACGTCGACCTGGCGCCCGGGGGCGTCGTCGTGGTCAGCGGCTCCCTGCTGCTCGGCGGCGGCCTGCCCTTCGACGTGACCGTCCACCTGGAGTTGTCCCCGGCGGCGCTGCGCCGGCGCACCGAACCGGCCCAGCGGTGGACGCTGCCGGCCTTCGACCGGTACGCCGAGGAGGTCGTCCCGGCGAGCTTCGCCGACGTCGTGGTACGTGTCGGCGACCCCCGCCGACCGGCGCTCGTCGAGCCCGGCGGAAACGACTGACAACAACCGAGAATTCGTCGGTTTGGGCGCCTGATCGGGCGGGTACTCGCCCGGCTCACAGAGCGCGGGTGACCGCCCGCGCACCGAACGCGACCGTGACCGGGGCTCCGCGCCGCCGGCACCCGGTTCACCTTGAGCCACAGGCCCAGGAAAGGCAGGCAGCGATGCTCGTCCACGACACGGTCGGTACGACCCGGTCCCAGACGGAGATCGATCAGATCCGACAGTCGCTCCAGGCGCGCTACGACGAGCTGACCGCGGAGTACGACCACGCGGTGCTCCAGAGCCAGGTGCTGCGGCTGGTGGAGGTCGGCGACACCGCCGGCGACGACCAGGCCGACAGCGGCACCAAGACGGCCGAGCGGGACACCGCCCAGTCCCTGTTGCGCACCATCCTCGACCGCCGCGCCCAGTACGAGCACGCCCTCGGCCGGCTCGAGGAGGGCACCTACGGCTGGTGCGAGGGCTGCTCGGCGGCGATCCCGGTGGAGCGGCTGGAGATCTTCCCGTCCGCCACCACCTGTGTGACGTGCAAGCAGACTCGCGAGCGGCGGGCGGCCTGAGCCACCCCAGCGGTTGCCGGTCGGTCCGCGACGCGATGGACTTCCACAATGGGTGACATCCTGGTGGGCACCGCGTCCTGGACCGACCGCACACTGCTGGACTCGGGGTGGTACCCGCAGACCGCCGACACCCCGGAGAAACGGCTGGCCTACTACGCCAAGCAGTTCCCGCTGGTCGAAGTGGACGCCACCTACTACTCGCCGCCCGCCGAGGCGACCGCGCGGCTGTGGGCCGAGCGCACCCCGGCCGGCTTCACCTTCAACATCAAGGCGTTCAGCCTGCTGACCGGGCACCCCACCCGGGTCAGCGCGCTCTACAAGGACCTGCGCCCGGACACCGACAAGAAGAACGTCTACCCCGACGACCTGCCCGCGCAGTCGTACGAGGAGGTGTGGACGCGCTTCCTGTCCGCGCTGGATCCGCTGGTCGAGGCCGACAAGCTGGGCGCGCTGCTGTTCCAGTTCCCACCCTGGTTCACCATCAAGCGGGCCAACAAGCAGTACCTGCTGGAGGTGGCGAAGCGCTGCGCGCCGCTGCGCCCGGTGTACGAGTTCCGGCACGCCTCCTGGTTCGACGGCGACAACGCCGACGAGACCCTTGCCTTCCTGCGCGAGCACAAACTGCCGTACGTCTGCGTGGACATGCCGCAGGGCCACCGCTCGTCGCTGCCTCCGGTCCTGGCCGCCACCGCGGACCTCGCGGTCATGCGCTTCCACGGGCACAGCGACAAGTGGACCAGCAAGGACATCCACGAGAAGTTCGGCTACCACTACTCCAAGCGGGAGTTGGCCGACTGGGCGCCGAAGCTGCGCGAACTGGCCGACCAGGCTGGCCAGACCCACGTGCTCATGAACAACTGCTACCGCGACTACGCGCAGACCAACGCGAAGACCCTCGCGGGTCTTCTCGACGCCGGCTGACCTCACCCGATCGGGGTGGGGTCGCCTCACCCCACCCGTGGGGAGGGTGGACGCGGTGGGTACGGCCGCCAGTGGCGGCCGACGCCGGAGACGACACGGAGGTGACGGGGATGACGGTTCGACTGGTGACGGATCGACGGCGTGGTGCCGTCCTGCACGTGGTCGGCACGGCCGACAACGCCCGGCGTGCCCCGCAGGGCAGCCCGGTGCGGGCCCGCCGTGGCCCGGTGGGGCCGCCGCGCCGCGCCGACGACCGACGGTGGGACACCACGGAACGGGGGTCGACCGATGGCTGACGCGATGATCTCAGCGTTCGAGTCCTCGCTGGACAAGACCAACCTGATTCTCAAGGACATCGAGAACGCGTACGGCTGGCCGAAGGATCGGCGCAACCAGTCGTACGCGGCCCTGCGCACGGTGCTGCACCTGTTGCGCGACCGGCTGCCGGTGGACGAGAGCGTGGAGTTCGCCCAGCAGTTGCCGGTGCTGGTGCGGGGCATCTACTTCGACGGCTGGGTGCCGTCGGACGTGCCGATCAAGCTCAACCGCGACGACTTCCTCTACGAGGTGCGGCAGGGCTTCCCGTACGACGCGGAGGGTGGCCCGGAGCGGGTGACGCAGGTGGTGCTGGACACGCTGCGCCGCCACGTCACCCAGGGTGAGTGGCAGGACGTGAAGGACACCATGCCCAAGGACCTCGCCACGATGATGCCGTGACGGCCTGACACCGCGAGCCCGCCCGACGACGCGTCGGGCGGGCTCAGTCGTCGGCAGCCTCGGCGGCGGTGGGCACCCGCGACACCGGGTGACCGGACTGCCGGGCCAGCGCGGCGAACGCGACGGCGTCCACGATCGCGGCGCCGCCCGGATCGTTGTTGAAATAGACGTACGCCGGCTCGTCCGCGCCGAAGGCGTCGGTCAGCCGACCCACCCAGGACCGCAGCGCGGCCCGACCGTAGCGGGGCCACGGCCGTGCCCGCCCCTCGTGCAGCCGCAGGTAGCCGAAGTCGGTGGTGCGCCAACGGGGGGCGACCGGGCGGCCCAGCCGGTCCGCCCAGACCAGCGCGGCCCGACGCCGCTCCAACACCGCCCGGGTGGCGTCGGTCCACCAGGAGGGGTGCCGGGGCTCGACCGCTACCCGCACCTGCGCCGGGAACAGTCGCAGCGTGGCGTCCAGCGCCTCGACGTCCGCCCGCAGGTTCGGTGGCAGTTGCAGCAGCACCGGGCCCAGCCGGTCACCGAGCGCTGTGGCGCGGCCGAGGAACCGGGCCACCGGCTCCTCCGGGTCACGCAGTCGCCTGATGTGGGTGAGGTAGCGGCTCATCTTCACCGCCACACAGAAATCCGCCGGGGTGCGCGCCCGCCAGGCGGCGAAGGTGTCCCGCTCGGGCAGCCGGTAGAAGGCGTTGTTGACCTCGACAGTGGCGAACCCGGCCGCGAAGTGTTCCAGCCAGAGCCGCTGCGGCAGCCCCTGCGGATAGAAGCGCCCGCGCCAGTCCCGGTACTGCCAGCCGGACGTGCCCACCAGGATCACCACCCCATCCTGGCACTCTCCGCCGCCGCTCGCGAACTGCCCGTGTCGCCCCGGTTCGGCGTCTACGGTGAGGGTTAGAGAAGATCGCGCGTGGGGTACCACCCGCAGCACGACGGACCCCGGCGTACGGCGGGGCGGCACACCCGAGGGAGTACCGATGGCACTCAACGATGACGACATGCAGACCACCGGCGGCGGCGGCGCGGAGGGTCCGGCCGACGGCGGCGCGACCCCCGGTCAGCACGACGGTGGCGCCGACGGTGGCGCGGAAGGTCCCGCCGACGGTGGTGCCACCCCGGGTCAGCACGACGGTGGCGCCGACGGCAGCGCGGAGGGTCCCGCCGACGGTGGTGCCACCCCCGGTCAGCACGACGGTGGCGCCGACGGCGGCGCGGAGGGTCCCGCCGACGGTGGTGCCACCCCGGGCCAGCAGGACGGTGGCGCTGACGGCAGCGCCCGGTAGCGGCACGCCATGACGTACCTCGACCCGCCGGGCGGCCACCACGGCCGCCCGGCGGTTCCGTCCACCGACGCCACCGCGGCGCTGGCCCGCTGCGTCTCGGTCGAACCGGCCAAGTTCGCCGCCGCGCACTGGGGGCACACCCCGCTGCTGTCCCGCGCCGCCGAACTGCCCGACCCGGCCGGCTTCACCGACCTGCTCAGCCCCGCCGACGCCGACGAGTTGCTGAGCCGGCGCGGTCTGCGTACCCCGTTCCTGCGCGTCGCCAGGGACGGCCAGTTGGTCGCGGCGTCGCGCTGGACCGGCGGCGGTGGCGCGGGCGCCGAGATCGGCGACCAGGTGCTCGACGAGCGGGTCCTGGAGCAGTACGCGTCCGGGGCAACCCTGGTGTTGCAGGGGCTGCACCGGATCTGGCCGCCGCTGGTCGACTTCGCCCGCGACCTGGGCCTCGCGCTCAACCAGCCGTTGCAGATCAACGCCTACCTGACCCCGGCCGGCAGCCAGGGTTTCGCCACCCACTACGACACCCACGACGTGTTCGTACTCCAGGTCGACGGCCGCAAGCACTGGCGGATCCACCCGCCGGTGCTGCCCGACCCGCTGGAGAAGCAGCAGTGGGGCGGGCGCGCCGACGAGGTCGGCGCCACCGCGCAGGGCCCGGCCGCGCTGGACGTGGTGCTCGCCCCCGGTGACGCCCTCTACCTGCCCCGTGGGTGGCTGCACAGCGCGCAGGCGCAGGACGCCAGCTCGCTGCACCTGACCGTGGGCATCCGCGCGCTCACCCGCTACGCCCTGGTCGAGGAGTTGTTGGCGCTTTCCGCCGAGGACCAGCGGCTGCGGGCCAGCCTGCCGTTCGGCACCGACGTCGCCGACCCGGACGCCATCGAGCCGGAGCTGACCGAGACCGTGGAGGCGTTGCGGGACTGGCTGCTGCGCGCCGACCCGGGCGCGGTCGCCGCGCGTCTGCGGCAGCGCGCCTGGCCGGCGGCCCGCCCGGCGCCGATCCGACCGCTGGCCCAGGCCGACGCGCTGGCCACCCTGGACGCCGACTCCCGGGTCGCCCTGCGTCCCGGCCTGCGCTGGCAGCTGGTGCCGCACGATTCGGACACCGTGGCGCTGCGGCTCTTCGACCGCACCATCACCCTTCCGGCGAGCTGCGAGCCGGCCGCCCGCGCCCTGCTCACCGGCACTGTCACCCGGGTCGGCGACCTGCCCGGCCTGCCCGACGACGCCGACCGGCTCACCCTGGCCCGCCGGCTGCTCCGCGAGGCCGTGCTCGTCCCGGCCTGAGGCCGGTCGGCGCGACCGTCCCGGCCGGGTGGGCCAGCGCGATCTTGCACTTTCTGTGGCTGATCCGTCCGCTCTTGCACCTTGTGTCGCCGCAGAAACTGCAAGATCGACGGGGTTGGGGGTGGGGTCGGCCCCCGGTGGGTCAGCGCCCGAGGATCAGCAGCAGCACTGTGGTCAGTAGACCGGCGCCGAGCACCACACTGATCGGTCGCGGGCCGAGCACCGCGTGCCGGCGGTCGGCCAGCACCCGGGCCGGCACCAGGCCGACCAACGGACCGAGCAGCGTCACCACCAACGCCAGCACCGGCAGTCCGACCGCCAGGTCGCCGCCGTACCCGACGCCGAGCGCGCGGGCGCCGGCGCCCAGCGCGTACGCCAGCACACCGCCGGCCACCCCGCAGAGCGCCAGCAGCGGGTTGACCGAGCCCGGCAGCTCGCCCGGCTGACCGGCCCGGTCGAGCAGGTCACGGGCCTTGGCGAGCAGCAGCACCGGGTCGGTGGCCCCGACGCCGTTCGCCGGGGCGGGCGGGCCGCCGAGACGGCGGGCACCGAGGCGTGAGCGGACCTGCTGCCACAGGTGGGCCACCTCGGCGTCGACCCGTTCCTGCTGCTCACGGGCGGCGACCAGCTCCTCCTCGGCGCTCTGGAGCTGCTCGGCCGCGTCGGCGACGGCCCGCTCGGCCGCAACGCACTGCCGCTCGTGCCAGGTGTGCGCCTCGGCGCGCTGCTCGCGCACCCGCGCGGTGAGGTCGGCCAGCCGCCGTAGCTGCGCCGCGTACGTCTCGCTGGTCACCGGTTCGTTCATCGGGTCGGTCCATACGGGATGATCACCTGTCCGGTGCGGTGCACCGCCCGGTCGAAGAAGAGCCCTCGCCAGGGGCGGGGATACCAGTCCGGGCCGCCGGTGCCCGGATAGAGCGACGAGCCCAGCTCGCCGCCGTGCGCGTCCAGGGCCACCCAGGCGCCGATCTGGTCGGTACGGGCGGCCGGCCCACCGAGATCGGCGCGCATCCGGGCCACACCCCGCCACCAGGCCAGCACGTGCGTGCGTCGTTCCGGCCCGTCGTGCATGATCCGGCGCAGCTGCTCCAGGCCGGTACGTCGGCCCGCGCGGGCGGCCAACGCACCCGCTGCCGCGTCGACAGCGAACAGCAGCAGGTAGTGCGGGCTTCCCGGGCCGCCGAGCCCGTCGGCCGTCTCGGCCATCAGCTCGCCGACGGTCTCCTCGTCGTACCAGGCGGCGTCGTCGGCCAGGTCGTCGTAGAGGGCGCGGGCGATCGGGTCGGCGTCCGGGTCGAGGCAGGCGATGGAGAACCGGGCGGTGCCCGGCGGGTGCTGACGGGCCAGCGACCGGGCCGCCGCGTCGAGCACCGCGCACGCCTCGTCGACGCGGGTGCCGAGCACCGCGAGGTTGCGGCCCGGCGCGCGCGGTAGCCGCAGCGACGCCGAGCGGGACTGCACGTCGATGATCTCCCCGAGCAGGGCCACCGGGTTGCGCGGCACGGTCCCGTCCGGCGGTACGGCCAGCGCCCGGAAGTCCGGGGCGTCCGCCAGCCGGGGGATGGCGTCGCCGTCGAAGAGCCGGGCGGGCGCCGCGTCGGGGGCGCGCATCCGCCACAGCCGGTGCTGCAACCCGCTCCAGGTCTCCCAGTCGCTGGCCGACGGGATGCGGGCCACCTCGTTGCCTTCCACCATGCCCGACTCGGCGTTGACCACCGCGTGCCAGCGCGGCAGCGACTGCGCCGCGTCGTTGCGCTCGGCGAGGATGCGCAGCGCCTTGGGCAACGCGATGCGCAGGGTGAACTGGGCGACCAGCGCCGGGCGGCCCCACAGCGCCTCGATGCCCCGCACGTCCTGCGAGGCCAGGACCAGGTGGATGCCCTGGGACCGGCCGCGGCGGGCCAGGTCCTCCAGCAGGTCGGCCGCCTCCCGGGCGACCGCGTCCCGGCCGGCCAGCAACATCTGGAACTCGTCCACCACGGCGACGATGCGTGGCCAGTGCCCGGTCGGGTCGACCGCCCGCAACTCGGCCAGCTTGGTCACCTCGTGCTTCTTGGCCGCGTCGGCGCGTCGGCGTAACTCCTCGGTGAGGAAGCGCAGCAGCGCCAGCCCGAACTCCCGGTCGGTGTTGACGTTGATGCCGACCAGCCGCATGTGGGGCAGCCAACTCGGGTCGCGCCGGCCCTGCGCGAACCGCGCGAAGGAGACCCCCTCCTTGAAGTCGAGCAGGTAGAACTCCAGCTCGGCGGGGGAGTAGCGGGCCGCGAGGGCACCGATCCACGCGAAGATCAGATTGGTCTTGCCGGTGCCGGACGGCCCGCCGATCAGCGCGTGGGGTGGATAGTCGCCGAGCGTCAAGCGCACCGGCCGGCCCTGTGGGCCCTCACCGATCGGCGCGGTCAGACCGTCGGCGGAGTCCTCCCGCCACATCAGCTCGGGCGGGGGCAGCAGGTCGGTGAAGGGGGTCGGCGGCGGGCCCGCGTTCACCCGGGCGGCGACGTCCCGGCAGGTCTCGGTGACCAGCGCAGCCGGTGGCGGTGGGTCCAGCCGGACCGGCAGTCCGGCCGAGCCGCCGATCCGCGCGCCGGACACCCCGGCCACCACCCGGGTCACCGTCGGATCCTCCGGCAACGGCACACCGTGCACCACCAGGTGTACGCCGCAGGCGGCGCCGGCCCGTACCACCCGGTCCAGTTGCCCGCGCTCGTGCCGGTTCAGCTCCTCCCCGCCGAGCAGCACCGCCACCCGCCACGGCTCGGGTCGTCGGCCGGTCGCGGCCGCCAGTTCGCGCAGCGACGCGTACTCGCCGGCGAGGACCGTCTCGTTGATGCGGCGGATCTGCTCCACCAGGTCGTCCAGCAGTGGACCCAGCCCGCCCGGGCCGACGAAGGTGAGCAGCCCGGCCGTGCCCAACGGGGCGAACCCGGCCAGTCCGCCGCCGAGCTGGTCCGGGTCGTACCCGATCAGTCGTACCGCCCCGGGGTCGGCGCGGCCGACGGCCCGCAGCAGCAGCGCGGAGACCACCGCGTCGCAGCCGGCGCGGTCGTCCCCGGCGAGGTGGACGTGCCCGGCGTCGAGCAGCGGCACCAGCGCGGGCACCGGGTCGACGCCGTCGATCCCGACCGTGCCGACCCGCAGCGCGCCGGGCGGCTCGGCCCGGCGGGCGGGCGTCGGCGTCCACCCGGCCCAGTCGGCCCCCGCGCAGCCGGGCGCCTCCTGCCGGGCCGCGTCGGCGGCCCTCCGGGCCAGCTCCGCGATCCGGGTGGAGTAGCGGGCGTCGATCTCGGCGATGCGGCGGTCCCGTTGGGCGCCCACCCGCTCCGGTACTGCTGCCGCCGCCCGCTGGACCCGGGCGAGTCGTTCCCGCCCGGCGGTCAGGTCGGCCTGGGCGGCGGACAGCCGGGTACGGGTGGCGCCCCACGCCTCGGC
>NZ_JAGPXY010000128.1 GCF_018070325.1 Micromonospora sp. H61
GGGTACGGAGCCGGGCCGGCCCCGGCCGGGGGGGGGGGGGTGGGGGGGGGTGGGGGGGGGGGCGGGGGGGGCGGCGGGGGCGGGGGGGGTGGGGTGGTCGACCCGCCGCCGAAGTCGACGTCGCTGCACAGGTAGTACGACTGGTCCAGGTGGCTGGCCTGCCAGACGGTGTAGACGATGTGCCGTCCGGTGCGGCCCGGCGCGCTCACCGGGATCTGGATCGAGACACCACTGGGGTCCGGGCTCCACTGGGAGGCGGGGGTGTTGCCGATCTGTCCCGCCAACTCCAGGTTGCCCCAGCCGAGTGGTTGGGTGGCGGCGTTGAAGCCCTGCTTGGTCACGTACACCCGGATGTAGTCGGCGCCGTGACGGGCCTGGTCGACGAAGCGGAGCCGGAAGTTGTTCGACACCGCTGTGGTCTTCCAGGCGCCGATGGTGTCCAGCGCGTTGTAGCGCGGGCTCTGGGTGCGTCCGCCGCTGCAGAGTTGGCCGTCGGGGACGGCGGCCTGGTGGTTGCCTCCCACACCCTCGCGGTACAGGCCGTTCCAGTTCCACATGGCGGCGGGGTCGGCCTGCCAGGCCTGCCAGCACATCGGGTCCTCGGTGGCCATCCGCGGGTTCTGGAAGTCGCTGCCCCAGCGTTGCCAGCAGCCGTAGTTACGCGAGGCCGGGTCGACGACCGAACCGTGCGCAGAGGCGGGATCGGCCCGCATGGTGGTCACTGCGGTCGTCAAAAGGAGCGTGGTGGTCGCCACGATGGCGAACAGCCAGAGCACGCGTCGTGATCGGGTGAGAGTGGACATGGAGCCCCCGGGGGGATGAGGTCGGACGTCGACACCCGGATCGCCGGGAGTGCCCACTCCCGTGCCTGATCGCTGGCTCCCGCGATGGCTCTACCCGGGCACGATGCCAGTTCGATCGTCAGCCGTCAATGGCTTTGCGCCGCATCGGGGTGTGCGGGATGCCGTCCTCGACGTACTCGGGGCCGCTGACCGTGAAGCCGTGCCGGGTGTAGAACGCGACCAGGTGCGACTGGGCGTCCAGCACGCACGGCCGGTTGCCCACCACCTCGAGCGCCGCTGTCATCAGCCGGCCGGCGTGTCCGCCGCCGCGCGCCGTCGGGGCCACCACGACCCGACCGATCCGGGCGACACCGTCCGGGTCGGCCAGAATCCGCAGGTACGCAAGCGGCGCGCCGCCGTCGGTGAGCCAGACGTGCCGGGTGCCCGGCTCGACGTCCCGCCCGTCCAGCTCCGGGTACGGGCAGTTCTGTTCCACCACGAACACGTCGATGCGCAGTTTGAGCAGGTCGTGGAGGGTGCGGGCGTTCAGGTCGGCGAAGGAGGCCGTCCGGAGTTCGGTGGTCTGCTGGGGCATCCACCGATGGTAGGTCGGGCGGGTTCACCTGGGGTTCGCCCGGTCGGGTGCGAGGTAGGTGGCGGCGGCCGGGCGGGCGCGGTCAGGCCGGGCGGGCGCCGACGGCGTCGCGGATCTCGGCGCCCACCGCGCCCTCGACAGCGCGGGCGCAGTGCGCGCAGCAGAAGAAGCGGCCGTTGACCTCGACGCCGTGCCCGACGATCTTGACCTGGCAGTGCTCGCAGATCGGTGCCATGCGCTGGATCGCGCACTCGAACGAGTCGAAGGTGTGCACGTCGCCGCTGACGGTGTGCACCTCGAACGCCATCCAGTAGTCGTTGCCGCAGACCTCGCAGGTTGCCACCGAAAACCCTCCGTTATGTGGACAAGTGCTTACAGAATCCCTCAGATGGCCTCGACGTGGGAGCGGAACGTCGACGTCTGGCCACGGTGGCGGCGTGTCGGCGTCGGCGTGTTGCCCGTTATGCCTGGTGAACCGCCGCAACCCCCGGAGGATCACCGTGATCAAGCGCAACAGGCTCTTCGGCAACCAGACCCGGGTCACCTTCTGTCTGCCCCGCGACGTCCCGCCCGGCCCGGTGAGCGTCGTCGGCTCCTTCAACGGCTGGCAGCCGGGTCGACACGAGTTGGTGGCCCGTCGCGACGGCACCCGGACGGTGACAGTGAAGCTGCCGCCGGGGGAGTACCGGTTCCGGTACCTCGGCGCCGGCGGCGTCTGGTTGGACGACGAGTCGGCCGACCAGGTCGACGACCGGGGCAGCCTGCTCCGGCTCTGAGAAGAAAACTGCCGCCATCGATGGATTTATCGATGAGAGTCTTTACTGTTAACAATGTTTAAATTACCTTGGGGGCACCTCACCGGACCTGGAGAAGGAGCTGCCCCCATGCGTCGAAGAATCACCGTCCCGCTGGTGGCGGCGGGCGCCGTCGCCGCCACCCTCACCGTCGCCGCCCCCGCGCAGGCGCACGGCTACGTCTCCGCCCCACCGAGCCGGCAGGCGCTCTGCGCGCAGGGCCGGGTGCCCGACTGCGGGCAGATCAAGTACGAGCCGCAGAGCGTCGAAGGGCCCAAGGGCCTGCGCAGCTGCAACGCCGGAATCGCCCAGTTCGCCGTCCTCAACGACGACGGTCGGGGCTGGCCGGCCACCTCGGTGGGCAGCTCGCTGACCTTCACCTGGGTGAACACCGCCCGGCACGCCACCAGCAACTGGGAGTACTGGATCGGCAACACCCGGGTCGGCGTCGTCAACGGCAACGGCCAGCAGCCGGGCGCCACCGTGTCGCACAACGTCAATCTCGGCGGCTTCTCCGGCCGGCAGAAGATCCTCGCGGTGTGGAACATCTCCGACACGGCGAACGCCTTCTACTCCTGCATCGACGTGCAGATCGGCGGCGGAGGGTCGAACCCGACGCCCACCCCCACCACCTCACCCACCCCACGGCCCACCCCGACCACCACGCCGACCACTCCGCCCGCGCCGGGCGGCAGTTGGACGACGGGCCGGGCGTACCAGGTCGGCGACCAGGTCACCTACGGCGGAGCGACGTACCGGTGCCGGCAGGCACACACCGCGATCCCGGGCTGGGAGCCGCCGAACGTGCCGGCGCTCTGGCTCCAGGTCTGACCGCACGGGTGCGGCCTCCTGGTCGCACCCGTGTCGCCGCCCTCGCGTGAACGGAGCAACCGGCATGTCCCGCCGTACCCCGCTGGCGTCCCTCGTTGCGGCCCTGCTGCTCACCGGAGCCTGCGCCGGACCGCCCACGTCGACCCCGTCGGCCCTGCCGCAGCCGGCCCCCGCGTCCCCGGCCGGCTCGGCGGCGGCCGGGGACGCGGCGGCCGGCTCCGGGGGCGTCGGGTCCGCGACCGAGGCGGACGCGATGAGCGGGATCGACGTGGTGTTCCTGAGCACCATGGTCGGGCACAGCGAACGCACCCTGCAGATCGTCCGGCTGGCCCGGGACCGGGTGCGCGACGACGCGCTGCGCACCCTGGCCGCCGCCGTCGAGGCGACCGAGGCCGACGAACTGGCCGCCATGCGCGGCTGGTTGCCCACGACCGGGCCGGGTGCCAGCGCGGCCGCACACCACGACGGGCACGGCGACGACGCCGCGCTCGACAGGCTGCGGACCGCGCCGGACGCGGACGTCGACCGAGTGCTGCGCGACGTGCTCGCCGACCACCAGCGATCGGCCGCCGACCTGGCCCGATCCCACGTCGGCGTCGGCCGCAACGAGCGGGTCCGCGACCTGGCCCGGCGGATCGAACAGTCCCGGACCGCCGAGGTCGAGTTGCTCAGGGGTACGGGTACGCCCTGAGCACTGTCACGCCGTCACGCGGGTCAGCGGGGTTCCAGCTTGATGGAGACCGAGTTGACGCAGTGCCGGGTGTCCTTGGGCGTGAAGCCCTCGCCGTGGAAGACGTGCCCGAGGTGACTGTCGCAGCGGGCGCAGCGGATCTCCGTACGGGCCATGCCGAGGGTGCGGTCCTCGATTTCCTTGACCCGGCCCGGGATGGCGTCGTCGAAGCTCGGCCAGCCGCAGTGCGAGTCGAATTTCGTGTCGCTGGAGAACAGCTCCAGCCCGCAGGCGCGACAGTGGTAGACCCCCTGGGTCTTCGTGTCCACGTACTCGCCCGTCCACGGGCGTTCGGTGCCGGCCTCCCGTAGAACGTGGAACTCCTCGGGGGTCAGTCGGACCCGCCACTCTTCGTCGGTACGGGGCAGCTCGTTGTCGTCAAGACTCACCCGTCAACGGTACGTCGAACGTCGGGGGCGTGGCATAAGGTCGCGGGATGGGTGGCACCAAGGCTGCGGCCGCAGAGGTCGAGGTGGCCGGGCACACCGTCCGGCTGAGCAGTCCGGATCGGGTGATCTTCCCGCAGCGGGGGTTCACCAAGGCGGACGTCTTCCACTACTACCTCGCGGTCGGCGACGGGATCATGCGCGCCCTGCGGGACCGACCGACCACCCTGCAACGCTTCCCCGAGGGCGTCGAAGGCGAGGCGTTCTTCCAGAAGCGGGTGCCCACCCGGGGGGTGCCGCCCTGGGTGACGACCGCGCAGATCACCTTCCCGAGCGGTCGGAACGCGGCCGAGCTCTGCCCGACCGATCTGGCGCACGTGGCCTGGGCGGCGCAGATGGGCACCATCGTCTTCCACCCGTGGCCCGTGCGGGCCGCCGACGTCGACCGCCCCGACGAGCTGCGCATCGACCTGGACCCGCAGCCCGGCACCGACTTCGCCGACGCCGCGCGGGCCGCCGGCCAGGTCCGCGCGCTCCTCGACGAGCTGGGCGCGACCGGCTGGCCGAAGACCTCCGGCGGCCGGGGTGTGCACGTCTACCTGCGCATCCAACCCCGCTGGACGTTCACCGAGGTGCGCCGGGCCACCATCGCGCTGGCCCGGGAGGTGGAGCGCCGCAACCCCGACCTGGTCACCACCGCCTGGTGGAAGGAGGAGCGCGGCCGCCGGGTCTTCGTCGACTTCAACCAGATGGCGCGGGACCGCACCATCGCCTGCGCGTACTCGCTGCGGGCCAACGCGCGGGCCACCGTCTCGACCCCGGTCACCTGGGACGAGCTACCCGACGTCGACCCGGACGACTTCGACCTGCGCACCGTGCCGGCCCGGCTCGCCGAGCGAGGTGATCCGCACGCCGGCATCGACGACGCACCGTGGGACATCACCCCGCTGTTGGAGTGGGCCGAGCGGGACGCCGCCGCCGGCCAGGGCGACCTGCCGTACCCGCCGGACCACCCGAAGATGCCCGGCGAACCCAAGCGGGTGCAGCCGAGCCGAGCCAAGCGCACCCCTGGCGACGAGAGCGCCTGAGCGCCGAGCCATCTGTGCTCGCCGAGCATCACAGGCACGACCCCGGGTCCACCGCCGTGCCGATGATCGCGAACAGCATTCGGCGGAACGTGTCGACGCGTCGGTCTGGCCCGGGCCGACCAGCGGAGCCGCGGTGTCGGCGCCAGCGGTTAGCCTGCCGTCATGGCGAGCACCGAGCTGGATGAGTTGATCGTCGCGGACGCCGACGCCCTGCGCGCGTGGTTGTCGGCCAACCACGCCACGTCGCCCGGCGTCTGGCTCGCCCTGACCAGGAAGGGTGGCACGGTCACGACGCTGACCTGGCAACAGGCGGTCGACGAGGGTCTGTGCGTCGGTTGGATCGACGGGCAGGCGCGCAAGCGGGATGAGGAGTCGTCCTGGATCCGGTTCACCCCGCGTCGGCCCCGCAGTTCCTGGTCCCAGCGCAATGTCGGGCACGTGGCCCGGCTGGAGGAGCAGGGGCGGATGTTGCCGGCCGGCCGTGCCGCCGTGGACGCCGCGAAGGCGGACGGGCGGTGGGCGGCCGCCTACGCCCCGCCGTCGGAGGCGGAGGTGCCGGCCGACCTGCTCGCCGCCATCGCCGCCGAGCCCGCCGCCCAGGCCATGCTCGACGTGCTCACCAAGGCCAACCGGTTCGCTCTCATCCATCGCCTCAATGCCGTCAAGAGGGCGGAGACCCGCGAGCGCAAGATCGGCGAATTCGTCGCCATGCTGGCCCGTCACGAGACGTTCCATCCCCAGAAGGCGAGGCCGGCACCCGGGCCGACGTCGTCGTGAGCGGGAGGTGACGTCCCGGCAACCGATTGACTTTCGATAGTTAACGAGCGAAACTCGATGCATGGTTACGGAGCATCGAGCGGTTGCCGCTCTCAGAGTTTTCCTCGTGGTGCTGTTCGGGGTCCTGGTCCTGTTTCAGACCTTCTCCCTGCCCGGACAGTTCGCCCACATGGCCGCGGAATCGCCGCAGGACGCCTACCTCCGGTGGCCGGCCACCGTCGTGGCGGTGTTCTGGGTGCTGTGCGTCCAGGTCGTCATCGTCGCGACCTGGAAGTTGCTCAGCCTGGTCAAGAGTGACCGCATCTTCACCGAAGCGTCCCTGAGGTGGGTGGACGCGATCGTGTGGGCCATCGCCGCCGCGTGGGTGGTGCTCGTGGGTGTCTTCCTCTACGTGGGGTTCAACGCGGACGACCCGGGGCTGCCGCTGCTGCTGTTCCTGCTGACGGTGGGAGTCAGCGTGCTGGGGCTCCTCATGGTGGTGATGCGGGCGCTGTTGCGGCAGGCCACCACCCTGCGGACCGACATGGAAGCGGTGATCTGATGCCCATCGTCGTCCGCATCGACGTGGAGTTGGCCAAGCGCAAGATGAGCGTCGGCGAGTTCGCCGAGCGCGTCGGGCTCACCCCCGCCAACGTGGCGGTGCTGAAGAACGGCCGCGCCAAGGCGGTCCGCTTCAGCACCCTCGAAGCGATGTGCCGAGTGCTCGACTGCCAACCCGGAGACCTGCTGGAGTGGGTCGAGGAGGAAACCCCATGAAGTACGTCCTGACCGTCGTCGCCGTTCTCGTGGTCGCCCTCGGCGTCGCCGGAATCGTGCACGGGGAGGCCGACGACTCGCCGGGCCTTCAACTCCTGGGCGTCGTGCTCGTACTCGGCGCTGTGGTGTTCGGCATCCGCAACCTCCGCGGCGGCAGTTAGCCGCCCAGGCGCGCTGGCCGGCCCGAGCTGACCCCTCCCGTAATAACGATCATGTAACGGGCGCGAACCTTTCCCGGTAGGTGGCCTGTCTTGATGGTCGTCGGCCCGCCAGGGCCAGGGGAGGCGTCGGATGAAGCTGGTGTGGAGGCGGGCCCGCGAGGCGCGAGGGTTGCTGGTCGCGGCGGTGATCGCTGCCCTCGTCGCCGTCGCGTTGGTCACTGGGCTGTCCGACTACAACCGTCGGGCGGTGGACGCCGGGCAGCGCGCACTGGTCGCCGCCTCGCCCGCCGAGGAGCGCGGCCTTCTGGTCAGTGGTTCGGGTGGGCGGGACGCGGCCGAGTTCGCAACCCGGGACAAGGCGGTCCGAGCCGAGTTCGCCACCGGGCTCGGCGGCGTCCCGGTCAGTGTCACCGCCGCCCGTTACGGCACCGGCCGGGAACTGACCGGCGACCTCGGGCAGATCCCGCGTACGGCCGACGAACCGGTCTTCGCGAACCTCGCCACGTTCACCGACCTCGCCAGCCACGCGGAGCTGACCAGCGGAGCCTGGCCCGCCCCCGGAGCGAACCCCGTCCAGGTGAGCCTGCCCGAGCGGGTCGCCGGCACCCTCGGCCTGACCGTCGGCGAACGCGTCCCGGTGCGCGACCGGGCCACCGAACGACGCGGGGAACTGGTGCTCGCCGGCACCTGGCGGCCCCGCGACCCGGCGGACGCGTACTGGCTGCTGGCCCCCGGCGTGGGGACGGGCAGCGCCGGTTCCGGCACCTCGTACGGGCCGTTCACGCTCGACCCGGCCGACTTCGCGGCCACCTTCCCGGGCTCGGTGTCGGCGTCCTGGCTGGCCCAACCGGACCTCGGCGCCGTCGACACCGCCGACCTGCCCGCCGTTCGGAAAGCCCTCACCGAGGCGGTCACGGCCGTGCCCGAGGCCGCCCAACTGGGCAGCTCCGGGCAGACGGCGACCAAGATGCCGCAGTTGCTGGACCGCATCGGCCGCGCCGACCTGGTGGGTCGCTCGTCGCTGGCCACCCCGCTGCTGCTCATCCTGGTGCTCGCCGGGTACGCGCTGGTGCTGGTCGCCGCGCTGCTGCACGAGGACCGCCGCCCACAGACCGCGCTGCTGCGCGCCCGCGGCGCCGCCCGTCGGCAGTTGGCCGGCCTGGCCGCCCGTGAGGCGACCCTGGTGGTCGCCCCGGCCGCCGTGCTCGGTCCACTGATCGCCGGTGAGGCGCTGCGGTACATCCGACCCGGCGGGTCGGGTGACCTCTACACCGCCGGAGGC
>NZ_JAGPXY010000129.1 GCF_018070325.1 Micromonospora sp. H61
CCGTTGCGCCGGGCCTGTTCCGCGGCGGCAGCCACTGCCGGCCACTGCCCAGCCGGCCGGCGATGCCCAGCTTGAACGGCAGCAGTTGCGGCTTGAGCAGCCCGCCCTCGCGGTGCAGCGGCAGACCGGTACGCAGCCGGACCACGCGTACCCCGGCGTCCTCGGCCGGCCGGGTCGCGGCCTCCCACACCCGGCAGACGTCGGCCAGGAAGCCCTCGCCGGCCGGCGCGTCCTCCTCGACCGCCCGGTCGCCCGTGTTGCCGTACCAACCGACGGCCGACGAGTTGAGCAGCACCCGGGGTCGGTCCGCGACGGGGAGCCCGGCGATGGTGGTCGCCAGCGTGGTGGTGGTGTCCACCCGGCTGGTGCGGATCAACCGCCGGTAGTCGTCGTTCCAGCGTTTGTCGCCGACGCCCGCGCCGGCCAGGTTGACCACGGCGTCGACCTCGGCGACCACGGCCGGGTCGAGCTGCCCGGCGGCCGGGTCCCACCGTCGCTCCTGCGGCCCGCCCGGCGCCCGACGGACCAACCGGGTGACCTCGTGCCCGTCGCGGACGAGCAGGTCGGCCAGTCGGGTGCCAAGGAAGCCGGACGCGCCGGCCAGAAGGATCCGCATACCCCCATCTTCGTCCAGAACGCCACCGGTGGATGCATGGGGCTGCCGAAGGTGGGCGTTTCGGCGAACGAACTTGCGCGGAACCTCGTGTGCGGCAGGAAAGCCCAGGTCAACGAATGTTCCCGGGGCCGAAAACGGTTGCCGCGCGCTGTCGACGGTCAGCACGTTTCCGCAGGTCAGAGCAAACGTGAATGCGGTGTTCGCGATTGCTTGTGGCATCGATCTCGCTGACCATGAGTCATCCGAGAGCGCTCCCGTTTGGTGGGGTCGGCTCGCCGTGCCCGCCGTCGGGCGATCCCTGAGGAGGAACCATGCCGATCCTGGTGACCGGAGCGACCGGGACCGTCGGAGGAAGCGTGGTCCGGCAACTGGTCAGCGCCGGCCACGACGTCCGCGCGCTGACCCGCGATCCCACGTCGCCGGCGGCCACCGCGCTTCCCGGCCAGGTGGAGGTGGTGGCGGGCGACTTCGCCAGGCCCCACACGCTGGTCGCGGCGCTGCGCGGCGTGACGCTGATGCACCTGGTCGCGATGGACGGGTACGGGCCGCTGGGCACTGGTGTGGAGATTCTGCAGCTGGCCCGTCAGGCTGGCGTCCGCCGGGTCACCCACCTCGGCCACAACGATCCGAGCCGGGCCGACGACGACCCGCTCGAGGCGCCCCACCGGCCGCTGCACCGGGCCGTCGAGAACTCGGGCCTGGAATGGACGCACGTCTTCCCGGGCGAGTTCATGGCTAACACCCGCGAGTGGGCGGCCGGCATCCGCACCGAGGGGGTGGTGCGGGCGCCGTTCGGGGACTGGAACAGCGCGCTGGTCCACGAGGCGGACATCGCCGCGGTCATCGTGGCCGCGCTGACCGAGGACGGCCACGCTGGCCGGGTGTACCAACCGACGGGGCCGGAGCCGGTCCGTCGCCGGGACGCGGTCCGGATGATCGGCGAGGCGATCGGCCGTCCGGTGCGCTTCGACGAACTGACCCCGCAGCAGGCCCGCGAGTACTGGAAGGACCACTATCCCGCCGAGGTGATCGAGTGGTTCCTGGAGATGGGGCGGTATCTCGACGGCAACGCCTGGGTCGCCCCGGACGTCGAGCAGGTGACCGGACGCCCCGGGCGCACGTTCCGGCAGTGGGCCGCCGAGCACGCGGACGACTTCCGGTGACGACGCCCGGGGCGTGGACCGGCCCGGCGGTCAGGCCGCGTGGGCCGGACGCAGGTCGGCGAGCAGTCGCTCCACCTCGGCGTACGACTCGGCACTCAGCGGGCCGAGCGCCAGGGTGGCCAGGTTCTCGTCGGCCTGGGCCACCGTGCGCAGGCCAGGGATCGGCACGGTACGGGGGCTGCGCGCCAGCAGCCAGCCGAGCGCGCCCTGCGCGAGGGTGCGCCCGTCGGCGGTGAGCGCCGCGCGGACCTGGTCGACCCGGGCCGTCCAGCGTGGCGTCGGCCGGCCGTCGGTGAACCACTCCAGCCACTCCGGTGCCCGTCCGCGCACATCGTCCGCCCCAACCGCCCGGGTCGACCCGGTGAGCAGCCCCATCGCCAGCGGCCCACGGTTGAGGCTGGCCAGGTCGTGCTTGTCGCACACCGCCAGCACCGCCGCGTTGTCGCGCAGCACCGACTCGTCGTGCTGGATCGCGGCGCAGTGCCGGCCGGCGGCCGCGAACGCCTCCGCCGAGGCCGGGTCGTCGGTGCTCCAGCCGTACGCCCGGATCTTGCCCTGGGCGACCAGGGCCTCCAGGGTGTCGACCAGGTCGAGCGCGGCGGGCGCCGGCAGTGCGTTGATGTGCAGTTGGTAGAGGTCGACGTAGTCGGTGCCGAGCCGGCGGAGCGAGTCTTCCAGGCTGCGCACCGCGAAGGCCGGGCTGGCGTCGGTGCCGAGCGCCCGCCGGGTGCTCTCCTCGCTGACGTTGCCGAACTTGGTGGCGATCACCACGCTGTCCCGCCGCCCGCCCAGGGCCTGACCGAGAATCCGCTCGCTGTGCCCGGCGCCGTAGTTGCTGGCGGTGTCGAACAGGGTCACCCCGAGATCGAGCGCCCGGTGGATGGTGCGGATCGACTCGTCGTCGTCCACCTCACCCCAGCCGAACGGCTGCCCGTCGTCACCCCAGAGCGGGCCGCCAATGGCCCAGCACCCCATTCCGATCGCGCTCACAGTGATGCCGCTGCGCCCCAGCGTCCGTGTCGTCGTCATGGTCACCAGCCTCCAACCTGGAGCGCGCTCCAGGTCAAGCACTACCATCTCGCGACATGAGCGGTTACGCCCCCTCGGAGGCCGCCCGCCGCAGCGGCTTCAGCCTGGACACTCTGCGGTACTACGAGAAGATCGGCCTGCTCGCGGACGTGGAGCGCACGGCGGGCGGGCAGCGGGTCTTCACCGACGACGACCTCGGCTGGCTGGTGCTGTTCCGCTGCCTGCGCGACACCGGGATGCCGATCGCGCAGATGCGCCGCTACGCGCAACTGGCTCGCGACGGCGAGCACACCACCGACGAGCGGCACGAGTTGCTGTGCCACCACGCGGCGCAGGTCGAGGAGCAGATGCGCCTGCTCCAGCGCCAGTACGACCACCTGCGGGAGAAGATCCGCTTCTACGAGCGACTGCCCGGCACCGCACCGGGGTCGGAGGCAGGCTAAGGGGGACCGGGCGCGGTAAGGCCGAGCAGTTCCTCGGTCGTTCCGGTTCGACCGGTGAGCGCGTTCAGGGCGGTGACCAGCCGCTTCTCCTCGTAGCGGAAGTGCGACTCCAGCAGGGCGGCCAACCCGCCCAGCTCGGCGCGCACCTGGGCGACCGGCACCGCCGCGTCGCCGCCCAGCAGTGCCTCGACCCGTTCCAGGATGCCCGCCACCACCTCGTGATCGGTGATCAGGTTGTCGATGACCGGGCGCAGCTCGGGGGCCTCCTCGGCCAGCAACCGGAACGCGCCCGCGTCCTCGCCGGTGTGGTGTCGGCCGAGCGCGGCGCAGAAGGTGAGGCAGTGCGCCCGCAGGTCCGGGGACGGGGTGTCGAGGCTTGCCTGCAGCCGGGCCAGCTCCGCGCTGAGCCAGAGGTGGATCTCGATCATCTGATTGCCGACGGCGGCGAGCCGGCCGGCCGGTGAACCGGTTGGGTGCACGTTCGTCCCATGCTGTCCCCGCGCCTCCATGCCCACGGCGGCCTTCGGGCCGGGTGCACTGCGACGCTGCGCCGAAGTCTAGGGCCGACCGGTCACGCCCTCCACCCGGGAACGCCGCGGTCACGGAGTGGTCGGCTCGTCGGTCTCCCGGACGTCGTGCCAGCGGGCCCGCCAGGCGGCCTCGTGGGCCTCATGGGTGGTCCGCTCCTGGAAGACGGCGGCCCGCAGGGCGTGCCGGGATTGCGCCATCACCATCACCTCCACGGCCACCAGCGCCACGCAGATCACCGTCGCGAGAGTGAGCGCGCCCAGCGCCGGCAGGTGCTGGCCGATCGGGAGGGCCGCCGTGAGCGCCAGGATGACGCCGACGCGGGTCCACGTGACGGTGTGCAGGGTGCGTAACTGGAAGAGCAGGTTGACGGCGAAGTAGCAGATCAACCCGCCGAAGAGCATCGGCACCGCCGGTCCCTCGACCTTCTCGGCGATCCCGCCGGACGGGTCGGTGATCTTGTGCAGGACCTCCTCGTTGCCGATCGAGAAGAGGATCACCCCGGCGATCATCGGCAGGTAGAGATACGCGTACGCGTCGCGAGCCATTGCCACCCGGGGAGCGCCCTCCGCCGCGTGCAGGGCGATCCGGGCGGCCGGCCCGATGAAGTCGAAGTGCGCCCACCAGAGGGCGGCGGTGACCACGATGCCGAGCGCGGCGGCGGCCACCGCCGGCCAGGTGACCGGCTTGCCGAGCAGGTTGCCGCCGACGCCCGTGGAGATGATCGACTCGCCCAGCGCGATGATCAGGATGAGGTCGTAGCGCTCCGTCCAGTGCTCGGCGCTGGTCACCCCCCAGCCCCAGGTCCCGACGATGAAGCCGGTGGCGTACTGCACCACCACCACGGTGATCCACAGCCCGTCGCGGACCAGGGCGGCCCGGTCGGGGTCGCTGATCTGCGGCGGGATGAGCGCGGCGGCCAGCAGCAGCACGATGCTCACCGCCAGCTCCGGCGCGAACCGCCGCAGTTGCCGCCGCTCCTGCGGGCTGTCCCGCACCACGTGCTGATACAGGATCCAGTGGATGCCGCGGGCCACGACGTAACTGATCGCCACCAGCATCGGGCCGGCGGCGCTTCCCTTCGGGTCGTTGAACGCCTGTGGCAGTGCCAGCGCGAACGCGAACAGGGCGACCATCGCGATCACCATGAGCACCGGGACGTAGCCCTCGCCGAGCCGGACCCGGGTGGCGACCAGGCTGTGCACCACCCAGATCCACCAGAGCACGGCGAGCACCAGGCCGGCGTGCAGCAGTTGCCGGCTGGAGATGTTCGCGGCGGTGGCCCGGGTGATGATGAAGAACGAGAAGACGAAGACCAGGTCGAAGAAGACCTCGAACTTGTCCACCCGGGCGCCCGGGGCGATCGGGACGGCCGGACCCAGCTGTCCACCCCGCCGGTAGCCGCCCACGATCCCACTCTGGCAGCGTCCGGGCTGGTCGGAGGCCCGAACGGCGATGGCGACGGGTCCGGCGTTACCTCCGGCCCCGGTCGGGGAAACACCGGGCCCACGGCCTCTCGCAGCGGGTCGGTCGGTCCGCCCACCCCGGACAAGGATGGACAATGACGACCAACAACCCGATC
This sequence comes from Micromonospora sp. H61, assembly GCF_018070325.1. Lineage (GTDB taxonomy): Bacteria > Actinomycetota > Actinomycetes > Mycobacteriales > Micromonosporaceae > Micromonospora > Micromonospora salmantinae. The sequence continues at coordinate 5,362 of NZ_JAGPXY010000129.1, forward strand.
ACCACTTCGTTCGCCCATCACTCCACCGCCATGGACGTGATCCGGGGCGTGGACCTGGTCGGGCGGCGGGCGATCGTCACCGGCGGGTCCTCCGGGATCGGCGTCGAGACCGCCCGCGCCCTGGCCAGCGCCGGCGCGGAGGTCACAGTGGCCGTCCGCAACGCCGACGCGGGTCAGCAGGCCGCCAACGACATCACCGGCACCACCGGCAACGACCGCGTCCTGGTCGCCCCGCTCGACCTCGCCGACCAGGGTTCGGTCGCCGACTTCGTGGCCAACTGGGACGGCCCGCTGCACATCCTGGTCAACAACGCCGGCATCATGGCCGCACCCCTGTCCCGCACCCCGCAGGGCTGGGAGATGCAGTTCGCCACCAACCACCTGGGGCACTTCGCGCTCGCCACCGGGCTGCGCCCGGCACTCGCCGCCGGCGACGGGGCCAGGATCGTCTCGGTCAGCTCCGCCGCCCACCTGCGCTCACCGGTGGTCTTCGAGGACATCCAGTACGACAAGCGGGAGTACGAGCCGTGGCAGGCGTACGGGCAGTCCAAGACGGCGAACGTGCTGTTCGCCGTGGAGGCGTCCCGGCGCTGGGCCGACGACGGCATCACGGCCAACTCGCTGATGCCCGGCGCGATCCGGACCAACCTCCAGCGATACGTGAGCCAGGAGGAACTGGACCGGCTGCGCGCCGGCAACGCGGCGGCCTGGAAGTCCGTCGAACAGGGTGCCGCCACCTCCGTGCTGGTCGCGGCCTCGCCGCTGCTCGACGGCGTGGGCGGGCGTTACTTCGAGGACTGTCAGGAGGCCGCCCCCGCCCAGCCCGGCGGGCGGTCGGGTGTCGCCGACTACGCGCTGGACCCGGAGGCCGCCGAGCAGCTCTGGAAGGTCTCGACCGCGCTGCTCAAGAGCTGAGGACCGCAGCCGAAAGGGCACCCCGGTCGACGACCGGGGTGCCCTTTCGGCGTTGCGGGTGGATCAGGCCAGGCCCAGCTCCGACTCGAAGTTGCCGGCCTCCAGCCGCTCCTTGACAGTGGTCAGGAAGCGAGCGGCGTCGGCGCCGTCGATCAGCCGGTGGTCGTAGGACATGGCCAGGTAGACCATCGACCGGATCGCGACGACCTCGCCCAGCTCCGGGTCGTTGACCACGACCGGCCGCTTGACCACGGCACCCGTGCCGAGCATCGCCGACTGGGGCGACGGCACGATCGGGGTGTCGAAGAGCGCGCCCCGGCTGCCCGTGTTGGTCAGCGTGAAGGTCGCCCCGGCCAGCTCGTCCGGGCTGATCTTGTTGGTCCGGGTCCGCTCGGCCAGGTCGGCGACCCGCTTGGCGATGCCGCCCAGGTTGAGGTCGCCGGCGTTGTGGATGACCGGCGTCAGCAGACCCCGCTCGGTGTCCACGGCGATGCCGAGGTGCTCGGCCGCCGGGTAGGTGATCGTGCCACCTTCCAGGTCCATGCTCGCCTGGACGATCGGGTGCGTCTGCAGCGCCTCGATGGCGGCGAGCGCGAAGAACGGCAGGAAGGACAGCTTCACGCCGTGCCGCTGCACGAACGAGTCCTTCGCCTGCGCCCGCAGCTTGGCGATCCGGGTGACGTCCACCTCGACCACCGTGGTGAGCTGCGCCATCTCGTGCAGCGACTCGTGCAACCGCTTGGCGATGGCCTTGCGGATCCGGGGAAGCTTCTCGGTGGTGCCCCGCTTGCCGCTCGGCTGCGGCTTCGCGGCCGGCTTGGCCTGGGGCGCGGCGGCGGCGGGAGCGGCCGCCGGAGCCGGAGCGGCCTTGGCGGCCTTCGCCTTCTCGGCGGCCTCCAGCACGTCCTGCTTGCGGATCCGACCACCCACGCCGGTGCCGTTGAGCGCGGCCAGGTCGACGCCGTGCTCACTGGCCAGCTTGCGCACCAGCGGGGTCACGTACCCGGCGGCCTCCTCGCCGGCACCCGGTGCCGGGGCGGACGGGCGCGGCGGCGTCGAGGTCGACGAGGCCGGCTGCGCGGCCTGCTCGGTCTTCGCCGGCTGCGCCGAGCTCTCGGTCTCCGCGGCGGGCTCGTTGTACGACATGCCGGGGGTCGGCTCCTCGACCTTCGGCTCCGGCTTCGGCTCGGCCTTCGGCGCCGGCTTGGCCTCCGCCTTCGGCTCGGGCTTCGGCTCGGGCTGCGCCGGGGCGGAGGCCCCGCCGGCGACGCCGATGATCGCCAGGTCGGCGCCGACCGCGGCGGTCTCGTCCTCGGCGACCTTGATCTCCAGCACCGTGCCGGCGACCGGCGACGGGATCTCGGTGTCCACCTTGTCGGTGGAGACCTCCAGCAGCGGCTCGTCGACCTCGATGGTCTCGCCGACCTGCTTGAGCCAGCGGGTGACAGTACCCTCGGTGACGCTCTCGCCCAGGGCGGGCATCTTCACCGCGGTGCCCTCGCCCGACGAGGCGGCGGCCGGAGCCGGCGCCTCGGCCGGGGCCTCGTCCTGGGCCACCTCGTCGGCGGTGCCCTCGGCGGCGGCCGTCGGCTCGGCGGCCGGCTCGACCGACTCCGCCGGGGCCTGCTCCTGCGGGGCGGCCTCGCCACCGCCGGTCGACTCGCCCTCACCGGCGATGACGGCCAGCTCGCTGCCGACCTCGGCGGTCTCGTCCTCGCCGACCACGATCCGGCTCAGCACGCCGGCGG
>NZ_JAGPXY010000013.1 GCF_018070325.1 Micromonospora sp. H61
GGGCCGAGCGCGGCCAGGCCCACGCGCCCGCCGGTCGCCGCTCGGCCGGCGCGGGTGGCGGCGGCCGGATCGGAGGTGGCCGGGTCGGAGCCGGCTGGGTCGGCAGCGGCCGGGTCGGAGCCGGCCGGGTCGGCAGCGGGCCGCCAGGTCGCGGCCCAGAGCGCGGCCAGCGCGAAACCCACCGGCGGCACTGTCAGCAGCGCGGGCAACTGCGCGCCGGACTGGCCGGTCCCGGCCGCGAGCAGCAGCAGCGTCACCCCGGCGACCAGGCCGCCGACCAGCACCAGCCGAGCCGGCCGAGGCGGTCGCCCTACCGCGAACTGGGCCCAGAAGGGGGTGTCCAGCAGAGTCGCGGCCAGCACCCCGAGCGCGGCGGCCGCCAGCACCGCGAGCGCGGTCTCCAGGAGGCCGCCGAGCGCGCCCAGCCAGGCCCACGGCAGCAGCAGCGCCAACCCGGCGGCGACCGCGAGCAGCGGCACCGGGCCGGGTCGGCGAACGCGCCGTCCGACCGGCTCCGCGCTCCCGGTGGCCTCGGGCCGCGCGGCGTCGCCGGTCCCGGTGGCCTCGGGCGGGGTGGCGTCGCCGTCTGCGCTGGCCTCGGGCGGGGCGGCGTCGCCGTTTCCGGTGGGTGCCGGGCCGCCGACCGAGCCAACCAGCCCGGGGTACGCCCACCGGCGCGCCGACCAGCGCACGGCGAGGGCACCGAGCAACGCGGCGCCGGCCAGCGCGGCGAGGTACGCCTCGTGGTGCACCGGCGGCACGGCCCGCAGCAGTGTGAGCACGCCGAGGGCGAGTGCCCCGATCAACCAGGCCCGCCCGGTGGCCCGGACCGCGCCCGACCGGGGCAGGAGGGCCAGCAGCAGGGCGGGCGTGCCGGCCAGTACGACGGTGGCCAGGCCGAGCACCGGCCAGAGCCAGCCGAGCCGGTCCCGCCCGAAGCCCAGCAGCACCTGATCGGTGAGCCAACCACCGGTCTGGGTGCCCACTGTGACCGCAAGCGTCCAGCAGCCCGCCAGCACGGCCGCGACCACCGGCCACGGGGAACCACGGTCGCTGAGGCCGGGGTGCACAGGTTGACCTTGCATCCGAGAACCTTACGACTACGACGAAGGGTTTCGACCCGACCGTCGGGTTCCGGGGAAGATCTCCTATCGGTTGGCCTGGATCGGGTAGCGAGACGTGTCGTGCGCTTCGGAGCAGGTGGGCGCGGTGCGGGGCGGGCGGCGAATGTCGACACGGTGGCTCGACGGTTACGGTGGACAGGTGCGCGACCCCAATGTCTCCCGATCCGTCGCCGGTCAGCTCTCACCGGTCCGCCGTGCGTCCGACCTGCGCCGACTGCGTGCCGAGCGCTTCGACGTGCTGGTCATCGGGGGCGGGGTGACCGGAGCCGGTGCCGCCCTGGACGCGGCGTCCCGTGGCCTGAAGGTGGCGCTGGTCGAGGCGCGTGATCTTGCCTCCGGGACCTCCAGCCGGTCCAGCAAACTCATCCACGGTGGCCTGCGCTACCTGGAGCAGTTGGAGTTCCACCTGGTCCACGAGGCGCTCACCGAGCGCGGCCTGTTGGCCACCCGGCTCGCGCCGCACCTGGTACGCCCGGTGCCGATCATGGTGCCGCTGCCGGCCGGGCGGGGCCTACGGGACCTGCCGGCCCGGGTCTTCCGCCGCTCGTACTATGGCGCCGGGGTGGCCGCGTACGACGCCTTCGCCGGAATCTTCGGCGGTGGCCGGGGCATGCCCCTGCACCGTCACCTGACCCGGGAGGGTGCCCGGCGGATCTTCCCGAGTCTGCGGGCCGACGCGCTGGCCGGGGCGATCCGCTACTACGACGGGCAGGTCGACGACGCCCGGCTGGTGGTCACCCTGGCCCGCACCGCGGCCAGCCTCGGCGCCACTGTGGTGAGCAGTGCCCGCGCCGTCGGGTTGATCCGGCAGGCGCGCGAGGTGACCGGCGTCCGCGTCCGGGACCTGGAGGCGCCGTCGGGCTCGCCGGACGCGGAGTTCGAGGTGCAGGCTCGCACCGTCATCGCCGCCACCGGCGTGTGGAGCGACGACATGTCCCGGATGCTCAACGACGTGGGCCTGCGGCCCGGCGTCCGGGTGCGCGCCTCCAAGGGGGTGCACCTGGTGGTGCCCCGCTCGGCGATCACCGGCGAGACGGGGCTCATCCTGCGTACGGCGAGTTCGGTGCTCTTCGTCATCCCGTGGGGCGGGCACTGGATCATCGGCACCACTGACACCGACTGGCGGCTGGACCGTTCCCACCCGGCCGCCTCGGCCCGCGACATCGACTACCTCCTCCAGCAGGTCAACACAGTGCTGGACCGGCCGCTGACCACCGCCGACATCGAGGGGGTGTACGCCGGGCTGCGTCCGCTGCTGGCCGGCGAGGCCGACTCGACCTCGAAGCTCTCCCGCGAGCACGCGGTCTTCGAGCCGATGCTCGGGCTGTTGCTGGTGGCCGGCGGGAAGTACACGACGTACCGGGTGATGGCGTCCGACGTGGTCGACCGGGCCGCTCGCCGACTCGGTGGCGCTCGCGCGTCGCGTACCGCCGACCTGCCGCTGCTCGGCGCCGACGGGTACCCGGCGATGTGGCGGGACCGGGCCGACCTGGCACGCCGGCACGGTGTGCCGGTGGGCGTGGTGGAGCACCTGCTGGAGCGGTACGGCACCCTCACCCTGGACCTGCTGGCGCTGGTCGACGCCGATCCTCTGCTGGCGTCCCCGCTGGCTGGTGCTCCGGAGTATCTGGCGGCGGAGGTCGCCTACGCGGCGCGGGCCGAGGGCGCGCTGCACCTGGAGGACGTGCTGACCCGGCGGACCCGGATCTCGTTCGAGACCAGCCACCGGGGGTTGGAGTCGGCGGAGCACACCGCCGAGTTGATGGGCGCGGTGCTCGGTTGGGACGCGGCGACCCGGGCGCGCGAGGTCGAGCACTACCGGGCCCGGGTGGAGGCGGAGCGGCAGTCCCAGTTGATGCCGGACGACGCGGCGGCGGACGCGGCCCGCCTCGGTGCTCCGGACGTCCGGGGTTACGCGGCCGACCGGGGCGACGACGATCAGGCGGAGCTGCGCCCGTCCGCTCGATGACGAATTGCGACGTTACCGATGGGTAACCATCGATACCGGCCCGGATGGTGGTTTCGAACGCTACCTACGGTGGGGTAGGTTTCCGCGCGTGCTACCCCGCGCGCACCCTCGTCTGCTCGTACCCCTGCTCGCCGTCGCGCTCGTCGGCGCCCTGACCGGGTGCTCCCTCTTCGACGGAGACAAGCCGAGCACCCCGGTGGCGCAACCGACCGCCGGCACTGCGGGTGGCGGCTCGCAGCTGGAGATCCCCACCACTGTCGCCGCCGGTCAGGTCAGCCTGCTCCAGCGGCTCGGCGAGGACGGGCCGATGCGCACCCTGAGCGTCGAGCGGAACGGCGCGTGGCAGTGCGTCGACTGCGCCGGCGACGGCGTGACCTCCCGGGGCACCCTCGCACCGGAGCTGACCGAACGGCTCCAGGTGCTGCTCGCCAACCCGGCGCTGGCCGACGAGACCGACCAGGCCCGGCGGTACCGGACAACCTGCATCGACGCGCTGACGTCCAGCCTCATCACCTCGGCCGGGCTGATCACCTCGCAGGACTGCCCTGGCGAGGAGCTCACGCCGGTCGCCGGGGAGATCCTGCTGCTGCTCACCCAGGCGACCCCGGCCGAGGTCAAGGGCTGACCGCAGCCGGTCAGAGCACCTTGCCCGGGTTGAGCAGGCCGGCCGGGTCGAGCGCCGACTTGATCGCCTGGTGCACCCGGACACCGACCGGCCCGATCTCCCGGGCCAGCCAGTCCCGCTTGAGCAGCCCCACCCCGTGCTCGCCGGTGCAGGTGCCGCCCAGGTCCAGGCCGAGCCGCATGATCTCGTCGAAGGCCCGCCGACCCCGCTCCACGCTCGCCGGGTCGGCCCGGTCGACAACGATGTTCGGGTGCATGTTGCCGTCCCCGGCGTGCCCCACCACGCCGATCGGCACCTCACACTCGGCCGCGATCCGGGCGACCCCGTCCAGGAGCGCGGCGAGCGCGCCGCGCGGCACCGCCACGTCGTCGATCACCAGACCGCCGTTGCCGCCCGGGTAGGCGTCCGCCGCGAACTTCTCCATGGCCGGGTGGGCCAGCCGGCGAGCCTGGAGCAGCGCCGCCGCCTCCACCGCGTCGGTGGCCGCGTAGACCTCGTCGGCACCGACGGCCTCGCACACCTCGGCCAGCACGGCCAGGTCGTCCGCCGCCCGGGAGCCGGTGTCGGCGGCGGCCAGCAACAGGGCCTGCGCGTCGGTCCGCAACCCCATCGGCTGGTACGCCTCGATCGCCCGCAGGTGGGTCTGGTCCAGCAACTCCAGCAGGCTGGGGGTGAGCCCGCGAGCCGCGATCTCGGCCACCGCCGCGCCGGCCGTGGCGGTGGATCCGAAGACCGCCACCAGGGTCAGTGAGTCGGCCCGGGCGGGCCGCAGCGCCACTGTCACCTCGGTGATCACGCCGAGGGTGCCCTCCGAACCGACGAACAGTCGGGTCAGGTCGTAGCCGGCCACCCCCTTGGCCGTACGCCGGCCGGTGCGCAGCACCTCACCGGAGGCGAGCACCACCTCCAGGCCGAGCACGTACTCGGTGGTTACTCCGTACTTCACACAGCACATGCCGCCGGCGTTTGTGGCCACGTTCCCGCCGATGGTGGACGACTCCCAGGAGCCGGGATCCGGCGGGTACCAGAGGCCCTGTTTCGCCACCGCCCCGGCCAGGGCCGCGTTGACCACCCCCGGTTGGACCACCGCGATCCGGCTCACCGGGTCGATCTCCCGGATCTCGTTCATCGCGACGGTGCTGAGGACCACCGCGCCCTCCACAGCGTTCGCCGCGCCGGCCAGCCCGGTCCGCGCGCCCTGCGGCACCACCGGTACGCCGTGCCGCGCCGCCGCCTGGATCACGGCGACCACCTGCTCGGTGTCGCGCGGACGGGTCACCACCAGCGGGACGCCGGCGGCGCACAGGTCGGCCTCGTCCCGCTGGTGCATGCGCAGCAGGTCCGGGTCGGTGAGCACGGCGTCGTCACCGAGCGCGGCGCGCAGGTCGTCGAGGAGCGCGGTGGGGGCCATGCAGCCGAGGCTAGGTCGCCGACCGGCGATCATCAACATGATCGACTGGGCGGGATAACTTGGGCAGCATGCTCTACCTGGACCGGCCTGCCTGGCCGTGGCGCGGTCGGCTCTGGTCGCACCTGATCAGTGACGTCTCGTACGCCGAGCTGCACGCGTTCGCCGAGGCGCTCGGCGCGCCCCGGCGCGGATTCGACCGGGACCACTACGACATTCCGGCCGACCGGTTCGCGGCGGCGGTGTGGCTCGGCGCCCAGGTGGTGCCGAGCCGGGAACTGGTCCGGTTGCTCCGCGCCGCCGGTCTGCGTCGGCCGAAGCACCTGGTCAGTCCGCGGTCTCCGGTGCCCCGGTGAGGGTGGCCAGCTCGCGGCGCACATTGTCCCGGGCGGGCTCTTCCCACCGGCTCGCCAGCGGTGGCGACCGGAACAGCGCGGGCAGCGACAGCAGGCCGGTCAACACGGCGGCCCGCCCAGCCCGGAAGGCCGGCTCCGGCACATGGGCGTACTCCCGGCGGATCGCCGCCGCGTAACGCTCGTAGCGGGCCGGCGGCGCGGCCAGCACGGCCAGATCCGCGTCGCAGAGCAGCGCGCCGTCCCGGTCTCCCGGTGCCACAGCGTGCCCGGCGGTGAGCAGCACCAGCCGGCGCACCTCGGCCACCGTGGGCGCCGGCACCCCGAGCCCGGTGAGCACGCTCTCGGCCAGTGCGGCGCTGTCCCGTTCGTTGGTGTCGCCGGCGGCACGGGGGTCATAGACCACGTCGTGGAACCAGGCCGCCAGCCGGACCGCGTCGGCCCGAGCGGCCAGGTAGGCGTGCTGGTCCACCACATCGAGCACCGCCGTCAGGTGGGCCACCGTGTGGTATTGCCGGTGCGGCTCCCGCCACCGGACGATTACCTGCTCACCGGCCCTGGTCGTGCTCGGGTCGGGCCTCGCGCCGGCACCTCGGGCCGCCGCCCGCCAGCGATCCAACAGATCAACCACCGTCCGAGTCTGCCGCATCCGCCCGCGACGCGCGGGAAGGGAGGGTTCAGCGGGCCCACCACGGGTAGTCGCGCCCATGGCCGTGGCCCGGGACAAGCGACAGCCCATGGTGCGACGTACCGCGCTGCGCAACGGGTTGGTGGACATCGACGGCGCGCGGATCGCCGAGGCCACCGAACAACTGCGCCACCGCGGCCGGGCCACCCTGCACGACCGACTGCACCGGGTACGGATGGCCGGCGGACTCGCCGTCCAGGCCGGGCTGGCCGCCGGGCTCGCGTACCTGATCTCGCACAAGTTGCTCGGCAACCCGCAACCGGTCTTCGCGCCGATCTCCGCGGTCGGCACCCTGGCCGCGTCGGTCGGCCAGCGGTTCCGCCGCACGGTGGAGCTGATCGTCGGGGTGGGGGTCGGGGTGGCCGTCGGCGACCTCCTGATCTACCTGCTCGGCACCGGGGCGTGGCAGCTCGGCCTGGTGGTCACAGTGGCGATCCTGCTCACCATCTTCGCCGGAGCGAGCGTGGCCATCGTCATCCAGGCGGCGGCCACGGCGGTGCTGATCGTGACGCTGAGCCCCTCCACCAAGGATCTGGAGATCCCCCGCTTCGTCGACGCGTTCCTCGGCGGTGGGATCGCGCTGCTGGTCACGGCGGTCCTGCTGCCACTGAACCCACTCCGAGTGATCAACCGGGCGGCCCGCCCCGCCCTGGACCTGCTCGCCGCCCAACTCGACGCCACCGCCGACGGGCTGCGCAACCGGGACCGCGCCGCCATCCAGGGCGCACTGGAGAGGCTGCGCAACAACAAGGAGGAGTTGGCCACGTTGGGCGAGGCGATCGAGGGGGCGAAGGAGACCGCCACCCTCTCCCCGGCCCGCTGGCACCGCCGCGACGAACTGACCCACTACGCCGAGGCGGCCGACCCGATCGACCGGGCGATGCGCAACAGCGGCACGCTGATCCGCCGGTCCGTCACGCTCGTCGAGGACGAGGAACCGGTGCCCGATCCCATGCCGGACGCGATCGGCCACCTCGCCGAGTCGGTCCGGCTGCTCAAGCACGAGTTCGCCGCCGGTGAGGAGCCGGAGAAGGCCCGGGAGCGGTCGCTGCGGGCGGTCAGTGAGGCCGGCCGGGCGTACGGCGACGGGGTGGGCTTCTCCGGCAGCGTGGTCATCGCCCAGATCCGCACCACCGCCAGTGACCTGCTGGTCGCCTCCGGGATCGAGCAGGAGGAGGCGAACCGGTGGATCCGCACCGCCTTCGGAGAGCAGGAGCGCCCGGTCGGTGAGCCCGCCGAGCCTGGCGAGACACCGAAGCCACCCACCGCCCCGCCGGTCGGCTGAGCGGGGGGCCTGCGCCGGCCTGGCCTCAGCCCAGCTCGGCCAGCGCCGCGAGCAGCCGGTCCACCTGGGCGGCCGTGCTGCCCAGCCCGATGCTGGCACGCAGCGCGGTGGGCGGCAGGTCCCGCCGGCCGGTCCGTTCCGCCGCCTCGCCGAGCAGACGCCGGGCCAGCGGGTGGGCACAGAACAACCCGTCCCGTACGCCGATGTGGTGCTCGGCGGCCAGCCGCGTGGCCACCTCGGTGGAGTCCCACCCGGCGACCACGAACGACACGATGCCGACCCGGGGCGCGTCCGGGCCGAAGGTGCGCAGCTCGACGACGTGCGGCAGGGCGGCGAGGCCGGTCCGTAGCCGGGCCAGCAGGCCCTGCTCGTGGGCGGCCAGTGCGCCCTGATCCGCTTCGTCGAGCGCCTTGCACACCGCCGCCAGCGCGACCGCTCCGAGCAGGTTCGGGGTGCCGCCCTCGTGTCGGGCCGGGCCGGTCGCCCAGGTCACGTCGTGGGTGGCCGGCCCGACGTGGCTGGTGGCGCCGCCGCCGGCCAGGTAGGGCGGGGCGGCGTCCAGCCAGTCGGCCCGACCGATCAGCACGCCCGCGCCGAACGGCGCGTACAGCTTGTGGCCGGACACGGCCAGGTAGTCGACGTCGAGCGCGAGCAGGTCGACCGGGGCGTGCGGGGCGAGCTGCGCGGCGTCGAGCACGATCCGGGCACCGTGCCGGTGGGCCACCCGCGCCAGTTCGGCGACCGGCCACCGCTCACCGGTCACGTTGCTGGCACCGGTCACCGCGACCAGCACCGGCAACGCCGGGCTGCTGCCCCGGCGCAGCTCGGTGAGGGCGGCGGCGAGATCGCGTACCGCCCCGTCGGGGTCGCTGGGCACCGGCAGCCGCACCGACCCGCGCGGCCAGGGCAGCAGGTTGGCGTGGTGTTCGGAGGCGTTCGTGACCACAGTCGTGCCGGCCGGCACGGCTCGCGCCAGCAGGTTGAGCGCGTCAGTGGTGTTGCGGGTGAAGATCACATGATCGTCGGCGCGAGCGCCGAAGAAGTCGCCGATCGTCTGCCTTGCCTGCTCGTACGCGAGGGTGCACCGCCGCGACAGCGCTCCCGCTCCGCGGTGCACGCTGGCGTACCAGGGCAGCAGTTCGGCCACCGCGTCGGCGGCGACCCGCGCGCACGGCGCACTGGCCGCGTAGTCCAGGTTGATCTCGCCGGGCACACCGAGGACGTCGAGCGGCGCGGACGGCGCCGACGGCACTGTGGGCAGGCTGGGCAGGCTGGGCAGCGAGGGGACGAGAGTGACGGACACGCCGGAACCTCCGGGGTCAGGGACCCCGGGTGCGACATCGGGACGGGGTCCGCGCTTGCCCAGCACACCGATCGGGCTGGGCCCGGTCATCACCCGGGGCACCCCACCGCGAACTCGACGAGGGTTGCCGGCCAGCAAGCCGGGGCTTGACGCTGGCGCTCGTGACCTGCCGGCAGCATAGCGGCTACCGATGCGACCGAACCAGCCGGCGGCGGATGGCTACGCTGACCGCATGGCCGACACCCCGCCCGGTTCACCGCTGCCGCCGTCGCCCGCCGCCGCGCCTGCGCCCGCCGTCCCGCCCATGGGTGAGACGCCCCGGATGCCGCTGCGCCGACTGGGCTGGCGGCGGTTCCTGGTGCTGGCCGGGGTGGTGCTGTTGATCGCGGCGTGCGCGGTCTTCATGGTCTTCACGCTCGGCCAGTCGCTCGGTGTGCAGGCCCTGCTGATCGGGGTGGTCGCCGCCATCCTGCCGGTGCCGGTGCTGGTCGGCTGCTTCCTCTGGCTGGACCGGTACGAACCGGAGCCGTTGAAGTATCTGATCTTCTGCTTCGCCTGGGGGGCGTTCGTCTCCACCGCCGCCTCGCTCACTGTGAACGACTTCGCGGCCAACCGCTTCGCCGACTGGGGCCTGCCGTCCGCGCTCACCGGGGTGCTGGTGGCGCCGTTCATCGAAGAGCTGACCAAGGCGCTGGGCCCGATCCTGCTGTTGGTGTTCCGCCGCCGCGAGTGGTCGGGGATCACCGACGGTCTGGTCTACTGCGGGCTCGCCGCGGTCGGCTTCGCGATGGTGGAGAACATCCTCTACCTGGGCGGGTTGGGGTACGCGTCCGGAGCCGACCGGTACGGCCCGGCCACCGGCATCCAGCAGGTCATCGCGATCTTCATCCTGCGGATCCTGCTGTTCGGGTTCGCCCATCCCCTTTTCACAGCGATGACCGGTGTGGGGTTGGGTATCGCCTCCCGGACGGCGGACCGGCGCATCCGGGTGCTCGCCCCGATCGCCGGCCTGCTGCTGGCGATGATGCTGCACGGCACGTGGAACCTGCTGCCCACGCTGACCCAGGCCACCGGCGAGGCCATGATCATGCTGTACGGCTTCCTGGGCCTCATGGTGCCGGTCTTCTTCGGCACCGTGGGGCTGGCGCTGTGGCTGCGCGCCTGGGAGGGGCGGCTCACCGAGCGGGTCCTACCCGACTACGTAAGCGCCGGCTGGCTCAGCCCGCCCGAGGTGGCTGCCCTGAGCAGTCTCGGCCGGCGGCACGCCGCCCGCAGTTGGGCGCGGCGGGTGGCCGGTGACGCCGGGGTGCGGGCGATGCGGGGTTACCAGTCCGCGGCGACCCGGCTGGCCCTGCTGCGCGACGGGGCGCTGCGTGGCCTGGACCGCAAACCCGCCGACCAGGAGCGGACCGCCCGCGAGGAGCGGGAGCTGCTGGACGCGATCACCGAATACCGGTCGTTCTTCGTGGGTCGGGACCCGCAGGCCCCGGCGGGGGTCTGGGACGGCAGCCGCTACCACCTGCGCTTCCCGGACGGCACGCAGCGCGCGGTGGACGCCCCGGACGAGCCGGTGGTGCCGATCCCGGTGGTGCTCGCTCCCGCCCCGGCTCCGGTGGGGTATGCCCCGCCCGGTTGGCCCGGCCTGCGCCCGGCGTCCCAGTGGCCGCCGACGCACCCCTGACAGCGGCAACTGGCGGCCGGCGGCCGACGGTAGGCAAGCAGTGCGGCTCAGGTCATCAGCGACGTGAGGAAGTCACCGAGGCCCTGGAACATCGCGATCAGCGCGGCCCCGATCGCCCGGAACATCTGCGCGGCGCCGTCCGGCCGAAAGGCCATGAAGTAGATCAGGAACGCGACACTGCCCCAGGTCAACAGCTTCTTCACGAATACCGGCATCGTCCCTCCCCAGGGCCACGGTCGCCGGATGGCTTCCCGTCGTGCGGCTGGGCAAACGGTGCGCGACGGGGCCTGGTGGCCGGGGGAGGTGCGTCAGAGGTAGAGGCCGGTCGAGTCGTTCTCGATCCGCTCGGCGGCCACGGCGTGCACGTCCCGCTCCCGCAGCAGCACGTAACCGCGGCCGTGCAGCTCGACCTCGGAGCGCTCGTCCGGGTCGAAGAGCACCCGGTCGCCGGAGACGATGGCGCGGACGTTCGGCCCCACCCCGACCGCTGTGGCCCAGGCGAGGCGCTTGCCGACCGCGGCGGTCGCCGGAATGACGATGCCAGCGGTGGAGCGGCGTTCGCCCTCGCTGCCCTCCATCCGCACGAGCACGCGGTCGTGCAGCAGGCGGATCGGCAGGCCGGCGTCGAGATCGTTGTCGGCGGTCACGTCGCAGACGCTACCGTGTGGCCGACGGTGGCTGGCCGGTGGTTACGCCGGAGGTGGTCGGGGCACTGTGTGGCGGAACCGCCCTACGGTGTCGGGAACGGACGTATGCTGTCCGACCTGTCGCCGTCGGCGGGCCGGGTTTTCTGCCAGGAGGTGCGCTTGAGCCGCTTCGAGCGGGTACGCGGGCGGCTTCGCCGCGCCTACCAGTCACGACAGGAGTCGGCGCGCGCCGACGAGGGCGTCTCCGCTGACGCGCTGAACGATGCGTCGGAGGCGGCCCGGGTGGCGTCGCCGGCCGTACCGGGGCCGACCGCGCCGTCGAGCGCCACTGTCTACGGCGCGGAGCCCCCGGTGGACCTGCACAGCTCCACCGCCAGTCGGGACGACGCCGACGTCCCGCACGGGCTGCGGATCGCCGCCGCGTGGTGTTGGCGACTGATCGTGATCGGCGTGGTGGCCTGGGCCCTGCTGATGATCGTCAGCAGGATCAAGATCGTGATCATCCCGCTGGCCATCGCGCTGCTGCTCTCCGCGCTGCTCGCGCCGGCGGTGGGCTGGCTGCTGCGGGCCCGGTTCCCCCGGTCGCTGGCGACGGCGGTGGTGCTGGTCGGCGGCCTGGTCGCGGTGATCGGCACGCTGACGCTGGTGGTCAACGAGTTCATCCGCGGCGTGCCGGAACTGAGCGAGAAGTCGTCCGAGGGTGTCCGGCAGATCCAGGACTGGCTGAAGACGGGCCCGCTGCACCTCTCCGACGGGCAACTCGACCGCTACATCGACGAGGCGCAGGCCTGGATCAACGACAACACCTCGAAGTTCACCAGCGGCGCGCTGAGCACCGCCGCGACGCTGGCCGAGGTGCTGACCGGCACGCTGCTGGTGCTCTTCGCGACGTTCTTCTTCCTGCGTGACGGCAACCGGATCTGGCGCTTCCTGGTCCGGCTGCTGCCGGTCGCCGCCCGGTGGAAGGTCGACGACGCCGGCCGCGCCTCCTGGCACACGCTCGGCGCGTACGTCCGAGCGACAGTGCTGGTCGCCTTCATCGACGCTGTCGGCATCGGCATCTTCCTGGTCATCTTCGACGTCCCGTTCGCCTTCCCGCTGGCCGCGCTGGTCTTCCTCGGCGCGTTCATCCCGATCGTCGGTGCGGCGCTCTCCGGCGGCGTGGCGGTCCTGGTGGCCCTCGTCGACAGCGGCCCGGTCACCGCGTTGATCATCCTTGGCGCGGTGATCGGCGTACAGCAGATCGAGGGGCACGTGCTCCAACCGTTGATCATGGGCCGGGCGGTCGCCCTGCACCCGCTCGCGGTGATCATCGGTATCGCCGCCGGTGTCGTACTCGCCGGGATCACCGGCGCGCTGGTCTCCGTGCCGCTCATCGCGGTGCTGAACACAGCGGTCCGCCGGCTTGCCGCCCGCAGGGTGCCGGACACCCCGCCCGACGCCGTTGTCGTCGCCTCCCAGGCCCCCTAGACCCGCAGATCACGCAGGACCATGAAAAGAGTGGTCTCCCGCCAGCGGGAGACCACTCTTTTCATGTTGTAGCGCGATCCTGGTCCTGCCCAAGCGGGTCAGGACTTGGCCAGGCGTTCCAGGGCGCCCCGGGCCACCTCGGGGCGGGTCGTGTACCAGAAAGGCGGCAGCGAGCGGCGTAGGAACGGCCCGTAGCCTCGAGCCGTCTCCAGCCGGGAGTCGAGCACCGCTACCACGCCCCGGTCGCCGGTCGCCCGGATCAGCCGACCCACGCCCTGGGCCAGCCGCACCGCCGCGATCGGCACGCTCACGGCGGAGAAGCCGGAGCCACCGCCCGCGTCCACCGCCGCCGCGCGGGCCGCCGCCAGCGGTTCGTCCGGGCGAGGGAAGGGCAGCCGGTCGATGACGACGAGCTGGCAGGCGTCGCCCGGCACATCCACCCCCTGCCAGAGCGACATCACCCCGAACAGGCAGCTGGCGCGCTCCTCGCGGAAGCGACGCACCAGCAGCGGCAGCGCCTCCTCGCCCTGGAGCAACACCGGCAGGTCGGTCCGCGCGCGCAACAGCTCCGCCGCCTGCTGCGCGGCCCGCCGGGAGGAGAAGAGCCCGAGAGTACGACCACCGAGCGCCTCGACCAGCCCGAGCAGCTCCTCTCCGGCAGCCTCGGGCAGCCCGGAGACGCTGGGGCGGGGGAGGTGCGCGGCGACGTACAGGATGCCCTGCCGGGCGTAGTCGAACGGCGAACCGACGTCGAGTGACCGCCACCCGGGGCCCTCGGTGGCCGGGACGACGGCGTTCGGTGTGACGTCGCCGGCGAGGCGACGGCCCGGCGCCTCGGCAGCCGGCCGGCCGGGACCGGTGCGGGCGGCCAGTGCGGCCGCGGCGGGGGTCGGTGGGGCGGGCGGTGGCGCGTCCAGCCCGAGGGCGCGGGCGACAGTGTCGAACCGGCCGCCCAGCGCCAGGGTCGCCGAGGTGGCCACGACTGTGCGTTCGTCGTACAGGTGGGTGGCGAGGGTGCCGGCCACCGACAGCGGCGCGACCACCAGTGCCCGGCGGTTGCCGCTGTCGTTCTTCTCCACCCAGGCCACGTCGTGGTCGCCCTCCTCCAGTAGCCGCTGCGCGGTGGTGGAGAGCTCGTCCAGGGCGGCCTTGGCCTGCTGCTTGCGGACCGGGTCGGGGTCGTCGGACTTGATGTCGCCGATGGCGTCCAGGGCGGAGCGGGTCGCCGCGTCGAGCAGCGTGCACGCCTCCCGCAGTGGCGTCGGCAGCCCTGCGGTGATCCGCCCGGCCGGCGCCTCGGCCAGCCCGACCGCCAGGGCGTCGCCGGCGGCGGTGAGCGCCTCGGCGGTCTCCGGGCGCAGCAGCGTACGGGCCCGACGGGTGGTCCGGTCGATCAGCTCCGGCACCAGCTCCGCCTGGGCGGCGGAGGAGACCCGGTCGGCCAGCTCGTGCGCCTCGTCGACGATGAGCAGCTTGTGCGGCGGCACGATGTGCCGGTCGGCGAGCATGTCGACAGCGAGCAGGCTGTGGTTGGTCACCACGATGTCGGCCTCCCGGGCGCGGGCCCGCGACGCCTCGGCGAAGCACTCCTGCCCGAACGGGCAACGGGCCGCGCCGACGCACTCGCGGGCCGGCATCGACACCAGCCGCCAGGCCTGGTCTTCGACGCCCGGGTCCAGCTCGTCCCGGTCGCCGGTGGCGGTCTTCTCGGCCCAGTCGCGCAGCCGCTCGACCTGCTTGCCCAGCCGTCCCGCCTCACCGAGCCACTTCGTTCCGCCGCCGGGTCGCGCCGCGGGGGTGTCGAAGAGAGTGTCCTCCGGCTCCTCCTCGGTGGAGTTGTCCAGTCGGGCGAGGCAGAGGTAGTGGTGGCGGCCCTTGAGCACGGCGAAGGTGGGCCGACGGCCGAGCACCGGCTCGACCGCGTCGGCGAGCCGGGGCAGGTCGTGGTCGACCAGCTGGGACTGCAACGCCAGGGTGGCAGTGGAGACCACCACCGGGCCGTCCACAGTGAGCGCCGGCGCGAGGTACGCCAGCGACTTGCCGGTGCCGGTGCCCGCCTGCACGAGCAGATGCTCGCCGCCGGCCACGCACTCCTCGATCGCCGTGGTCATCTGCAACTGGCCAGGGCGCTCCGCGCCGCCGGGCACCGCGCCGACCGCCGCCGCCAGCAGCTCGGTGCCACTGGGTCGGGCACCCCGCCGCCGGCCCTTGGCACGGGCCGACGGGGTGGCGGAACCGGTGGCGGTGCGGGGCGGAGTCACCGTGCGACGGTACCCGGCGCCGCCGACACCGACAGCGCCCATCCGCCGCGTGGCGCGACGCCGACCGCGGCGGGCGTTGCGGCCGACCCCGTCCGGTTACGGCCGCGCTACGACGCGTTGGGCTGTATCGGTTAGGGTGCGAATCATGCCGAGCGACATGGTCCGCGTGATCTACCGCAAGTACGACGGCAGCGCACACCGCGACTACCCGGCCCGCCGGCTCACCGAGGACGATCTCGGCATCTGGCTCGGGGTGCCCGAGGGCACCGAGTCGGTCTACCACGGCCGGCCCTCGGTGGAGAAGATTCCGTTCGTGCTGTTGGTGCCACACCGCGCCTGGTGGACGGCCATGTTCAACCCCCCGCCCCGCACCAGCGAGGTCTACTGCGACATCACGACCCCGGCCCGCTGGGAGTCCGACGACATCGTCCACCTGATCGACCTGGACCTGGACGTCGTTCGGCGTCGGGCCACCGGCCGGGTGGAGCTGCTCGACGAGGACGAGTTCGCCGAGCACCGGGCCCGGTTCGGCTACCCGGACGACGTGGTGGCCGAGGCCGAGGCCGCGGCACAGCGGCTGTTGGGGGCCCTGGGCGACGGCACCGAGCCGTTCGCCACCGCGTACCGCAAGTGGTTGGCTCTGGTGGTCTGAGGCCGCACGCCCGCTCGGGCCGGCTCACCAGCGTGGAGGCCAGCCGTCGTCGGCCGTCAGCGGCGGCAGGTCGGTCAGCTTCTCCGGGTTGAGCTGGTTGTAGACGGCGGTGATCCGGCCCTGGTCGACAGCGAACGCGGTGACCAGGCGGATCGGTCGTCCGTCGCTGTGGGTCGTCTCCAGCTGCAGGCCGAGAATGCCGTCGACGAGCACTGGCCGAGCGAGCACCCGGTCGGCGTACCGACCGGTCCGGCCGAACAGGCCGAGCGTGAGGCGAGCCACGGAGGCCGCCCCGAGCACCGGCCGGCGGGCCGCCGGGAAGTGCCCGCCCGAGTCGCCGACGAAGACCACGTCCGGCGCGAGCACCTGAAGCAGTTGGTCCAGCTCGCCGGACTCGGTGGCGGCGACGAACGCCTTGAGCACCCGACGTTGCTCGGCCGGGTCGGCGGTGTGTCGGGGTACGTCCGGCGAGGTGACCGCCCGTCGGGCCCGGGAGGCGAGCTGCCGGGCCGCCACCTCGGTGGTGCCGAGCACCCCTGCGACCCGGGCGAACGGCAGCGCGAACACGTCGTGCAGCACGAGGGCGACCCGTTGCTCCGGCGCGAGCCGCTCCAGCACCACCAGCAGCGCCGTGCCGACCTCGTCGGTGCGCACCGCCCGCTCCGCCGGGTCGGGCGCGTAGCCGTCGGCCGGCGACCGGCCGCCCAACGGGCTCACCACCGGCTCCGGCAGCCACTGCCCCGGGTACGCCTCCCGGCGCACCCGGGCCGAGCGGAGCACGTCCAGGCAGATCCGGGCGCAGGTGGTGGTCAGCCACGCGGACAGGTCCCGGATCTCGGCGCGGGCCGCCGGGTCGGCCAGCGCCCCGGCGTAGCGCAGCCAGGTCTCCTGCACCGCGTCCTCCGCCTCGCTGCGGCTGCCCAGCATGCGGTGGGCCACAGCGAGCAGCCGGCCCCGCTCGGCCTCGAACTCCGTCGCCAGCTCCCGCACGACCCATCACCCCTTCCGGTCGGCGTCCCGGCCTACATCCTCCCGCCGAGTGGGCCCGCCGGCAGCCCCGAAACGGCCCGGTGGACCGGTGCCTGCCGTGGGCGCAGATCGGTCGGTGCCGATCAGCGGGCCAGGTTCGGAGGTGAGCCTCGGCGGGCGGAACGGTTGTGAGTGGGCGATGATCCGTGCATGAGCGCACCCCAGCAAGAGCAGATCGTGGCACCGGACGGCGGTTCCGTGCGGGACCTGCTGCGGGTCACCGCGCCGGTGGATCTCGGCGCGATCGACCCGCGGTCCATGCCCGGCCTGCCGGAGCCCGCAGGCCGCGGCGAGCACCGTAAGACCTGGGCGCGGGAGCAGGTGGAGCTGGTCGGCGAGGAGTTGGGCCGGCAGCAGGAGATGCTCTTCGCGATGGCCAAGACCGGGTCGGAGCGGCCGGCGCACCGGGTGCTGCTGGTGCTCCAGGCCATGGACTGCGGCGGCAAG
The DNA here is from genome assembly GCF_018070325.1 of Micromonospora sp. H61. Taxonomy (GTDB): domain Bacteria; phylum Actinomycetota; class Actinomycetes; order Mycobacteriales; family Micromonosporaceae; genus Micromonospora; species Micromonospora salmantinae. The sequence goes on from NZ_JAGPXY010000013.1 coordinate 16,943, forward strand.
GACGGCACGATCAAGCGGGTGGCCGGCGCGATGAACCCGCTGGGCCTGCACATCCGCTCGTTCGGGCCGCCGACCCGCCAGGAGCTGCGGCACGACTTCCTCTGGCGGATTCGCCGGGAGCTGCCACCGCCGGGGTACGTGGGAATGTTCAACCGTTCGCACTACGAGGACGTGCTGATCGCCCGGGTCGGCTCGCTGGTGCCGGAGGCGACCTGGCGAGCCCGCTATGACGAGATCAACTCGTTTGAGCGGGAGTTGACCGAGAGCGGTGTCACCCTGATCAAGGTGATGCTGCACATCTCGTACGCCGAGCAGGGCAAGCGCCTGATGGACCGGCTCACCGACCCGCGCAAGCACTGGAAGTACAACCCCTCCGACATCGACTCGCGAGGGCACTGGGACGACTACCAGGCCGCGTACGCCGAGGCCCTGAGCCGGTGCGGCACGGACGCCGCGCCCTGGTTCGTGGTGCCGGCGGACCGCAAGTGGTACCGGGACTGGGCGGTGGCCCACCTGCTTCGTGAGACGTTCGACACGCTCGAACTGGGGTATCCGGCTGCCGATTTCGACGTCGCGCGGGAGCGGAAGCGCCTGTTGGCTGGGGGAGTGGGTGCGGGTGGGGCGGCCGAGATGAACGGCAGGTGAACGAGCGGTGAATGGTGCCTGGCCAGGGGTGGGCCGGCGAATTCCCGGTTCTGGCGTTTCCTAGCATTCACCGAGCGGGCGCTCTCGGGTGCCGCCACCCTTCCACCGACGCGACGAGGTCTGTGCTGTGAAGTTTTCCTTCCGCCCCACCGAGGGCGCCTTCTACGAGCTCTTCACCAGGGCCGCGCAGAACCTGGTCCGGGGCACCGCGCTGCTCAACGAGCTGGCCCTGCCCGGCGTGGACGTGCAGTCCGTCAGCGAGCGGCTGACCGAGGTCGAGCACGACAGCGACCAGATCACCCACGAGCTGTACAAGAAGATCAACTCAACGTTCATCACCCCGTTCGACCGGGAGGACATCTACCGGCTCGGCTCGCTGCTGGACGACGTGATGGACCACCTGGAAGCGGTCGGTGACCTGCTCTACCTGTACGGGCTGACCGAGCTTCCGGCGCTGCCCCGCGAGCTGCACGAGATGGTCAACGTGCTCGACCAGCAGGCCAAGCTGACCGCCGACGCGATGCCCCGGCTGAAGTCGATGAAGGACCTCGAGGACTACTGGATCGAGTGCAACCGGCTGGAGAACGAGGGCGACCGGATCAACCGGCAACTGCTCGTCCGGCTCTTCTCCGGTGAGTACGACGCGTTGACGGTGCTGAAGATGAAGGAGGTCGCCGACGAGCTGGAGGCCGCCTGCGACGCCTTCGAGCACGTGGCCAACACCGTCGAGACCATCGCCGTCAAGGAGTCCTGAGCCGGTGACTCCCGAACTCATCGCCGTGCTGGCGGTGATCGCGGTGGCCCTGGCGTTCGACTACACCAACGGCTTCCACGACGCCGCCAACGCGATCGCCACCAGCGTCTCCACCCGTGCACTGACACCTCGGATCGCCCTCGGGCTCGCCGCGGTCGGCAACTTCGTCGGCGCCCACTTCGGCGCCGGCGTGGCCAAGACCGTCGGCGACGGTCTGGTCACCCTCCCCACCGGGGTGAGCAGCCTCGGGGTGGTCTTCGCCGGTGTGCTCGGCGCGATCGCCTGGAACCTGATCACCTGGTACTTCGGTCTACCTTCGTCGTCCTCGCACGCGCTCTTCGGCGGCCTAGTCGGCGCGACCCTGCTCTCCACCGGCGGCATCGTGCAGTGGGTCAACATCGGCGAGAAGGTGCTGCTGCCGATGGTGCTGTCGCCGATCGTCGGCCTCACCCTCGGCTACCTGCTGATGCTGGCCATCCTGTGGCTGTTCCGGAAGGGGCAGCCGGGCAAACTCAACCGGGGCTTCCGCTGGGCGCAGACCGCCTCGGCGGCCGCCATGTCGGTCGGCCACGGCATGCAGGACGCCGCCAAGACCATGGGCATCGTGGTGCTGGCGCTCTACACCGGTGGTTTCCAGGAGAGCAAGACGCACATCCCGGGCTGGGTGTTCTGGACCTCGGCGACGATGCTGGCCCTCGGCACGTACGCCGGCGGCTGGCGGATCATCCGTACCCTCGGACGCAAGATCATCGACCTGGGGCCGCCGGAGGGCTTCGCCGCTGAGACCGTCGCCAGCGCAGTGCTCTACTTCAACGCACTGGTGCTGAAGGCGCCGATCTCCACCACCCACACCATCACCTCGGCGATCATGGGTGTGGGCGCGACCAAGCGACTCTCCGCGGTCCGCTGGAACGTGGCCGGCAACATCGTGCTCGCCTGGATCATCACGTTCCCGGCCTCCGCGCTGATCGCGTGCGTCACCTACCTGCTGGTCCGGCCGCTCTTCGGCTGAGTTTCCGGAAGGGCCCCCGGTCACGGTCCAGCCGTGGCCGGGGGCCCTTCCGCTGTTCAGACGTAGCGCACGCCGATCTGCTCGCGGACCGTGTCCAGCAGGGTCATCACCTCGAGGGTCGTGGCATGCGGTACCGCTGGGCTCTCGGTCAGGCCGGCGGCCAGGCAGCGCTGCACCTCGATCGCCTCGTACTGGTAGCCGTTGCCGGCCCCGTCGGCGACGATCGTCTCCGGCTCCGCGCCGGCCCGGTGCAGGGTCACCGAACCCGGCCGGAAGAACGGCTCCGGCAGGTCGATCCGCCCCGTGGTGCCCGTTACCGAGGCGGTCTGCCCGCTCAACCCGACCATGCCGCAGCTCAGCGTTGCCAGGGCTCCGGTGTCGTAGCCGAACAGCATGCCCGTGTTCTCGTCCGTCCCCTCCGGGCCGAGCTGCGCCCAGGACCGGACGTGCTGCGGCACCCCGAGCAGCAGGTGGGCCAGGCTGATCGGGTAGATCCCCAGGTCGAGCAGGGCGCCCCCGCCCAGCGCCGCGTTGCGCATCCGGTGCTCCGGCGGGAACGGCCCGGCCACCCCGAAGTCGGCCCGGACGCCGGTCACCGTGCCGATCGCCCCGTCCGCGATCAGCTCGACCACCCGCAGGATCAGCGGGTTCAGCCGCATCCACATGGCCTCCATCAGGAAGACCCCGGCGGCGCGGGCAGTGTCGATCAACTCGGTGCTGGTGGCCAGGTCGAGGGTGAACGGCTTCTCCAACAGCACCGCCCGCCCGGCGGTGAGGCAGGTCATCGCCGCCTCGTAGTGCGCGGAATGCGGGGTCGCCACGTAGATCGCGTCCACCTCCGGGTCGGCGGCCAACTCCACCCAGGAGCCGTAGGCACGCTTCGCGCCGTACGTGTCGGCGAAGCGCCGCGCGCTCTCCGCGGCGCGGGAACCGACCGCTACCAACTCGGCGTCCGGCACCAGCCGGAGGTCTTCGGCGAAACGGCTGGCGATGTGGCCGGTGGCCAGGATGCCCCAACGAGTCATGCCGGAACGCTAGCCGAGCCAGGTGAACCCCCCACTGCCCGGCCGACGACCAGTTCATCCGGCGGGAACTAGGCTCGCGGGCATGACGATCGACAGTGACGGCTTCGCCGCCCCGGCCGCCCTGGTCGAGCACGCCCGCCGGTTTCAGGCAGAGGGTGGCATTCCGGCGACGCCGCGGGTCGCGGCCACCGTCTTGCTGCTGCGTCCGAGCGAGGCCGACTTCGAGGTGTACGTCATCCGCCGGGTCGCCGCGATGACCTTCGGCGGGATGTACGCCTTCCCCGGGGGCGGGGTGGACCGCTCCGACTCGGAGGCGCACCTGGACTGGGCCGGCCCGACGCCGGGCGAGTGGGCGGACCGGCTCGGCGTCGCCCCGGAGGCCGCGCAGGCGGTGGTCTGCGCCGCCGCACGGGAGGTTTTCGAGGAGGCCGGCGTCCTGCTCGCCGGTCCGAACCGGGAGACCGTGGTGGGCGACGTCAGCGGCGACGACTGGGAGGCAGCACGGCAGGACCTGGAGGGGCGCCGGCTGGGCTTCGCGGCGCTGCTCGCCGACCGTCAGCTCACCCTTCGATCGGACCTGCTGCTGCCGTGGAGCCGGTGGATCACTCCCGAGTTCGAGCCGCGCCGCTTCGACACGTACTTTTTCATCGCCCTGTTGCCGGCGGGCCAGCGGACCCGCGACGTCTCCGGCGAGGCCGACCACACCCTGTGGATCCGGCCGGCGGACGCGCTGGCCCGCGCGCAGGCCGGCGAGCTGACCATGCTGCCACCGACAGTCGTCACGCTGGCCCAGGTGGCCGCGGCCGGTGACCTGGCCGGGGTGGCGCGGGCGGCGGCCGGTCGGGACGCCGCCACCCCGGTGACCCCGCGCCTGGACCTACCCCCGGACGGCGAACCCCGCTTCGTCCTGGGCTGACTCCACGCACCGCCCCCGCTCCGCGATCTTGCGCTTTCTGTCGCGACATAAGGGGCATCCCACTCATCTCGACAACCGAAACTGCAAGATCGGCGCGATCTTGCTCGACGGGGCGGTACTGGTGCTGGAGATGGGACCGGCGCCCACGCCAGGAGGCGGGGCGCCGGTGACCGGACCAGGTCGGCTCAGCCGAAGCGGCCGGTGATGTAGTCCTCGGTCTTCTTCACGCTCGGGTTGCTGAAGATCTTCTGGGTGTTGTCGTACTCGATCAGCCGGCCCGGGTCGCCGGTCTTCTCGATCGAGAAGAAGGCGGTCCGGTCCGAGACACGCGCTGCCTGCTGCATGTTGTGCGTCACGATGATGATCGTGAACTTGTCCTTGAGCTGGAACATCAGGTCCTCGATCGCCAGCGTGGAGATCGGGTCCAGGGCGGAGCACGGCTCGTCCATCAGGACGACCTGCGGCTCGACCGCGATGGTCCGGGCGATGCAGAGCCGCTGCTGCTGACCGCCGGAGAGGCCCGCGCCGGGCTTGCCGAGCCGGTCCTTGACCTCGCCCCACAGGTTCGCGGCGCGCAGGGCCTTCTCGGCCGCGTCCTCCAGGATCGACTTCTTGCGGACCCCGTTGAGCTTCAGCCCGGCCACCACGTTCTCGAAGATGCTCATGGTGGGGAACGGGTTCGGCCGCTGGAAGACCATGCCGATGGTGCGGCGGACCGCCGTGACGTCCACGTCCCGGTCGTAGATGTCCTGGTCGTCGATGGTCAGGCTGCCCTCGACCCGGGCCCCCGGCAGCACCTCGTGCATCCGGTTGATCGACCGCAGGAACGTGGACTTGCCGCAGCCGGACGGCCCGATGAGAGCGGTGACCGTCTTCGGCTCGACAGTCAGGTTGATGTTCTCGATTGCCTTGAAGCCGCCGTAGTACGCGGTGACGTTCGAGGCGGAGACGCGCTTGGCCATGGTGGTACCTCCGGGGTTCATCGGCTGAGCCTGTTGCGACGGGCCAGCAGCTTCGCCGCGATCGTCAGGATGAGCACGAGGGCGACCAGGGTGAGTGCCGCGGTCCACGCCCGTGCCGGGGCGTACTTCGACGCGTCGCCGGCCTGCTGGTAGACGAAGAGGGACAGCGACGACTGGCTGTTCTCGAAGGGGTTGGTGTTGATCGCGGCGCCACCGCCGGCGACCAGCAGCACCGGCGCGGTCTCACCGGCCGCGCGGGCGATGGCGAGCATGACGCCGGTGACGATGCCGGGCAGCGCCGTCGGCAGCACCACCCGCAGGATGGTCTTCCACTTGGGTACGCCGAGCGCGTACGCGCCCTCGCGCAGTGGTGCCGGTACGAGGCGGAGCATCTCCTCGGTGGACCGGACGATGGTGGGCAGCATGAGCACGCTCAGCGCGAGCGCGGCGGCGAAGCCGGAGAAGCTGGGCCGACCGTCGTTGAACCACGGCGACACGATCAGCACCCAGAACGCCAGCACGAAGAGGCCGGAGACGATCGACGGGATGCCGGTCATCACGTCCACGAAGAACCGGATCGCGAAGGCGAACTTGCCGCGCCCGTACTCGACGATGTAGATCGCGCAGAGAACGCCGAGCGGGACGGTGATCAGGGTGGCGATGCCGACCTGCTCCAGCGTGCCGACGATCGCGTGGTACGCGCCGCCGTTGGCGTCCCGGGCCCCGATGTTGTTCATCGAGGTCTGGAAGAAGTTGACGTCCAGTCGGTCGGCGCCCTTGCTGACCAGCGTCCAGACCACCGACACGAGCGGCAGCACCGCCAGCACGAAGGCGGAGTGGATCAGTGCGCTCCAGGTGCGGTTGCGCGCCGATCGGCGCCCCTCGACCGCGTTGGCGGCGGCGAAGAGCCCGACCAGGTAGAGGATCGCGCCGAGGACGACCACGAGGACCGGGCCGCCGATGCCGGTGCCGTAGACGATCACGGCGGAGAGCGCCAGGGCCGCCACGGCGATGGCCGGGGCGGCGTACCAGGGCAGCCGCTTGGCCCGCAGCGAGTCGGGCTGGGCCGGCGGCCGGGTGCGGTGGGAGGTGGCGGTTGTGGTCATGCGGCCGACTCCGTGAACTCCCGGCGGCGGTAGATGATCGCCCGCGCCGTGATGTTGACGATCAGCGTGATGGCGAACAGCACCAGGCCGGAGGCGATGAGCGCGCCCCGGCCGGTCTCGTTCGCCTCGCCGAACGCGTTGGCGATGTTGGCGGCGATGGTGTTGCCGCCGTTCTGGATCAGGTTGAACGAGATGCCGAAGGTGATGCCGAGGGTCAGCGCCAGGGCGATGGTCTCGCCGAGCGCCCGGCCGAGGCCGAGCATCATCGCGGCGATGATGCCGGGGCGGCCGTAGGGGAGCACCGCGGTGCGGAGCATCTCCCAGCGGGTGGCGCCCAGGGCGAGGGCGGCCTCCTCGTTCGCGGTGGGCGTCTGGAGGAACACCTCGCGGGAGAGCGAGGTGATGATCGGCAACACCATGATCGCGAGTACCAGGGCGCCGAGCATGACGGACGCCCCGAAGGGGCCGTCGCCGCCGAAGAGCGGGATCCAGCCGAAGTGCTGGTTCAGCCAGACCGAGAAGTCCCGGACGGGGCTGCTGAAGACGTCCCGCCCCCAGAGGCCGAAGACCACGCTCGGCACTGCGGCGAGGAGGTCGATCAGGAAGCCGAGCGCGGTGCCCAACCGGCGCGGCGCGTAGTGCGAGAGGTAGAGGGCGATGCCCAGCGCCACCGGCACCGCCATGAGCAGTGCCAGCGCCGAGCTGAGCACGGTGCCGAAGGCGAGCGCACCGATGCCGAACTTCGGCTCCGTCTCGTTGGGCGACCAGCCCTCGTAGGACCAGAAGTTCTCGGTGTTGGCGTGTAGGGCCGGCACCGCCTTGACGACCAGGAAGATCGCGATGGCGGCGATGATGACCAGAACGGCGGTGCCGGCGGCCAGGGTGAGACCGCGGAAGGCCCGCTCGGCGCCGAACCTACGGCTGCGCGGCAGTGCGCCGCCGCCGCCCAGCCCGGTGCCGCCCGGGGAACGGGTGCTGACTGGTGCCTCGGCCACACGCGCCGAGGCACCGGCGGGCCACTCGTGACTCTGGGTCACGCGCGTCCCGCCGGTGCCGGCGTCGGCCGAGCGGTGGGGGGTGTCACCCATCTGCTCGCTCGATTCGATTGCGGAGTTGGTGTCGGTCAGGAGATGTTCTTGACTGCGGCCTCGACCTTGGTGCGGACGCTCTCCGGCAGCGGGGCGTAGCCCAGCTCGGTCATGGCAGCCTGGCCCTCGGTGCTGGCGGCGTAGCCCAGCAGGCCCTTGACCAGCGGCAGCTTGTCGGCGGCGAGGCCCTTGCTGCAGACGATCTCGTACGTCGCCAGGACGATCGGGTAGGCCCCGGCCTCCTTGGTGTTGTAGTCGATCGACAGCTTGAGGTCGTCGCCCTGGCCCTCGACCTTGGCGCCGGCGATGGTCTTGCCGGCGGCCTCGGCGGTCAGCGCGGCGAACTCACCCGCACCGTTACCGATCTTGGACATCTTCAGGCCGGCGTTCTCGGCGAACGACCACTCCATGTAGCCGATGGAGCCGTCGGCACCCTTGACCCGGCTGGCCACGCCGTCCGAGCCCTTGGCGCCGGTGCCGCCCGGGGCCTTCCACGCCTTGGCCTTGCCGAGGGTCCAGTCGGCCTCAGCGGTCTTGGAGAGGAAGTTGGTGAAGTTGTCGGTGGTGCCCGACTCGTCCGAGCGGTGGACGGTCTGGATCGTGGTCGCCGGGAGGGTGGCACCCGGGTTGTCGGCCTTGATCGCCGCGTCGTCCCACTTGGTCACCTTGCCGGCGAAGATCTTCGCCAGGGTGGCCGGCTTGAGCTGGAGGTTGTCCACGCCGCTCACGTTGTAGGCGACGGCCACCGGGCCGATCACCATCGGCAGGTGGATGGCCTTGCCACCGACGCACTTGGCGTCGGCCTGCGGCTGCTCCTCCGGCTTGAGCGCGGAGTCGGAGCCGGCGAAGTCGGCCGTCCCGGCGATGAACGCCTGGATGCCGGCGCCCGAGCCGCTGGGCTCGTAGTTGATCGTTACACCCTGGCACTTCTGCTGGTACGCCTTGATCCATTCGGCCATGGCGTTCTTCTGCGCCGACGAGCCCTGGGCGTTCAGCGTGCCGGTAGCGCAGTCGACCGCGGCGGCCGAGCCCGAAGCGCTGGCGCCGGGGGTGGGCTCGTTGTTGTCCGAGCCGCATGCGCTGAGACCGAGCGTCGCAGCAAGGGCGAGGCCGGCAATCGCGCCGTACCGCTGGAGCTTCACCTGAGGGGTTTCCCTTCGCGTCTGACTTGGCGCCCCGATCCCGGGGCCCGAGGACCGGCACTGACCGGCTGACACGAAAGTTAGAAGTGCCAGGTAGCCGGTTCGCCGGTCGCAAGTGAACGCAAGGTGAACACGTACGGCCCCTGAGGTGACCGCTTGCTGAGGGTGAGTTGTCCGTTAAGTGAACCGGGGTACACCTGTCGGAAGTATGGGTATATTTCCGGTTCGGCGTTATCCCGCCGACGCTCGACCGTTACCCACCGGTGATGCGGTCGGGGCGACGGCCGACGGTCAGCCCAGGTGGTAGTTGATGTGCGCGGACCAGCGGGCGAAGCCCAGCCGCTCGTAGAGCGCGACGGCCCCGGTGTTCGAGTCGTCCACGTAGAGCATCACCCGGTCGAGGCCACGCTTGTCCCGCAGGTGTGCCAACCCGGCGGTGGTCAGGGCCCGGCCGAGCCCGCCGCCGTGCGCGGTCGGTTCCACCCCCAGGACGTACACCTCGCCGATTCGGGCCGACCCCGGCCGCTCGTGCACCTTGGTCCAGTGGAAGCCGAGCAGTCGGCCGGTCGCGGTCTCCTCGGCGAGCAGGAAGCCCGCCGGATCGAACCACGACTCGGCGAGGCGGACCCGCAGGTCGTCCGACGTCCACCGGCCCTGTTCGGGATGCTCGGCGAAGGCCCGTGCGTTGAGCGCCAACCAGGCGGTGTCGTCCGCCCCGGGCCGGAACGCGCGTAGCGCCACCCCGTCGGGCAGGCGCGGCTCACCCAGCGGGGCCGCCAACGGCCGGCGCAACTGCCAGAGCACCCGGGCGCGGGCGAAGCCGAGGTCGACGGCGAGCGCGGCGGCCGAGGGGTGGTCGCCGTGCGCCCACGCCCGCAGCGGCCCGGTGGCCGAGGCGAGTACGCCCCGGGCGAGCGCCCGTCCGGTGCCCCGCCGCCGGTACGCGGGGTGCACCACCAGCTCGACCCCGATCCCACCCACCGGGTCGGTGGTGTCCAGGTGCGCGTACCCGGTGAGTGTGCCGTCGTCGGCGCGGGCGACCAGATGAACGGCGGGGGCGTCGGGGTCCCGCAGCCGCAGCAGGACGTGTTCGTCGAGCGGGTCCGCTCCGTCCGTGTCACCGGCGGCGCTGGCGAGGGCGAGTACCTCGGCGATCTCCGCCGGCGCCAGTTGGTCGCTCCGGGTCACCTGGTCGCTGGTCGGCTCCGCGCTGCTCATCCCGCCACCGTATCCGTTGCGTGTCGTGGCGCCCGGAGCGTCGCCGTAAAGGCGGGGCTCACGTCGGGTCGGTGGGGAGTGCCTCCAGCTCGAACCGGGCGGTCAGGTCGGGCAGGATCCGGCGCAGCGCCTCCATCGTGCCCTGCCGGTCCCCGCCGGCGTCGTGCAGCAGCACCACCGAGCCCGGTTCGGCCTGGCTCAGCACCGTCGCGGTGATCTTGCTGGCGCCGGGTAGCTCCCAGTCCGACGGATCCACCGACCAGTGCAGCGGGGTCATGCCGAGCTGCCGCGCCACCGACACCACCGGGTACGTCCAGGCTCCGCCCGGCTGGCGGTACCAGACGATCGGCGCGTTCGGCACCGCCGCCCGGATCGCCGCGTTGGTGCGCAGGAGGTCGGAGCGGATCGCGTCGGCCGACCGGGCGCCCAGGCCCACGTCGTGGTGCCAGGAGTGGTTGCACAGGGTGTGCCCGGCGTCCACGATCGACTGGACCAGGTCGGGGTGGTTCTGCGCGTTCTCGCCGACCACGCAGAACGTGGCGCGCACGTCGTATTCGCGCAGGAGGGCGAGGACCTGCGGCGTGTAGCGCGGGTCCGGCCCGTCGTCGAAGGTCAGCGCGAGCCGGGGGGTGCCGGTGGTGGTGTACGCGCCGAACAGGTTGTCGTCTCCGGCGTCCCGTCCGGACCCGTCCTGGCCGGTCTCGACTGGGCCGGTCTCAGCCGCGCTGCCGCTCGGGGCTCCGCCCGGCTCGCCAACGCTGGGTTGGTCGGCGTAGTGCGGCCCGTCGGCGCTCGTGGTGACACCGGTTGACTGCTGAGGTGTCTGGTCGGGGACGAGGCTGCGGCCCAGCACGTACGCGGAGCCGAGCAGCCCCGCCACCACCAGCGTCACGATCCCCGCGGCACGCGCGGTGGAGCTGCCCCGCGTCACGACTTCCGCCTGGCTTGCCGGTCACGCCGGCCCGTCGCCCCCGTGTTCAGTGCGCGCACCGTCGCCCCTTTCTCCGACAAACCCGGCAGTCAGAATAGAACTGCCAAGCTGCGCAAAAAGGGCATATGGGAAATCGCCCGGAGAGATCTCCGGATCAGACCGGTAGGGGCGCGTGCTCCGCCTCGGGAAGCGACCGCGACGGCGGAACGACGAACTTGTAGCCGACCTGGCGGACGGTGCCGATCATCGACTCGTACTCCGAGCCGAGCTTGGCGCGCAGTCGCCGGACGTGCACGTCCACAGTGCGGGTGCCGCCGAAGTAGTCGTAGCCCCAGACCTCGCGCAGGAGTTGGTCCCGGGTGAACACCCGGCCCGGGTGCTGGGCCAGGAACTTCAGCAGCTCGAACTCCTTGTACGTGAGGTCGAGCGGACGGCCCTTGAGCTTGGCCGCGTAGGTGTCCGGGTCGATGGTCAACTCGCCGGCCCGGATCGAGCCACCCGCGCCAGCGGTGGCGTTGCTGAGCCGGCCCACCGCCAGCCGCAGCCGCGCCTCGACCTCGGCGGGGCCGGCCGAGGCGAGGATGACGTCGTCGACGCCCCAGTCGGCGTTGAGTGCGATCAGGCCGGCCTCGGTCACCACCGCGACCAACGGCACGCCGAGCCCGGTGGCGTGCAACATTCGGCAGGTCGCGCGAGCCTCGCTCAACTCCGATCGGGCATCCACCATCACCGCGTCCGGGCTGGGGCCCGCGACCAGGGTGCGAACATCACGCGGCGCGGTGCGGACCGAGTGCGGCAGCAGGTCGAGCGCCGGCAGCACAGCCGACGGCTCTCCTGCACGCGCGGTCACCAGCAGCAGGATCTCCACGATCACCTCCGTCCCGGCGGCGCGAGGCCGCACGCGACCAGTCGCACTCATCAAGGAGTGCGCTGAGAAATTGCGTGGTCCCGGCGTCGCTGACGGGCGGGTAACGCGTTGAGCCTAACCGATCGCCTCGGCCGCGCCGTCAGGCCATTTCCCGTTTGTCTACCTTGCCCCTGATCGTGGCCCGGATTTTAACGTCGCCGAAACCCGTGACCACCGCGTCGGGCCGTCGGTCTGGCACGATCGGGTCGTGTTTTCCTCCACATCGCCCGAGGCCGGCCGCGAATCGTGGCCCGCTGGGCCCCAACCGGGTCCGGCCGCCGCAGCGACGCGCGGCCAACCGCCCGCGCCGCGTACCGGCCCGGCCACCACCGATGGCGACCGCCGCGAACGGGGTGGGCCGCGCCGTGCCCGCCGCGCCGGCGAGCCGGCCCGCCGATCCGAGGACGAGATCGACGAGCCGGAAGAGGAGGTCGTTCCCCCGGTCGCGGTGCACCGTCAACTGGCGCTGACCATCGCCGGCTTCGCCGCGCTGCTCGGTGTCGGCCTGGTGCTCGGCGCGCAGACGTCGGGCCCCGGTCACCGGTTGCCGTTCGCCTTCATCATCTTCGGCGTCCAACTGCTGTTCGTGCTCGCCTGGACGATGGCCATGCGTCCGCCCGCGCTGTTTGTGGTCGCCGGGATCAGCGCCGCGGTCGCGGCGTTTGTCGACATCGCGGCGGTGCAGACCGGCGTCGCCGGCCTGGCGCCGTTGGGCTACCTGGCCGCCGGTGGGTTCCTCGCCGCGGTGCTCGGCCAACTGGTTCGTCGGGTCGACCGGGTCCGGGTCACCGACTCCCTCGGCTCCACGCTGCTCATCGTGGTCGGGGTGGTGGCCTTCGGCACCCTGATCGTGCTCAGCCGGATCCCGGCCGGCACCCAGGCGATCACCGTCTGCCTGACCGCGAGCGGTGTCGCGCTCACCGTCGCTCGGCTCACCGACGCCGTACTGCCCTGGCCCCGGCTCGCACCGCAGGTGCCCCGGGGCGCCGCCGGCGTGGTGGCCGGCGCGATGGTCGGCACACTGACCAGCGCCCTCCTCGGCAGCTATTTGGTGGCTCCCTTCACGCCGACCCGGGCCGCCGTGATCGGCCTGGTCGCGGCGGTCACCGCCGTCCTCTCCGACCTCGCCGTGGGGTACGCGGAGGCGGGCCGGTTGATGGCCGGCGAACCGCCGACGATGTGGGTGGCCCGGCACATGCAGGGCCCGCTCGGCGGCTTCGCCCTGGCCGCGCCCGCCGCGTACGCCATGTGCATGCTCTTCCTCTGAGGCACGGTTGAGCGCTGAGCCGGTCGGGTACCTACGGGTGCGCCGCCCTGCGGCGTCGGAACGAACGACCCGTCGCGGCGCGACGGGCGGAGACAGGAGGCGGCGTGGCGCAGGACTATCCGGTGGACCAGGCGCGACCCCGACGGCGTGGCCGCAAGCTGCTCATCGGGCTGTTCGTGCTGCTCCTGCTGCTGGCGGGGTTGCTGGTGGTCGCCGACCGGGTCGCGGTCGGTGTCGCCGAGCGGATGATCGGCGACCGCGTACGCCAGGAGATCGCCAAGCAGGGCGCGCAATCCGCGGCACCCGAGGTGGAGGTGGGCGGAACTCCGTTCCTCACCCAGGTGCTGGATGGCCGCTACCAGCGGATCACCATCAACCTGCGCGACGTGCAGGCCTCGGTCGAGGGTGACGCCGTCCGGCTGCCGGTGCTCGACGTGACCGCCCGCAACGTTCGGGCCTCGTTGGACACCCTGCGCACCGGCCAGGGTGACGTAGTGGCGGACACCGTCAACGGTGCCGGCACGATCAGCTACGAGAGCCTGGCCGCGCTGCTGAACCGCCCGGGCCTCACCCTCGGCGAGCAGAACGGCAAGCTCACCGTCAAGGCCCCGGCCGACATCCTCGGTCAGAAGCTCACCATCAGCGGCACCGCCGACGTCACCGTCGCCGACAACGGTGCGGTCGCCCTGCGGTTCAACGACCTGGACGCCGCGGGTCTGCCGAACCTGCCGCTGGCTCGGGCCTTCCTGAGCAACTACGCCAAGAGCATTTCCATCGACGTACCCCTGCCGGAGTTGCCGTTCCAGCTTGCGGTCCGGGAGGTCCGTCCACTCCCGGAAGGGCTGGCGGTCACCGCCGACGCCAAGAACGTGCCGATCAACTCCGCCGGCTGACGCCGGAGGCGCGGCGGGACGCCGAAATCCTCGGCGATCCCGGCGATTCCCGGATGGTGGTCGGCGCAGTGGCAGCACGGTCACTGGCTGGTAAGCTCCCTGGCCATGGGGACCCACCTCACCAAACGGCGCGCGGTCGACCTGTGCCGCGTGGCCACCTGCCTGTGTCGCCCCGTCATCTGACGGCGGGGCTGTCTCCGGCCGCCTGACGGCGGCCACCGGCACAGGGTTCTCGCACCCTCCGGTTATCCCACCGAACGCCCGGCAGCGGCGCCGTCGCACGAACCCGTGATCCCGTCCTTCCGCTGGGTCCCGCGCGTGGTGCGACAGTTACACCGGTCGATTCGCGCGCGTTGGCTCACCATCCATCCTCACCAGGGAGTGATTCGATGAGTCGCGACACCGCACTCGTTTCGGCCGAGTGGGCCGAGAAGAACCTCGACGCCCCGGGCGTCGTCTTCGTCGAGGTCGACGAGGACACCTCGGCCTACGAGACCGGCCACATCGCCGGCGCCATCAAGATCGACTGGAGGACCGACCTCCAGGACCAGGTCCGCCGGGACTTCGTCAACAAGACGCAGTTCGAGGCGCTGCTCTCCGAGCGGGGCATCAGCAACGACGACACCGTCATCCTGTACGGCGGCAACAACAACTGGTTCGCCGCGTACGCCTACTGGTACTTCAAGCTTTACGGCCACCGCGACGTGAAGCTGCTCGACGGCGGCCGCAAGAAGTGGGAGCTGGACGCCCGCCCGCTCGTCACCGACGCGGTGTCCCGCCCGGCGACGCAGTACGTCGCGCAGGAGCCAGACACCTCCATCCGGGCCTTCCGCGACGAGGTCGTCGCCGCGATCGGCACCAAGAACCTGGTCGACGTGCGCAGCCCCGACGAGTTCGCCGGTCGCCTGCTCGCCCCCGCCCACCTGCCGCAGGAGCAGGCGCAGCGGGCCGGCCACATCCCCACCGCGATCAGCGTTCCGTGGTCCAAGGCGGCCAACGAGGACGGCACCTTCCGGTCCGACGACGAGCTGCGCAAGATCTACGGCGACGCGGGGCTCGACGACGGCAAGGAGACCATCGCGTACTGCCGGATCGGTGAGCGCTCGTCGCACACCTGGTTCGTGCTCCAGGAGCTGCTGGGTCACCGCAACGTCAAGAACTACGACGGCTCCTGGACCGAGTACGGCTCGCTGGTCGGTGTGCCGGTCGCGCTCGGCGACGAACCCGGGGAGGCCTGATCATGACTCTTCCCACCGCCGCGGGTTGCGCCGCACCGGACCAGGCCGCGCCGCTGCCGGCCAGCCTGGATCTGGAGAAGGAAACTGTCATCACCGGCATCGTCCGCTCCGCCGAGGCCGACCCGGTGCCGGGCGCGTACGTCCGGCTGCTCGACTCGACCGGTGAGTTCACCGCCGAGGTGGTCACCTCGGCCGCCGGGCAGTTCCGGTTCTTCGCCGCGCCGGGTTCCTGGACGCTGCGGGCGTTGTCCCGGCACGGCAACGGCGACACCGCTGTCACTGCCGGCCGAGGCGTCAACGAGGTTGCCGTCACCGTCGCCTGACCCACCGCTCTGATCGACCGGGGCCGGTCACCCTCCCGGGGGTGGCTGGCCCCGGTCGTTTCTTCGCAGCGTTAGTAAGCTCGCATCCTGCTCTGGTTGTCGGCAGGGGCCGAGTCGGGCGGAACCACCTTGTAGTGCAGCTCCTCCAGCGCCTGAGCGGCGATGCCCGGAGCGTCGCGTACAGCAGCCAGTAACTGGAGCTTGCGCCACTCCTCCCGACCTTCGTCGACTGCCATCCGCCATCCGTCGACCGTGTCGACGGAGAACTCTTCCACCACGGCCTGCAGGACATCCTCGACACAGGGCCGAAAACGGTGCCCGCCCAGCGGGAAGTGGAACTTGGCAAGCCGCGGTACCTCGTGTCTGCGCTTACGGGCTCTCGGGCGTCCGCTTGGCCCGTCCTGCATGACAAAGGCGAATTCGTCGCGGTGACCATGCACGTGAAGGTGGGCGCAGGGCACGCCGGGCTGGAACTCCCGGACGTACTCGTAGCGGAACAAAGGCGCCTTTTCACCCTTGGGCGTGACATGGAGCCAGGAGGCATCCGTGGCAAGGTGCCTGCCGGTTGAATCCATGCAGCAGTTGAACTTGATTAGCAGGTCAAGGCGGTGCTTGTTGTCGATGTACAGCGGAAACGTGCCGAAATCGTCTCCCTCGACGATGCCCACCATGACGCGACCGCCGTTCCTGCCAGGCATCAGCAGCGCGGACAGGTGCTTCTCTGTCCTCACCACTCGTTGCACTCGGCTGGTTATGTCGTCGGCGAAAGCGCTGGCTCGGGCGATCAGGTCCGAAGAGACGGGAGTCCCGTCAGTCGTCATCGCCGAGCAGGTAGTCAATGGAGCGGACCATCTCGTAGACGCTGCGCTCGTCGGCGCGGAGTTCGAAGTTGCGCCCCAGGTCATACAGCGTCTCTTTGTTCATGTGGACACGCTCCAGGAGCCGCGCTCGCCACTCTCGCAGCTCCTGCTGGGTCTTGACGATGGCGGTGCCCATTGCTGGTCCTCTCGCCGTCGACGACGTCGCTGTTGGCGTCACCCTAGTGCCTCCCTCCGACGACGCGGACCGCATTGCGGATCCTCGCGTCACTAGTCCACTACCCACTGTCAATCGATGGCACCCGCTCTTCGGTTGCGCTGGTGTCGGTTCCACGACAGTCGGCGCGAGTGATGCGGCGACGCGAGGCGCGAGCGGATGGCCTTGTGGGTACCGGGAGAAAGTTGGGTGTTGCCGACGGCGCGGACGGTCCAATCAAATCCATCGGTGTGCGTCACTATCTAAGAGTGGAGATCACGGTTGGTGCGGACAGCGACGTGTCCGGTCAAAGGGTTCCGATCATCGTCTGCGTCAGCGCGGATGCCTTGATGATTGAGCGGGTGCGGCGACAGCTCGACGGGGTTGGTCAGGTGGTGAGCTGCGAAGACCTGGTCCAGTTACGGGCACTGCTGTTCTCGTCGCCGAGTGCCCCGACGCCGGCCGTCAGGCCGGTCTCCCCAGGGTTGGAACCGCGGGGGCTGGTGAAGTGGGGTGAGCTGGTCGTCGACCGGGCCGGACACCGGGTCACCTGGCGCGGCGAGGCGCTCCCGCTGACCCCCACCGAACGGGAGTTGCTCACCCTGCTCATCGGCCCACCGCTGGTGGTGTGGAGCTACGAACGGCTCTGCGCCTCCGCGTTGGGTGGCGCGGACACCGCAGCGCTGCAATCCACCATCAGACGGCTACGTCGCAGGCTGCGGGGCCTGCCGGGCGGGCCGCAGGTGCACACCGTGCGAGGGATCGGCTATCGGCTCGACCCGCCGCCCCGGCTGCACGACCACTGACCCGCTGTCGCTCCGTCGGGCCGACCGCCTCCGCTGCCGGCCCGGCGGCGGGCGCGTGACACCATGGCCGGGTGAGCGGTGCTGTGCAGACGGGTTGGGCCTCTTCGGCCGGCCCTGCCGCGCCGACACCGGCCCGGTCGCGGCGGCGTTGGCTGCTGGCTGTGACGGTGGCCTGGGCGGTGCTGCTGGCCGGGCTCACCTGGATATCGGTGCGGAACGACCCGCCGACCGTGCGCGAACAGCGTTCCCTCGATCAGGCCGGCCCGGTGGTCGACCGGGCGGTCGGCGAGCTGGCTCGCGCGGCCGGTGCGGCCGGTCTGCTGGAACTGAGCCCCGCGCGGGTCGCGTCCGGCTGCCGGGTCACCCCGTTCGCCGACGGGGCGAGGCTGCGACGCGAGGTCGGGGTGCTCGCTGCCACCGGTGACGAGCGGGCCGTGCTGACCGGCATCGCCGAGCGGCTGCCGGCGAGCTGGCGGGCCGGGGTCGGGCCCGGGGTGGACGGCCCCGAGCTGCGCGCCGACGCCGGAGAGTTCGTGGCCGTCGAGAGCAGGCCGACCGTCGACGGCCGGGTGCGGCTGGTCGTCGACACCGGTTGCCGACCGGTCGGCGCCGGTTACACGCCGTCCCCGGCCACCGCTGCCGGCCCGGAGACCACCGCGCTGGCCGCCGCACTGACGGCCCTCGACCGACCGGGTGACGCCGCGGCGGAGCAGGTCACCGCGCCCTGCCCGGGCGGCGGGCTCGCCCGTACCGCGTGGTCCGCGAGCGGTTCCGGCCCGGCGGCGTCGACGGCCGCACTCGCCCCGCTGGCCGGTAACGCCCCACTGCTGGACCAACCCCCGGTGTACGCGTACCGCAGCGGCGCCGTCACGGTGCTGGCCGAGATCGGCCCGGACGCCACCCGACTGGCCGCCACCGTCGGCTGCCCGAGCTGAGCGGGGCAGCCCGCTCGGCTCAGCCGTCGTCCGGTTGGTCCTCCGGGTCACGGCTGCGGCCCAACGCGTCGACCATGCCCCACCGGCCGGGGATGTCCAGCAGCTCGACCCGGCCCATCCCCGGTGGCACGGCCGGGTCGATGATCAGGTGCTCGCCCTGCGGCTCCAACCCCAGCATCACCCGCAGCAGCAGCAGCGGGGTGCCGGTCGACCAGGCCTGCGGGCTGCACGCGGTCGGGTACTCCACCGGGTAGTCGGTGAGGTCGCGGGCGTAGCCGGCGAACGCCTCCGGCAGCCGACCCTCGAAGTACCGGGACGCGGCCAGCATCGTGTCGCAGATCAGCCCGGCCTCCTCCCGGAAGCCGTACCGCCACAACCCCCAGGCGATGATCGAGTTGTCGAACGGCCAGACGGTGCCCACGTGGTAGCCGATCGGGTTGTACCGCCCCTCGTCCGCGGCGAGCGTCCGCACCCCCCAGCCGGAGAACAGTCGTGGCCCGAGCAGGTGCTCGACCACCTTGCCGGCGCGCGACTCGTCCACGATGCCGCTCCACAGCAGGTGCCCGATGTTCGAGGTCAGCGCGTCCACCTGCCGGCCGTCGGCGTCCAACGCGAGCGCGTAGTGCTCGCGGTCGGCGATCCAGAAGTCGCTGTCGAACCGCCGTTTCAGGTCGGCGGCCTGCCGCTCCAACTCGTCGGCGAACTCCGGGTCGTTCCAGAACTTCCGGGCCAGCCGGGCGGCCCGGACCTTCGCGTCGTAGGCGTAGCCCTGCAACTCGCAGGTGGCCCGGGGAAAGCCGGGCAGTTGACCGTCTGCGTACGAGATGGCGTCCCAGGAGTCCTTCCAGCACTGGTTCTGCAGGCCGGTCTCCGGGTTTCGGGTCTGGTACCAGAGGTAGCCGGTGCCGAGCAGGTCGCCGTAGGTGTCGATCCACTCCAACGCCGCGCGGACCTGCGGTTCCAGCTTGCGGACGAGTGCGGCGTCACCGGTCCACAGCTCGTACTCGTCGATCAGGATGATGAACAGGGGCGTCGAGTCGGCCGACCCGTAGTACGGCGAGTGTGGCTGCTCCTCGAAGCCGGCGGTCTCCCCGTACCGCAGCTCGTGCAGGATCTTGCCGGGTTCCTCGTCCCGGAAGTCGTCCACCCGCTGCCCCTGAAGGCCGGCCAGCATCAGGATGGTCGGTGGGACCAGCTCCGGCAGGAACGGCAGCACCTGCAACGAGGTGATGATGCTGTCCCGGCCGAACAGGGTCATGAACCAGGGCAGTCCCGCGGCGATCAGCCGTACGCCCAGGGCGATCGACTCGTAGCGCAGCGCGGCCAGGTCGTTGAGGCTGCGCCGGTACGCCCCGGCCAGCGGCTCGCAGTCGCAGCCGAGCTTCGGCGCCCGGTCCATCAGCTCCTGCTGCTCGGCCCGGATGACGTCGGCGCTGCGGCTGCCGCCGTACGGGAGGGTGGCCCGGATGTCCTCGCCCCGGGCCCCGTAGACGACGCTGGACACGTGCAGCCTGGTGGTCCAGCTGTCGTTGCGGGCTATCCGGACCCGGAAGGTCATTCCGGTCTCGTCGATCCGCGCCGGCGCGGTGGTACTGACCGTCATCTCCCGGTGGAACGCCTCCCGCCGGTAGGTCAGCCGCAGTTCGTTCT
Organism: Micromonospora sp. H61; assembly: GCF_018070325.1. Classification (GTDB taxonomy): domain Bacteria; phylum Actinomycetota; class Actinomycetes; order Mycobacteriales; family Micromonosporaceae; genus Micromonospora; species Micromonospora salmantinae. The sequence goes on from NZ_JAGPXY010000013.1 coordinate 36,775, forward strand.
CGGCGACAGTGACTGTGGTCCGCCCCCGCTTCTGTCGAGAGTTCTTGATTTCGAAGAGGTCGGCGAAGTCGGCCCCGATCTCGATCCGGAGGGTGCACTCGACCTCCGCGCCGAGGTGGTTCAGCACTGTCAGCTCCTCCTCGAAGCTGCCGACGATCGCCCGGCTGCGGATCACCGACGCCTTGGCGTCCAGGTAGTGCGTGGGTTCGCCGGGGGCGAGGAAGAACTTGGTGCGGTACGACTCGGTGTCGTCGACGGAGAGGGCGTGCAGCCGTTCGCCGTCCAGGGTGAGCACCCAGGTGGACAGGAAGCGGGTGTCGAAGGAGAACAGCCCGGTGGGGAAGTCGTAGGACGGTTCGATGTCCCCGCGCCGATCGCTGACCAGGAAGGTGTTGCCGTCCAGGATGCTGACGAGGTCCTTCACCGAAGTCGCCCGGCTGCTCGGCGGGCCGTTTCGCGGGGGTCCCGGGTGCCGGGCGGGTTCGGGAAGAACCGGCGGAAGGCGAGGAAGAGCACCACGTTCCCGCTGAACGTGCTCTCGTTGCGCAGCACCGCCGCGACCCCCTGGGCCTCGCCGGTGATCAGTCGGTCGAAGAGGGCGGCGCTGCTGTACCAGATGGCGTCGGCCGGGCCACGCCCACGACTGACCTCCACGAACCCGGGCCGCATCCGGACCAGCCAGTGTTCGGTGCGGTGGTCCTCGCCGAGGTCGATCTGGAGGGTGCCGTCGGCCAGGCCGCCCAGGACGTCGGGTGCGCGCGACGGCAGTGCCTCGAAGAACCTCTCCGCCGCCTCGGTCACATCCGAATCGTAGGCAGCCGTCCGAGATGTCGGGTCGGTATCGACACTCCGCTCGGATCGGCCCACCGCCGCCGTGCGGTCAGTAGACGAGTGCCTGCGCGCCCTCGGCCAACGCCTCCTCGACGAAGACCGCGGCACCGGCGATCCGGACCCCGGGGAGTACGTCGTCCGGGCCGATCTCCCGTCGGGCCGCGCACTGCGTGCAGGCGGTCACCCGGCCGCTGGTCAGGATGACGTGCAACAACTCGGCCAGGGGCGCGGAGTGCGGCAGGTCGAACTGCTGGGCGCGACCGGGCAGCGCGAACCAGGTGGACTCACCGGTCAGCCAGAGCGAGACGTCCACCCCGGCCGCTACCGCCGTCGCGGCGACGGTGAATGCCTGCGCGCACCGCTCCGGGGCGTCCGCCCCTGCGGTGGCCTTGACGACGAGATTGCGGGCCATGTGGCCCAGCATAGGATGGCCGGGATGGTTACCGAGATCGGGTTTGTCAGCCTGCTGGTCGCTGGCCTGGGCGGGCTCGCCGGTGGCCTGGTCTACCTTGCCGTACGCATTTCGAGAGGACGCTGGTGAGCGAGAACCCGCTGCAGCCGCCGTGGCTGAACGCGCCGCCGGTCGAGGAGTACCCGTTCGAGGAGAGCCACGACCTGCGGGTCGGGCCGAAGCTGCACCCCGCGCTGGATGCCCTGCTGCCGTACATCGGTCTGTGGCGTGGTCGGGGCAAGGGCGGCTTCCCCACCATTGAGGATTTCGACTACGCGCAGGAGATCCGGATCAGCCACGACGGCCGACCGTTTCTGCACTACGAGTCGCGTGCGTGGATCCTCGACGAGCAGAGCAAGCCGGTCCGTCCGGCCGGCCGCGAGGTGGGCTGGTGGCGGCCGGTGCTGGTGGACGGGCGGGCGACCGACGAGCTGGAGGCGCTGCTGACCACCCCGACCGGGGTGATGGAGCTGCACCTGGGCAAGCGCACCGGCACGCAGCTCGAGTTCGCCACCGACGCGGTGATCCGGACTCCGACCGCCAAGGAGGTCACCGGTGGGCACCGGCTCTTCGGCATCGTCGAGGGTGCGCTTCTCTACGCCCAGGAGATGGCCGCCATGGGGCACGGGCTCAGCCCGCACCTCTCCGCCCGACTCGTCCGGGTCGGCGGCTGACCCCGACGGTCGGTCACAGCACTAGACGGGGAAACCCAGCAGGGCCTGCAGGGCGGGGGTACGCGGGCAGCGAGCCCTCCGTACCCCGTCCAGCGTATGGACCTCGGCGGCTCCGCGCAGTGACGAGGTGAACCACACGCCGTCCGCCGCGTCCAGTTCGGCGGGGGTGACCATCCGTTCGGCGGCGCCCAGGCCCAGCTCGCTCGCGTGGGCGATCAGCCAGGCCGCTGTGGTGCCGGCGAGGATGCCGGTGCTGGCGGCCGGCACCGTGCAGAGCGTGTCGTCGGTGAGCCACACCACATTGGCGGTGGGGCCTTCCAGCGCGTACCCGTCGGAGGAGATCCAGAGCACGTCGTCCACGCCGGCCCGGCGGGCCCAGCGGCGGGCGGCGCTGTTGACCGCGTACGACGTGGACTTGATGCCGGCCGGCAGCCAGGTCAGCCCGCTGCGGGCGGCGGCGGGCAGCCCCAGCGGCAGGGTGGCCACAGTGATCCCGTCCCGCCGGGCGGCCCGGGAGGCCGCCGGCACCGGGGCCAGCGTGGCGTAGATCGTGGGCGGACCGCCGGCCTCCGGGCCTCGGGTGCAGACCAACCGAAGTGCCCCCTCCACAGCCGCTGGCCAGCCTGTTCGCACCTGGTCCAGCAGGTCGACCAGCGCGGCGGTGGGGGGCAGGGGTAGCTCCACGGCGGCCGCCGCCGTGGCCAGGCGGGCCAGGTGTTCGTCGCGCAGCCACGGTTGGCCGTCCCGCAGGTGCATGGTCTCGAAGAGGCCGTCGCCGTGCAGCACCCCGAGGTCGTCACCGCGGAGCACCGGGTCGCCGGGTGGCACCGGGCCACGCCCCAGGACGGCGATCCGCGCGGTCGGGTCGGCTCCGACCTTCTCGACGGACGACCTCACCATGACCGTCGAGCGTAGCGGTGATCGATCGCGGTGCGGGGAACAGCCCGGTGGCCGAACTATGATCGGACGGTGTCCGAATCCTCCCTCGCGGAAATGCTGCGGGCCCGTGGGCTGCGGCTGACGGCCCAGCGGCAGCTCGTCCTCCAGGCGGTGCTCGATCTGGGCCACGCCACCCCGGAGCAGGTGCACACCGCGGTCCGGGAGGTCGCCGCCGGCGTCAACATCACCACCATCTACCGCACGCTTGAGCTGCTGGAACGGCTCGGTCTGGTCACCCACACGCACCTGTCGCACGGCTCACCGACCTATCACGCCGCCGGTGAGCACCAACACGTCCACCTGGTCTGCCGGGAGTGTGGCGCGATCGACGAGATCGAGCCGGAGCTGCTCTGCCCCCTCGCCGACCAGTTGGCCGCGCAGCGCGGGTTCCGGGTGGACATCGGGCACGTGTCACTCTTCGGCGTCTGCGTACGCTGCGAGAACGGGGACGAAAAATGATCGACATCGCGGGTGCGGTGGCCGTCGAGGGCATCGACGAGGCCAGCCGTGACCAGCCGGATCCGGCGCACGTCGCGGCCGGGGTGCGGGGGGTGGCCGCGCACTACGGCGACCCGCTGCGCGAGCAGCGCACCCTCGACACCGCTGTCGGTCTGGTCGACCGGTCGCATCGAGGGGTCATCGCGGTGGCCGGGGAGGAACGGGCCAGCTGGCTGCACACAGTCACCTCGCAGCACCTGAACGCGCTGGCCGCCGGTGAGGGCACCGAGTTGCTGGTGCTGTCGCCGCACGGCCACGTCGAGCAGCACGCCATGGTCGCCGAGGACGGCGAGACCACCTGGCTCGACACCGAGCCCGGCGCGACCGAGGGCCTGCTGACCTACCTGGAGAAGATGCGGTTCTTCAGCAAGGTCGAACCACGCGACGCGACGGCCGAGCGTGCGCTGTTGTCGCTGGTCGGGCCGGCGGCCATGGAGGCGCTCGGCACGCTCGGCGTGACCGGGCTCGCCGCACCGGACGTGGTCGCGGTGCCGGGTCCGAAGTTCCCGCACGGTGCCGTGCCACCTCGGGCGAGCGCTCGGTACGACGTACGGCCACTGCCGATCGGCGGCTGGGCCCGACGTGGTCCGCTCGGGGTGGACCTGCTGGTGCCCCGGTCGGCGATGGACCAGGTGGTGGCGGAGCTGCGCGGTGCCGGGGTGCCGGTCGCGGGGCTGTGGGCGTACGAGGCGATCCGGGTGGCCGCCCGGCAGCCCCGGGTCGGGGTGGACACCGACCACCGGACCATTCCGGCCGAGGTCGACCTGATCGCCCCGGCGGTGCATCTGGACAAGGGTTGCTACCGGGGGCAGGAGACGGTGGCGCGAGTGCACAACATGGGCCGGCCGCCGCGTCGCCTCGTACTGCTGCATCTGGACGGGGTGACCACCGATCAGCCGCCGGTGGCCGGTACGCCGGTGACGCTCGACGGCCGGGCGGTCGGTTTCGTCGGCACCGCAGTGCTGCACCACGAGCTGGGCCAGGTCGCGCTCGCGGTGCTGAAGCGGAACGTCCCGGACGACGCCGCGTTGCTGATCGGCGAGACCGCGGCGGCGATCGACCCGTCCTGAGCGGGCCGTCTAGGATCGCCGGCATGACGACAGGGACGTTGATCACGGTGGCCCCGACCGGCGCTGAGTCGGCCAAGGCGGAGGTGCCGGCGCTGCCGGTGACCCTCGACGAGTTGCTGCTCACCGCCAAGGAGTGCGAGGCGCTCGGCGCCGCCGTGATCCACGTCCACATCCGCGACGACGAGGCCCGGCCGACGCTCGACCCGGTGCGGTTGGCCGACACGGTGGCGGCGCTGCGGGAGAGCACCGACCTGATCGTGCAGCTCTCCTCCGGTGGTGCGGTGACCGACCCGGAGGCCGCCCGGCTCGCCGTGCTGGACGCCCGTCCGGACATGGCCTCCTGCACCATGGGCACTGTCAACTTCGGCGACGACGTCTTCCTCAACCGCTGGGAGTTCATCGTCGACCTGCACACCCGGATGCAGGAGCGCGGGATCGTGCCGGAGTACGAGATCTTCGACCTCGGCCACCTGTCCGCGTTGCAGCGGTTGCTCGGCAAGTACGGGCTGCCGGCCGGCGGGCACGTGCACGTCGACTTCGTGATGGGCGTGCCGGGCGGGATGCCGGGCACCACCGAGACCCTGGTCGCGGCCCACCGGATGCTGCGGGACCTGCCCGAGGGCACCACCTTCTCGGCCACCGGCGTCGGCCGGAGCACCATCGCGGTGCTGCTGGCCTCGCTGTCGACGGGCGGGCACCTGCGGGTCGGCATGGAGGACACCGTGACCTACGCGAAGGGCCGCCCGGTGGAGTCCAACATGCAGTTGGTCGCCCGCGCTGTGGGTTTCGCCCAGCTCGCCCAGCGCCCGCCGCTGACCACCACCGAGGCCCGCGAGCTGCTCGGGCTGTAAGGCCGGGTCTGTCCCGCGCCCCTGTCACCCGGGCGGTGGACCTCCTGGTCACCCCGCCGCCGGGCACCCCCGGACCGTCGGTACCGTCCAGCGCGTGACGAAGACGTACGAGGGCGGCGCGCCGCTCGCCGAGGTGGTCCGGTCCGGGTTCGTGGAGGGTGCGCACCGCGGCTCGGTGGTGGTGCTGGACGCCGCCGGTGCCGCGGTGGCGACCGCCGGGGACGTGACCTCGCCGATCTTCCCCCGGTCGGCCAGCAAGCCGATGCAGGCGATCGGGATGCTCCGGGCCGGCCTGGCCCTGACCGACCCGGCCGACGTGGCGCTGGTCTCCGCGAGCCACGCCGGCGAGGAATTCCACATCTCCCGGGTCGGTGCGCTGCTGGAGCGCGCCGGATTGGACGCGTCGGCGCTGCACTGCCCGCCCGACCTGCCGGTGGGGGCCGCGGCCCGGGAGGCGGTGCTTCGAGCCGGTGGCGCCCCCAGCCGGGTGCAGATGAACTGCTCCGGCAAGCACAGCGGGATGCTGTTGACCTGCGAGGCCGCCGGTTGGTCCCGGGAGGGCTACTGGCGGCCGGAGCACCCGCTTCAGCAGCGGCTGCGGGCCGCCATCGAGGAGTTCACCGGCGAGCAGGCGGCGGCGGTGGGGGTCGACGGCTGCGGCGCCCCGGTCCTCGCGGTGTCGCTGACCGGCCTGGCCGGGGCGTACCTCCGGCTGGTCGACGCCGAGCCCGGCTCGGTGCCGCGCACTGTGGCCGACGCGATGCGGGCGTACCCGGAGATCGTGGGTGGCACCCAGGCCGACGACACCCGGTTGATGCGCGGTGTCCCGGGGCTGCTGGCCAAGGTCGGTGCCGAGGGCGTGATCGCCGTGGCGCTGGCGGGCGTCGGCGCTGTCGCACTGAAGATCGACGACGGCGCCGACCGGGCCCGGATGCCGGTACTGGTCTCGGCGCTGCGCCGGCTCGGCGTGGACGCTCCGGTGCTGACCGAGTACGCCGAGGTGCCGCTCTTCGGTGGCGGGGTCCCGGTCGGGGCGGTCCGCCCGCTCTGGTGACACCACGGGCCCACCGGCCCGGCCGCCCGACCCGGCGGCCAACTCCGGATCGAGCGACGTCAGGCCCGTCGGCGGCGGTGGTGGCTAGCTCAGAAAGTCGAGCAGCGCGGCGTTGACCGGCTCCGGACGCTCCAGCGGCAGCAGGTGCGCGGCGTCCGGCACGTCGGGCAGTCGCACCGCGCCGGGGACCTCGGCGGCGATCCGGTCGGCGAGCCGACTGATGTCCGGCACGTCCGCGGCGCCGGCGGTGACCAGGACGGGGATCTTCAGCTCCCCGAGACGGCCGATCGCCGGTGGCGACAGCTCTCCCACCTCGACCGCGCCGAGCGCCAGTTCGGCGGCGAGGGCACGCTGGTCCATCTCCTGCGCGAACGCGACCAGCTCCCTGTCGACGTCCTCCGGCTGACGGCGCGGGCCGACCACCCAGAACCGCACCTCACCGGCCGCGCCGGCCACGAAGTCGTCCGGGTCGACCTCGCCGACCAGGCCGTCCCAGAGGTCGTTCGCCTCGTCGGACCACTCGTTGCCGGAGACCGCCGTGTCGAACAACGCGAGGGCGCTCACCCGGTCGGGGTGGGCCAGCGCGGTGTCGATGGCGACCGCCCCGCCGAAGGAACAGCCGACCAGGGCGGCCCGGGGCAGATTGAGCGCGTCCAGCAGCCCGGCCACGTCGTCGTGGTGCGCGAACGGCGTCGGGGGCAGCTCGGAGTCTCCGTAGCCACGCAGGTCCGGGACGATCACCCGGTGCCGGGCGGCGAGCGCGGACACCTGCCCCCGCCACATCCGCCGGTCGGCGATTCCGGCGTGCAGCAGGACGACTGGCGAACCGGTGCCGGCCTCGTCGTACGCGATGCTTGCTCCATTGACTGTGATCTTGTGCACGGACGGACCGTACGGATCGGCCGAGTGGCGCGCAAACGGGGTGCTGAGACCTTGCTAACTATGGTTAGCGTTTTGCTTGCAACAGCTAGCGCGGACGATTAGCGTCGCTGCCATGGCCACACCCAAGGACCTTCCCGACGTCGGCGGGTTCATCCGCGATCTGCGGCGCAACGCCAAGATCTCGCTACGGCAGCTCGCCGAGCAGGCGGGGGTCAGCAACCCGTACCTCAGCCAGATCGAGCGCGGCCTGCGCAAACCCAGCGCCGAGGTGCTCCAGCAACTGGCGAGCGCGCTGCGGGTCTCCACGCCGGCGATGTACCTGCGCGCCGGTCTGCTCGACGATAAGGAAGGCCACGGGGTGCTCGCCGCCATCGCCGTGGACGCCGACCTGACGATGGCGCAGAAGCAGTCGCTCAGTCAGATCTACGAGACGTTCCGCCGGGAGAACACCCGGCTGGCCGAGGCCCAGGCCGAAGCCGAGACGGCGCAGGCCGACCAGCCCGCCAGCCCGTCCGCCAGCCAGGCCGCGGACCTGGCCAATGTGGCCGCCACCGGCCCCACCACCGTGGGCGGCACCCCGACCGAAGCCGTGCTCGAGTCGGTAGCCGTCACCGAGGCGGGCACCGCCCCCGCCCCGGGCAGCACCAGCATCCCCCAGAAGAAGAAGGCCGCCGAGGCGGCCGAAGAGGAGACGTCATGAGCGAGCCGAAGACCAACCGCATCCCCGCCCCGATCTACGCCGCAGCCGGCGCCGGTGAGCTGGCCATCGAGCAGCTGCGCAAGCTGCCGGCCGTGGTCGGCGTCCTCAGCACCCGGGTCGTCGCCGACCTGGGTGGCCGGGCCGTGCTGACCGGCTTCGAGCTGAAGCAGAAGGCCACCGAGACGCTGCGAACCGCCAACGAGACCGCCGACCTGGCGAAGCTGCGCGAGGTGGCCGACATCGACAAGCTGCGCGCCGCCGCGACCCGCAACGCCGCCCTGGTGGTCGCGGGTGCCCAGGTCGCCCAGGAACGCGCCTTCGCCGCGTACGGCGCGCTGGTCGCCCGGGGCGAGCGGGTCGTCGGTGCCGGCGTGCTGGAGGCCGCCGAGACCGTCAACGCCGACATCGAGGCCACCGAGGCTGTGACGCCGGCCACCACCGCGGCTGTCATCACCCCGACCGCTGCGGCCCCCGCCGACGCGCCGACCCCGGCCGACGTGGCGGGGATCGCCGAGGCCAAGCCGGCCGCGGTCAAGAAGGTCGCCCGCGCGCCGAAGGCCGCCAAGCCGGCCGAGACCCCGTCGGCGAAGCTTCCCCGGGCCACCAAGCGGACCCGCCCGGCCGCCGAGTAGCTCGTCGGGTCCACGACCCCGGCGGCGTCCTTGTCGGACGTAGCCGGGGTCGTGGACATAAACTGGCCGACATGGCCAACGCCGCGCCGATCTTCGCCTATGCCGTCCGTGACGTGATCGAGCTGATCCTGCTCGTCTTCGCGCTGATCGTTCAGGGCGTCGCCCTGGTGCACGCCGTCACCCAGCGCTCCGACGCCTTCCCCGCCATCGGGACGCTGCCCAAGGGCGGTTGGATCGCCATCCTGGCGGTCTGCCTCGTGCTGACCCTGCTCGGCTTCGGTCCGATCAGCCTCTTCGGGCTGGTCGGCATCGCCGCCGGTCTGATCTACCTGCTCGACGTCCGGGTCGGTCTGCGCGACCTGAGCGACGGCAAAGGGTTCTGGTGAGAGGTTTTCGCTGGCCGCCTCCGCCCGACAGCGGGCCCCGCACCTGGGGGCCCGGGCCGGGTGGGCCGCGTACCGGCCGGCCGGCGCTGCCGGAGCCGGAGACCGAGCTGGTCACCACTCCGCACGGCGTACGGCTGGAGCGGCTGGTCACCGGCACCGGTGATCCGGTCACCGTGTTCGCGCACGGGCTGGGCAACGGCATCGCCACCACCCGCCCGTTCGGCAGTGGGGTGAACGGGCGCAAGGTGTTCTTCCAGTTCCGCGGGCACGGCCGTTCCGAAGCCCCGGACGGGCCGTGGGACTACCTGGACCTGGCCCGGGATCTGCGGGCGATCGCCGACCTCGGCGGCGCCAGCCGCGCGTTCGGCGCGAGCCTCGGCGCGGGCGCCCTCTGCCGACTCCTCGTGGAGAGCCCGGAGCGTTTCGACAAGCTGGTCTTCTTCCTGCCGGCGGTCCTCGACGAGCCACGCGGGCCGCTCGCCCGGGAGCGCGTCACCGACCTGCTGGAGGCGGTGGAGAGCGGGGACGCCTCGGCGGTCGCCGACATCGTCACGCTGGAGTTGCCCCCGGCGGTGCGCAACACCCCGGCCGGCTGGGCCTACCTGCGGCAACGGCTCGACCAACTGCTTCGCGACGGTCTGGCCGACGGTCTGGCCACGCTCACCGACCAGACACCGCTGCGCCAGATCGGTGACCTGACGGCGGTCACCGCGCCGGCGCTGGTGATCGGTTGCGCGGGCGACGACCTGCACCCGGTCGAGGTCGCCGAGCGGCTCGCCGTCGCGCTGCCCCAGGCCACCCTGCACGTGTACGACAGGCCCGGCGTGCTCTGGTCGGAACGCGCCGACCTGCGGGACCGCATCTCCGGCTTCCTGAACGAGTAACCTGCCCTGTCATGGGCGTCACACAGCACGGCCGGACGCACCGGCTGGACCTTGCCGACCCGACACTGCGCGAATGGACGTGCACGGTCCTGCACTCCGACGCGGAGCAGGGCATCGTGCTGGACCGTTCGGCGTTCTACCCGGGCGGCGGTGGTCAACCACCCGACCACGGCGTGCTGCTCTGGCAGGGGGTGCAGACCCGGATCGTCGGCACCCGCAAGGGCGACGACCCCTACCTGGTTCCCGCCGAGGGTGACCCGCTGCCGCCGGTCGGCACCGAGGTCGTCGGCGCGGTGGAGGACGAGCGCCGCACCCGGCTGATGCGCACCCACTCCGGGCTGCACGTGCTCTGCGGTGTGGTGTTCCGCGACTTCGGCGCGCTGGTGACGGGGAACTCCATGGAACCGGGCGAGGCCCGGATGGACTTCAACCTCCCCGAGGTGCCCCCGGATTTCAAGAGTCGCATCGAGGAGCTGGTCAACGCCGAGGTGGCCGCCGACCGCTCGGTCGCCACCCGGGTGCTGCCGCGCACCGAGGCGCTGGCCCTGCCGGACATCATCCGTACCCAGTCCAACCTCATCCCGCCGGATGAGCAGGAGGTCCGGATCGTCGACATCGTCGGGCTCGACGTGCAGGCCGACGGCGGCACCCACGTCGCCTCCACCGCCCAGATCGGCAAGGTCCAGGTGGTCAAGGTGGAGAGCAAGGGCCGGGCCAACCGTCGGGTCCGGGTCCGACTGGTCGACTAGATCGAGTACCGAATTCGGACGTCGGTTGTCAGGTATTCCTGACAACGTCGCAGGCATGACACAACCGCTCACAGGAAAGATCGCGCTCGTCGCCGGTGCCACCCGTGGTGCCGGACGGCAGATCGCCGTTCAGCTCGGCGCGGCCGGTGCCACTGTCTACGCCACCGGTCGCAGCTCCCGGGCCGGCCGCTCCGAGATGGACCGACCGGAGACCATCGAGGAGACCGCCGAGCTGGTCAGCGCGGCCGGCGGCACCGGCATCGCCGTTCAGGTCGACCACCTGGTGCCCGAGCAGGTCCGCGACCTGGTCGCCCGGATCGACGCCGAACAGGGCCAACTCGACGTGCTGGTGAACGACATCTGGGGCGGCGACCCACTGGTCACCTGGAACAAGCCGGTCTGGGAGCAGCCGCTCGACGCCGGCTTCCGTACCCTGCGACTGGCCGTCGACACGCACATCATCACCAGCCACTTCGCCCTGCCGCTGCTGATCCGCAAGCCCGGCGGCCTGGTGGTGGAGATGGGCGACGGCACCAAGGCGTACAACGACGAGAACTACCGGCTGTCGGTCTTCTACGACCTGGCCAAGGTCTCGGTCAACCGGCTCGCCTTCAGCCAGGCCCACGAGCTGAAGCCGCACGGCTGCACGGCCGTGGCGCTCACCCCCGGCTGGATCCGTTCCGAGGCGATGCTGGAGCACTTCGGCGTGACCGAGGAGAACTGGCGCGACGGTGCCGCCACCGACCCGAACTTCCTCATCTCGGAAACCCCGGCCTTCGTCGGCCGGGCGGTGGCCGCGCTCGCCGCCGACGAGGAGAAGGCCCGCTGGAGCGGCAAATCCGTCGACGCCGGCACGCTGTCCAAGGTGTACGGCTTCACCGACCTCGACGGCAGCCAACCCGAGGGTTTCCGCTACATCACCGAGGTGGTCGACGCGGGCAAGCCGTCGGACGTGACCGGCTACCGGTAGAGCGCGGCAAGCCGGTCGGCGCCCTCCGCGAACAACCGCCGCAGCTCGGGTGGGCCGAGGACCTCGACCTCGGGGCCGAGCCCCAGCAGTTGGTGGTACGCCACCTGGACCGACTCGACGGGCAGCCGCGCCATCACCCAGCCCTGCCCGTCGGGCGGGCTGGCGGCGGCGACCAGTTCGTCGTACACGAAGGGGGCATCGACCAGGTGCCGGAGCTGGCGCAGGCCGGCGGGGCTCAGCCGGACGGCGACCTCGGCCCGCAGCATGGTCCGCAGGAACGACCCGGCCTGTCCGCGCCAGTGCCCGGCCAGGTCGAAGCCCTCGTCGCGGTCGAAGTGCTCGTCGCCCACCTCGACCCCGGTGACCCGGTCCACCCGGTAGGTGCGCACATCGTCGCCGACCCGGCCGACCAGATACCAGACCCCGCTCTTGAGCACCAGACCGTACGGCTGGACCTGGCGGGTCACCTCCCGGTCGCCGCGTCGGTAGCGCAGCTCCACCACCCGGTCGCCCCAGACCGCCCGGGCCAGCTCGGGCAGCCAGAGCGGTGGCGCGGTCTCCCGGAACCAGCCCGGCACGTCCAGGTGGAACCGCTGCCCGGCACGAGCCGGCGCGTCGCGCAGGGCGGGTGGCAGCGCGGCGAGCACCTTCAGCTCGGCGGACGCGACCGCGTCGGCGAGCCCCATCTCACCGGCCGGCCCGGGCAGCCCGGCGAGGAAGAGCGCCTCCGCCTCGTCCCGGGTCAGCCCGGTCAGTCGGGTGCGATACCCGCCGAGCAGGCGGTAACCACCGGCCCGCCCCCGGTCGGCGTAGACCGGCACGCCCGCCGCCGAGAGCGCCAGGACGTCCCGATAGACGGTCCGCTCGGAGACTTCCAGCTCCCGCGCCAGCTCGCTCGCGGTCATCGACCCGCGCGACTGCAACAGCAACAGCAACGAGATCAGTCGGGACGCGCGCATCCGCCCATCCTGCCCGGTGCCGCTCACCGCCCGCCGGGCGTCAGCAACCCCCTGTCGTACGCGGTGGCCACCGCGGCAGCCCGGTCGTTGACTCCGAGCTTGGCGTACAGGTGCAGCAGGTGCGTCTTGACGGTGGCCTCGCTGATGAACAGTCGGGTCGCCGCCTCCCGGTTGGAGGCGCCCCGGGCCACCAGGGTGAGCACCTCCAACTCCCGTTGACTGAGCGGCTCCTCGGCGGGAGCGCGCAGTCGACCCATCAGCCGGCCGGCGACGCTCGGCGCGAGCACCGACTCGCCTCGGGCCGCGGCCCGGACCGCCCGAACCAGATCCTCCCGAGGTGCGTCCTTGAGCAGGTAACCGGTAGCACCGGCCTCGATCGCCGGCAGCACGTCCGCGTCCGTGTCGTAGGTGGTGAGCACCAGCACCCGGGCGGTGCTGCCGGCGCGAGCCAGTCTGCCGATGGCGGTGACGCCGTCCATCCCGGGCATCCGCAGATCCATCAGCACCACGTCCGGCCGCAGCGTCGCGACCAGGGCCAACGCCTCCGAACCGTCCGCCGCCTCGCCCACCACCTCGAAGTCGGGGTCGCCGGTGAACATCCCCCGCAGGCCGTCCCGCACCACCGGATGGTCGTCGACGATCAGCAGGCGAACCGGGGCGGTCAACCGGCACCTCCGGGTAGCGCGGGGACGGACGCCGAGATGGCGGTGCCGCCGCCCGGCTCGGATTCGACTGCCAACTCGCCACCGACCCTCGCCACCCGTTGCCGCATGGCGGTCAGTCCGTACCCGCCGCCCGGCTCACGGGGCATCGGCTGGTCGGTGAGGTCGAAGCCCGCCCCGTCGTCGCGGACGTCGAGCGTGACCACGTCCGCCATGTACGACAGGGTCAGCCCGACCCGCGACGCGGCGGCGTGCCGGGCCACGTTGGACAGCGCCTCCTGGGCGGCCCGTAGCAGTGTCACCTCGACCTCCGGGTGCAGTGGGCGGGGCGTGCCGGTGGTGGCCACGTCGGCCCGTACCCCGTTCAGGGCCGCCCAGCGCCCGCCCAGCTCGACCAGCGCGTCCGGTAGTCGGGCCGTCTCCAACGGTTCCGGACGGATCGCCTGTACCGAGCGGCGGGCCTCGGTGAGGCTCTCCCGGGCCAGGGCGAGCGCGTTGTCGACGTGCCGACGCCAGTCGGCGGACCGGTCGCGGGTCTGCTCGGCCGCCTCCAACTGGGTGATGATGCCGGTCAACCCCTGCGCCAGGGTGTCGTGGATCTCGCGCGCCATCCGTTGCCGTTCGTCAAGCACGCCGGCCTCCCGGGCCTGGGTGAGTAGTTGGGCGTGCAGCCCGGCGTTCTCACTGGCCGTCTCGGTGAGTTGGCGGTTGGTCTCGCCGAGTTCCGCCACCAACCGCTTGCGTTTGGCGTCCTCCTGTTCGGCGACCATCGCGAACCAGGTGACCGAGCCGGCCACCACCAGGTTGAACAGCACCAGCACCAGCCAGAGCGGCAGGTGCGACACCACCACCGACAGGCCGCCGCCCTGAGACGTGGCGACCAGGGCGGCAGTGGTGACCACGCCGGCGACCCGCCAGCGCCCGGGTAGCACCGGAAAGGCGTGGATGTAGCCGATCCAGGCGAAGAAGCCGTACCACGGGCTGGCGGCCACCAGTGCGGCGGCGAACGTGAGCAGGCCGGCGTAGTAGACCGCCATCAGCGTGCGCCGGCTCTGCCAGCCGGGGTGCAGTGTGACGAACCAGGCGACCCAGCATCCGGCCGCCACGGCGACGGCGAGGGTGGGCAGTGTCCCGAGATGATCGGGTGCCGGTGCGACGAGGGCCAGCAGGGTGCCCAGGGTCAGCCCGCCGAAGGGGAACACCCGATAGAGGCTCGCTTCGCGCTCTCGCCAACTGGTCAGACGGTCGTGCCCACCGTTGCAGATCATCGCATCTCCGCTCACTCCCAGCGGAACAGTTTCGCCGCGCCGGCGCCGGCCGCCACGGCGATCACCGCCATTATCCCCAGGTGCAGCGGCTGCGGCGGGGTGCCGGTCCAGGCGTCGAGGAGCGCCTGCACCCCGGGCGGCGTGTAGTCGCCGATCCGCGCCACGAAGTCCGGAAGCAGGAACCGGGGCAGGTAGACCCCGCCGAAGAACATGGTGACCAGGAACAGCGGCACGGCCAGGGCCTGTGCCGCCTTCGTCGTCCGGGCCACCGCGGCGACCAGCAGACCGAGCGACAGCAGGGCGGCCGTGCCGAGGATGAACGCCAGCGTGAAGCCGAGCGGGTGCCGGGGGAGCGGCACCCCGAACGCGAGCCGGGCGACGACGATGAGCAGTAGCGCGCTGGCCAGGATCCCGGCCAGGGCCAGCACCAGTTGGGCCGCGAGCAGAGCGGCCGGGTGCGCGGGGGTGGTCGCCAGTCGGCGCAGCACGCCGCGTTCCCGGTAGGTGGCCAGCACGGCGGGCAGGATGTTCACCCCGACCATGGCGAGGGTGACCACAAGCAGCGACGGGGCAAAATAGCTGACGAAGGTCTGCCCGTCGAAGGTCGGATCCGGCTTGCGCAGCGAGGGGATCAGCCCCAGCACCACCAGGATCACTGTGGGCAGCCCGATCGTGGTGAGAAGCGTCGGAAGGTCCCGCAGGTAGAGCCGCGCCTCGGTTCGCAGGATGTTGCGGAAGGCGTGCATGCTGGCTCCTTCTCAGTTGGCGGGCCGGTGCCCGGTCAGCTCGACGAAGGCGTCGTCGAGGGTGGACTGCTCCAGCCGCAGGTCCGCGGCGACGATCTGGTGGCGGGCGAGCACCGACGTGACGGCGTGCAGCAACTCACCGGTGCCGGTCACCACCACCTGGCTGCCGGTGCGCTGCACAGCGGAAACCTCGGGCAGGTCGGTGAGGAGTCGGTCGTCGACCGGAGCCGAGGGCCGGAACCGGATCCGCTGCTCCGGAGCCACCGTCGACACCAGGCCCGCCGGGCTGTCCAGGGCGACCACCCGGCCCCGGTCGATCACCGCGACCCGGTCGCAGAGCCGCTCTGCCTCCTCCATGAAGTGGGTGACCAGCACGATCGTCACCCCGCTGTCACGGACCTGTTCGATGAGGCCCCAGGTGTCCCGGCGGGCCTGCGGGTCCAGCCCGGTGGTCAGCTCGTCGAGGATGGCGATCTCCGGGTTGCCCACCAGGGCCAGCGCGATGGACAGCCGCTGCTTCTGACCGCCGGAGAGCTTCTTGTACGCGGTGTTCCGCTTCTCGCCGAGGCCCAGCTTGTCGATCAGCTCGGCCGGATCGGCCGGGTTGCGGTAGAACGAGGCGTACAGCTCCAGTGCCTCTGCCACCCGCAACCGGTCCGGCAGTTGACTCTCCTGGAGCTGCACCCCGACCCGCTGGCGTAGCTGGGCCGCGTCCCTGCGGGGGTCGAGCCCGAGGACCGACACCCCGCCCCCGTCGGGGACACGCAGCCCCGCGACACACTCCACCGTGGTGGTCTTGCCGGCGCCGTTCGGACCGAGGACCCCGAAGATCTCCCCGGCCTCCACGGAGAGCGACACGTCGTCCACCGCCACCAGGTCGCCGTACCGCTTCTTCAGGTGGGTCACCTCGATGACCGGCATCGTGCCGCCTTCCGCCGCCGCTGACTTCGTACCCCTCAATGGTTGTCGGGGTGGCCCGCCGGCGAATCGACCGGTCAGCGACGAACCCCGGTGTGCCCGGTGGATCACTGCCGTCCGTCAACCGGTTGATGTGTACGTGGTGAGTCGCTGCTAGCGCTCCGTCCGGCGGATCCGATCACGGCTGGTTAGGCTGCTCGATCGTGGATGCCAGCAGAATCGCCAGCCCGGTGACCGGGGTCGTCGGACGCTTCCTCGCCGGGGCGGGGCTGCTCCTGCGCGGGTTGGGCCTCTACGTCCGCAGCCCGGGGCTGATGCTGCTCGGCATCGTGCCGGCGCTGATCTCCGGCGTGCTCTTCCTGGCCGCGCTCGCCACGCTCGTGTATTTCGTGGACGATCTCGCCGCGCTGGTCACCCCGTTCGCCGACGACTGGTCGAGCACCGGCCGCAGCCTGGTCCGGGTGATCGCCGGGTTGGCCTTCCTGGGGCTCGGCGGCCTGCTCGGCGTGCTCACCTTCACCGCTGTCACCCTGGTCATCGGCGACCCGTTCTACGAGAAGATCTCCGAGCACGTCGAGCAGCGGTACGGCGGCACGCCGGGCGCTGTGGACGTGCCCTTCTGGTCGTCGCTGCGCCGCAGCCTCGCCGACTCGGTACGCCTGGTGGCGCTCACGGCGCTGGTCGGCATCCCGCTCTTCGTCGCCGGCTTCATTCCGGTGGTCGGCCAGACGGTCGTCCCGGTCATCGGGGCGGCCGTCGGCGGGTGGTTCCTCGCCGTGGAGTTGGTGGGCGCACCGTTCTACCGACGGGGGATGCGGCTGCCGCAGCGCCGGACGATCCTGAAGGCCGACCGACCCACGGCGCTCGGCTTCGGAGTGGCCGTCTTCCTCTGCTTCCTGATTCCGCTCGGCGCCGTGCTGATCATGCCGGCCGCAGTCGCCGGTGCCACGTTGCTGGCCCGTCGCTCGATGGGCCAACCGATCGAGGAGAGCTGACATGGAGATCAGCCTGGTCGAGGGAGACATCACCGCCCAGCGGGTGGACGCCATGGTGAACGCCGCGAATTCGTCGCTGCTCGGTGGCGGTGGGGTCGACGGTGCCATCCACCGGCGCGGCGGGCCGGCGATCCTGGCCGAGTGCCGGGCGCTGCGGGCGTCCCGCTACGGCAGGGGCCTGCCCACCGGCCAGGCGGTGGCGACCACGGCCGGGGAACTGCCGGCCCGCTGGGTGATCCACACCGTGGGGCCGGTCTGGTCGGCCACCGAGGACCGGTCGGCGCTGCTGCGCGACTGCTACGCCAACAGCCTCCGGGTGGCCGACGAGGTGGGCGCGACCACTGTGGCGTTCCCGCTGATCTCGGCCGGCATCTACGGCTGGCCGGTCGACGACGCGGTTGGTCAGGCGCTGGCGGTGCTGCGCGCGGCCACCCCGGCCACCGTCACCGAGGCCCGCCTGGTGCTCTTCGGCCCCGACACCCACGCTGTCGCCCGCCGGGTGTTCGAGGAGCGGCCCTCGCCTTGAACACCGACCTTGTCCTTGATCACTTGATGCTGAGCAGTTCAGCCCCGGCGCCGCCCCATTGATCATGGAGTTGTGGTGAGTGACAAAGTGCCTTTGTTGCAACAAAACGGGCACCACAACTCCATGATCGACGAGGTCTGGCTCGTCCTTTCCGCGATCTTGCACTTTCTGTCGCGGCGTAGGGGGCATTCCGCGCATTCCGACGACAGAAACTGCAAGATCGGCGCGGGCGGGGCAGATCGCTAACGCATTCCCGGACTGCAGGTCACTTCAGGTCGGCCAGGCAGGTCCACTGGGATGCCACCGGTCGGTAGCCCAGTCGGGTGTTGATCGCGAGCATCGGCCCGTTCTCCTCGTCGTTCGAGGTGTACGCGACGCGCACGCCGTCCCCAGCGGCCCGGTGCAGCGCTGCGGTCTTGGTGAGCCGGGCGAGGCCCCGCCCCCGGTAGGCCGGGATGGTGCCGGTGAAGTCCGACCACATCCGGTCCCCGTCCCGCTTCACCAGGCTGAAGGCGGCGACCTCACCATCGAGTTGGGCGGCGGTGCTGGCCGACTTGTCCAGGCCGAGGTTGTCCCAGACGTCGTACTGCCAGCTCTCGTAGCTGATCGAGTCGACCGGCACGTCGCCCGGCTCGTCGGCGGCCGAGGCCACGTCCGCCGCGTACAGCAGGTGCGGGTCCAAGTCGGAGATCGGCAGCAGCCGTACGCCCGGGGGCAGCTCGGGTAGCGCGGGCGCCGAGTCGAGGTCGAGCGCCGAGTAGCGCACCTCGCGGCTGGGCTCGTAGCCGTGTCGGCGGGCGAACGGCAGCCCGTCCGTTTGGGCCATGGCACGTACCCGGCGGATTCCCAGTTGGCGGAGGTGGTCGGTGACAGCGGTCAGCAGCGCCGTGCCGACGCCGCGCCTCCGGTGTTCCGGGTGCACGTGCAGCATCGAGACCTCCCCGAAGTTCGGCGTTGAGGTCCAGCCCGAGCGTTGCGCCGACACCCAGCCGACCACCTGGTGGTCGACCTCGGCCACGAAGGCGGTCCAGCCCTCCTCGGGTGGGGGCTCGGCGATCATCTTTCGGGTCGACTCGACCCCGCGCACCAGGTACGGGTAGACGATCGTCCGCAGCGCCACCACGCCCGGAGCGTCGTCCGGCTGTGCCTCACGAATGCGCATGTCAGGCCCCCATCCATACGGCCGCGACGGCCTCGATCTCGACGCGCTGGTGGTAACAGCGGAGCACGTGCAGCAGCGCGACAGGATTCGGCATGTCGGCGAGGCTAGCGACGATCGTCCGCCCGAGCGACGCATTAACCGCCCGGTACGGTCAGGCGGAGGCGCGGCGGATCAGTTCGGTGGGGAGCATGATCGCCTGCTCGATGCTCTCCCCGGCGGCCAGCCGGAGCAGTTGGCGGGTCATCCGGCGGCCGAGTTCCACGATCGGCTGCCGGACGGTGGTCAGCGGCGGCTCGGTGTAGGCGGCGGTCTCGATGTCGTCGAAGCCGACCACCGCCACGTCGTCGGGCACCCGTCGACCCGCCTCGCGCAGCGTCCGCAGGGCGGCGTGCGCCATCAGGTCGGAGGCGGCGAAGACGCCGTCGAGGTCGGGATGCTCGGCGAGCAGGCGGCGCATCGCCGCCGACCCGGATTCCCGGGTGAAGTCGCCGATTGCGATCAGCTCGGGCAGCCCCGCGTCGGCGACCGTGCTGCGGTAGCCGCTGAGCCGCTCGATCCCGGCGACCATGTCCTGTGGCCCGGCGATGGTCGCGATCCGTCGACGACCGCTGTCGATCATGTGCCGGACGGCTGCGGTCACCCCGGCCACGTGGTCGACGTCGACGTACGGGACGGGCACGTCGCCGAGCGGCCGACCGCTGACCACCACCGGGATGCCGAGTCGGGCCAGCGTGCCGGGCAGCGGGTCGGCACCGTGCAGCGACGCGAAGAGCACGCCGTCGACGTGCCGGCCGGTGGTGTACCGCTCGACCCGGTGGTGCCCGGCCGGCGAGCCGGCGAGCATCAGCACCAGTTGCTTGTCGGCCGCCTCCAACTCCTGGCTGACGCCCCGGATGATGCCGGGGAAGACCTGGTCGTCGGAGAAGACCCGGGTGGCCGCCTCCGGCATGACCAGGGCGATCGAGTCGGTGCGCTGGGTGACCAGGCTGCGGGCCGCCAGGTTGGGCACGTACCCCAGCTCGGCGACCGCCCGGGTGACCGCCTCGCGGATCGGCTCGGCGACGGTGGTGGAGCCGTTGACCACCCGCGAAACGGTGGCGCGGGAGACCCCGGCCCGCGCTGCCACCGCTTCGAGCGTCGGCCGCTGCGCCGTCGTCATCGCGCTTTCCCCCGCTCGTCACAGCCCGTTCCGGGAGATCACCTCCTGGTACCACCGGGCGCTGGCCTTCGGTGTGCGCCGCTGGGTCAGGTAGTCGACGTGCACGATCCCGAACCGCTTGCGGTAACCCTCCGCCCACTCGAAGTTGTCCAGGAATGACCATACGAGATAACCGCGCAGGTCCACGCCCCGGGAGATCGCCTCGTGCGCCGCACGGAGGTGCCCGTCGAGGTAGGCGATGCGATCGGCGTCGATCACCTGCGTCGGGCCGTCGGGCGAGTCGGCGCCGGGCTTGTCGGGGAACGCCGCGCCGTTCTCGGTGATCAGCAGCGGCACACCGGGGTAGTCGGCGGCGATCCGCTCCAGCAGCCGGGTGAGCCCGGCCGGTTCGATCATCCAACCCATGTCGGTGAGCGGCCCGGCCGGCGGCAGGAAGTGCACAGCGCCCTCGGTGCCCGGATACGCGCCGTTGCCGGCGCCGTCGGGCCGACCGGCCACGTAACT
The DNA here is from genome assembly GCF_018070325.1 of Micromonospora sp. H61. GTDB lineage: Bacteria > Actinomycetota > Actinomycetes > Mycobacteriales > Micromonosporaceae > Micromonospora > Micromonospora salmantinae. Next base: position 57,245 of record NZ_JAGPXY010000013.1, read on the forward strand.
CGGGGCGTAGTAGTTGATGCCGAGCAGGTCGATCGGGGCGGCGATCACCTTCTCGTCGCCGTCGCGGATGAACGTCGGCTCGACGAGCCGGGCCACGTGCTCGCGGACGTCGTCCGGGTAGCCGCCGGCCAGCAGCGGGTCGAGGAAGATCCGGTTGTGCAGGCCGTCGACCAGGCGGACCGCGGCGGCGTCGGCAGCGCTCTGCGGGTCGGCCGGGCGTACGTCGGCCGGGTTGACGGTGACGCCCACGCTGCGCGCGCCGGCCGCCCGCAACGCCCGCGCCGCCAGGCCGTGGCCCAACAGCAGGTGGTGTACGGCGGTGAAGGCCGCCGCCGGGTCCTGCTCGCCGGGAGCGTGCAGGCCGTTGGCGTAACCGAGGTAGGCCGAGCACCACGGCTCGTTGAGCGTGGTCCACACGTCGATCCGGTCGCCGAGGCGGGCGTACACCGCGGTGGCGTAGGTGGCGAAGTGTTCGGCGGTGTCCCGGTTGGTCCAGCCGCCCCGGTCGCCCAGGGCCTGCGGCAGGTCCCAGTGGTAGAGGGTGACGATCGGGTCGATTCCGCGGTCGAGCAGCGTGTCGGTGAGCCGGTCGTAGAAGTCCAGCCCACGGGGGTTGGCGGGGCCGGTGCCGTCGGGCTGGATTCGCGGCCAGGCGACCGAGAACCGGTACGCCCGCAGGCCCAGCTCGGCCATCAGCGCCACGTCGTCGGCGTACCGGTGGTAGTGGTCGCAGGCGACGTCGCCGGTGTGGCCCTGGTACACCTTGCCCGGCGTACGGCTGAAGGTGTCCCAGATGGACGGACCGCGACCGTCGTCGCGGGCCGCACCCTCGATCTGGTACGCGGCGGTGGCTGTCCCCCAGAGGAAGTGTTCGGGAAACCGGATCTCGTTGTCGGGCCGGTTGGTTGGCTCGCTCCGCTCGTTCACGCCTTGACCGCACCTTCCATGATTCCGCCGATGATCTGTCGGCCGAACAACACGAAGACCAGTAGCAGGGGCAGCGTCGCGATGGCCGTTCCGGTGAACACCTGCGACATGTCCTGGTAATACCCGTCCGACAGTGCTCGTAGGGACAGTTGCACTGTCGGATTCGCCGGATCGTTCAATACAGCGTACGGCCAGAGGAAGTCGTTCCAGGTGGTCATGAAGGTGAGTAGACCGAGGACGGCGGCGGCGGGACGCAGGGCGGGCAGCACGACGTGCCACCAGATCCGGGCGGTGCCACAGCCGTCCATCCGGGCGGCCTCGATCAGTTCGTCGCTGATGGCCTGGCCGGCGTACTGCCGCATCATGAACACCCCGAACCCGGTGACCAGCACCGGGACGATGACCGCGGGCAGCCGGTCGTTCCAGTGCAGCTTGGTCATGAGCAGGTAGAGCGGAATCACGCCGAGCTGTGTCGGCACCATCATGGTCGCGATGATGACGAGCAGCAGGGCGTTGCGGCCACGGAACCTGAGCTTGGCGAAGGCGAACCCGGCCAGGCTGGAGAAGAACACCACGGAGACGGTCACAGTGGTCGCGACGACAGCCGAGTTGATCAGGCCGGTCAGGAAGTACGCGTCGGTGTTGTCGAACAGGCGGGCGATGTTGGCGCCCAGGTTGCCGCCGGGGGTGACCGGGGGTGGCAGTTGGCCCATCGCGTCGTTGCTGCGGCTGGCGACGACGAACATCCACCAGATCGGGAAGACCGACAGGCCGGCGGCGACGACCAGGGCGAGGTAGGTGAGCGGGCTGGCCCGCCAGAGCCGGCTCATCGGGTGGTTCCCTTCCGGGCGTTGGGGCGCGCTCCGCCGCCGAGTCGGCGCAGGAGCAGCACGTTGACCGCCGCGACGATCGCGATGAGCGCGAAGAGCAGCCAGGCCACGGCCGAGCCGTACCCGAAGTTGTAGTGCGGGGCGAAGGCGTTCTCGAACATGTACATGGTCAGGGTCTGCGACTCGCGCAGCGGCCCACCGCGGATCGGGTTGGTGCCGGAGTGGAACATCCGGGGCTCGGTGAAGAGTTGCAGTCCGCCGATGGTGGCGATGATGGCGCAGAAGATGATCGTCGGTTTGAGCAGCGGCACGGTGACCGACCAGAACTGTCGGGCCCGGCTGGCGCCGTCGATCGCCGCCGCCTCGTACAGGTCGCGGGGGATGGCCTGCATCGCGGCCAGCAGGATCAGCGCGTTGTAGCCGGTCCACCGCCAGTCGACCATGGCGGAGATGGCCACCCAGGAGGCCAGCCGGTTGGACTTCCACTCGATCGCGTCCAGCCCGACCAGGTCGAGCAGCCAATTGATCATGCCGAACTCACGGCCGAAGAGCACCCCGAACACGATCGCCACCGCGGCGGTGGACGTGACGTTGGGGACGAGCACCGCCATTCGCCAACCGGTGCGCCCCCGCAGGCCCCGGTTGAGCAGGTTGGCCAACCAGAGCGCCGCCAGCAACTGCGGAACGGTCGAGATGACGAAGATTCCCAGCGTGTTGACCAGCGCGTGCCAGAAGTCCACGTCGGCCAGCAGCCGGGTGTAGTTCTCCGCCCCGACGAAGGGGTGGTCGGCTCCGAGCAGGTCCCAGTCGTGCAGCGAGACCCAGAAGGTGTACGCCAGCGGGTACGCCCCGAAGATGCCGAAGATCAGGAAGAACGGGGCGATGTAGAGGTACGGGGAGAAGCGCGTGTCGAATCGACTGAGTCGACCCGAGGATTGGCGGCTGTTACCGGTTGCCGGTGTGGCCGGCGGGCGGGCGTCGAGCTGGACGGTCATGCCCGAGAACTCCTTTCCGTCGTGCGGGCGGGACCTCTGCTCCGAGGCCCGCCCGCACGCTCGCTCGGGCTACTTGGCGGCGGCCTTCTTCGCGTTGGCCACCGCGTCGGTCCAGCCCTGCGCGGGGCTGCGCTGACCCAGCTCCACGGTCCGTACGGCGTTCTCCACCTCGGTCCGTACGGCCTGGTTCTTCGGGCCCATGTAGACCGGCTTCAGGCTCTTCGCGCCGGTGCCGAAGATGGTGCCGACCGGTGCCCCCGAGAAGTACGCGTTGGTGGCGCCGGTGATCGCCGGGTCGTCGAGCGCCTGCGGCGAGGAGGGCAGCGGGCCCTTGGCCTTGAACGCCCCGATCTGCCCCTTGGCGCTGGTGAGGAACTTGGCCAGCTTGATCGCCTCGGCCTGGTGCTTGCTCTGCTTGGGCACGGCGAGGTGCGATCCGCCCCAGTTGCCGCCGTTGCCGGGCACCTGGGCGATGTCCCACTTGCCCTGGGCGCCAGTGCCGGCGTTGGCTTCGATGACGCCGGTCATCCAGGCGGGGCAGGCGATGGTGGCGAACTTCGACTGCTTGAAGGCGGAGACCCACTCTTCCGACCAGGAGCCGTACTTTCCGGAGAGGCCGGAGTCGATGATGTCCATTGTGACGTCGTAGGCCTGTCGCACGGCCGGGTTGCTGTCGACCACCAGCTTCTCGCTGGTGTCGTAGTAGCTGTAGCCGCTGCTGTTGCCGGCGGTCTGCAGCAGGATCGTGTTGAACGTGTTGGTGGCCGCGTCGAGGAAGGACGCTCCGGTCTTGGCCGCGACGAACTTCTCACCGGTGGCGATGTAGTCCGACCAGGTGGGCCAGAGCTTGGAGACCTCGTCGCGCTCGGTGGGCAGGCCGGCCTTCTGGAAGAGGTCCTTGCGGTAGCACATGGCGATGCCACCCACGTCGGTGCCGAGGCCGATGAGCTGCTTGCCGTCGGCGGTCAGGCCGGCGTTCCACTTCCACTCCAGGAAGTTGCCCTTGAGGTCGGCGGCGCCGTGGTCCAGCAGGTTGACGAAGTTCGCCGGATTGGCCTTGTACTCGACAAGCAGACCCTCCTCGATGGCCACCACGTCGCCGGCGCCCCGGCCGGCGGCGAGCCACTGGGTGAGCTTCGGCGAGTACTCGTCGAGGTTGGTGCCGGTGCCGCGCTCGACGATCTTCACGCCGGGGTTGGCGCTCATGTACTCCTGGTAGAGCTGCTCGTAGCCGAACTGGCCGAAGACATCGACGGTCAGGGTGACCGGTCCGTCGCCCGGCTCGTCGCCGCCGCCGCAGCCAGCGGTGACGAGCAGGGCGGTGGCGGCGGCGAGGGCCACCGCGGCGAGGCGGCGGCGCGGGAAGACAGCCATGGGTTATCGACCTCTCTCAAGGCGGGCGGGTGATGGCAGATGGCTAAGAGAGCGCTCTCACGACAGGGTGGTGGGTCGCCAACCGACTGTCAAGAGAGCGCTCTCTCAGCGTTGTGGTCCCGTGATGAACGCTCCCGCCGGCACGGCGTCCAGCAGGCGAGGGAACCCCCGACATCGGCGAAGGGCGCCACCCCCGGATGGGGGGTGACGCCCTCGTTCGTGATGGGTCGGTCAGCCGGTGCGCAGACCGTCCAACAGGGTGCGGTCACCGGCGACGTCCAGCGTCTCGAAGCTCACCCGACCCCAGAGCGCCAGCAGCAGGTCGCTCGCGGTGCCGCTGACCTGGGCGCGGGCGTGGTGATCGTCGTGGTCGAAGATGGTCGCGGTGTCGAGCAGCGCCACCCCCTCGCCGCGCAACCGCAGATACCACTCCTGGGCCGCATCGGTCGCGCAGAGCTGCACCACCCCGTGCCAGTCACCGGGCACCTGCCGCCGGCCCGCCGGCAGCCAGGTGTCCAGCACCTCACTCACCCCGTCGGCCGCGAGCTTCGCCTCGACCGGATCACCAGCCCCGATGGCGAGCTGGGCGTCCCAGCGGTGCACAGCCGTCTCGTGCGCGATCCGACGCGGCCAGAAACCGGCCTTCTTCGGCTGCGGGGCCCAGTTCCACGCCGGTGCCTCGGGGTCGAGCCCGTCGAAGAGGGTCATCACCCGGTCGTAACCCTGCTGCCACAGCTGGAGCGCGTTCACGCCCGGGTCGGCCTCGATCTTCTCCCGCCGAGGCGGCTGGCTGGTCTGGCCGGAACCGGCGAACGACGACACCCAGTGGTAGATGCCGGCCATGTGCAGTGTGACGTCGTTGACCGTCCAGCCCGGACAGGACAGCACCGGTGTCTCCGGCGGCGCCTCGGCCACCGCTGCCGCGAAAGCCGGACCCTCCGTCCGGAGCGCCCCGATCCAGAAATCCTTGCTGCCCTGCAGTCTGCTCATCGCCATCCTCCCGGGGGTGCCGGGCGACCAGTGGGTGCCACGGCTACTTGTCAGCCTAAGGTGAAGGGCGTGCCAGACGCCTCCGCCCAGCCGACAACCGACGCCGATCGTGCCATCCCCGGTCCACTCGCCGGCTACACCACCCTCGGAACGGGTGGGCCGGCCGAGCGGATCGTGGCCGCCGGCAGTGCCGACGAGCTCGTCCAGGCGGTACGCGCCGCGGCGGAGCCGGTCCTGATCCTGGCCGGGGGCAGCAACGTGGTGATCGGCGACGCCGGTTTCCCCGGCACCGTCGTGCTGGTGCGCTCCCGTGGCATGCGGGTCATCGCCGAGGACGCCACCTCGGTCACCGTACGGGTCGACGCCGGCGAGCCGTGGGACGACCTGGTCGCCTCCACCATCGCCAACGGCTGGGCCGGGCTGGAATGCCTCTCCGGCATCCCCGGCTCGACCGGCGCCACCCCCATCCAGAACGTCGGCGCGTACGGCCAGGAAGTCGCCGAGACGATCACCGGCGTCGAGGTGTACGACAGGGTCGAGGGCACCCGTCAGGTCATCCCCGCCGCAGACTGCGGCTTCGCCTACCGGGGCAGCATCTTCAAGTACGTGGACCGCTGGGTGGTGCTCTCGGTCGACTTCCGACTCACCAGGTCCTCGCTGTCAGGGCCGGTGCGCTACGCGGAGCTGGCCCGAGCCCTCGGTGTCGAGGTGGGCGACCAGGTGCCGCTGGCCGACGCCCGAGCGGTGGTGCTGCGACTGCGGGCGGGCAAGGGGATGGTGCTCGACGCCAACGACCCGGACACTCGCTCGGTCGGCTCCTTCTTCACCAACCCGGTGCTCGACCGCGCGACGTACGAACAGCTCCTGGAACGCTCCGCCGAGCTGGGTGACCCGCCCGCCTGGCCCGGGGCGGACGGCCTGGTCAAGGTGAGCGCCGCCTGGCTGATCGACAAGGCCGGCTTCGCCAAGGGTCACCCCGGCGAGGGTGGGGTGGCCATCTCCAGCAAACACACCCTGGCCCTGACCAACCGCAGCGGCACCGCCCACACCGCTGACCTGCTCGCGTTGGCCGCCACCATCCGCGATCAGGTCCACGCCCGCTTCGGCGTAACCCTGCACCCCGAACCAGTCCTCATCAACTGCACCCTCTAACCCGGTCGGGCTCCCGCCCCCCGCCCCGCCCCGCCCTCGCGCCCCGCGCCCATCCCGCCCGCGCCCCGCGATCTTGCAGTTTCTGCGGTGACATAAGGGCCACAAAAGGGCAAATAGCCAACCGAAAGTGCAAGATCGGCGTGCGGCGTGCGGCGTGCGGGGTGCCGGGTTAGGGGAGGGGCCAGGGGAGGGTTAGTTCGCCCTGGCGCCAGCGGGTGGCGTTGTCGAGGATGGGCCAGCCTGTTTCGCGGAGGCGGGTCACCGCGTGCAGCCAGCGTTGGCGGGGGCCGAAGGTGGCGTACGGGGCGGCGGCCTGCCAGGCGTCGTCCAGGGCGCGGATCAGCGCGTGCACCGGCTCACCGGGAACGTTGCGATGGATCAGCGCCTTGGGTAGCCGCTCGGCCAGCTCGGCAGGGCTGCCCAGCGTGGTGAGCTTCGCGGCCAGGGTCAGCGTCCGGGGGCCGTCGGCGTCGATCAGCAGCCAACTGGCGAGCCGCCCCAACTCGTCACACGTGCCCTCGACGAGCACTCCGCCGGGGGCGAGCGCGGCGGTCATCGTCTGCCAGGCTTCGGTTACCTCGCTCTCGTCGTACTGTCGCAGCACGTTGAACGCGCGGACCAGCACCGGCCGGAGCCCGGCCAACTCGAACCCACCCCGGGCGAACGTCAGCCCGGGTGGGTCGGCGGCCGGCGCCGCGGCCGCCACCCGGGCCGCGTCGATCTCCAACCCGACCAGCCGTACGTCCGGACGGACCCCGGCCGCCAGCCGAGCGCGCAACTCCACAGCGGTCACCGGGGTGGCACCGTAGCCGAGGTCGACCACCAGGGGGTCGTCCGCCGCCGACAGCCGGTCGGCGCAGGTGGCGACGATCCAGTTGTCCACCCGACGGAGCCGGTTCGGGTTCGTCGTGCCGCGGGTGACCACGCCGACCGGCCGGCGCCGCGCCACGCCGCTCATCCCGACGTCACTGCCCGGGCTTCACTGGTCGACCCGGTGCACCTTGTGCTGGGCGGCCTGTGCCCGGGGCCGGACCACCAGGCGGTCGATGTTGACGTGCTCGGGGCGGGTGGCGCACCAGGCGATGCAGTCGGCGACGTCCTCGGCGACCAGCGGCCCCGGCACCCCGGCGTAGACGGCGGCGGCCCGTTCCGCGTCGCCCTCGAAGCGGACCAGCCCGAACTCGTCGGTCTTCACCATGCCCGGGTCGATCTCGACGACCCGCAGCGGCCGGCCGCACAGCTCCAGGCGGAGCGTGCCGGCGATGGCGGTCTGCGCGTGCTTCGCGGCGGTGTAGCCGCCCCCGCCCTCGTACACGGTCAGTCCGGCGGTGGAGGAGACCACCACGATGGTGCCGGAGCCGGAGGCTTCCAGCGCCGGCAGCAGCGCCTGGGTGACCCGCAGGGTGCCGAGCACGTTCACGTCGTACATCCACTGCCAGTCGGCGACCGAGCCGGACTCCACCGGGTCCAGCCCGCGCGCTCCGCCGGCGTTGTTGACCAGCAGGGTGACCGGCCCGGGTGCCTGGGCGGCGGCGTCGGCCAGCCGGGCCACCGACTCGTCCGAGGTGACGTCGCAGGTCACGGCGGTGGCCTGCCCGCCGGCGGCGGTGATCTCGGCGACCAGCTCGGTGAGCCGTTCGGCGCGGCGGGCGGCGGCGAGCACATGGAAGCCCTCGGCGGCGAGCCGGCGGGCGGTGGCCGCGCCGATCCCGCTGGACGCTCCGGTGACGATGGCGACTGAGGTCATTCCGACATTGTCACAGCGGGCGTACGACCCGCCCCGACCGGGCGTAGGGCAGCCATCGGCGGACGTTCGGTGATGAGGTCCGTCACGCCGAGGGGCCGCGCCGGGGAATTTCCGAAGCCCGATGGGGAAGATGACATCCGGCGTACAGGTTGACCGAGAAGCGCCGGTCGTGCGAGACGGCATCAACCGTGAAGAAGGAGCGGATGTGGCGGAAATGCACGCCGGTGTCGGGCGTCAGCGAGGTGCCCGACCGTGGCCCCGGCCTCGCCGCATCGCGACCCTGTCGGTACACACCTCCCCCCTGCACCAGCCCGGCACGGGTGATGCCGGCGGAATGAACGTCTACATCCTCGAAGTCGCCCGGCGTCTCGCCGAGGCCAACGTGGAGGTGGAGATCTTCACCCGGGCCACCTCCGGTGACCTTCCCCCGGTGGTCGAGATGGCGCCCGGGGTGCAGGTCCGACACATCACCTCCGGCCCCCTGGAGGGCCTCACCAAGGAGGAGCTGCCCGGTCAGCTCTGCGCCTTCACCGCCGGGGTGCTGCGCGCCGAGGCGTCCCGTCCGCCCGGCCACTACGACCTGATCCACTCCCACTACTGGCTCTCCGGCCAGGTTGGTTGGCTGGCCAAGGAGCGCTGGGGGGTGCCGCTGGTGCACACCGCGCACACTCTCGCGAAGGTCAAGAACGCCCAGCTCGCGGCCGGGGACCGGCCGGAGCCCAAGGCCCGGGTCATCGGCGAGGAGCAGGTCGTCGCCGAGGCGGACCGGCTGGTCGCCAACACCCGGGTCGAGGCCAGCGACCTGGTCGACCGGTACGACGCCGACCCGACCCGGGTGTCCGTCGTGCAGCCGGGCGTCGACCTGGCCCGGTTCCGGCCCGCGCCGGGTGACAGGTCCGCGGCCGCCCGCCAGGCCCGTCGTCGGCTGGGGCTTCCCGTCGACGGGTACGTAGTTGCCTTCGTCGGTCGAATCCAGCCACTCAAGGCCCCCGACGTGCTGATCCGCGCGATCGCCGCGCTGCGGGAGCGCGACCCGGCACTGGCCGATCAGGTGACGGTGGTGATCTGCGGCGGGCCCAGCGGCAGTGGGCTGGACCGGCCGACCGCCCTGATCGAGTTGGCCGCCAGGCTCGGGGTCAGCGACGGGGTGCGGTTCCTGCCGCCGCTCACCGGGGACGACCTTCCGGCCCTGTACCGGGCGGCGGATCTCGTCGCGGTGCCGTCGCACAACGAATCGTTCGGGCTGGTCGCCCTGGAGGCGCAGGCCTGCGGTACGCCGGTGCTGGCCGCCGCCGTCGGAGGGTTGGTCACCGCCGTCCGGGACCAGGTCAGTGGCGTACTGATCGACGGTCACGACCCGGTCGACTGGGCCCGTGCGATGGGCAGCCTGCTGCCGAACCGGGCGCTGCGGTCGGTGCTGGCCCGAGGCGCCGAGCAGCACGCTCGGCATTTCTCCTGGGACCGTACGGTCGCCGGTCTGCTCGGGGTCTACGGCGAGGCGATCGCCGGGCACCGCGCCCGTCTCGCGGCCGACCTGGCGTGTGACCCGGCGCTCTCCTGCTCCTGGTGACCCGGGGGCCCGCTTGTCACAGGGTGCGCGAGCCCGGTCGGTCGTAGAGTGGGTCCGGTGAGCCCGAAGAGCGATCTTGCGACCCTGATCGAGTCGGTCTGCGCCGAGCGGGACCTGGCCTGGGAGTCGACCGGCCCCGGCTCGTACGCGGTGACGCTGCCGGGCACCCACAAGCTGAAGACGATCTGCAACCTGATCGTCGGCGAGCACGCGCTGCGGATCGAGGCGTTCGTGATGCGCCAGCCGGACGAGCGCCGCGAGGAGTTGTGGGCCTGGCTGTTGCAGCGCAACGCCCGGATGTACGGCGTCTCCTTCTCCACCGACGCGGTCGGCGACGTGTACCTGACCGGTCGGGTCAACCCGGCCGGCGTCGACGCCGACGAGTTGGACCGACTGTTCGGCGCGGTGCTCACGTACGCCGACGAGTCGTTCGACACGATGCTGGAGATCGGCTTCGGCAGTTCGATCCGGCGCGAGTACGAGTGGCGGGTGAAGCGGGGCGAGTCGACCGCCAACCTGGCCGCCTTCGCCCACCTTTTCGAGCCCTCCGGCGCCGGCCCCGACCCAACCTGACCCACCGCCCCCGGCCGCGCCCCCACCCCGCGCCGTCCCGCGCCCGCGCGCCGGGGCCGCCTCCCCTGGTCGTGCTCGAACCACGACGTAGTGGTGTCGCCGACGCGGCGATGCCACTCGATCCTGGATCCAGCACGATCATGGCGAGTTGACTGTGGTTCGGAGTGCTCCTGACGGGTATGCCGCACCGCGCGGTGCGGCAAGGGACCCCCGCGCGCCGATGACGGAGTGCCAAGGAGCGGAGCGTCCCATGGCTCAGCGGAACAGCTCAGGTCGCGGCGCGACTGCGACCAGGACGAAGCGACAGGCCGGCAACCAGACGCCGGGTACGCCCGGAGTCTCCGAGTCGGAGATTTCCCGGATGCGGGTGGACGACATCCGCGGGCAGCTGCGCAAACGCGGGGTCTCCGGGATCTCCGCATTGCGCAAGCCCGAGCTGGTCAAACAGCTGGTGCGCTCGATGCGGGCCGGCGCCGGTCGGAGCAGCACCGGCCCGTCGGGTCGAGCCGCCGGCACCAGGGCATCGGCGGGTCGTGCCGCCGCCACCAAGAAGTCCGCGGCCAGGCCGGCGTCCAGCCGCGCGAAGGCCGCGCCGGCGAACAAGAGCGCGCCCGCGAAGCGGGCCGCCGCAACGAAGGCGACCGCCGGACGGAAGTCGACGGCGGCGGCGAAGAGGGCGCCGGCGAAGAAGGCGACCGCCGCGAAGAGAACCACAGCGGCGACGTCGACGGCGGCCCGCAAGAGCACGGCCACGAGCAGGACCACGGCCGCCCGGAAGACCGCCGCGGCGCGGAAGACCACGGCGGCCCGTAAGACAGCGACGGCGCGTACGGCGCCCGCGCGGAAGGCACCGGCGAAGAAGGCACCGGCGCGGCCGGCGGCGAAGCGCGCGGTACCGGCCAAGAGCGCGGCGGCGAAGCGAACCACGGCGAAGCGCGCGGCACCGGCCAAGAGCACCACGGCGAAGCGCGCGGCACCGGCCAAGAGCGCGGCGGCCAAGCGCACGTTGACGCCGTCGACCGGTGGCGGGACGGCGGCCGGCGGGATCCGGACCGGACGGGGTACGGGGCGGTCGGTCCGCAGTTCGCAGGTGATCTCGTCGATCACGGACCGGCCGGAGCGGCCGGGACGGAGTTTGATCACGGCGAACCACGAGGTGATCCAGCGGTGGGCCCGGGAACGCGGGGCCCGGCCGGCGACCATCGCCGGCACCGAGCGGGATGGCCGGGCGGGTGTGTTGACCTTCAACATTCCCGGATACCGGGAAAGCAGCCGGATTCGCGAGATCACCTGGGATGAGTGGTTCTACACGTTTGACCTGCGGCGCTTGAACCTGATTTATCAGGAACAGCTGCGGGACGGCCGGCAGAGCAACTTCTTCCGGACCGAGTCACCCGATCGGGAAGACGGTTGAGGTGTTTGCGGGAATGGCCGACGGGTACCCGGCTGTTGCCAACGGACGAGGCCGGAGCAGCGGATACTCGCCAGTTGTGACGGGCGAGACAGCCGTTCTGGGTTGAATCCAGAATCCGGGCGAACTAGCTTTATTGCACCGCGCCACGTTTGGAAACGTTCGGGGGAGCGGCGGATCGATCAGATCCGCGCACCAGACGAGGCGCGAGGGGACGGGTGGAATAACCGTTGGGGGACGGTTCCCACCTGTTTGGACCGGCGGCGTGAGCGGGCGATGCTTACGGGGGTGAGTGTTGCCCGCCGCCGCCGGCCCCACCGGCGGGCGCCCACCACGACCTCAGGGACGTGGTGGGCGCTTTGCGTCGGTTATCCGGTCGGTACGCGGTCTGCGGAGGTTGTCGGCTCCGGGGCGACAACCCGGCGCAGCGCGGCGACGTGCCGCTCCCGGGGTGGTCCGGCGAGCAGGTGCCCGAGCGCGGCCAGCAGGCCCAGCCCGCCCACGATCAGCCAGTGCCGGTCGCCGAGGTGCTGGAGGCTCACCCCGCCGAGGGTGGGCGCGACGAACGCCGCGGCTGGGAACGTCAGGTAGAAGACCGACTGGTAGCGCGCTCGTAGCTGTGGTGGTGCCAGGTCCGCGTTGATCTGCGCGTTGGGCGGGGCGGCGAGCATCGAGCCGACCGTCCAGACCACTGCGGCACCCAGGTAGACGGCCAGTTTGTCGGCAATGGCGAGCGCCCCGAAACCGAGCGCGAGCAGCGCCGTGGAGGCGGCCAGCACGACGTCCTTGCGGTGCCTGTCGATCAGCCGGGGCACGAACAACTGCCCGACCACGATCAGCGCGCCGCCGAGCGCCACCACCAGCCCGTACGCCGATGGGCCCAGGCCGTCCGCGCGCATGGCCAGCGGCATGATGGTCGACGTCTGCATGGTGAGTACGGCCAGCACGAAGGTGAGCCCGACGAAGACCAGGAAGGTGCGGTCGGTGAGCGCGGTGTGCAGTCCCGGCCGGCGGGTCCGGACGGACCTCGGTGCCGCGTCTGTGGCGGGCGGTGGGCTGGCTGCTGGCCGGGCCAACCGCAGGGTTTCGGGCACCTTCCAGGCGATCACGGCGGCGGCGGTCAGGGTGGCGCCCGCGTCGACCAGGAACAGTGCGGTGAAGCTCGCCTCGGCCAGGACCCCGGCGAGCAGCGAGGCGACCGCCATGCCCAGGTTGAACGCCCAGAACTGAAGGTTGAACGCGCGTGAGCGGCGCTCGGCGGGCACCACGTCGACGATCGCCGCCACGAATGCCGGGCTGGGCATCGAGTGGACCACGCCGATCAGCGCGGAGAGCACGGCGATCAGCAGCAGGGGTCGGGTGAAGGCGAGCGCCACCATCAGGCCGACTGTGGCCAGGTGCGCGGCGAGCAGGGTCGCCCGGCGTCCCCACCGGTCGGCGAGCACCCCGCCGAGCAGTACGCCGGCCGCTCCGCCGGCCCCGTACGCGCCGACCACTGTGCCGGCCAGGGCTTCGCTCGCGCCGCGTACGTCGGTGAGGTAGAGCGAGAGGAACAGCATGGCGAACGCGCCGGCCCGGTTGATCAGCAGGCCGGCCCAGAGGTACCAGAAGGTGGCGGGTAGCCCGCCTGCGGTGTCGTGCCACCAGCGCCGCAGGGCGTGCACCCGACCTCCCGACAGTTCAGGTTGTTAACTGTTTCCACCGCACAGTAGGAACTCCGGCACGGCCGCGCCACTCATTACGCCTCGGCGGGCTGTGGCGCACGGGACGCGGTGGTCGTTGCCAGTGCCTCACCGGAGCGGCGCAGCGCGGCTGCACGCCGTTCCCGGGCCGGCCCCGACACCAGGTGGGCCACCGCGGTCAGGAGGCCGAGCGCGGCGCAGCCGTACCAGAGGGTGTCGTTGCCGGCGTGCTCGCGTACCAGGCCGCCGAGGATCGGCGCGCTGGCCCCGGCGATCTGCCACGAGAGGGAGAACACGCCCTGGTAGCGACCGCGCAACTCGGCCGGGGAGAGCTCGGCGATCAGCGTGGAGTTGGAGGGCGAGTTCAGCATCTCGCCGACCGTCCAGATCAGCACTGTCAGCCCGTAGAACCAGGGGGTGCCGGCGAACGCGGTCAGCCCGAACCCCACGCCCATCACCACGGACGCCAGCGCGAGCACGTGCGAGCGGCTCCGACCCCGGATCAGTCGGGGCACGAAGAGTTGGCCGACCACGATCAGGATGCCGTTGAGCGCGATCACCGAGCCGTAGGTGGCGGGGCTCAGACCGTCGTCGCCCATCGCGATCGGCAGCATCGAGATGTGCTGGAGGAACACCAGCGCGGCGAACAGGTTGAGTGCCACGAAGCCGAGGTAGACCCGGTCGGTGAGGATCGTGCGCAGCGCCCCGCGCGGAGCCGCTGCTGCCGCGACGGCGGTGGCGGGGCCGGCCTGTCGGGTCTCCGGCACCTTGCTGAAGATGATCAGCGCGGTGATCAGCATGGTGGCCGCGTCGACCACGAACAGCAGCAGGTAATCGGCCTGTGCGGCGAGGCCGGCGAGGACGGCGGCGCAGGCGAAGCCCAGGTTGATCGCCCAGTAGTTGAGTGAGAAGGCGCGCAGCCGGTCCTTCGCCGGCACCACGTCGATCATCATCGCCCCGAACGCGGGCCGGGCCGCCTCGGCGAACATGCCGAGCAGCAGCGCGCCCAGCGCCACCGCCCAGAGATCCCGGGCCAGCCCGAGCCCGAGCATCATGGCCGCCGCTCCCACGTGGGCGGTGAGCAGTGTCGGTCGGCGACCCCACCGGTCGGCGAGGGTGCCGCCGGCGGTCGTGCCGAACGCCCCGCCGACGCCCCAGAGGCCGATCACCAGGCCGGCCTGCGAGGCCGAGAAGTCACGTTCCTGGGTCAGGTAGATGGCGAGGAAGACGAGGACGAACGAGCCGAGTCGGTTGATCAGGGTGCCCGACCACAGGTACCAGAAGGTGGTCGGTAGGCCGCCGGTGGTGTCCCGGAACCAACTCCGCATCGTCCGCATATGGCGCCCCGCTTGCAAGTAATGACCGATGTGACTGGCGTGCCTTACAACCCTAGTGGCGGCCGGATCCGCTGGTCATCAGCTTTTTCACGTGGTGGTCGTCACGACGGCTGCCCGCGTGTCCGTCAGGCGGTTGAGGCAGGATGATCCGCATGACTGCGAGCGAAGGGCCCACCGTCGGGACGCTGGTCCTGCTGCGACACGGTGAGAGCGACTGGAATGCCAAGAACCTCTTCACCGGCTGGGTGGACGTCGACCTGACCGAGAAGGGCGAGGGCGAGGCGCGGCGCGGCGGCGAGCTGATGCGCGAGCACAGCCTGCTACCGGACGTCGTGCACACCAGCGTGATGCGCCGTGCGATCCGCACCGCCGAGCTGGCGCTCAACGCCGCCGACCGGCACTGGATCGCCGTGCGCCGGTCGTGGCGGCTCAACGAGCGCCACTACGGCGCCCTGCAGGGCAAGAACAAGAAGCAGACCCTCGACGAGTACGGCGAGGAGCAGTTCATGCTCTGGCGCCGGTCGTACGACACGCCACCGCCGCCCATCGACGACAACGACGAGTGGTCGCAGGTGGGTGACCCGCGCTACGCGCTGCTGCCGACCGAGCTGATGCCGCGCACCGAGTGCCTCAAGGACGTCGTCGACCGGATGTTGCCCTACTGGTACGACTCGATCGTGCCGGACATCCTGGCCGGCCGGACGGTGCTGGTGGCCGCGCACGGCAACTCGCTGCGCGCCCTCGTCAAGCACCTCGACCAGATCTCCGACGAGGCGATCGCCAAGCTGAACATCCCGACGGGCATTCCGCTGCGCTACGACCTCGACCCGCAGCTGCGCCCGCTCACTCTGGGCGGCACCTACCTCGACCCGACCGCTGCGAAGGCAGCCGCCGCGGCGGTGGCCAACCAGGGGCGCTGAGCCACCAGAAAGGGGCCCCTCGCCATCGCTTCCCGCGATGGCGAGGGGCCCCTTCGCGTGTCGGTCAGTTACTGCTGGGCGTGCTCTCCCCGGTGATCAGGTAGATCACGTGCTCGCCGGCGTTGACCGCGTGGTCGGCGAAGCGCTCGTAGAAGCGGCCCAGCAGGGTGGCGTCGATCGCCGTCTCCACCCCGTACGGCCAGTCGTCGCCGAGCAGCACGGCGAACAGGTTCTTGTGCAGCTCGTCCATTGCGTCGTCGTCGCGGTCCAGTTCGCCGGCGAGGTCGGCGTCGGGCTTCGCCAGCACCGAACCGATCTTCACGGCCATCCGGTCGGCGATCTCGGACATCTCGGTGAAGACCGTCCGCAGCTCGGCCGGTACGGCGGGGGAGGGATGCCGGCGCAGCGCGGTCTTCGCCACGTGCTCGGCGAGGTCGCCCATCCGCTCCAGATCAGCGGCCACGTGCAGCGCGGTGATCATCGCCCGGAGGTCGGAGGCGACCGGCGCCTGTCGGGCGAGCAGGTCGCAGACCCGCTCCTCGACGTGCCGGTAGAGGTCGTCGATCTCGGCGTCCCGCTCGATGACCGTCTCGGCGGCCTGCCGGTCGGCGGTGAGCAGGGCCCGGGTGGCCTGGCGCATGGCGGCGCGGACGCCCTCCGCCATGTCCACCAGCAGTTGGCTGACGATCTGGAGGTCGGCCCGGAACTCGTCGCGCATCATCACGTCCTGTGGTCGGTCGCCGCCGACGGGTGCCGGCGCAGGGGGTTGAGCAGGTGCGACGCCAACGGTAGGGGCGCGCGGACGGATCCCGGATGAACCACGGTGAACGACGCCAGACGTGGGGGTGAACACTTCCGTAAGTGAGGGTAGTTCGTCCCGTTCTGTGTGGTAGCCAGGTTAACAATGACCCTACGATCGCCGGGTGGAGTGGGCGGTGGCGGTCGTGGTGGCCCTGGCGTTGGTGGCCGGGATGGCCGCCGGTCTGCTGCTGCCCCGGTTCCTGCCGAGGCGGGACGGTCACTCCACGTCGACGGGGAGCGTCAGCTTCCGCTGGAGCAGTGGGAGGCCCGCGATAGCCGACGAGCAGCAGGCCGGGCTCGGCCGCCGGACGATCGACTCACTCCGGGCCGGTGTCGTGGTCCTGGACAACGACGACGTCCCCGTGCTGATCAACCCGGCCGCCCGCGCGATGGGGCTGCTGCGTACCGGCAGCACCCCTGGCTCAATCGCCGCGCACCCGCTGATCCGTACCCTTGCCGGCCAGGTGCGGCGCACCGGCGTGCGACGCGAGATCGAGCTGGACCTGCCCCGAGGTCGCGACAGTGCGGGGGAGAACCCGCTCGGCGTGCACCTGCGGGCGATGGGTCTCGGCAACGGCTTCATAGCGGTCGAGGCGGTCGACGTGACCGAGTCGCACCGGCTGACCCGGGTACGACGCGACTTCGTGGCCAACGTGAGCCACGAGCTGAAGACACCGATCGGGGCCCTGCAACTGCTCGCCGAGGCGTTGCTGGACGCTACCGAGCCGGCCGACGCCGCGGCACCCGACCTCTCCGAGGACCTGGTGGCCGCCCGCCGGTTCGCCGAGCGGATCCAGCACGAGTCGACCCGGCTGGGTCGGCTGGTGCAGGAGTTGCTGGAGTTGACCCGGTTGCAGGGGGCTGAGCCGCAGCCGCCACCGGAGCCGGTCGCGCTGGACTGGGTGATCGCCGAGGTGGTCGACCGGACCCGCACCACGGCCTCCGCTCGGGGTGTCGCCGTGACAGTGGACGGGGCGCGTGGCCTCACCGCGTACGGCAGCGACTCCCAACTCGCCACCGCGGTGGCGAACCTGGTGGAGAACGCCATCAACTACTCGGGCGAGGACACCACGGTGCGGGTGACCCTCCGCGGCGACGACGAGCACGTCGAGGTCGCCGTCTCCGACCAGGGCATCGGTATCGCCCCCACCGACGTCGACCGGATCTTCGAGCGGTTCTACCGGGCCGACCAGGCCCGCTCGCGTGCCACCGGCGGCACCGGGCTCGGCCTGGCGATCGTGAAACACATTGCGAGCAACCATGGCGGACGGGTCGAGGTGTCGAGCACTCTTGGTGGTGGATCGACGTTCACCCTCCGGCTGCCCGCCAGTCCACCGGACGACCTCCTGGCGACACTGCCGCCGGTTGGGATCGAGTCCGGTCCGACTGGGCTACGGCAGGTCTGACAGCAAATGGAAAGGAAATCCCCGTTGAGCCGCGTTCTCGTGGTCGAGGACGAGGAGTCGTTCTCCGACGCCTTGTCGTACATGCTCCGTAAGGAGGGCTTTGAGGTTTCGGTCGCCGCGACCGGCACCGACGCCCTCACCGAGTTCGACCGGACCGGCGCCGACATCGTGCTGCTCGACCTGATGTTGCCCGAGATGTCGGGGACCGAGGTCTGCCGGCAGTTGCGGCAGCGCTCCGCCGTACCGATCATCATGGTCACCGCCCGGGACAGCGAGATCGACAAGGTGGTCGGGCTGGAGATCGGCGCCGACGACTACGTCACGAAGCCGTACTCGCCGCGGGAACTGGTCGCCCGGATCCGGGCGGTGCTGCGCCGGCAGAGCCCGGAGGTGGCCGAGGCGGGCGCGCCGACGCTGGCCGCCGGGCCGGTGCGGATGGACATCGAGCGGCACGTGGTGACCGTCGACGGCGGGGCCGTACAGCTGCCGCTGAAGGAATTCGAACTGCTGGAGCTGCTGCTGCGCAACGCGGGCCGGGTGCTCACCCGCGGTCAGCTCATCGACCGGGTCTGGGGCGCCGACTACGTCGGTGACACCAAGACGCTGGACGTGCACGTCAAGCGGCTGCGCTCCAAGATCGAGCCGGAGCCGTCCGCGCCGCGCTTCATCGTGACCGTGCGGGGTCTGGGCTACAAGTTCGAGCCGTGATCGGCGTACCCGAAGGGGGTCTGCGCTCGACGCGGGCCCCCTTCGGCCTGTCCGCCTTGAGCGGCGGGCCAGCTACGGGAGCTGAGCCACCTGCGCGGCTTGGGCGAGTCAGTTGATGCGGCCCTTTGGAGCTGATGTCACAGACGAGTCATCCGCCGACGTCGTAGAGCTGACGTCCGTAGAGCTGACGTCCGTAAAGCTGACGTCCGTAGAGCCGATGCCGTAAACGAGTCAGCTCCAAAGGCGTCCCGCCCGACGCGCCGGCTCCTTGCCCTCGGCCGTTGTCAGGTGGAAGTGTCGCAGTCACTGGATTGTCACCGAGACGGCTAGACCTCGTCGGCGGGGTGCGGGGCGATCATGCCCTGCTTCGTTCTGGTCGCGCACAGCTCGGCCAGCCGCTCGTACGCGGGAGCGCCGATCAGGGCGGTCAGCTCCGGCCCGTACGACAGGTACATCGGCTCGGTGCCGACGTGCGCGTCCGTCGAGGAGGTGCACCACCAGTCCAGGTCGTGCCCGCCGGCTCCCCAGCCCCGCCGGTCGAACTCGGACAGGGTGGAGACCAGCACCTTGCTGTTGTCCGGTCGTTTCACCCAGTCCTGATCGCGGCGGATCGGCAGCTGCCAACAGACGTCCGGCTTGTATTCCAACGGGTGCACCCCGTCGCGCAGCGCCTGGGCGTGCAGGGCGCAACCGCCACCGCCGGCGAAGTCGGCGTCGTTGAGGAACACGCACGGACCGTCGGGGCCCTGGGTGGCGGTGCGGCGGGCCGGGTTCTTGCCGTCGATGGTGTCCTCGTCGGTCCAGTTCTTGAACCCGCGCCGGAAATGCTGCCAGGTCGACGGGGCGAGTCGCCGGACGGCGTTGCGAACCCGCTTCTCGTCGTCCGAGTCGGTGAAGAACGCCCCGTGCGAGCAGCAACCGTCGGCGGCCCGGCCGGCGATGATGCCGTGGCAGCCCTTGCCGAAGATGCAGGTCCAGCGGGAGAGCAACCAGGTCAGGTCGGCCCGGATCAGGTGCGTCTCGTCGGCCGGGTCGGTGAACTCGATCCACTCCCGAGGGAAGTCCAGGGGCACCTCGCGACTGCGCGGGTCACCCGGGTCGTCCACCAGCACACGGAGCTCCATCGTCACTCGGCCCAGCGTACGCGCGGTGACGTCCGCAGGCCGGTGAGCCGCGCAAACGTGTTGCGCCTACTGTCTTCACCATGCGACTGGGTGTCC
This sequence comes from Micromonospora sp. H61, assembly GCF_018070325.1. Lineage (GTDB taxonomy): Bacteria > Actinomycetota > Actinomycetes > Mycobacteriales > Micromonosporaceae > Micromonospora > Micromonospora salmantinae. Next base: position 76,888 of record NZ_JAGPXY010000013.1, read on the forward strand.
TCGACGTCGGATCCAACACGGTGCATCTCCTCGTGGTGGACGCGCACCACGGCGCACACCCGTGGCCGGCGCACTCCGAGAAGGTGGTGCTCCGGCTGGCCGAGCAGATCGGCCCCGACGGCGCGCTGACCGAGGCGGGCGCGGACGGCCTGGTCAAGGCGGTGGGCATGGCCAAGGCGGCGGCCACGGGGTTGGCGGCCGACGACCTGATCGCTTTCGCCACGTCCGCGGTGCGCGACGCCACCAACGCGGCCGAGGTGCTGGCCCGGGTCCGGGACGAGACCGGCGTACGCCTGGCGGTGCTCTCCGGGGCGGACGAGGCGCGGATGACGTTCCTGGCCGTACGGCGGTGGTTCGGCTGGTCGGCGGGCCGGCTGCTGGTGCTGGACATCGGTGGCGGCTCGTTGGAGATCGCCGCCGGCATCGACGAGGACCCGGACGTCGCGGTCTCCCTGCCGCTCGGGGCCGGTCGGCTGACCCGCGAGCGGCTGCGGGTCGATCCGGCCAGTGCGGCCCCGCCGTCGGCGGAGGCCGTCGACAAGCTCCGGGAGTACGTGGACGGCCGGCTGGACAAGGTCGTCGACCAGATGACCGAGGTGGGCTGGGGTCGGGCGGTGGCCACCTCGAAGACGTTCCGCACCCTGGCCCGACTGGCCGGGGCGGCCCCGTCCGGTTCCGGGCTGTGGGTGCGACGCAGCCTGACCCGGGCCGGCCTGCGGCAGGTCATCGGTTTCATTCGGCACATCCCACCGGCGCAGTTGATGGAGCTGGAGGGGGTCAGCGCGGGTCGGGCCCACCAGTTGCTGGCCGGTGCCGTCGTCGCCGAGGCGGTGATGCGCCGCCTGGACCTGGACTCCCTGGACATCTGCCCGTGGGCGCTGCGGGAGGGTGTCATCCTCCGCCGGCTCGATCAACTGGAGCCGATCTGATCCGGCGGCCGTTTTCGGTAGGTTTGCCGGCGCTCGTCACGATGCCCCCGGCGCTGCCGGGCTACGCTGGCTGATGTGACTTCCCGCGTTCCCGTGCTCCTCTCCAGCTCGTCGGTCTTTCCCGAGCCGACCGCGGCGGCGTTCCAACTGGCCGCGGCGCTCGGCTACGACGGCGTCGAGGTGATGGTCTGGACCGACGTCGTCAGCCAGGACGCGGGCGCGCTGCGCGGCCTCTCCACGCACTACGACGTGCCGGTGCTATCGGTGCACGCGCCCTGCCTGCTGGTCACCCAGCGGGTGTGGAGCCCGGACCCGTGGGAGCGCCTGCGCAAGGCCGCCGAGCTGGCCGAGACGCTGGGCGCGCCGACCGTTGTGGTGCACCCACCGTTCACCTGGCAGCGGGACTACGCGCGCAACTTCGCCGAGGGTCTGGCCACCGTCGCGGACCGGTTCACGGGGCTGCGCTTCGCTGTGGAGAACATGTACCCGGTGCGGATGGCGGGCCGGCAGTTCGTCCCGTACGTGCCCGGTTGGGACCCGACCGACGCCGGCTACCCGTCGTACACCCTGGATCTGTCGCACTGCGCGGCCTCGCACAGCGACCCCCTGGAGATGGCCGACCGGATGGGCGCCGGGCTGGCGCACGTGCACCTCGGCGACGGCACCGGCGAGGGCCGCGACGAGCACCTGGTGCCCGGGCGCGGCACCCAGCCCTGCGGGGAACTGCTCTCCTCGCTGGCCGGCCGGGGTTTCACCGGTGCGGTGGCGGTGGAGGTCGCCACCCGGGGCGCGAAGAGCCGCGCGGTGCGCGAGGCGGACCTGCGCGCCGCGCTGGAGTTCGCCCGCCAGCACCTGACCGCGTCGTCACCGGTCGACGCCTGACCCGTCCGCCCGGGACCGGGCGGTGGCGGTGTCAGCTGACCGGTGAGAGGGAATCGGCGGCGGACGTCGGCTGCGGGGCGACAGTCACCTGCTCGCCGACCGCCGCCCGCTTACGGGCCCGGTGCGCGGCGACGTGCGAGCGGGTGGCGCAGCGCTCCGAGCAGAACCGCCGGCAGCAGTTGGACGACGTGTCCAGGTAGACGTTGCCGCACCGCTCGTCGGCGCAGACCCCGAACCGGGCGCTGCCGTACTCGCAGAGCCAGACCGACAGCCCCCAGACCGCGCCGGCCAGGTATTCGGCACTGACCGAGGCACCTCGACTGGTCACGTGCATGTGCCAGTCGCTGGAGTCGTGCCCGGAGATGCGCGGCTGCACCGGGAACGCCTCGAGCAGCGCGTTCAGCTCGGTGACCGCCTGGCCGTCTCGCCCCGAGGTGCCGTACTCGAAGACGTCGCGTAAGCGTTTCTGCGCCCGGCGGAAAATCGCCACGTCCCGGTCCGCGACCTCGTCGCGCATCCAGGCGTTCTCGTCGGGGAAGAGGGCCCGCAGGTCGTCGAGGTCGTCCAGGCGGGCGTTGACCAGGTCAACGCCGGTCCGGGCGTACGCGTCGAAGTTCACGCCCCAACGGTAGACGACTCAGCGGGTGCGCGGCGCGTCGATGTAGTGCGGCAGGAACCGCGCGTAGCCGTCGGTGATCAGACTCGCGCTCTCCCGCACACCCACGCCGGCCGATTCGCCGTCGACGATCCAGCTGCCCAGCACCATCCGGTTGCCGGCGAACTGCGGCAACGCCCGGAACTCCTGGTAGCACCAGCCCTCGTCGCCGTAGATCCCCGGGTTGGTGATCTCCTCGTCGGCGGTGACGATGCGTACTGATCCGCCCTCGCGGCCGAGTAGTGGCTTGGCGACGTACTCCGGCATGCCGCGCGGCGAGTCGAGGTACGCCGGGAGCAGGTACTCGTGGCCGGGGTACAGCTCCCAGAGGACCGCGAGCAGCGCCTTGTTGGAGAGCAGCAGTTTCCAGGCCGGCTCGATCCAGGTGGTCGGGGTGCCCGGGGCCAGGGCCGCCGGCCCGTACGGCTCGGCCAGCATCCACTCCCACGGGTAGAGCTTGAAGCAGGTGGTCACCGGGTTGTCGTCGGCGTCGACGAAGCGCCGGCCGTCCCAGCCTATCTCCTGAATGGGTTGGAGCTCGACGCTCAGGCCGGCCTGCCGGGCGGTCTCGGCGAGGTAGCCGGCGGTCATGTGGTCCTCGCCGGACTCCTCCTCGTTCGACCAGAGCACGTGCACCCGGGGGTCGTGCAGCCCGGCCCCGATCTTGGCCCAGGCACCGACCAGCCGCTCGTGCAGGCTGTTCCACTGGTCCAGCTCCGGCCGGGTCTGCTCCAGCCAGTACCACTGGATGATGCTCGCCTCGACAAGCGCGGTGGGGGTGTCCGCGTTGTACTCCAACATCTTCGGGGGCCAGGTGCCGTCGTACGCGAGGTCGAAGCGCCCGTACAGGGTCGGTGGCGCCTCCCGCAGCGACCGGGCCACCGCGTCGGCCGCCCACTGCGGGATGCCGAACTCGGCGTACCGGCGCTGCGCCACCACGTGCTCGGCGGCGGCCACCGACATCCGGTGCAGCTCCTCGGTGGCCTCCTCCAGCCGCAGCACCTCGTCCAGGTCGAACGCGTACGCGGCGGTCTCGTCCCAGTACGACATGACCCCGCCGTCGGGCAGCTCGGTGTCGACGTAGACCAGCCCCTGCGACCGGATGGTGGCGTCCCAGTCGGGGCGAGGCGCAACCGTCTCGCGGCGCACGTCAGCCGCCGCAGGCGGCGAGGTGGGTGCCGAATCCGCCGCGTTCGGGCAGGGCGGCGGTGGTCGGCTCCGGGGCGGTGCGACCGGCGGCCGGGTCGGTGACCCGCATCGCCAGCGCGACGGTGTCGCCGCCGCCGACCGGCCCGAGGGCGCAGTCGTCGTCATCGTCGTCGTCCGAGGTCATGTTGCAGCCGGAAAGGGCGAGCGCGAGAGCGGTGAGCGCGCCGAGCTGCACGGAGGCCGAGCGGAGTCGGCGGCGGGGGCGTTGGTCCACGGCATCGTTGTAGCCGATCGACGCCACCGCCGCCGCCCCGCCCCCATGTCGAGGTGGCCCGGCCGCCCCTCGGCGGGGCCCCTGGCAGGGGCGTTACGCTCGGTTCATGCTCCGTTCCGTCATCCTCGCCGCCTCCCGGTCATCCCAGGTCGAGCGGCTCGTCGCGACTGCCCCGTACACCCGGGACGTCGTCCGCCGGTTCGTCGCCGGCGCCGCCACCGACGACGCGTTGCGCGCGACCCGCGGGCTCGTCGACGACGGCCTCGCGGTCACCCTCGACCACCTCGGTGAGGACACCGTCCGCCCCGAGCAGGCCACCGCCACCCGGGACGAATACCTGAAACTGCTGAAGATGCTCGGCGACGCGGGGCTCACCCCGGCCGCCGAGGTGAGCGTGAAGCTCTCCGCCCTCGGCCAGATGTTTGACGAGCAGTTGGCGTACGACAACGCGCGGGCGATCTGCGCGGCGGCCGACGCGGCGGGCACCACTGTCACCCTGGACATGGAGGACCACACCACCACCGACTCGACGTTGGAGGTGCTGAGCCGGCTGCGCAAGGACTTCCCGTCGACCGGCGCGGTGCTCCAGGCGTACCTGCGGCGGACCGAGTCGGACTGCCGGGAACTCTCCTCGGCCGGGTCGCGGGTGCGGCTGTGCAAGGGCGCCTACAAGGAGCCGGAGTCGGTGGCGTACCAGTCGGCCCGTGAGGTGGACAAGTCGTACGTGCGCTGCATGAACATCCTGATGTCCGGCGACGGTTACCCGATGCTGGCCACCCACGACCCGCGGATGATCGCCATCGGTGAGGACCGGGCCCGGTGGTTCGACAGGGGTCCCGAGCGTTTCGAGTTCCAGATGCTCTACGGCATTCGCCCCGAGGAGCAGGCCCGGTTGGTCGGCGAGGGCTACACGGTGCGCACCTACGTCCCGTACGGCGACGAGTGGTACGGCTACCTGATGCGCCGGCTCGCCGAGCGCCCCGCCAACCTGGTCTTCTTCGGCCGTGCCCTGATCTCCAAGAAGTAGTTCCTCCGGTTCGGCCGACGGGCCGGCGGCGACCCTCGGGTCACCGCCGGCCCGTTTCGCGTATCCGGCTGGTGAACGTTGGCTAAGCGAATTAGCTGTAAAGCTATGACAACTAGCCAGGTGCGCGAGCGGCCGGGCCGATCGGCCCGGGGCGGCCTCGCCGTATCCAGGTAGTGGTCGTACCCTTCGGCGGGTGACTGACGAGGTGCAGCAGCCAGCACCACGGCGGCTCTGGCCGCTGTGGACGGTGCTCGTGGTTGTCGTCCTGCTGCTGGGCTGCGGCCTGCCGGCGGCGCTCGTCGTCGGAGTGATCCGGGAGACAGGCTCGCGCCCCACTGTCAGCCGGGTCGGTGCCTCGGCGGCCGACGACCCGGCCACCGCCGTGGCCCGGGGGCTGTCCGACCGGATCACCGCCCAGCTCCACCGGCAGTCGGCGGCGCTCCTGGTTGGCGACCGCGCCGGTTTCCTCGCCGTCGCCGATCCCGCCGCCCACGACGACCTGCGCCGACGCTTCGCCGCGCTACGCGAGCTCAAGGTGACCGGCTGGCGGGCCGAGCCGAGTGGCCTGCCCGTGCCGATCATCGGCAAGCCCGGCGAGTGGCGGCTGCTGGTGCGCTTCCAGTACTGCTTCGTCACGCCGAACTGCCGGCCCAGCCCGGTGCTGATCGGCACCCGGTGGCGGGAGAACGGCGACCAGCCCCGGATGGTCGCCATGGAGGAATCCAAGTCGGTGCAGACCGGCACCCGACCCTGGGAGATCAGCGACCTGGCGGTCGCCATCGGCGCCCGGACCATCGTCGCCACCACCCCGGCGCTGCGCGGCAAGCTGCCCGGCCTGCTCGCGCAGGCCGAGGCGGCGGCAAGGGTCGCCGACGGGTACGCGGTGACCGGCTCACCGCCGGACCGATACCGGATCTTCTACGCCGGGCGCACCGAGTGGCAGCGCTGGTACGGCGGGGAACGCCCAGAATGGACCGGCGGTTACGCGGTCACAGTGGGCGGCGGCCACCACGAGGTGGTGCTCAACGCCGAAGGGCTCTCCAACAGCGGCACCGACGACCTGCTGCGGCACGAGTTGACCCACGCGGCGTCGTTGCCCGAGCGCGGCTACCCGGGCAAGCTCACCTGGTGGTTGGTCGAGGGCCTGGCCGAGTTCGCCGGTGCCGGCGGCCAGGCGGTCGACCGGTACGAGGGGATCGCCGACGTGCGCAAGATGGTCCGGGGCGGCTGGGACGGCAAGTTGGAGGGCGTCAACCCCGCCGACGACGCGTCCGCCGAACGGGTAGCCGCCAGCTACGGCATCGGTTACCTGGCCGTTCGGCACCTCGTCGACAGGTACGGGCCGCTGCGGCTGCTCACCTTCTTCAAGACAGTGGTGCACGACGGCAGGACCATCGACGCGGCCTCCGAGAAGGCGTTCGGTGAGCAGTGGTCGACACTGCACGACGAGTGCGTGGCGTACGTCCGCGCCACCGCCGCCTGACGCAGCTCGGAGGCGCTGCGGCGGTGCGCCGTACCATCGATGGGTGCGCCGTTCCCAGTCGTCACGGCCCGCCAGCACCATGCGGCCCCGCCTGCTCATCGCCCTGACCGCCGTCGTCGTCCTCACCGCCACCACCGCCGCCTCCTGCGGCGACGAAGGCCCCGATCTCGCGCTGGCGTCGGCCGCCCGCAACCCGGTCACCGAGGTGATCGACGCACCCGCCACGGTGACCGCCCGTGCCGCCGCCACCCTCACCGCTCCCGCCGACGGCACCCTGTCCAGCCTGCGCGTCCAACCTGGACAACGGGTCAGGCGCGGTCAGGTGCTGGCGGTGGTCGACTCGCCGAGCGCGCAACAGCGCCTCCGTCAGGCCAAGGAGGCGCTGGCCGCCGCGAAGCGTGCCGGCCGGGGCGTCGGAGCGGGCAGCCTGACCAGCAGCCGGCGTGGCACCGACAAGGCCGCCGACGAGGCCTTCGACGCGGCCCGCAAGGCCGCCGAGAAGATCGCCGACCCGCAACTGCGCGACGCGCTGCTCACCCAGGTGACGTCCGCGCAACGCCAGTACGCGGCCGCCGCGCGCAGCGCCGACCAGGCGGTCCGCGCTGTGCAGCGGGGGATCAACGGGTTGAGTTCCGCCGTCGGCGCGCTCTCCGCGGCGCAACGGCTCCAGGCCCAGCAGGCGTACGACCTGGCGAAGGCGACAGTCGACGCGCTGACCCTGCGCGCCCCGATCGCCGGGGTGGTGCAGCCCGGCGGCACCCGGGCCGGCGGTGGCGCGAATGCCGGTCTGGCCGGGCTGTTGGAGCAGGCCGGTGGCGCGGGCCTCGACCCGTCCGTGCTGGCCCCCACTCAGGGTGGGCCGCCCGCCGGGGTGGACGACGCCGTCGTCGTCGGTGGGCTGGTCACCGCCGGCACGCCGGTGCTGACCGTGGTGGACACCGGGCAGCTCGGGCTGCTCGCCGAGGTGGACGAGACCGACGTGCTGCTGGTCAAGGCCGGCGTGCCGGCCACCGTCGAGTTGGACGCCGTCACCGGCGCCAGCTACGACGCCACCGTCCGCTCGGTCGACGTGCTGCCCACCAGTTCCGCGCAGGGCGGGGTCACCTACCGGGTCCGCCTCGCGCTGGGCGCCGGGAAGCTGGCCGAGGACGAGCCGGCCCCGACGCCCCGCCCCGGAATGAACGCGATCGTGCACCTGCGGGTACGTGAGGCCGTGGACGCGGTGACCGTCCCCGCGTCGGCGGTGTTCTCCGCCGACGGCCGCGACGCGGTCTGGGTGGTCCGTGACGGCAAGGCGGGCCGAGCGTCGGTGACCGTGGGCGTCCAGGGGTCCGACCTCGTGCAGATCCTCAACGGCGTGCAGCCCGGCGACCGGATCGTGGTGCGCGGCGCCGACCAGGTCCGCGACGGCCAGGAAGTCCGGTGACCGAACCAGCCGTCGCAGATCCGCCGGCAGGGGAGCGTGTCCCGGCCATCGAGGCGGTGGACGTGTCCCGGACGTACCAGCTCGACGGGGTGTCGGTGGAGGCGCTGCGCGGGGTGTCGCTCACCGTGCAGTCGGGGGACTACGTGGCCCTGGTCGGCCCGTCCGGCTCGGGCAAGTCCACCCTCATGCACCTCCTCGGCGGGCTGGACCGGCCCACCGGTGGCCGCCTGGTGATCGGCGGGCGGGACGTCAACGCCCTGGCGCCGCCGGAGATGGCGACCCTGCGCAACGAGACGATCGGCTTCGTCTTCCAGGCGTTCCACCTGCTGCCGCGTACCTCGGCGGTGGAGAACGTGGCGTTGCCCCTGGTCTACCGGGGGGTGTCGGCCCGGCAGCGGCGGGAGCGGGCGGCGGCGATGCTGGGCCGGGTCGGCCTCGGGCACCGACTGGACCACCGGCCCAACCAGATGTCCGGCGGTGAGCAGCAGCGGGTGGCGATCGCTCGCGCGCTGGTCACCGAGCCGACGGTGCTGCTGGCCGACGAGCCCACCGGCAACCTGGACAGCGTCACCGGCGCCGCGGTGCTGGAGCTGTTGGAGCAGTTGAACGCGGAGTCCGGGGTGGCGCTGGTGATGGTCACCCACGACCAGGAGGTGGCGGCCCGCGCCCACCGCCGGATCACCATGCGCGACGGGGTGGTCGTGGCGGACAGCGCCGACCCGCGCTCTGCTCATGATCGACCGCCGTCCGTTGATCACGGTCGACCTGCGACACTGGTCCCCGCTCCCAGCGCGGAGCCCCGGTCCGCGTCCGGAAGCGGTCCGGGGCACCCGTCCGGTGGCTCCGGTGGCGCCGCCGGAGCCACCGGGCGCCTTCCGCGCGAGGTCGAGCGGCCCGAGGCCCACTCACGCGACGCCGCCGGGGGCGATGCCGTTGCGCGCGAGGGCGCTGCGGGCGCGCGCCAAGCCGACCGACCCGGGGGTACGGCGTGAGGGTCGCCGAGGCATGGCGGGTGGCGCTGGACGCCCTGCGGGCCAACCGGCTGCGTAGCGCGCTGACCATGCTCGGGGTGATCATCGGGGTGGCCTCGGTGGTGCTGCTGGTGGCCATCGGCACCGGCACCAAACAGAAGGTCGAGCAACAGGTCGAGGGCCTCGGCTCCAACCTGCTGCTGGTCGTCCCCGGCCGGATCGAGGTGGGCAACGCGCCGGTCGTCTCGCCGCTGACCCTCAAGGACGTGGACGCCGTCACCCGGGTGGTCGGCGACCCCGATCGGGTGGCGGTCACCGTCGCCTCCGGGGCGACAGCGCGGGCCGGCGCCCGTTCCGACTTCACCACGGTGCAGGGCGTCCTGGAGACGACCCCGGCGGTGTTCACCCGCTCGCTGGCGCGGGGACGGTACCTCACCGGCACCGACGTGGACACCAGCCGACGGGTGGCGGTGCTCGGTGACTCGGTCGCCCGTGCGCTCTTCCCCGACCGGGACCCGCTCGGCCAGCAGGTGGCGCTGGCCGGGGTGCGGTTCCGGGTGATCGGGGTCTTCGCGCCCCTCGGGCAGAGCCTCGGCGTCGACCGGGACGACGAGGTGCACGTGCCGGTGACCGCAGCGCAACGACTCTGGGGCACCCAGCGGGTCGACGGCATCGCGGTGAAGGCGCCGGACCGGGAGCGGATCGACGAGCTGGGCGAACGGATCGTCGCCGAGCTGAACCGCCGTCACCCGGACACCGAGTTCAGCGCCGTCACCCAGCAGCAGATCCTCGGCGTGCTCGGCGACATCCTCGGTGTCCTCACCGGCGTGCTGGCGGCCATCGCCGGCATTTCGCTGCTCGTCGGCGGAGTCGGCGTCTCCAACATCATGTTGGTCAGCGTCCGGGAGCGGACCCGGGAGATCGGGCTGCGCAAGGCCGTCGGGGCACGTCCCCGCGACATCGGCGTGCAGTTCCTGCTGGAGGCGGTGCTGCTCACCACGATCGGCGGGCTCACCGGGATGGCGCTGGGCGTGGGAACCGCCCTGCTGGTCGACGCGCTGTCGCCAATTCCGGCGGCGATCACCTGGTGGTCGTTGGCGCTCGCCTTCGGGGTGTCGGCGGTCGTGGGCATCGTCTTCGGTGTGGTTCCCGCGCAGCGCGCCGGCCGTCTCGACCCGGTGGTCGCGCTGCGCACCGAATGAGCAGCGCCGGAACAACCGGACGACCGGCGCGCACGGGCGGATACCGGGAGCGCGGACCGGGTGAACCGGCCACCGAAACATGATCAGTTGCAGGAAGGGATCGCGCCGGTCACAACCGCCCCGCTACCGTACTGGTAACACGCGCGTCGCCGGCCCGGCCCGGAGCATCCGTCGGGTTGGCACGCGCCGGGCATGGGATGGGTCGGTGAGCCATGGCCGGGTCACAGTCCGACGGACGGCTGTCGGAGGTCAAGTTCCTGACCGTCGCGGAGGTGGCGACGGTCATGCGGGTGTCAAAGATGACTGTCTATCGCCTGGTGCACAGCGGTGAGCTCACCGCCGTCCGGGTCGGCCGGTCATTCCGGGTGCCCGAGCATGCGGTGCACGAATATCTGCGGGGTGCCTTTCAGGAGACCGCCTGAGCCACCGCCCCGCCCTCCGATCGCCGGCTGACCGGCATCGGTGGGCGTAAGGAGTGAGCTCGCGGGCCCCGCGGTCGCGAACCGGAGGCGGTCGCGACGGGGGCGCGTTGGTCCGGCTGACGCCCTCCGGCTACCCTGGAGCCCGACCGAGACCCCACCGGTGCGCCCCGCCGCCCAGACTGGTCCGGTCCGTTGTCCGCAAGCGGTCGCCGTCGCCACCTGCGTGGTGTCATCCGGTCCGCCCCGCACGTTGTATCGAAAGGCTGTCGTATGGGCTCGGTGGTCAAGAAGCGCCGTAAGCGCATGGCTAAGAAGAAGCACCGCAAGCTGCTGCGCAAGACCCGCGTCCAGCGTCGCCGTCTCGGCAAGTGATCGCCGCCGGGCTGTCGGCCCGGCGTTCGGCGTCACTTGCCAAACTGTCGACCTCCGGAGGCTCAGGTGATCAGGCCGTGGTCGTCCCGGCTCGGTCCATCCTGCCGGCGTAGGTGCGTCAGATGACCCCCGGTGGCACCTCAGGTGCTCCGGGGGTCGTCGTCGTCACCGGAGTGGGCCGTTACCTGGGCGCCCACGTGGCGGCCCGACTGGCCGCCGACCCGCGCATCGAACGGGTCATCGGCGTCGACGCACCGGACTCCGGCACCGAGTTCACCGACCTGCTGGACCGGGTCGAACGCATCCGCGTCGACAGCGGTTCCCTCGGTGGCCTCCTCGCCGACCTGGACGTCGACGCGGTCGTGCACCTCGCGCTCGTCACCTCACCCGACCCGCAGCACGGCGGCCGGTCCGCGATGAAGGACCAGAACGTCATCGGCAGCATGCAGATGCTCGCCGCCTGCCAGCGGGCACCCCGACTGCGCAAGCTCGTGGTCCGCTCGTCGACAGCCGCGTACGGGGTGTCGTTCCGGGATCCGGCGGTCTTCACCGAGGAAACCGAACCCCGCGAGGTGCCGCGCGGCGGTTTCGGCCGCGACATCCTCGACCTCGAGGGGTACGTGCGCGGCTTCCGCCGCCGCCGGTCCGACGTCACCGCCACGGTGCTGCGTTTCGCCCCGTTCATCGGTTCGACCGCCGACACCACGTTGACCCGCTACTTCTCGCAGCCGTTCGTGCCGACCGTCTTCGGCCGTGATCCCCGCCTGCAGTTCCTGCACTTCGACGACGCGTTGGAGGTGCTGCACCGGTCGATCGTGGAGGACCATCCCGGCACGTACAACGTCGCCGGCCCCGGGGTGCTGTCGCTGTCCCAGGCGATCCGGCGCGCCGGACGGGTCGCCGTCCCGGTGCTGGAGCCGGGTCTCTCCGGGGCCGCCGCGCTGGCCCGCACCATGGGCTTCGGCCGCTACGGCCTGGACCAGGTCGACCTCTTCGTGCACGGCCGGGTGGTCGACACCAGCCGGCTCGAGCAGGAGTACGGCTTCACACCCCGGTCGACCGCCGAGGCGTTCGAGGACTTCATCCGCGCCCATCATGGTGGGGTGGTGGTCACCCGGGATCAGCTGGCCGCCGCCGAGCAACTCGTCCTGGACGGCATCCGGCAGGTCCGCTCAGCGGTCCGGGAGCGGTCATCGTGAGCGCGAGGAGCGAGCCGGTCTTGCGAGCCCCGCATCCGCGAACCGAGGCGGCATCATGAGTGGGCCGGAGGAGGGGCGCGACCCGCAGTCGGTCGGGCGTTTCGACGTACCGCAGCAGGTGCCCGCGCCGGACGCGGAACCGGCGCGGCGCAACGGACATCGACCGGCCGCGCAGGCCGCGCCGACCCCGACCGCACCGCCGGTCTCCAGCGCACCGCCGACCCCGACCCCGACCCCGACCCCGGCTCGGACGCCGGCCGGCGAGGTCGACGCCGCGTTGCCCGGCGGCACCGAGCCGGTGGTGTCGGACCGGCCCGGGGACCACTGGGACCGCAAGGTCGCGAACGGGTTGGCGTTCCTGCGCCGGCGGCTCTCCGGTGACTACGAGGTCGACGAGTTCGGTTTCGACGCGGAGTTGACCGACGCGGTCTTCCACCCACTGCTGCGGCTGCTCTACCGGGACTGGTTCCGCACCGAGGTCAGTGGGGTGCAGCACGTCCCCGTGGACGGGCCCGCCCTGGTGGTCGGCAACCACTCCGGGACGGTGGCACTGGACGCCCTGATCCTCTCGGCGGCGCTGCACGACAAGCATCCCGCCCATCGCTACCTGCGGCTGCTCGGCGCCGACCTGGTCTTCCGGATGCCGGTGGTCTCCGAGTTGGCCCGCAAGACCGGCGGCACTGTGGCCTGTAACCCGGACGCCGAGCGGCTGCTCGGCGGCGGCGATCTGGTCGGTGTGTTCCCCGAGGGCTTCAAGGGCATCGGCAAGCTCTACGCCGACCGTTACAAACTGCAACGCTTCGGGCGGGGCGGGTTCGTCTCGGCGGCGCTGCGCACCGGCACCCCGATCGTGCCCGTCGCCATCGTCGGCGGCGAGGAGATCTACCCGATGCTCGCCGACATCAAGCCCCTGGCGCGGCTGCTGAAGCTGCCCTACTTCCCGGTCACGCCGACGTTCCCGCTGCTCGGCCCGCTGGGCATGGTGCCGCTGCCCAGCAAGTGGCTGATCGAGTTCTGCCCGCCGATTCCCACCGCACACCTGACCGACTCGGCGGACGACCCGCTGGTGGTCTTCAACCTCGCCGACCAGGTGCGGGAGACCATCCAGCAGACCCTGCACACGCTGCTGGAGCGACGGCCCGACCCGTTCGGCCCTTAGGGGCCTCAGCCGACCTGACGCTTTGGCACCCGCCCTGGGCGGGCGTCTCAGCCGGCGCGGCGGCGGCGCTGTAGGGCCAGTCCGGCGGTGACCGCGCCCGCGACCAGCCCGGCGGCCGCGGTCGACGGTACGGCGATCTTGACCGCTCGGCGGCCGGTGCGGAAGTCCCGCACCTCCCAGCCGTGCTGGCGGGCCTGCCGCAGCAGGGCGCCGTCCGGGTTGACGGCCACTGCCCGGCCCACCGCGCAGAGCAGCGGCAGGTCGTTCGCCGAGTCGCTGTAGGCCGCGCAGCGGGACAGGTCGAGCCCTTCCACGGCGGCGAGCTGGGTGACCGCCTCGGCCTTGGCCGGCCCGTGCATCAGGTCACCCACCAACCGCCCGGTGTACGCCCCGTCCAGCACCTCGGCCACAGTGCCGATGGCACCGGTCAGGCCGAGCCGGGCGGCGATCACCCGGCCGATCTCGACGGGGGCGGCGCTGACCAGCCAGACCCGCTGACCGGCGTCCAGGTGACGCTGAGCGAGCTGGTGGGTGCCGGCCCAGATCCGGGGGGCCATCATCTCGTCGAAGATCTCCTCGGCGAGGTGTTCGACCTCGTTGACCCGCCAGCCCTGGACGAAGGCCAGCGCCGCCTCCTTGGCCACTGACATGTCACCGGCGTGCTCCCGGGCCAGCAGCCGGAAGCGGAGCTGCTGCCAGGCGAATCGGGCCAGGTCGGCGGTGGTCACGTAGTTTCGGGAGGCGAGACCACGGGCGAACCAGTAGATCGACGCGCCCTGCATCATCGTGTTGTCCACGTCGAAGAACGCCGCGCCGGTCGGGTCGGGTGCGCTCACCGGGGCCAGGTCGGTCTCCGCCCAGGCTGCGGTGTGCCCCTCGGCGTCGGTGCTGACCGTCACCTTACGGCTACGCGCCACGCGAATCCCTTCCTCACCGGTACGACGGATGCTCCCCCGCGAGGGTATCCGCCGTAGACGGGCGACCGGCCGGGCACACAGCGAACTGTGGCGCGGCCGGTCGGACGTGCGGTATGGGGACGCGGGTCAGCGGGCCCCGGGGCAGGTGCCCGGGTTCGGCCCGAGGGCGTCGCTGGCGGTCGGTGCCGGCAGGCCGCAGGCGATCGCCGCGCGCAGGTCGTCCGAGCGTTCCCGGATGCCGTCCAGCAACACCAGCGACCGCTGGGTCCGTTCCCGGTCGACCCGGGTGCTCCCGTCGAGCAGACCGCGTACGGCCCGGCGCTGGCTCGACACGAAGGTGTTGAGAGTGTCCAGGCTGCCCGGCTCGGCCCGCTGCACAGCGGCCGAGGTCAGCAGGCGGACTCCCTGCCGGCTGTCGGCGTCCATGTCGTCGAGGACCGCGCTGTAGCCGATCCGGTCGCCGCGCAGCTTGGCGGCTTCGCCGACTCTGGTCCGGGCGAAGTCCAGGAAGAGTTGGCCCCTGCTGATGTCGGAGCTGGCCAGGGCGAGCTGTGCCCGTTCGGTGGAGCGCTTCATGCCGTACAGCGCGTCACCGGGCACCGCGTTCTCGCTGGCGGCGGAGATCCCGGAGACGGCGATGGCCCCGGCGGCGATGCCGACCAGGATCGCGCCCCGGGCTCGGGCCCGCCGTGCGGTGACGGCCGGCAGTAGCCGCCCGCGGGTGTTCGTGGCGGCCGGTTCGCTGACCGCCGCTGGTGTGCTGCCCAGCCCTTCCCGCTCGGCGGTTGCGAGCAGCATCGCCCGCAGGCCGGTACGGAAGTCCTGGTCCACCTCGACAGCCGGGGGGTCGACGCTGAGCCGCTGACCCACTGCGACGAGCGGCGCCAGTTGGCCGTCCACCCGGGATCGCACGTGGTGTCGTCGAGCGCCGTTGGCCTCGTCGAGAAGCTGCGCGAAGCGCTCCGCGCGCCGGCGGGAGAAGAGGGTGTTGTCCACCGCAGGCACCTCCTCTCGCTGGTCACGGCCGGTCGGCCGCCGTCGTTGCCAGCGACCGGGCGGCAGTGTGACACCACGGAGGTGAGGTGCCGCCGGCATGCCGGTCGGACCTCGGTGACCCGGGCCTGCCGGGACATCCACCGGTCGCACCCGGAGAAACGCGGCGGACGGGGCACGGGTTACGGGCCTGGCGGAGCGGAAATTACAGAAAGTGATGGGCATCACCGGGCGGGACCGACTCTGAGCTGTGCGGACGTTGATCGACGCCCGTCGGTCCCGCCGTAACAAACTACGGCTGGAAGCCGTCGGGCAGCAGCCGGGCCAGGGCGCGGACGGCGCGGTACTGGAGGGCCTTGATGGCTCCCTCGTTCTTGCCCATCGCGCGGGCCGTCTCGGCGACCGAGAAGCCCTGGAGGAAGCGGAGCACGATGCATTCCTGCTGCTCCGGGTTGAGCTGCTTCACGGCGGTGAGGAGCGCGACGTTGGTGATGTGCTCCACCACCGCCGCCTCCGGGCTGCCCTCCGGGCCCCGGTCCTCCCGGTCGGCGTCGAGGACGTCGCCGGTGGTGACCTCGAGCCGGTACCGGCCCGACTTGAAGTGGTCCGCGACGAGGTTGCGGGCGATGGTCACCAGCCAGGCGCCGAGGTCGCGGCCCTGCCAGGTGAAGCTGCCGATCCGCTTGAGCGCGCGCAGGAAGGTGTCCGAGGTGAGATCCTCGGCGAGTTGCCGGTTGCCGACCCGGAAGTAGACGAACCGGAAGACGGTGTCCACGTAGCGGTCGTAGATCAGACCGAACGCCTCGGACTCGCCGGCCTGGGCCCGCTCGATCAGCGTCCAGACCTCGGTTGCCGGGTCGGACGGGTCCGGGCGGCTCGGGAAACCGGTCGGGGTGGTCGCGGTGGTGGCCGGCACCGCCGGGATCACCGCTGTCTCACCCGCCGCCGGGTCGGTGGTGACCGCCGGTGTGTCGGCTACCCGACGACCCTGCACAGGCATTGTGGGTCGAGACGGTACGGCGACCCGGCCGCCGGCCGGCTTCGCGTTGCCACCGGGCACCGCGGGTCGCGGCGGTGGCTCGTTGTGGTGTGGCCGGCTGCGGATCCGCTGCGCCGCGCCGTCACCCCGCACGACGCCGCCGTGCTGTTCGTCCGATGGGGCACGGGCCGCTGGCCGCTCGTTCACGTGGGAGCGGGCGGGTTGACCGGTCAGGCCGACCGGGCGTTCCGCGTAACCGAAGGTGGTCACCGTGTTGCCCCCGTCCCGTCGGTCGCCGGGCGGGCCGGTCTAGGTCTCGTCGGGGCGGACCGACCGGTTGACCGGTCGGGCAGGACGGTCACGGGAGTTGCCGACGGGCGGCAATTCCCCTGGAGGTGCTGGTCCAATGCGCTCACAGGCACGGGGGCCTCCTCGGGCTGAGGGGTGTCGACTCACGGCAAATGGGGTGAGCCGACCCGAGTGATGATAGGGCCAACGTCACCCGCGCGTGGCAAGTCCGTTACACAAGGCGGAAGTATTTCCCGCTCCGTCGCACCGGTGGCGGACCGGTTGTCCGTCGTGTGCGATTGACTTTCCGCCGGTCGGGTGTTCCAGGGTGGATCCCCAGGTCGGAGGCTTACCACCATTCGGCCGACCCGACGCGCCGGGCGGCCGGACGGTGGCGGCCGAACTGCCTGTGGTCAGCGTCGCACGTCCCATCGACAGGACCTGATCGGATCGCCGGTGGCACACCGGACAGTCCCGTACATGGGACTGTCGCGGTGTCGCCCTCCGGGCGTGGGCCCCACCATCGGGCGTGGCCCGTCGCTGTCCGCTGTGCCAGACTCGATCACCGTGCAGGACGCCTCGGAAAGCCCCGCGCCGAACATCGCCGACCGGGTCCGCCGGGCGGCTCTCGACCGCGCCGACCGGCCCGCGCTGCACTGGCGTGAGCACACAGTGAGCTGGTCCGAACTGGACGCCGCGGTGGACGCCGCCGCGCGCGGCCTGTCCGCCGCAGCGCCACCCACCGACCCCGGCGGTACGCCGCCACGCGTCGCCATCGCGCTGCCCAACACGCCGGACTTCGTGATCGCCTGGCTCGGCGCCCTCCGCGCCGGGCTGGTCACCGTGCCGGTCAACCCCGGCCTCACCGCCCCGGAGCTGCGGCACGTGCTGGCCGACTCCGGCGCGTCGGTGCTCATCGCCACCGACCACGTTCGAGCGCTGGTCGCCGACGTGGCCGCCGAACTGCCCGCACTCGCCTCGGTGTACGGCACGCCACCGACCGCCGAGGCGCCCGGACCGGCATTCCGCCCTCGACGCGGCGGCGCTGACCTGGCTGTACTGCTCTACACCTCCGGCACCGAGGGGCGACCCAAGGGGGCGATGCTCTCGCACCAGGCGCTGCTCGCCAACCACGAACAGGTCGCGGAGATCGAACCGCCGGTGGTCGGGCCGACCGACACTGTTCTCCTGGCGTTGCCGCTGTTCCACGCGTACGGGCTCAACTCGGGGCTCGGCGCGGTCGTGCACCACGGCGCGACCGGTGTGCTGCTCGACGAGCCCGGCCCGACGGCGGGGCTGGACGAGGTCGAGCGGCACCGGGTCAGCGTGCTGGTCGGCGTACCGTCGATGTTCCTGACCTGGGCCGGCGCGGCCACGGCCCGCGCGGCGACCGCGGCGGTGCGGGTAGCGGTCTGCGGCGCGGCACCGCTCGAACCCGCTGTCGCGGCGCGCTTCGCGGAGGTCACCGGGCATCAGGTGCACATCGGGTACGGCCTCACCGAGACCGCGCCGGTGCTCACCTCCACCCTGGTCGGCGGCGTGGCCAAGCCGGGTTCGATCGGCCGGCCGCTGCCCGGGGTGCGGCTACGCCTGGTCGGCGCCGACGGGACGGAGCTGTGGCGCGACGGGCTGACCGTCCCCGACGACGACCCGGACGAGCTGGACATCTCCGACGTGGCGCCGGGCACCGACCCGGGGCAGATCGTGGTGTCCGGCCCCAACCTCTTCACCGGCTACTGGCCCGACGGTCGGGGCGGCCCGGACGCCGAGGGTTGGTGGGGCACCGGTGACATCGCGTACGCCGACGAGGACGGGGACCTCTTCCTGGTCGACCGGCTCGGCGAGTTGATCCTGGTCAACGGGTTCAACGTCTATCCGCACGAGGTCGAGCTGGTGCTCGCCGGGCACCCCGGGGTGGTCGAGTCGGCGGTACTGGGTGTGCCGCACCCGCGGACCGGCGAGACTGTGCGGGCGTACGTGGTGCCGGTGCAGGGCCGACCGGTGACCAGCGAGGAGTTGCTCGCCCACTGCGCACGGAACCTGGCCCGGTTCAAGTGCCCGACCGCTGTCGAGTTCGTCGACGCCCTGCCGCACTCGGCGATCGGCAAGGTACGCAAGACCCAACTCCGGTCGGCGACGCCGACCGACCGCACGGAGGTAACCGATGGCCAGTGACGCCCGACTCGCCCTGATCACCCGACCCGGCTGCCACCTGTGCGACGACGCCAAGGCGGCGCTCGACCGGGTGGTCGCGGTCACCGGCGACAAGTGGGTCGAGTGGGACGTCACCGGCGACGAGGGGTTGGAGCGGGAGTACGGGGACCGGCTGCCGGTGGTGATGCTCGACGGCAAGGAGCACGGCTACTGGCGGGTCGAGGAGGACCGGCTGCTGCGGGACCTGACCACGCCGCAGCTCTGACGGGTGCCTATGGTGCTCTGATGACCTCTGCGCTCCCGCACCTCGTCTGGGACTGGAACGGCACCCTGCTCAACGACCTCAGCCTGGTGGTGTCCGCCACCAACGTCGTGTTCGCGAGCTTCGGTGGGCCGACGGTCACCCCCGAAGAGCACCGGGTGCGATTCCGCAGGCCGATCGCCGAGTACTACGCCGAGGTGCTCGGGCAGGCCGTGGACGACGACGAGTTCGGCCGACTGGACAAGATCTTCCACGACGCGTACCGCACCGGGTTGACCACCTGTGAGCTGGCTGCCGACGCGCGCGACGCGATGGCGGCCTGGCCGGGCAGCCAGAGCCTGCTCTCCATGTGGTTCCACGAGGAGCTGGTCCCGACAGTGCACACGTACGGGTTGACCGGTCACTTCACCCGCGTCGACGGGCTGCGGGCCACTGTCGGCGGCGGCCACAAGGCCGAGTCGCTCCAGCAGCATCTGGCCGAACTGGGCGTGGACGGTGCCTCGGTGGTGCTGATCGGCGACTCCATCGACGACGCGGACGCGGCGCTCGCGGTGGGTGGCCGTGCCGTGCTCTACACCGGCGGGTTCACCGACCCGGCCCGGCTGCGCGCCTCCGGTCACCCGGTGGCCGACACCCTCACCGACGCGGTTGCCCTGGCCCGGGAGGTCAGTTCCGCAGATAGGTGAGGACGGCCAGCACCCGCCGGTGCTGTTCGGTGTCCGGCGGGAGGGTGAGCTTGGTGAAGATGTTGCGCACGTGCTTCTCCACGGCGCCGTCGCTGACCACCAGGGCGCGCGCGATGGCGGTGTTCGAACGCCCCTCGGCCATCAGCGCGAGCACCTCGCGCTCGCGGGGGGTCAGCTCGCGCAGCGGGTCGTCCCGGCGCCGCCGGGCGAAGAGCTGACCGACCACCTCCGGGTCGAGCACCGTGCCGCCGCCCGCCACCCGCCGCAGCGCGTCCAGGAACTCGTCGATCGCGGCCACCCGGTCCTTGAGCAGGTAGCCGATCCCGCCGCCGGCGCCGCCGGTGGTGGCGAGCAGATCATCGGCGTACGACACCTCGACGTACTGGGAGAGCACCAGGATCGGCGTACGCGGTACCAGCCGGCGCGCCTCCACCGCAGCCCGCAGCCCCTCGTCGGTGTGCGACGGCGGCATCCGGACGTCGACGATCGACACGTCGGGCCGGTGCTCGACCACCGCCTCGACCAGGGCGTCACCGTCCCCGACGGCGGCCACCACCTGGTGCCCGCTCTCGGTCAGCAGCCGGACCAGCCCCTCCCGGAGCAGGACGGCGTCGTCGGCGATCACGATGCGCATGGCTGTGTTGTCTACCACGTCCGGCCCGTCGTGCGGGCTCGGCGCGGTGCCGGACCGGTCACAGCATCTCGTTTGTTCGCGACTGCGGGGCTCGCAAACCCGGCTCACTCCTCGCGCTCACAGGGGAAGCTCGGCGCGGACCTCGGTGGGGCCGCCGGTCGGGCTGACCACCACCAGTTCGCCACCGGCGGCCCGGACCCGGTCGGCGATGCCGGCGAGCCCGTGCCCCTTGGCCAGGTGCGCGCCGCCCTGCCCGTCGTCGCCGACCCGCACCTGCAGGCGGGTGTCCCGCCGGGCCACGGCCACGGTGGCCTCGGTGGCCCGGCTGTGCTTGGCGACGTTGGTCAACGCCTCGGACACCACGAAGTACGCGGTGTTCTCCACCGCCGGGTCGAGCCGTCCGGCCGGGGTGCCGAGCTGCGGGTCCACCTGGAGCTCGATCGGGATCAGCCCGCGGCCGGCGATAGCCGCGAGAGCGCTGGGCAGGCCCCTGTCGACCAGGATCGGCGGCGCGATGCCCCGGGACAGCGCCCGCAGCTCGGCCAGCGTGTCCCGGGTCTGGGTGACCGCCTCGTCGATGGTGCGGCCGGCGGCCTCCGGGTCCGAGGCGAGCTGCATCCGGGCCCGGCTGAGGTCCATCGCCAGCCGGACCAGGCGCTGCTGGGGGCCGTCGTGAATGTCACGTTCCAACCGGCGTAGCGCGGAGGCCTCGGCGGAGACGGCGGCCCGCTTCTGCTCCTCCAGCACTGTGATCCGGTCGCGCATCTCGGCAACCCCGGTCAGCATCGCCTTGGCGAAGCTGGCCTGGAGCAGCGCGCAGCCCCGCACCACGATCGGCAGGGTGATCAGGAAGAACACCCCGAGCGCGGTGTACAGGCCGATCCGGGCGGTGGTCGAGTCGCCCAGGCCGAGCAGCTGCGCCAGGTCCTGATCACCCTCGCCGTCGGCCCGGGGCAGGGCCCAGTCGTACGCCCAGTAGAGCGACCCGGCGATCGCCGCGGCCCACCAGGACAGCGTCACCACGAAGGTGCCCGCCGCCGCGATCAGCCGCAGGATGCCGTGCGCAAGGTCGAGCCAGGACTGGGCGTCCCGCATCGGTACGAAGATCCGCCGCCAGGCGTTCGCGCCGGCCTCGGGCAGCCGGTAGTGCGGCCGGATCCGGGGCTGGTGGAGCACAGCGGGCAGCCGCAGCCGCTCGACGTCGGCCAGGCCACGGGCGGTGTACAGGGTGCCGCTGAGGATCGGCAGGCCGATCACCGTGACCACCAGGCCGATGCCGACCGCGAGGCCGACGATGAGGACGACGAAGCTGGCCAGCCCCAGGGGCAGGCCGAGCAGGACGTACCCGGAGTCGACGAAGAGCTGGCGGGGGATGCTCGGTGCCAGCGTCGGTCGGTCGCTGGTGGCGGCAACGGCGGTCATGCTCAAAGGCTAGGCATCTGGGCTCGGTGTCCCCATCCCGAAACCCCGCCTCTCCTCCGTAGTGCTGCCCCTACCACCGCGAAGAGGGCCCGGGGCAGGGCCGGCGCGGGATTGGTCAGAGAAGTCGGGATTGAGCAATAATCGCCCGGGGCCGTGGGTGGACCTGGGCGTTCAATCGATCTTGTGGAATGGAGGGGCTGGTGAGGTCGCGCCACGCAGCGACAAGATCGCGATTTGTGCACGTCTTCACAAGCGCCTACGCTGTGACTCCGACGCGCCCTGCTAGCACAGCCGGCAACCTCGGTCGCCAGCGGGAGTCCACAAACGGCCGACCAGCGGAGTTGGCCGAGGATCGCACCGCACGGAGTCTCATGAGTCAGCACCGTCACCCAGGCGCGCCCGGCCGCGCCGGTGCCGTACCGACGCTCCCGGATCTGCCCGAGGCGACCGTCGCTCGGCTCCCGGAGTACCTGCGCGCGCTGCACAACCTCGCCGACGCCGGGCACGAGACGGTCTCCAGCGAGGGCCTCTCCGCCGCCGCCGGAGTCAACTCCGCCAAGCTCCGCAAGGACCTCTCCCACCTCGGCTCGTACGGCACCCGGGGCGTCGGCTACGACGTCGCGCTGCTGATCGAGCAGATCGAGTATGTGCTCGGGCTCACCCAACGCCGGGCGGTCGCCCTGGTCGGCGTGGGTAATCTCGGTCACGCTCTGGCCGGCTACGACGGCTTCGCCAGCCGGGGCTTCCGGATCGCCGCACTGCTCGACGCCGATCCCTCCCGGGTCGGTGAGGAGATCAACGGCCTGGTAGTCCGGCATGTCGACGATCTGCCGACGGTCGCCGCGGAGGAATCCCTCGCGATCGGCGTGATCGCCACCCCGGCCGCCGCCGCGCAGCAGGTCGCCGACCAACTGGTCGCCGTCGGCGTGACGAGCATCCTCAACTTCGCGCCGTGCGTACTCTCGGTTCCGGAGGGGGTCGACGTGCGCAAGGTCGACCTCGCCATCGAGCTGCAGATTCTGTCCTTCCACGAGCACCGCAAGGCGTCGCTGACCGCGCTGCCCGCCACCGGCGGGACCGCTCTCACCGCCCTGCCGGGCGGGTTCGCGGCCACCGACACCCAGGAGGCGATAGGCACGTGAAACTGCTCGTCGTCGGCGCGTCCTACCGGACCGCCCCGGTCGCCACGCTGGAGCAGCTGGCCGTGCCCCCCGCCGACCTGACCCGCACACTGGACCGCCTGGTCGCCCAGCCGTACGTGGCCGAGGCGGTGATCGTCTCCACCTGCAACCGGGTGGAGGTCTACGCCGCCGTGTCCGGTTTCCACGGCGGGCTCGGCGACATCTGCGCCGTGCTGGCTGAGCAGGCCGGCAGCTCGCCGACCGCGCTCGCCAGCCACCTGTACGTGCACTACGACACCGCGGCCGTGGACCACGTCTTCCGGGTCGCCACCGGTCTGGACTCGATGGTGGTGGGCGAGGCGCAGATCCTCGGCCAACTGCGTGACGCGTACCACTGGGCCACCGGCGCCGACTCGGCCGGCCGGCTGCTGCACGAGCTGATGCAGCAGGCGTTGCGGGTCGGCAAGCGGGCCCACGCCGAAACCGGCATCGACCGGGCCGGCCAGAGCGTCGTCACCGCCGCCCTGGAGCTGGCCGCCGGGCACCTCGACGGCGACCTCGTCGGCCACCCGGCCCTGGTGGTCGGCGCCGGTGCGATGGGTTCGCTCGGGGTCGCCACGCTGTCCCGGTTGGGCGCCGGGCCGCTCACCGTCAGCAACCGGGGCGCCGACCGGGCCGTCCGGCTCGCCGAGTCGTACGGGGCAAGTGCCGCGCCGATGACCGAGCTGGCCGACACCCTCTCCACAGTGGACATCGTAGTGGCCGCCACCGCGTCCACCGAACCGGTCCTCACCCGGTCGGTGGTCACCACGGCGCTGGCCGAACGCGACCCGTCCCGGGGCCCGCTGGTCCTGCTCGACCTGGCCGTTCCGCGCGACGTCGAGGAGGGCGTCGCCGAGCTGCCCGGTGTCGAGGTGATCGACATCGACCGGATGGCGGCGCTGCTCGCCGACGGTCCGGCGGCTGCCGACGCCGCAGCCGTCGAACGCATCGTCCTCAGCGAGGTCGAGGGTTTCCTCACCTGGCTGCGCGGCGCCGACGTGGCACCCACAGTGGCCGCGCTGCGCGGCCGGGCCGACGACGTGGTCACCGCCGAGCTGCGCCGACTCGCCCAGCGTCGCCCCGACCTCGGCGACGACCTGCGGGCCGAGGTGGCCCGCACTGTGCACCGGGTCGTGCAGCGGCTGCTGCACCAGCCCACCGTCAAGGTCCGCCAGTTGGCCGCGGAACCCGGCGGCGACCAGTACGCGGCACTGCTGCGCGAGCTGTTCGACCTCGAGGTGCCGCAGACCTCGCCGGTGGACACCGTCCCGGACGTGCTGACCCCCGACCTCGGCATGGCGCTCCCCGGCACCGACCCGGTGTCCGGAGCCGACGCCGCCGAGCCCACCCCACCCACCGGAGGTGCGCGATGACCGCCCCCCTGCGCCTCGGCACCCGGGGCAGCGCCCTGGCGATGGCCCAGTCCGGCCAGGTCGCCGAGGCGGTGACCGCCGCCACCGGCCGCCCCGTCGAGCTGGTCGAGGTGGTCACCGCGGGTGACCGCTCCAACGCGCCGGTGCACCGGCTGGGCGTCGGGGTGTTCGTCTCCGCCCTGCGCGACGCGCTGACCGCCGGCACGATCGACTTCGCGGTGCACTCGTACAAGGATCTGCCCACGGCCGCCGCCGGTGGGCTGCACATCGCGGCGGTGCCGGCCCGGCAGGACCCGCGCGACGCGTTGGTGGCCCGCGACGGCCGAACGCTCGCCGAGTTGCCGCCCGGGGCCACAGTGGGCACCGGCGCGCTGCGCCGGATCGCCCAGTTGCATGCCCTCGGCCTGCAACTGGAGGTCACCCCGATCCGCGGCAACGTCGACACCCGCCTGGGGCGCGTGCTCGGCCCCGAGGCCGACCTCGACGCCGTCGTCCTGGCCCGGGCCGGTCTGGCCCGACTCGGCCGGCTCGACGTGATCACCGAGTCGCTGGACCCGATGCTCATGCTGCCCGCTCCCGCTCAGGGTGCGTTGGCCGTGGAGTGCCGGGTCGACGACCAGGACCTGGTCGGGCTGCTCGCCGTGCTCGACCACGCACCGTCGCGTGCCGCAGTCACCGCGGAACGTGCGTTTCTGGCAACCCTGGAGGCCGGGTGCAGCGCACCCGTCGCCGCCTATGCCGAACTCGCCGAAGGCGAGACCGGCGATGAGATCTACCTGCGCGGGGCGGTGATCAGCCCGGACGGCACTCGTGACCTCCGGCTGTCCCGCACCGGAACGCCCGCCGACGCGGCGGAGATCGGTAAGGCACTCGCCGCCGAACTCCTCGAGCTCGGCGCCGACTCGATCCTCGGCCACGAAGGACACACCGGCCCGGGGACCCAGCAATTTGGGAGCACAGAATGACCCGCACCCGTAAGCCCGTCGGCCGTATCGCGTTCGTCGGGGCTGGCCCCGGTGACCCGGGCCTGCTGACCCGTCGGGCCCACGACGCCCTGGTCGACGCCGACCAGGTGATCTACGACCGGGGAGTCCCGGAGTCGTTGCTCACCGTCGTTCGCGCCGAGGCCAGGGACGATGCCGAGTTCACCCCGGCCGAGGGCGCGCCGGGGGACGTGGCGAAGGTGCTGATCTCCGCGGCCCGCTCCGGGCTCAACGCGGTGCACCTGGTCGCCGGCGACCCGTTCGGGCACGACTCGGTGGTCAAGGAGGTGCAGGCGGTGGCCCGCACCGCCGCCCACTTCGAGGTGGTGCCCGGCGTCGGCCAGGCCGAGGGTGTGGCCACCTACGCCGGGGTCCCGCTGCCGGGTGTGCGTACGGCAGCCGACGTCGAGGACGTCAGCGCACTGGACTTCGAGGCGCTGGCCACGGCCGTCGGCCGGGGTTCGCTAGCGCTCGCCGTGGACGCCGGTGACCTCGCCGCCGTCCGGGACGGGCTGCTCGCCGCCGGGGTCGACGGCACCACTGGCGTCGGGGTGACCGGCGACGGCACCGGCGAGACCCAGTACACGACCACGTCGACTGTGGACAGCTTCGTGGCCGCCGCGCTCGGTTTCACCGGCCGGGTGGTGCTCACCGTCGGTGTCGGCGTGGGGCAGCGCGACAAGCTGAGCTGGTGGGAGAACCGCCCGCTGTACGGCTGGAAGGTGCTCGTACCCCGTACCAAGGAGCAGGCTGGCGCGATGAGCGCCCGGCTGCGCGCGTACGGGGCGATCCCGTGCGAGGTGCCGACCATCGCGGTCGAGCCGCCGCGTACCCCGGCGCAGATGGAGCGGGCGGTCAAGGGCCTGGTCGACGGCCGGTACGCCTGGGTGATCTTCACCTCGGTGAACGCGGTCCGCGCGGTCTGGGAGAAGTTCGCCGAGCACGGTCTCGACGCCCGGCACTTCGGCGGCGTCAAGATCGCCTGCATCGGCGAGGCCACAGCGGACGCGGTCCGCGCGTTCGGCATCCAGCCGGAGCTGATCCCCGCCGGGGAGCAGTCCTCGGAGGGCCTGCTGGCCGAGTTCTCGCCGCACGACGAGATCCTCGACCCGGTGGGCCGGGTGCTGCTGCCGCGCGCCGACATCGCCACCGAGACCCTCGCCGCCGGGCTCACCGAGCGCGGCTGGGAGGTCGACGACGTGACCGCGTACCGGACGGTGCGGGCCGCTCCGCCGCCCGCCGAGATCCGCGACGCGATCAAGTCGGGCGGATTCGACGCGGTGCTCTTCACCTCGTCCTCCACCGTGCGCAACCTGGTCGGCATCGCCGGGAAGCCGCACGCCCGGACCGTTGTTGCCGTCATTGGGCCCAAGACGGCGGAGACCGCGACGGAGTTCGGCCTGCGCGTCGACGTCCAGCCGCCGCACGCCTCGGTGCCCGACCTGGTGGAGGCGCTCGCCGCCTACGCCGTCGAGCTGCGGGAGAAGCTGGCCGCCATGCCGGCCAAGCAGCGCCGTGGCTCGAAGGTGCAGGGCCCGACCGCTCTGCGCTTCCGGTAGTCGTTCGAGGAGGGCCTGCCATGTCGTACCCCGAGATCCGGCCCCGCCGGCTGCGCCGCAACCCGGCGGTCCGCCGGCTGGTGTCAGAGACCCGGGTCGACCCGGCCGAACTGGTCGTGCCGATGTTCGTCAAGGAGGGGCTGACCGAGCCCCGCGCCATCGGGTCGCTCCCGGGGGTGCTCCAGCACTCCCGGGACTCGCTGCGCAAGGCGGCGGCCGAGGCGGTCCAGGCCGGTGTCGGTGGGATCATGCTGTTCGGCGTGCCGGAGAAGCGGGACCCCACCGGCTCCGGTGGCATCGACCCGAACGGCATCCTCAACGTCGCCATCCGTGACGTGGTGGCCGAGGTGGGCGACGCCACCGTGGTGATGAGCGACCTGTGCCTCGACGAGTTCACCTCGCACGGGCACTGTGGGCTGCTCACCCCCGACGGTGAGGTCGACAACGACTCGACCCTGGCCGCGTACGCCGAGATGGCGGTGGCCCAGGCCGCCGCCGGGGTCGGCATGGTCGGGCCGTCCGGGATGATGGACGGCCAGGTCGGCGTGGTACGCCGGGCCCTCGACGCCGCCGGCTACCAGGACGTCTCCGTGCTGGCGTACGCGGTGAAGTACGCCTCCGCCTTCTACGGCCCGTTCCGGGAGGCGGTGGAGTCGGCGCTGGAGGGCGACCGGCGCACCTACCAGCAGGACCCGGCCAATCTGCGTGAGTCGCTGCGCGAGGTCGCGTTGGACGTGGCCGAGGGCGCGGACCTGGTGATGGTCAAGCCGGCGCTGCCCTACCTCGACGTGGTGTCGGCGGTGCGGGCCGCGGTGGACGTCCCGGTCGCCGCCTACCAGGTCTCCGGGGAGTACGCGATGGTCGAGGCGGCTGCCGCGAACGGCTGGATCGACCGCGAGCGGGTGATGCTGGAGACGCTCACCTCGATCAAGCGGGCCGGCGCGCAGGTCATCCTCACCTACTGGGCCGTCGAGGCCGCCGGCCTGCTCCGCCAGCGTTACTGAGCGGCCCCGCCTGCGACCGTCGGCTGACCGCGGACCCTCGTGACGTGTGCGCGGCGAAGCGGGCACCGCACGTGGCCGTGACGGCTGGGCTCCCTGCCGCGTCTGGCGGACTCCTGGCCTAGACGCCGCTTCGGCTGGTTGATTCCTGGCTCGACGCCGTCTTGGCTGGTTGATCCCTGGCTCGACGCCGTCTTGGCTCGCGGATCCCTGGCCCGACGTCTCCATCCCAGCCTTTGCTCTGCACCCGCCGATGCGACGGCTACGGACCGCAACCGGTGCATATCGGGGTGCAGAGCAAAGGGGAAGGGTTAGGGGTTGCGTCCCTGGTCGTCCGCGGTGGAGACGTGCTGCTCAATGCCCACGGATTTGCCGGCTATGCGAGAGCCACCTATCCCGCGGTGACGGACGCACGGTTGTCCACAGGTCCTTCCGTTGTCCACAGGCCCGCCGAACGGGACTGCGAGGAACGGAGCGAGCCGGGACGGTGGCGGCATGGACGACTCACCGACACCCCCAGGTGCAGGAGCACCCAGCGCCGACAACTGGATCCCCGACGGTCCGAGCCCCAGCATCGCGCAGCGGAAAGTCATACTCAGCGAGCCCTCCGACACCCCATGGCCGGTCGTCGGCATCGTCCGCGCGGTCCGTCGTCACGCCGACCTGAGCCAACGTGAGCTGGCCAGGTGGGCGGGAGTGCACCACGCGACCATCGGCCGCATCGAGGCCGGTCGGACTGTGCCGAGCATTGAGCTGCTCCGCCGGATAGTCGGGGTCGTCGGATGTCGGCTGGCCGTCGTCGACGAGTTCGGCCGGGTGCTCAGGCCGATGCGGGACTGGGAAGACACGCGCGACGGCGCGGGGCGCCGCTACCCGTCGCACCTGGACACCATCCTCGACCCTGAGCCGGGGGAGTGGTGGGCGGACATCTACGGGCTGGCCCGCCCGCCCGAGACGTTCTACCGCAATCGGGAGGTCCGGGACGCGATGCGTCGGCGCAGCCAATGGGAGGTGCGGGTAGCCAGGCACCGCGGCGATCCGCCACCGCCACAGCTCTGGCGGTACCAGTGAGGCAGGAGAGACGACGGCCCGCCGCCCCGGGTGGGTCCGGCGGGCCGTCGTCGACCACATTCACGATCAGTCGTCGTTGGTGATCGTTCCGGTCGCGAGTGGATCGGCCAGCCGCAGGCCGGGCACGCCGGCCACCAGCAGCGTCAACTTCTCGTCCGCCTCCCGCTTGCGGTCACCGCGCACCGACACCGGGAACGCCACCGACGTCTGCCCGGCGGGCAAGACCTTGCAGCCGGCGTACGGGTCGAAGTCCGAACCCGTCTGCGCCGTGAGACCGACGGTGGCGGCGCAGAGCAGCACTGACTGAGAGAGCGGCCGAGACACGGTGGCGGTGAAGGTGAGCTGCCGAGTGCCCTGGTTGCCCTCGGCCACGGCCGAGTCGGCCACTGTCAACGACGCCCGGGATCGGAACCGGGCCACCTGCGGGTCGTGGTCACTGGAACCCCGCGACCCGTCACCGGCGAACTCCGCCGGCCAGTCGGCGTTGATGTGCGCCGCCCGCACCTGCACCAAATCGCCGTGGAACGCGTCGTTGACGAACAGGTGGTCGAGGGTCTGCGCCTGCCCCTCGAAACTGTACGAGTAGGCCGAGGCCGGCACGTCAGCGACGAGGTTGTCCCACAGGTTGTGCAGGCCCGCCTCGTAGAGCGGGGCGAGCTGGTCCGACGGCGTGGGCTGGTCACCGGTGGCGCTGAGCTCTTGGTGCCCAAAGGGCAACGGATCGTCCGGGCGGGGGAAGACGTTCAGGTCCCCGCCGTAGACCACCCGGGCGGTCCGGTCGGCCGCCTCGATCGCGGTGACGATAGCCGCGCCGTAACGGGCCTGCTCCCGCCGCTGCCCGACCCGGCTGTCCGGGCCGGAGGAGTAGTGGTTGCTGAGGGCGTACAGGGTGAACCGCTCGGTCGAGCCGGGCGCCGCGGCCACGCTGAACTTGCCCAACTGCGGGGCACGGGTGAAGACGTTGCTCCCGTCCCGACCGGTCGAGGTGTCCACATCCGCCGGCAACACCGCGTTGAGGGCCTTCGGGTTCTGCACGTCGGCGTTGGCCGGCAGCCCCGCAGCCCGGTACTGAACGGTCGGTGCCGACCCCAACAGCGGGTCCGCCGCCGTCGCGGCCGCCAGCGACACCCGGTCCGTGCGATACAGGAAAGCTGCGGTGATACCGCGGGCGTCCGCGCCGGTCCGGTCATAGGCGGCGGCGTACGCGGGCCCACCGGCCGCCGCGACAGTGAGCGCCAACTCCTGGATGCTGTCCGGAGCGCCATCGGCGTTGTTGGTGTCGCCGCAGCTCAGCGTCGCCCCGGAGACCGCGCAGATGTCCTGGTCCTCGGCCTCCTGCACCAGGATCAGGTCCGGTGCGTGCAGGTCGGTGACGATCTGGTCGGCGAGCGCGGCAAGCTGCTCGCGGTATTCCGTCTCGCTGTGCGGGACGTAGTCGAACGGCGGGGTGACGCCCACGCAGCCGGCGTTCCCGGCGAAGTCGCAGCCGTCGAACGGGTCGTCGCGGTAGTCGTACAGGTTCTCCACGTTGTAGGTGGCCACTGCCACCTCCTGCGACCGGTCGGCCGGCTTGGGCGGGTTGTTCTTCGACGGGTCGGCCCCGGCGGCGAACTCCGCCCGCTCGACCTGGACGCCGTACTTCTCGAACGAGTAGTAGACCCCGCCCACCGCGTCCGCCCGCAGCGTGTCGAAGGTGTGCGTCGGCGGGAGCAGCGCGGCGCTGTCCCCGGCGGTGGCCTTCACTCCCATGCTGCCGAGCAGCGTCCGCTGGCCGTTTCCGTCGTCGAAGCGGCGGGTCGGGTCGTTGTCCAGCGGGTGCGAATCACGGAAGACCCGCCGGGAGTACGGGTCGGCGCGGTCCAGCAGCGGGTCGTCGCGGTCGACCACCCACAGCTCCGCGTCGGCAGTGGAGGAGAAGACGTCCCGGCCGCTCACCGCGCCGCTGCCCGCGCGTACCCGCATCCGGGAGCCCTCGTGCCGCTCCCAGAAGCGCTGCGCGTCGTCCAGAACGGCCGGCGGCACCGCGTCGGCCACCGCGACCGCGGAGTCCACTACCAGCCCACCGCCGATCCGGCGGACCAGCGACGCGCCGGAGAGCTGGGTGAAGTTGTAGTACTCCGACACCCGGGCCCGCAGCACTACCTCATCGCCGACCGTCGGCACGTAACCGCCGATCAGCGAGGTGAACGTACCCATGAACACGAAGATGCCGTCGGAGCTGGTCGGGTCGCCGTCGGTGTCACCGACGCGGCTCTGCAGGAAGAAGCCGTGCTGCTCCGCCCCGGCCGAGGTGCGGGCCAGGGTCAACTGGGTGATCACGCCGCGTACGTCGTACAGGGTGCTGCTCGTGCCGTTGCCGCTCGCCGGTGCGAGCGGTGACCGGTCGCTCGGACCGGACTCGCTGTCGGTGGTCGGACCCTGCACCTCGCCGACGGTCAGCTCCCGGGTCACCTGCACGGCCAGCGCGCAGCTCGCGGTGCCACCGTCCGCGTCGGTAGAGGTGAGGGTGACGGTGTACGCCCCGGCGGCGAGGTCGGCGCTCACGCCGACCGTGGCGCGGGCGGTGCCGCCCACCCCTTCGGCGGGAGTGAACGCGGTACGGCTGATCGAGCCGGCGGTCGGGCTCGGGCTGATCGCGGTCACCGCCAGGTCGACGATCGTGTCGTCGGGGTCGGTGGCGCTCACCTCGCGGCTCGCGGCCGTGCCGGCGGCGGTGACCAGCGGCCCGCCACACGTCAGCGCGGCCGGTGCGTCGACCGGGCCACCGCCGTCCACCGTGTGCGCGCCCAGCCCGTCGAACGTGTCGATGGGGAAGCCGGCCCACTGCGCGGCGGGGTCGAACGCGTCCGACGGGTCGGTGTCACCGGCCGTCACGCTCGGCAGCCGGCGCACTGTGTTGTCCGCGGTGCTGGTGACGCCGGCGCCCCACTCGGTGCCCGGGTCGACGCCCACCTGGCCGATCGAGTCGAGCACCGTGCTGCCCCGGCGCAGCACTATCGCGTCGTCACCGTTGAAGAGGCTCGCCCCGGTGGTCTGGTCGGCCTGGGCGAGGATGGCGGCCCCGGCCGAGGCGCTGGCGAACACGAACGCGTCACCGGCCGCCACGCTGCCGGTCAGGGCGATGGTGGTGGCCGTGGTGGAGCCGTTGAAGTGGAGCTGCAACTGGTAGCCACCGGCCGCCAGGTCGACGGCGGTGCCCGTGCCGTTGAACAGCTCGATCGCCTTGTTGTTCGACGAACCCTCGACGTACTCCGAGATGAACAGGTCGGTGGGCGCGGCGCTGGCCGCGGTGGGTACGACGCCGAGCGCCGTGACGGTCACGGCGGCGGTGGCGGTCGCGAGCGCGGCGATTGAGCGGCGCGGGCGCATAGGGCCTCCACGATGGGTGGATGGGGTCAACGCACGTTAAGGTGCGCGGCTGTCCACCGTCCATCCCCTAATGGACAGTTTCGTGAATTCCTCAGCGTGGCGGATCGAGGCGGTGCACCAGCTCAGCGACGTCGACGCTGTATTCGCACCAGTCCCGGTCGGGGCGGTAGCCCAGCTCCGCGTTGACCTTCAACATCGCCTCGTTGGCCTGCGCGTTCCAGGTCTGCACCTCGATCAACTCCGGCTCGGCGGAGCGCAACTCCAGCAGCATCCGGGCCTTGATCGCCCGATCGATGCCGTAGCCCCGGTGATCCTGCGCGACGATCGTGTCGTACTGGTCGGCGCGGGTCGGGTGCTGCGCCGGCACCACCACCTCGGTCAGGCCGGCCACCTCGCCGCTCTGCTCGTGACGGGCGAGCACGATGTACGGCTTCATGCCTCGCCGGTGCAGCGTGTCGAGGCTGTCCCGCAGCCGCTCCGGGTCGTAGGAGCTGGGGCGCAGCTCACCGTCGTCGACGTCGCGCACCTCGGCCTTGGCCCGCGCGTACGCCTCGATCAGGTCGTCCGGCGGCCCGCCCGGGAAGAACTCCAGCTGGTAGCCCGTCCCGATGCCGGTGGCCATCTCGGCCAACTCGGCCCAGTCCACCGAGGTCAGATCGAGCACGCTGCGTGTCTCCACGTACTCCCGGTTGAAGCCGAGCGACTCGTAGAACCCGACCGCCGGCGTGTCGCCGACAACCTCGACCCCGATCGACCGGAAGCCCTCCTGGTAGACCCGGCGCGCGGCGCGCAGCACCAGGTCACGACCGAGGCCGGTGCGCCGCGCGGACGGGTGCACCAGCACCTCGAGCACACCGATGTCACCCAGAAGGAGTACGTGCACCTGGCCGAGCACCGCGCCCGTGTCGCCCGGAGCGGTCGGCTCGGCCTGGGCGATCCAGGAGATCCGCCGCTCGCCGGGCATCACCTCGGCGAGGTATTCCCGCAACGAAGCCACCCGCCAGGGCGGATCCTGCGGCAGATCGGCCGCCAGGACCGCGTTCAGCGTGGCCAACAGCGACGCGATCTCGGCGGACGACGCGGTCCTGGGGTCCCACTCGCGCACCATCACCCGTCTAGCTTGCCGCTAACAGAGGCCCGGGGGAAGTGTCCAGTTCTCCAACGTATCGAGACGATCACTTCACGACCGACTGGCCCGTCCGTACCGGTTCGCGGTGTCGTAGACGTCCTGGGCGTACCGCCGTACGTCGTTGTAGGAGAGGATCGCGTTCCACCAGTCGCCCGCAATGCTCAGGTTTCGGCCGCCCTTGCAGAGGTAGTTTCCCGCTGCCAGGGCGGCGTCGTCCAGGTCGTGCGGGTCCTTGCGGCCGTCGTTGTCCGCGTCCGCGCCGATCTCCTGCCAGGTGGTCGGGATGAACTGCATCGGCCCGATGGCGCGGTCGAGGGTCGCGTCCCCGTCGAGCGCCCCACGGTCGGTGTCGATGATCCGCATCCGACCCTCCTTCCCGTCCAGCGCCAGCCCGATGATGTTGGGCACCGCCTTGCCGTCCTGCCCCAACCGCGCGCCGTTGGCCGAGCCGTGTCCCGATTCGACCTGCCCGATCGCGGCCAGCGTGGTCCAGCTCAGCGCACAGCTGCGGTTGGTCTGGGCGAGCACCAGCTCGGCGTAGCCGTACGCCTGCATGGCGACCGCCGGCACGCCGACCTTGGCACCGACCTGCTGCGCCCAGCCGGCCAGGGCGTCCGACGGTCGGCCACCGATCACCGACCCGGTCGGCAGCCCGTTGCCGGGCAACCCGCCGGTGGGCAGCGGAAGGGTCGGCAGCGGCCCGGTGGGCAGCGGGCTGGTCGGCATCCCAGGCGCGGCGACCCCGCTCGGCGCGGCCGAGGCGTCGACAGCTACCGGGCGCGGTGAGCGGATCGCGGCCGGTACGAGCAGCGCTCCCGCCGCGGCGGTCGCGGCCACCAGCGCCAGCAGGAAGACGCCGGGCAGGGTCAGCCGACCACTCGGCCGGCGTGCCCAGGCACGGGTCGCCTGGGCCGCGGCGGCTGCTGCCCGGCGGGGCGGCAGACGTACCGCGTGGGCGAACTGCACCCGCCGCCGACGGGCCGGGTCGGGCGCCGGCACGACCGGGATCTCATCCACAGTGGTCTTGGCCGGATCCGCGGCACCGGTCTTCGCGTCGTCAGCGGGCTTGTCGGCGCTCGACGCGCCGGCCGTCTTCGACGCGGCCGGGCCACTGGCGCTGCCGTCCGCCTTCGGGTCCTCGGCTCTCGCGTCGTCGGCTTTCGCGTCGTCGACCTTGGGGGCATCGGCCTTGACGATGTCGGTCTTCTGATCCTCGGGTTTAGCAGCCTCGGCCTTGAGGTCCTCGGTCTTACCGGTCCCGGCCTTCGCGGCCTCGGCCTGGGAGGCGGCTGCTGGACTTGCGGTCGGGACGGGTGCGGCCGGGATGTTCGTGCCGGTGGCGCTCGCGTCCGGTTCGGACCCGGCGGAGTCGGGCGCGGTGGGCTTCGCCGCTGGCGGAGCCGGCGCGGTGGCCGCTGGCGTGGTGGCCGGTGGCGTGGCCGGCGGGCCAGCGGAACGCCCGCTCAGCCAGGGGCGGCGGGGCCGGGGCACCTTGCGCACCGGGTCGGGCGCGGCCCCGGAGCCTTCGAGCGGCCCGTCCAGCGGCGCGGCCGGTCGTAACGGTTGCACACGCTTGTCGTCCTCGCCGTCCACCACCTGTCGAGTATCACCCATCCTCCGCGAACCGCCAGATCCACGTACCCTGGGTGGCATGCCCCGGTACGAGTTCCGCTGCCGCGCCTGCGGCGACACCTTCGAGGTCAACCGTTCGATGGCGGCGGCCGGTGAGCCGGCCAGCTGCCCTCAGGGACACGCCGACACGGTCAAGCTTCTTTCCGCGGTCGCGGTCACTGGTCGCAGTGGCGGTGCCGGTGGTGCCCCGGCACCCGCCGCTGGTGGTGGCTGCTGCGGCGGCGCCTGCGGCTGCTGATCGGGCCAATTCGCCGCCGCCTGGTGGGCCGGCCTTGCCGGGAGCGGGTCCGAGTGGCACGTTGAGGCGGCACTTGCCCGGCCGTTCTCACGATGTGTGATCGTTCGGATTCAGGCAGCATGAACCCGACGTCACGGGCGGAGGTTCCTCGCATGTCGCCACGGATCCAGCTCCCGAGCGGTTGGGTGACCTTCGTATTCACCGATATTGAGGGCTCGACCCGGCTGGCTCAACTGCTCGGCCCCGACTACCGCCCGGTGCTCGCCGAGCATCGACGGCTGCTACGCCGCACGCTGGCCAGCACGGGTGGCGCGGAGCTGTTGACCGAGGGCGACTCGTTCTTCCTGGCCTTCGAGGAAGCGACAGCGGCGATGACCGCGTGCCTGACCGCCCAACGGGCACTGTCCAGCCACGACTGGCCCACCCAAGAAGCCGCGCCCCGGGTGCGGATGGGCCTGCACACCGGCTATGCCGAGCCACGCGACGGCGAGTACGCCAGCCCCGAGGTGCACCGGGCCGCCCGGGTGGCGGCCGCCGCCCACGGCGGGCAGGTGCTCTGCACGGCGTCCACCGCACGTCGGGCGGAGCCGATGCCGCCTGGTGCGACCCTGCTCGACCTGGGCCTGCATCGACTGCGCGGCTTCGACGACCGGGAACGACTGTTCCAACTGGTCGCCCCGGGTCTGGAGCGGCAGTTCCCCCGACCCCGCACCGCCGACGCGGTGGCGCACAACCTGCCCACCCAGGTGACCTCGTTCGTCGGCCGGCAGGCTGAGCGCATCGAGCTGGGCCTGCTGGTGCGTCAGCACCGCCTGGTCACCGTGCTGGGTGCCGGCGGCGCGGGCAAGACCCGGCTCGCGGTGGAGTTGGCCAGCGGAGTTGTCGAGGCGTACCCGGACGGGGTCTGGTTCGTCGACATCGCCTCGGTGACCGACCCGGGGCTGGTGGCGTTCGCCATCGCCGCCGTGCTCGGCCTGCGTCCCGAGCCCGGTCGGCCGATGCTGGACACCCTCGTCGAGTACGCGGCCGGCCGCCGGATGCTTGTCGTCCTGGACACCTGCGACACCCAGCCGGCCGCCTGCGCCGAGGTGATCGCGCGTCTGCTGTCCGGCGGGAGCGGCGTGCGGGTGCTGGCCACCAGTCGCGAGTCGTTCAGCCTGCCCGGCGAGGTGGTGTGGCGGATTCCGCCGCTCTCGGTCGACCCGCGCGCGGACGGCGCGGAGAGCGACGCGGTGGCGCTGCTGCTGGACCGTACGGCGGCAGCGCGTGGTGGTCGGCAGCCGGACCCGGCCGAGTCCGCCGACCTGCGTCGGGTCGTGCAACGGTTGGACGGCCTGCCGCTCGCCATCGAGTTGGCCGCCGCCCGGCTGCGGGTGCTCTCCGTCGGTCAGCTCGCCGAGCGGCTCGACGACGTTCTCGGCACCCTGGACGCCGGCCGGGAGGACCCGGATCCGCCGCCGGTGGAGCGGGGCTGGTCCGGCAACCAGCAGGACACCGTGGACCTGGTCGCCGCGGCGGCCGGGGCTGCACCGCCCACCCCGGCGAGCCGGGCGGTGCAGCGCTCGGCCACCGAGCGGCATCTGACCATGCAGGCCACCGTCACCTGGTCCTACCGGACACTGGGGCCCCGGGCCGCCCGCCTGCTGCGGTGGCTGGCGGTCTTCGCCGGCCCGGTGGATCTGGCGACTGTGGAGTGGCTGCTGGGTGACGATCCGCTGGACCCGCTCTCGGTCCTGGTGGACAAGTCGATGGTGTTGGCCGAGCCGCGCGCCGCCGGCAGCACTTACCGCATGCTCGACCCCATCCGGGCGTACGCGGCGCGGCGGTTGGGCGAGGCGGGCGAGGAGCAGGCCGCTCGGGACCGGCACGTGGCCTGGTCGGCGCACGCGTTGGACCGGGCCCACCTGGGCCAGGACGGCCGGCCGGTGACGCTGTCGTTGTATGCCCTCGATCCACTGGCCGGGGAGCTGCGCGCCGCGCTGCGGTGGTGCGCCACCGGCGGCAGCGCCCGTGCCGGCCTCGGTCTGGCGGGTGGGCTGGACCAGTGGTGGCTGGAGCGGGGCCTGGCCCGCGAGGGGCGGCTGTGGCTGTTCCGGCTGTACGGGCGGATCGCGGAGACGGGGGAGCGGATTCCGGAGGCGGAGCTGGCGGCGGCGTACCACATGCATTCGCTGCATGCCAGCGCCGACGGCGAGTTCGCCGAGGAGCTGCGCTACTCCCAGCGGGCGGAGGCAGCGGCCCGGCAGGCCGGCGACGCCGGGTTGCTGGCCCGGGTGCTCGCCGGCAGGGCCGCGCCGCTTGTCGACATGGGGCAGTTCGTCGAGGCCGAGCGGGTGTGCCGGGAGGTCATCGACTGGGCGCACGGGCAGGACGTGGTCGGCGAGGCGCTGTTCGCTGTCTTCAGCCTGGCCGAGCTGCTCTGGCGGCGGGGCGCCCTGGAGGAGGCTGCGGAGCTGTTGGGCGCGGTGCGTCCGGTGGAGGCGGCCCGGCCCGTGGAGCGGGGCCGGCGTTCGGTGGACATGCTGCTCGGCATGGTCGCGCTGGCCCGCGGCGACGTGATCGCCGCACACGAGCACCTGCTGGTGGCGCTGCGCTCCCGGATGGGCCACGGCTACCACGGGCGGGCGTGCGACACCTTGAACGCGGTCGCGGTGCGGTGCGCGATCGGCGGGGAGCGGTTGACCGCGGCCCGTCTGTTCGGGGCCGCGCAGGCCACCCGGGCGAGCATGCGTGCCACTCCCGGCATCTTCGGCGGTTACTGGGCCGAGCAGCAGGGGGAGTTGCGCGCGGTGCTTGGCGACGCGGCCTTCGACGACGCGTACGGCGAGGGTGCGGAGCTGGGGCTGGACGAGGCCGCGGCGCTGGCACTCGACGTGGAACACCCGGACCTGGCGGCGGACTCGACCCGCTTCAGCACCGGCCTGTCCCAACCGACCCCCCGCCCTCCCCCCGACCCCCACCGCCACCCACCCACAACAAACCAACCCCCCCACCAGCCCCACCACCTCCCCGCCCACCGTGCCC